>JAFGGU010000052.1 GCA_016930375.1 Bacteroidales bacterium | reverse complement strand
GTTGCACTTAAATAGTAACCCAGGAGGAATATTCCAAGAACTGTGAAAAACCTTCGTGAAAGAAGGTAGGATAGCCATTTCCATATATAATTATGGATATTCAAAACGAAAATTTCTCTGATGGTTCCATACTTGAATGTTTCAAAAACCTCCTCTACTGTCATGTCCGGATAGTTTGTGTGTGCCACTGATACATTGTTCTTTACAGCTATAGTATCTGAAGCGTGAAAAAAAGGCATTAGCGCAAAATCAATTAATATTGGCAGCAACAGGAAAAAGAGCGCCCACCTGAAAAGATTCCTTGTCGTAGTTTTTCGGAATAAAATAAGGATAAAACCTATCAGCGCATACAGAAATAAAATATCCCCAAACCAAATCAGGATGTGTATCAGCCCTATTATGAGTAGAACAAACAACCGTCGTCGATATGTTTTCAAAAAATCAATAGTGTTATTTTTGTTTTTACTTATTTGAAGGTAAAATCCTGTTGCAAACAATAAGCAAAAGAGTGTATAGAATTTCCCACTAACAAAAATTTCCTGTAAAAGATATATCTTTTCATCCAATTGAAAAGTCGGAGTTTGCTGAAGCTTAGTATAGGGAATGAAGGAATAGCCGCTAAAATAGAGAATGTTATTAAATATAATGCCGAGCAATGCAACTCCACGCAATATATCAAGAATTTCAATTCTTTGTTTTGGCTCTATTGGTGATATATTGGGCATGATATTAAGTCTATCTCCTGACAAAATTTGATTATTTATGCCTGACGGTCCTCCAAAATGCTGACGTAGGTGTTGAATTGCATTGTTATTGATTACTAAGATAATAAAAAGCTGGATGAACTGCAAGTATTCTGCAGCAAAGATATATTTGTGCGAAAGGTTGATATATTCTTGTTTTGTATGTTGGCAATCATCCTATTTTTGTTATTTTACCAGTTATGTTGTTTATTGCATAGTCTCTAATCCGCTTGTACCAATAGTTTGTATAAACATATTGTGATTTATTCCTTATTGAAAGCAAGCCAGCAGTGCAAATAATTAAAGAATACTGACCTTTTTCTCATCCAGGATCGACAAAACATAACAATCCTTTTGTTTTGTTTCACACTGAATCTTTCCCAGATAGGTCGTAAGCCGAAAAGAGAGAAAAGCAAATCAAATCGATGCTTCCGCCCGCCTTCTTGCCGAATTAACAAATGTTTCTACAGACTATTTAGTTATAATGGTAGAACTCACAGCCTATTTTTTAAAATTAAAATAGTCTAACTTTAATAAAGAGTTCCCTCATGTAGAAAAAACAAATGATTTTTAAATAATCGAATATGTCAGAAATAGACTAATCGGTATTAACATGGCAATGGATCTTTTATGGAAGGCACTGTCACGACGGAGAAATTACGGGAACTAGGCTTAAAGCCAAATCTGAATTGATCATGATCAACAAAATAAATATTAAACCGAATCAAGGTAAATATTGAAAATAATTTGCAGTTTGAATTAATCAAGCGGAGGTATCCATGAACTTCACAATCTCTTTTATTACGGGAATTGCAACAAGTCTGATCGTTGTATTGATTGTTAGCTTATATACCTATTCACATACCAGGCTTAACAGGCGAAAACTTCGCCTGGTTTTAGGATTTACAGAATCAAAGTGCATAATCTCAACATCTGTGCACAAAACAGATAACTGGGGCGGATTTATTCACCACCAGGATGCGTATGCATTTACATACCTTGCGCATCTGGCGCTTGATTTAAAGGTAGATCCCGAGATCATTCCTTTTCATAAAATTCCGGAGTCAATTGAGCCCATGGATGAATTTTGTGTGGGCGGGCCTTTATCGAACATGAGAACAAAAGCAATCCTGAAGAAATATTATCCCGACTTCAAGGTTGACCTTGCGGCAGATTCAACCCCGGGGACTTACCATGCCAGTTTTCAAATTGCGGGTAAGGAAGTCACCATTGGAAAAAATGAAGAGTATTCCTTCCTGATAAAAACCCGGACAAACTACTCAAAAACAGTGCACCTGCTATTTGGCATTACCCCTTTAGGAACTGCAGGAGCTGCTTATTATCTCTTTAGGTATTACAAGGATATTTATAAGCTCTACGGACAATCTCCTTACTTTATTGTTTTAAAATCAGACCTTTCTCTCGGCTATAAAACAGCACAGTTGGTTACCGAATTCAAGAATATAGAGCAACCTGTTATGTAAACAATAACAACCCACAAATACGCCAAGCGCTATGAAGTATAGCTGTAACTTCGCCTAGCAATTGAGCAATGAGTGGATAGGTGGTTATTTGGGGTATGATGAAAAAATTCCTTATAGATTAGGAATTTCAAGGAATAGTCCATAAATTTCTTATTACCAGTCCTGATTTCTCTTTCATTTCATTTTCCAGTGTCCTTGTATTATTCACTTCTTAATTGCTGTAAACCATAAATAGGGAGTAAATGAAAAAGACATGTATTCTTTACATAAGCGGGTCCTTGGGACTCGGGCACATCGGCAGGGATATAGCCATTGCCAATCAGTTAAGAAAGCTAATTGCGGGAGTGGAAATTGACTGGATCGCATCAGACCCGGCAACAATTGTCTTATTGGAAGCCGGAGAAAAACTGGTTCCGGGTATTGAACAATATACTAATGAAAATCTGGCTGCCGAAACGGCAGCTAAGGGTTCACAACTTAATATCTTCAGCTATTTGATGAAATCGAGAGGTGAATGGCAGAAAAATGTTGAATTCTTCCTGGATCTCATCAGTAAAAAGCAATATGACCTGATCATTGGTGACGAAGCCTATGAGATTACACTGGCCATGAGAGAACATCCTGAAAAGAAGAATTTCCCGTTCGTCATGATCTATGACTTTGTTGGATTGCATGCCATGTCAAAGAATCCGCTGGAACTTCTCGGGGTGTACTACTGGAATCGTGTTTGGTCGCATGATTACCGGCATAAGCGTAAACCTTCATACGATCTGGGCCTCTTTGTCGGTGAACTTGAAGATATCCCAGATGATACGTTTGGTTTTATGATGCCCCGACGCCGTGATTTTGCCAAGGCTATGTACACGTTTATAGGATATGTGTTCCCGTTTGAGCCGGCGCATTTTTCGGATAAACCGGCAGTACGCATAAAATTAGGTTACGACCATGAACCCCTGGTGATCTGTTCCATGGGGGGAACAGCCATCGGAAAGGAACTTCTCGAACTGTGCGGTAAAGCTTGCATCCTTGTGAAGAAAAGCATACCTGCACTTCGTGTGATTCTGGTTACTGGTCCGCGGTTGGATCCGGATTCACTGCAATTGCCGGAAGATATTACCATAAAAGGCTTTATCCCCAAGCTATACGAGCACTTTGCAGCATGCGATCTTGCCATTGTGCAGGGTGGCGCGACCTCAACACTTGAACTGACTGCATTACGCATACCCTTTATTTATTTCCCTATTGAAGGGCATTGCGAACAAGCCAGTGTTGCCAGAATGCTTGAACGACATGGGGCCGGATTGCATTTAATCCTTTCACAAACAACACCGGAATTACTGGCTGAAGAAATCATAAAAATGCTGGGAACAACAGTTTCTTATCCCGAGATTCCCAAAGATGGCGCCCTTAAGGCGGCGCAAGTCATCTCCAGCCTATTAATCTGAAATCAACTAATCCAAAATGTCATGTCTTCCAGTGTTCCCTGCAATATTCCGTTTGTACTGAAACTTGTTGCCAGGAATATTTTCTCAAAATCAGATATTACATCATTCGATTTTCAAAAGATATCCGAGGGCAAACCGGTTCCGCTTCCTGCGTTTAAAATACTTGATGTTGGTTGTGGTTATGGAAAGTGGGCCTTTCTTATCCGGGATACTTTTGAAGTGATGTTGGGCCAGAACTTTACCCGAAAAGACTGGAAAATATCGATCACCGGAGTTGAACCTTTTAAGAAATGTATCACAAACATTCAAAAAAAGCTTTATGATGTAATCATATCTGATGACATTTTTAAGGTTCTTCCACAGCTGGAAGACTATGATCTGATCATTCTGGGTGATATCATTGAGCATTTCGAGAAAGCAAAGGCCTACGATCTATTGGGCGAACTTTTCAAACACACCGGGAACATAATCATCTCTACTCCTTTGGGATTTATGCCCCAGGGAGCCTGGGCAGATAACATCCTGGAAATCCACCGGTCGGGATGGGAACTGGAGGACTTTTCCAGGTTTACAGTTGTGGAATATAAAATTCTAAAAGATGAGCTGTTTTCGGATGTGTTGATGCAAATGCCGGACTTGCCTGGTTCCATGAAAAATGGAATCAGGATTTTGGTTTTATGGTTAAAGACCATGAAAAATGACCCGGCAGTATAATCCAGTTGGGTCGGACCATTCTATATCATTAATTGAATGTTATCTATAACTATAAAGTGCTTTTTTCAGGGCTTAGAACATTGCTTTCGGATTTTAACAAGAAAAGCTTCATTCCCGACTGCACTCGCTTCTGTCCATTTACTATTCCGGTTCATCATAATAATGCGTACCTAATCTAATTATTTTAAATCAAGTAACGCAGTCTCCATCGAAGAACATTCAATAGCCCCGGCCTTCAGGCCGGGGTCTCAGATAACGATTATATAGAATTAGTAAGGGCTTCAGCCCTTTTTTATAAACCTAAATATATCTGTCATGTCTTACGTTCAATTTTACATTCACACCGTTAGGTCTCTAAATACCGGTTTCCTTAATTTATAACCGAACTGAAACCAACATCATAAACCTGCTTAAAGGTGAGCTCTCGTTGATTAAAAGGGCTCAAGCCCTGAGGTAATCAAGAAAAAACATATTCACGGAACCCCGGTCTGAAGGCCGGGGTTAGTGAAATACTCCGGTCAAACAGACAGATCTATTATTATAAAGCTAATAATACTCTAAGTTAGATCTGAGGTACGCATTATTATGATGAACCAAACTTATACGTTCTCGGGTAATACCATTGATTTCTAAAAGGAGGAGAAGCTTTTAAGAGATTGGTTTCCGGGGTGTAGCCCCGCCGTTGGCGGGACCTTACTATAATCTGGAAAACAATTTAATTCCTTTATAATGTGTGAATTATATAACTAATAACTACAAATCTGTAACATGTCATCAGAGAATAAACCTCACCTTTACTCCTGATTATAAAGTTCCTTATGGAACCAACCAAGAAAACACCAATAATCCCCGCTTGTTTCTGTAAATCCTCAACAGAAAAAAGAATAATAAATTGGACCAAAAAGGCAGTCCTTTCTAATGTCTGGCTCATTGTGATGGCTGGAATATTAATACTGAGCACCAGCTATCAAAGCCATACCAAAGAAATGCTCCTGATGGAGAATGACCTGTTTTTACCTGCTTTAATGGTTAACATGACGGATTTTTTCCTGCAAATTCCTGATGCAGGTAGTCCTGCCAAGGACATTTCAAGCCTGAAAACAATACCTTTATTAAAAGATTTTTACGCAAGGCAATTCTACAGGCCCGTTTGGACAAGCACTACTACTATTTCCGACCAGGCTGTTGTTTTGCTCGGCTTGCTTGATAAAGCCGAAATGTATGGACTCAAAACCAGCTTATTCCCTGTTCCTGAAATCAGAAATGAACTGGAATTAATGAAGAATAGCAATATACAGAGCAGTTACCTGACAAGCCGCATGAATCTTGAACTTTTGCTTACAGATGCCTGCCTTAGGTTTATGTTGTTTCTGAAAATGGGCTACCATGATTTCGACTCTACGCTGTTTTCATTGTCGGCGGCTTACAGTCTTACTCCTTATTTAATCAGTGCCCTGGCAAGTGATGATTTTGAAAAGCGCATACTCGCGGTTCAACCGGCTTTTATAGAATACCGTAAACTTCAACTGGCTCTGGTAAAGTTTTTAAACAGCACTGAAAGAGCCGATGCCCGGATTTCCGTTCCCGATCCAATAAAAGATTCAGCTTTGTTCAGGAAAACAATTGAAAATGTATTGATCAACCTTGGCTACCTGCAACCCGGATCAACGGATGAGTCTTTCATCCTGTCGCTTAAGAAATTTCAATATTACCACGGCCTTGAAACGGATAGCAAACCCGGTAAAAACACCTGCGAGGCATTATCACAATCAACCGAATACAAATACAAGCGTATAGCACTAAACCTTGACAGGCTGAGAAAAGAAAACCTTCAGACTGAGCAGTTCATCTATATTAATATCCCAGCCTATCAGATGCGGATCTATAAAAAGAATAGAATTATCGGGAATTCAAAGGTTATCGTCGGGGCCGTTAAAACTCCCACGCCAATGATCCGCAGTAAAATTGTTCGAATAATCACCAACCCGGATTGGCGGGTACCCCGCAGCATCACGCTTGATGAAATGCTTCCAAAGCTGAAATCAGATAGCGGATACCTGAATCGTAACCGGCTAAGGCTGATTGATAAAAACAGGAATACTATAGCCTACCATCAGGTAGACTGGAATACTGTATCTGCCGAAACCTTTGATCTTTCAATCAGGCAGGAATCAGGAAAGGATAATTCATTGGGCCGTGTGAAGTTTGTGTTTCCTAATCCCTATTCAGTTTTTCTTCATGATACTCCCGGCAAACAGTCGTTTTCCAGAGATATCAGGGCCTTATCCCATGGATGTATAAGGGTACAGCATCCTGAGATGCTTGCAGACTATTTGGTAAGGGAATTCTCCCGGCAAAATCAGGACATAGATGTAATAAGCATGATTAACAAAGGTATACGCAGGGAAATAGCCTTAAACTTTCCGGTGGATTTATATATACATTATGTTACCTGTGAAGCAGATGAAGATTTGAATATCTTCTTCTATAACGACATTTACGGAATTGATGAAAAAGAATTGGAAAAACTTGAGTTCTTACAATAATTCCTGTCGCTGGAATAAATAAACAACAAGGATTCTTCCTGAATTGTATTAATGATCTCCGAGGCTGTTTCTTCCGGAAGGGCGGGACAACCATAACTTCTGCCCAGCTTGCCGTTAGATTCAATATACCCCTGGCTTACGTATTCCGCTCCGTGAATCACCACAGCCCTCTTCCTGGCATTATCATTAATCCCTTTCTCCAGACCGTTCAGCAGAAGTGATTTTCCGTGCCGGCCAACATAGGACTTACCGGTCAGATAATAACCCAGACTGCTCTGATGCGATTCGGGGTTATTGGAAAAACTGGTGGCATAGTCCTCCCCTGAATTTTTCCCGTGTGCCACAAGAGATTTATATATTATTTTCCCCCCAACCAGGTCAATAACAAACAGCCTTTCCAGGTGGGAGGGCTTTGTAAAATCAATGATGGTAATTACCTTGTCGTTGATGATCTGCCCTTCTTTTGTCAGCTGCCTGTAAACATCAATGGATGACTTTAACGCTGCCAATGGCAAAGCCGGTTCACTCAAATGTTGGTATAAAAGTTCAGTAGCAGCGATAACAGTTTTATTATTACCGGCTATGAAATGGGATTCGTCCCTACCCTCTTTTAAAATTGGATGAAATGTTGTTAAGCAGAGCATTAAAGCAGGAAAGGCCAGCTTTAGAATCATAGAAAAATTGGTTTAGTATCTTATATACGTGAATCACGCATAAATAGTTGAGAATATCATACACTCAAACGGAAGTTCCAGATTATTATTATCTACCCCGATTGTGAAATAGTTCTTTAGTCCTATTTAATAAGGAAGTGGAACAAGTTTTATGCAGATAGTGAGTAGCTATTTGAATCCCTTTAAAATATGGGAATTATATAACTTATTTCAAAAGTTATATAATACTTATTGTGACAGCTGTATCTACCTTTGTTTGTCCCAACTCGTCAGACTATAAGCCAAGTACCTATGAAAAAGTTCTTTTCTTTATTGTTTATAGCACTCCTATTAGCAGGTTGTGCATTAAATTTAGTGACAGGCCGCAAACAACTCAGTTTGGTAAATGAATCAGACGTACAGTTATTGGCTGTAACCGAATACAATACATTTTTGAAAGAAAACAAGGTATTAAGTTCCAGTACCAATATGGATGCAAAAATGGTTGATCGTGTCGGCGCACGTATAGCAAATTCAATTACAAAGTATTACAACAGCCATGAAAAAGGTTCGGTGCTGGAAGGGTATAAATGGGAATTTAATACCATTGATAGTAAAGAGGTTAATGCCTGGTGCATGCCTGGTGGCAAATTAGTAGTATACACAGGCTTGTTACCTGTAACCCAAAACGAAACAGCGCTCGCTATTGTTATGGGACATGAAATTGCCCATTCCATTGCCAAGCATGGCACTGAAAGAATGAGCCAGGCTATGGTTCAGCAATTGGGAGGTATGGCATTGGAGGTTGCTTTGGCTCAAAAACCTAAGGAAACACAGGATTTGTTTTTACTATCTTATGGTATTGGAAGCCAGGTAGGCGCTATATTACCCTGGTCCCGTCAGCAGGAAACAGAAGCAGACAAGTTTGGTTTGATATATGCTGCCATGGCTGGTTACAATCCGCAGGAGGCAATTCCTTTCTGGCAAAGGATGTCAGCAGCAAGCGGAGCAAATCCCCCGGAATTTTTAAGCACTCACCCTTCCGATGAAACCAGGATAAGAAGGCTAAAGCAATTTATGCCGGAAGCCTTGAAATATTACACTCCACGCAATTAACAATGGATGGCCACTCCCGACTTCGCACGTCATAGCTCCGGTTCCTGCGGAGCGACGGCGGGCTGCAATTATATACTCTTTTTTCCCTATTTTTACCCCCTAATTTTATCGCATGTCCCGTTTCAGGCTTCTTATTGAATACGAAGGCTCACGTTACCATGGCTGGCAGCAAAATGCCGGGGTGAAAACCATCCAGGGTGAAATGCTCAAAGCCTGCGAGCAATTGTTCAATACGAAGAAAATTGAATTGTACGGAGCCAGCCGCACTGATGCCGGTGTACATGCATTGGGCCAGGTGGCCCACCTCGATGTTCCCACACAAATGCACGCGGAAACCCTGGCAGGGAGGATCAATGAATTGCTGCCCAATGATATTCATATTCTTAAGGCGGAGAAATGTGACGCCGGGTTCCACGCCAGGTACTCTGCATTAGCCAGAAGCTATGTGTACGTCATTTCACGACGGCGTTCAGCTTTCGGCAAACGCTCTGTCTGGTGGGTAAAGGAAGAGCTTTCCATTAACAAAATGAAGGAAACCGCTGCCCTATTCAAAGGATTTCATGATTTCTCCTCTTTTGGGGCAGCGACGGGAGAGGAAAAATCAACACTGGTGGACATTAGCCATTTGGAGATCAGCGAATCAGGAGATCTGATCCTTATTCACATCCTGGGCTCTCATTTCCTATGGATGATGGTTCGTAGGATCACCGGGGTTTTGGTTCACGCCGGTAAAGGCAAACTATCCATGAAGGAAATCCGGGGTTTCATGGATCACCACTCCGAAAGGCCATCCCAGCTTGCTGCACCTCCATCGGGCTTATATCTCCAAAGGGTTTATTACCCGGGAGAATCCATCGATTTCCATCCAAAGATTCCTATTTTGATTTAAACTCCCTGTGCCAAACAGATCATGCTTTCAACCTCAGTTATACCCAAAATTAATTGTATACTTTGTTCATCTTGATTTTAATTCCTTTGAAGAGTATAAGTTCCACTTGCCTTTACAGTGGTTTTGGATGAATCTGTATACCAGGTCCAGCTACCGCTTAAGGTTCTTCCATCATCGCTCAATCTATGAACTTCTTCGGTATACGTTCCGTCATTCCAGAAATCCCGTAAAACGATTGAACCATCGGGTGCCACATTTCCATTAATACTCCCTCCGTTTCTATGTCCCTGTCCGAAATGATCACCCGGATTAACAGCACCGGCAGATCCGGAAATTTTATCACCTGACTGATTTAAGTCCATCCTGCCCCTTCCGGGTGAAAACCAGGATCCGGTCACATTTGGGAGCACTACCCTGCAAGGCCTTAGTTTATAGATGCCATCGGGCTGATCCTCGAAGTACTGGCCATAAAATCTCTGAGCTGCCGTGGCATCATACCAGGTAGCATTAGACAAAACGGCTCCCATTAAGCCATTTTGCAGATTAGTCTGAACAATTGGATCAGCCATTAGTGCCACAGTGTAAGTAATCCAGCAGGGGTCCATTCCTGGTCTCAATCTTTCTCCGACTCCGGAAGCATAACATCCCCAAATAGGGGCAGCCGGGTCTTGCCCATCCACATCATTGTTAAAACCGACAACAAGTGAGATGAAAAATAAAATCTTGGTAATTTTCATAGATAATTGATTTAAGTTTAAAAATATCAGTTATTGGTTAAGAAAGTAGAGGAAAAGGCTCATTTGACTGTGCATCTTTTATTTTGGTTTTTATACCTGTATCTTATTAAAAAAATCACTTGTAAATTACAAAAAACCAGAAACAAAGTCAATAGGTGCCGAGCGGAAATCTGTCATGAATTATATTGGGTTTATTTCTCCTGCAAAAATTCTTTGAATAAAGATCGCCTCAGACTGCATAGGGTAAATAGTTTTTCCAATGGTCTTATAGGAGTTGGAATTTTTGTTGATTTCACTTATAAACTTTAATTAACCCGATATTAAAACCTTCTGCCATGCAAAAAAACCACAGAAAAAAACCATGCCTGTATGTCTTTATGTCTCTTTTAACATTATTATCATTGACAGGAAGCGCCCAAAACAGCCCATCTTCCATTCCACGTGATACGATCATGCAGGCAGCCTTTGAAATAATAAAATCAACTCCATACTGTGCCTTTGTTACCGTTGATTCTGCGGGACAACCGCAGGTGCGGACCATGAATCCGTTCCCCATGGAGGATAAAATTTCCATCTGGTTTGCCACTTCCAGAACAAGCAGAAAAGTTACAGAGATTAAAAGAAATCCGAAAGTCAGTGTTTACTTTGCAGATCACATGCAGGCCAAAGGATATGTGAATATAACCGGAACGGCAGAAATATTGGATGATAAGGAATTACTTGTAAAAATGAAGAGGGCCTATTGGGAGAATATTCCTGATTGGCAGAATGTATTTGTGCTTATCAGGATTACGCCTAAAACGCTGGATGTGATCAACTATAACAGAGGCATTACAGGCCATCCAGGCACGAACAGATCCCCTACCCTGGTTTTTTAAGTTTCAGGGATTTGACATGAGATTCTAAAAACGTTTGCAGGTGCGATTCAGGGCGCTTATCAGGTAGGTATTCTGATGGTAGCTTTTGTAAAAGCTGTTCAGATAGAATTCTACATATTTCTTTTCATTTTTCGGCAGGTATTCAAAACTCCGGATGGTGCCCATGAAATCATCCTTCAATTCCGTGAATTCCTCGATCACTGCGTTTAATACTTCATCCTGGTTACAGACACCCAAATAATAGCGTTCTGAAACGTCCTGGATGGGGAGCATTTCATGTGGAGTGGCATACACTGCGTTGACCAATGCGGAATAGTCGAAATCGTAAATAACCGGGATCGGTTTCTCAACAGGTGTTTCAAGCGATTTCATAATTTTGATGTTGTGCTGGTAGGGTACCGTCCAGTCGGTGTTGCCGATCATGTAATTAAAAACCGCAACCCTTGCCATATCCAAAGGAGACATGTCCTTTTGTGTTGCATTCATCGCTTTGATCATAACAGCCTGGTTTCTCTCAGCCATTTTATCCTCGTTTTCAATCAGAAAACCAAAAGCCTCAAAAGTTTTATCGGGTCGGTGGATATCTATATATGTGATTTTTACAAGCCTTGTTTTGAAACTATAAGGTGTAACCAAATTAAACATTTTGTAAACCAGGTACTCCTTCAATACATTGCCTTTAAAAGATGCTGTTGCGTTACAGTGCGTAACTAGTTTCAGGGTGCCCTTGCCCTGAATTCGACCGGAATCCTTCCCCCCGCACTTGAATTTCAGCATGATGGGGGGGAATGCGCAATAAGTCCTTCTCATTTCTCCCCTGGCCTTGATCTTAATGGGTTGGGAGAGAGAATCGGTTTCGCTGAGCTTCAATGTCAGCGTCGCATCAAGGTATTCCGGTTTGTACTTGGTTTTGAGAAATGTCTTGGCATCAAAACTAAGGGTCATCCGCAACAGTTCATCCGAAGCAAAAAAGTCGAATCCATTCTTTTCGGCGCGTTCTGTTGCAGATACTTTCACGGCAACCTTATTCTCCATCGCCGTTGTTTCCTGGCCGCGTGACCATGTACAAAACATACACAGGGTGAGAAACAACGACATTTTTTGTGCTACTTTCATGGCTTTGTAATCAATCGCTTTCAATATATAGACACTTCAGACGTTTGTATTACCCCCATTCCAGGTTCATTTTTACAGATTTAACCACAGCACAATTTGGCTGAGTTTTTTTCCCTTCCCGGTCCAATATGAACTTTCATAAAAAAGGATTGTTTTAGTAATTATAAGATAATAAGATTTTATATTCTTATTTAATTTGGCCATAATTGTCATTTTTGTGCTCGCTTATGAAATTCTACAGAAATAAGTTTGCCATGAACAATCCAAAAACGACAAAAACTCAAAAACAATAGCCTTATGGAAACAATGCAAAAAACGGTCATTACCGTAACAGCAGCTGTTAACGCTCCTGTTGAAAAAGTATGGGAATGCTGGACTGTTCCAATCCATATCATGCATTGGAACAATGCGTCAGACGACTGGCATACGACTACGGCGGAAAATAACGTGCACGTTGGCGGAAAATTCCGCTCCCGCATGGAATCCAGGGATGGAACCCAGGGATTTGATTTTAGCGGCAAATATACCAAGGTCGCTATATACAGGCAAATAGAGTACACACTCGATGACGACAGAAAAGTTCTTATTTCTTTTGAATCCGGTGAAAATGAAACCGTGATAACCGAGAAATTTGAGGCTGAGCCAACCAACCCGGTAGAATTGCAGCGGCATGGCTGGCAGGCTATCCTTAACAATTTCAAGAAATATGTCGAAACCTCGGAAATTTTGGAGATCCTTCATTTTGAGATAACCATCGATGCTGATCCGGAAAAGGTTTATAAGACCCTGATCGGTGAAAAATCTTATTCGGAATGGACCTCTGCTTTCAATCCCACTTCACGTTTTGAAGGCAACTGGGAAAAGGGCAACAAAATCCGATTCCTGGGACAGGATGCCGATGGGACCACAGGTGGTATGATAAGCCGTATCAAAGAAAATATCCCCGGAAGGTTTATCAGCATCGAACACCTGGAAATGATCAAAAACGGAGAGGTGGATGAAAACAATCCCGAAATGAAAATGTGGGCCGGTGCCCTTGAAAACTATACACTCGAGGAGAAAGACGGTAAAACGATATTTACGGTGGATTTAAATACAATTAAGAAATACGAGAGTTATTTCAGGAATACATGGCCCAAGGCAATAAACAGGCTGAAGACAATTTGTGAAGTTTGATAAAAACGATGAGATCGATCTTTTTGATACATTTGAGGCGTACCATTATGCATTCTCTTAATGTACCGCAAGCTTTTTAATTTTGCCGTTACCATTTTAACCCTCTTAACAGCAAACCTATTAACAACTTTTATCACAGATACCTTAATAAGCCATAAATGGGAACTGAAACCCCTGCGTTTTACGCTGATATCCATGGCCATTATTACAGTTGTTTTTTATCCCCTGTTCATCAGGCTTCAAAAGTGGCTCGACAGGTTTTCCCGCCGGTTTGTTAAAGCAGGACATACGCTGGCAGGCAAATATGTAGGTCTGATCATCATGTTCGCAGCCGGGTTGCTTGTTTTAACCTATTTCTATGCAAAAATGTGGTACAATATCAACCTCTTCCGGGCAATAATTGACGGAAACCTGAGCTCAATCTTTTAATCAGAGCAAAAATCGATTCGTAGCTAAATTTTTTTATAAAATAATATACGTTTTTTGTATTTTAATACTTTTTTCGTATATTTGTTCTTTATTTTGTTTTATATTGGTAGTATGGTAAACTTCAACAGGAAATACGAAGATATTCTGAAAACCGCCAGGGATCTGTTTTGGAAGTACGGTTTTAAAAGAGTTTCGATCGAGGAAATTTGCCGGAAAGCAGGAGTCAGTAAAATGACCTTCTATCGCTTCTTCCCGAATAAAGTTGAACTGGCCCGGTATGTTTTTGATCAGGAAGCCAACAAAGGTCTTATGGAGTTTAAGAGTATAATGCATGAGAATACTGCGCCGGCCGAGAAACTGCATAAGATCATGCTGCTGAAGCTGAACGGCACCAATGATATCAGCCAGGAATTCCTGATGGATTTTTACAACAATCCTGAACTTGGACTGAAACAGCATATCGAAGAAACAACTGTAAGAACTTGGAAAGAAATCCTGGCAGATTTTAAAGAAGCCCAGGCCAACGGCACTTTTCGAAAAGATTTTAAGCCTGAATTCATCCTGTTAATAACACAAAAAATAATGGAGATGGTGAATGATGCGAAGATTTCACAGATGTTCAGCACTCCCCAGGAAATGATCATGGAACTTGCGACCTTTTTTATGTATGGCATTTCTCCGCATGAATAAAAGATCATCCATATACAGCCTTTTGTTGTTTGGATTATTCCTTTTACCTGTCCGGACTTCTTTCAGCCAGGATTCCCTGCTGATCAAAGGGCAATTGTCGGGTTGGGTCAACCTCAATCCGGATGTGGATCTTCCTGTATATGGCGGTTTGCGGTACATACCTGCTCTCAATTACCAGGTAAAACAAAAGCATGATAAGCTGATCGATTTTGAAGTCTCTGCCAATATAAACGGCGCCGGCGGTTTCCATCCTTTCGATACCGGCTATGCCCATGGAAAAATCAAGCCCTACAGGATATGGGCCAGGTATTCGTCGAGACAGTTTGAGATCAGGTTGGGATTGCAGAAAATCAATTTTGGTTCAGCTACCATGTTGCGACCCCTCATGTGGTTCGATCAGCTCGATCCCCGCGATCCATTGCAGCTTACCGATGGTGTTTGGGGCCTGCTGGGCAGATATTACTTTCTGAACAACGCCAGCATATGGATTTGGGGACTCTATGGTAATGAGGGACCCAAAACCTGGGAAACCGGAAAGACAAGCCGGAAATTTCCTGAAATGGGTGGCAGATTTCAATTCCCTGTCCCAAAAGGAGAAGTTGCCCTGTCTTATCACTTCCGTGAAGCCGATACACGTGAACTGGGAGATGGGATTCCTGCTCATGCGCAGGTTGCTGAGAACCGGGTGGGGATCGACGGGAAGTGGGATCTGGAAATAGGACTGTGGTTCGAGGGCACCTGGATACATAAAAACAGGAATACCGGGATGTTCACCAACCAGGAAGTCCTGAATTTGGGCGCCGATTACACCTTTGGACTGGGAAATGGTCTGAACGTGGTTGTTGAACAACTGCTGGTTGCTTATGATGAAAAGGCATTCAAATTTGCCAATACCTTGTCTTTTACGGGAACCTCCTGGTCATACCCCCTGGGGATGTTCGACAACATCAGTGCCATTGTTTATTATGACTGGACCAACGAGAATCTGTACAACTTTGTGAACTGGAAACGTCAGTTCAACAAATTCAGCTTCTACCTGATGGCTTACTGGAATCCGAAGAATTACAAGATGCCACAGCAGGACAATTCAGGGGAGTTGTTCTCAGGCAAAGGAATACAAATTATGCTGGTATATAATCATTAACAGAAACGAACATGGATCATTCAATTATTCAGATCGAAAAGCTTACCAAGTCATTTCCCATGGGAAAATCGAAGTTTACGGCTTTATATGGAATTGATTTAAGCTTCGGGGAAGGTGAATTTGCCGGTTTTATCGGACCCAGCGGTTCGGGCAAGACTACCCTGCTTAACATTATCGGTTCACTGGATGTGCCTACCACCGGTAATGTACTTGTACTGGGCAATTCCGTCGGAGAACTTACGGCAAAACAAGCTGCACGTTTACGCAAGGAAAGTCTCGGTTTTATATTCCAAAGCTATAATCTGCTGGCTGTTCACACAGTTTTCGAGAATGTGGAGTTCCCTTTGCTCCTGCTGAAATACTCGACTTCAGAGCGAAGAAACATGGTCATGGATGCCCTTGCATGGGTCGGCCTTACTGATAAAGTAAAATCGAAGCCTCCCCAGTTATCCGGAGGGGAATGTCAGCGGGTAGCCATTGCCCGTGCCATGGTTAAAAGACCATCCCTGGTGCTGGCCGATGAGCCGACTGCCAACCTCGATGCTGCGAATTCACATAACATCCTGCAAACCATGGTTAAACTTAACCGTGATCTCAAGACCACTTTCCTGTTTGCCACGCACGATGAAAAAGTGATTGGTTACCTGCGGAGGAAGGTTTATCTGCTCGATGGAAAAATTGACAAGGATGAAGTGCTGTCCAACTAAATACGAATGAATATGAAAACAGCTATTAAACTGGCATACCGGAATCTCATCGGTGCGGGGCTCAGGACCTGGCTCAATGTGATTGTGCTGTCGTTTTCATTCGTGGTGATCATCTGGATGAAAGGGATCCTTGTCGGTTGGGACCGGCAGGCCAAATCCGATATGATCAGCTGGGAAATCGGAGACGGGCAGTACTGGCATAAAACCTATGATCCTTTTGATCAGTTCACCCTTCAGGATGCGCATGCCCCTATCCCTCCTGCATTTAAAGCAGGCATTAAGAACGGCGATATGTTGCCGGTTCTGATCTCACAGGGAACCATCTATCCCGAGGGACGTATGCAATCGGTGTTGATAAAGGGGATTGATCCCGGGCAGGATATTCTGAACCTGCCTACACAAAAGCTTGACACAACACCGGATATCATACCGGCCATTATCGGCACCACCATGGCCCGCACAAGCAGGCTTAAAGTCGGGGACCATGTCACCCTTCGCTGGCGAGATGCCAACGGAACCTTTGATGCAACAGAAATATGCATAACAAACATTTTTAAGACCAATGTGCCAACGGTGGATGTTTCCCAGGTATGGATACCGCTGGAAACCATGCAATCGATGCTGCTGATGCCGGATGAGGCCACCCTGTTTACAATCAGGGATTCCGAAACGACACAGCCTGCTTCCGAAAACTACAAGTTCATGCCGGTGAAAACCCTGGTGGCCGATCTGGAATCAATGATCAAAACAAAATCCGTCGGACAATCGATATTTTATGTTGTGCTCCTTTTACTTGCACTGCTGGCCATCTTTGACACACAGGTGCTGTCGATATTCCGAAGGCAGAAAGAGATCGGCACCTATGTGGCGCTTGGATACACCCAAAAACAGGTTGTATGGCTATTTACAATCGAAGGAGCCATGCATGCCATACTGGCTGCGGTGGTAGGGGCAATTTACGGAATACCCTTCCTTATCTGGCAGGCTAAAACCGGATGGGCACTCCCTGTCGAAACCAGCGATTATGGGTTTGCCATCGCTGAAACCCTTTACCCGGTATACAGTGTCGGCCTGGTGATATCTACCATGCTGATCGTGATGCTGGCCACAGCCATTGTAAGTTACTGGCCATCGCGAAGAATAGCTAAAATGAATCCAACTGAAGCATTAAGGGGGAAATTACAATGATACGGTTTTTATTGAAAGGACTTGTTCGTGATAAAAGCAGAAGTCGTCTGCCCATTATTGTGGTCGCCATCGGCGTCATGTTATCGGTGTTTCTGCATGCCTATGTCACGGGGCTTATGGTTGACATGATTGAAATGACAGCCAAATTCTCTTCGGGGCATGTGAAAGTAATGACAAAGGCTTATGCCGACAATGCCGATCAGGTACCCAATGATCTGGCTATTCTGGATGCCGGTGCGCTGATGGACCGGCTGAGAAAAGAATTCCCTGACATTAACTGGACAGCCAGGATAAGATTCGGCGGCCTTGTGGACGTTCCGGATGATTCAGGGGTAACCAGGACCCAGGGCCCCGCAATGGGAATGGGGATCGACCTCTTATCTGAAAACACCCGTGAAACCGACCGGCTTAATCTGAAGAAATCGATAGTCAGAGGCAACCTGCCCGCCTCAGCGGGTGAAATATTGCTGAGTGAGGCATTCTCTCAAAAACTGGAAGTCAATCCGGGTGAGAAAGTCACGCTTATCGGATCAACCATGAACGGTGGAATGGCTATTTATAATTTCATCGTTTCGGGGACAGTCAGCTTTGGCACCTCTGCACTGGACCGGGGCACCATTATAGCAGATCTCGCAGACGTGCAGCAGGCACTTGAAATGCAGGATGCTGCCGGTGAGATAACGGGCTTTTTCTCTCAGGGTTTTTATGACGATGAGGTTGCTCAAATCAACCTGGACAAATTTAATGCTCTGTTTACTATTGATGAAGACGACTACAGGCCGGTTATGCTCCGGTTGCGAGATCAGGAGAGTCTTGGCTTCTATGTTGATATGACAAAAAACATGGGAACTATTATAACCCTGGTTTTTATGATTGCCATGTCACTGGTATTGTGGAATGCAGGTCTATTGGGAGGATTGCGGCGCTATGGAGAGATTGGCGTCAGACTGGCCATCGGTGAGGAAAAGGGACATGTTTACCGAACCATGATTTATGAGTCAGTGATGATCGGCATTGCCGGCACCTTAGCCGGTACGGCAATAGGCCTCCTGCTTGCATGGCTTTTGCAAAAATACGGACTCGACATTGGCACTTTTACCAAAGGCTCATCTGCGGCCGTTATGTTGCCTGATGTTATCCGTGCCAGAATAACTCCCGCAGATTACTACATCGGTTTTATCCCGGGGGTTATTTCAACCGTTATCGGAACTGCCCTATCAGGAATTGGCATTTACAAAAGAAAAACAGCTCAATTATTTAAAGAACTGGAGGCTTAGTGATTACCATGAAAAGAATTGTAATTTCAACCGTAGTTTGCTTTCTGGCAAACGCGATTTTCAGTCAGGATGCCAGCGATATTCTGCTGAAAGTGGACAGGAATATGTCTTCAAAAAACCGCATCTTCGAATCCACCATGATCATTCACGGAAAACGAAACAGTCGCACGATCACCTCAAAGACCTATTCCGAGGGCAGTCAGAAGTCATTTACGGAATACCTGTCACCGGCAAGCGACAAGGGAACTAAAATGCTTAAACTGGAAGGCCAGCTGTGGATCTATTCGCCATCCGCCGACCGTACCATTCAAATTTCCGGACATTTGTTAAGGCAGTCGGTTATGGGTTCAGATCTCTCCTATGAGGATATGATGGACGACCGGAAATTAACAGATATCTATTCGGCAAAAATCGTTGGAGAAGAGAAAATCGGAGACCGTACGGTGCGACTCCTTGAACTAACGGCGAAAGTGAGCGATGTGGCGTATTACAAACAAAAGATGTGGATCGATACCGAACGATTCATTCCCCTCAAACAGGAACTTTATGCCAAAAGCGGCCAGTTGCTTAAACGCACAGAACTGAGCGATGTGAAGAACATCCAGGGGCGATGGTTTCCGACAACCGTGATATACAAAGACATGCTAAAGGACGGCGATGGCACGGAATTTAAAATGACCAGCGTGAAGTTCGACCAGGAAATCCCCGGGTATATCTTTACCAAAGCAGCATTAAAACAATAGCATTGATCGCTATTGTCACTTTCCGGCTGCCACCCGGTATGAACTCTTCTGTGTAAGAAGGCGGCCGAACATATCCTTTACCTTGATTTCGATGGTGTGTTCCCCGGCTGGCAGGAAAGTGGGTATGCTTCCACGCCACAAATGACTGCATAGAGCTGGATTGGGAGGTCTGCTTCCATCCAGCAGTACCTCTGAATAATCCCATTCATGAAGCAGGTGAAGATAGGATGGATCATAATCCTTGACGCAGGTCATCATTTGCCAGTTGTTGCTGTCGATCCTGTAATACAGGGTATCGGTCGCGCTTCCCATAAAATAGTTGGCATAAATACCGGCACTGGTCACCTTGTTTTGCTCAACCACTTTGGGGGCAAAGATCTCAAAATAATAACCGGCTGGCTTTCCTGCCACCTTGTAATCGATCGTGTACTTATTTTTACTGATATTGATAAAAGCATAGCCCTTGGGTGTACCGTCATCCATGGTGGAAACCGGTATTCCGTTTGCATCAGGCTTTCCGCTGTACCAGCTGCCGCATGTTGCAGCCACGTTATAATGATGATGCCTTTTTTCCTGAAGCCAGCCGTCAGAAGTACTGAAAAAGACCTGGTTCTGAGCATGCGTGTGCGCTGACAGGGTAAGGGAATAAGGAAAGTCTCCAAGAAGCTCAAACAGTTTTTGGCGGTCTTCATCACGGAATGAATCATTATCCGGATCTTCACCGATGGGGATATGAAATGCAATTATGATCAGATGGTCTTTGGGTACATAGCGAAGATCGTTTTTAATGAATTCGAGCTGGTCATTTCTGAAACCGCCCCAATAACCCCTGCCATCACGCGGATCAGGATAGAGTATATCATCCAGAACAATGATATGCGTCATGCCATGGTTAAAGGAATAGGTGGCCGGACCGAAATTCTTTTCAAAGGTTTCATCCGATAGGGAATCCACTGTTACATCATAGTTTTCATCGTGGTTTCCGATAACATTGTACCAGGGAATACCAATATCTTTCATTGCTTTAATATATGGGGGATGCAGATCGAGATTGTCACCCACGAGATCACCGAGACTGATCCCGAAATCGGCACCCCTGAAGCCTTTCAGCTCGGACACAATCCCCCTGGAAAAGAAATCAACTTCTTCAAGCGTATAAGGCTGCGGATCACCAAATAGTAGCATCCTAAAACTGTCTCTTGCCGCGGAAGGTATCAGAGGAAAATTAACAGATCCGGGAAGGTCGCCGGTAGGAGGTGTTCCGGCAAACTTTAAAGCCGGTGAACCCTTGGGTTTATGAATATAATAGAACAGGGGCTGGTTGAATTCATTTACCGGCACCGAATAATTACCGGGCTTGACCACAAAGACAATGTTATCAGCAGCTATCGGAAGAGAATACTCACCTTTCGAATCTGTAAGGGCAACTTCTCTTCCGTTTGAAACGGCAACACCGGGAATGCCTTTCTCTTTTCGGTCTTTGATATTGTTCCTGTTAAGATCTGAATATACAATGCCTTTTACAACTGATTGGGAATTCACTGTATTTGTTGCATTTAAAAACAAGATAGCAGCGATTATCAGGCGGAATGATTTATTCATGGTAAAGATGCCGGTTTTTAGGTAACAGTTAAAATCACATTTTTTATTGAAACACAAAATTAATGTATTCCAAATACCATTAACTAAGATAATGTAAACGTATTGTTAAGTTAATAGATATAGTTGGAACATGAGATCTGATAAGTATCTGCATTGAATGATCCGATTAATTATATTATCAGATAAGTCATTGTATCTTAACAAAAGTATTTCGTTAAAAACGCTATATTTATTTTTAATTAATAACCTGACGATCTATGAAAACAGGAAGATATATCACAACTGTATTGATCTTTGGACTGATCACCATAGCAGCAGTTCCGGGACAGGAAAAGCCGAAAAAGCTAATCATTTTGCATACCAACGACCTGCACAGCCGGCTAAACGGATTTTCGCCCGAAACCGACTATTCTCCTGAAAGCATCAACGATGACAAAACCCTGGGCGGGTTTGCCCGGATTGCTGCCCTCATTGACGAGGAAAAAAAGAATAACGACGGGCATGTTCTTGTTGTTGATGCAGGCGACTTCCTGATGGGCACATTTTTCCATGCCCTTGAGGAAGGAACCGGTTTTCAGCTGCCCCTGATGCATAAGATGGGCTATGATGTCGTTGGTTTGGGTAACCATGAATTTGATTTCGGACCCCGCTCCCTGGCATCCATTCTGAACCGGTCGGTTCAAACGGGACCGGTGCCCCTGCTGACACTATCCAATATGCTTTTTTCAGAAAAAGACAATGCCGATGATGACCTCAAAGCATTGATTGACAAGGGCATTCTTAAACCTTATCAGATCATTGAGAAAAACGGACTCAGACTAGGCGTCTTCGGTATCCTTGGATATGTTGCCATACACGACGCTCCGCTTTCAAGACCTGTTGAATTTGCTGACCCGGTTAAGACTGCCCGGAAAATCTCCCGGTACTTAAAAGAAACCGAGAAGATCGACCTGGTGATCTGTCTCTCGCACAGTGGAGTTACCAAAGATAAAAACGGCAACTGGACGGGTGAGGATGTGACACTGGCTCAAAAGGCGCCTGATATTGACGTGATTATCAGCGGGCATACCCATACGCTCATTGATAAGCCATTGGTGGTGAATGGCATTCCCATAGTTCAAACAGGCGCTAACGGGACCGGCCTGGGAAGGCTTGAACTGGAGGTGAGTCAGAGAAAAATCATCCGGTCAGAATCCACGGTGATTCCGGTTACCGATGCCATTGAGGGAAAGGCTGAAATTCAACAGCTTATTGTATCCCAGGAACAGATGATCTCCCAGGATATCCTGTCACCCTTAAAGATGAGCTATGCCGATGTCGTTACCGAAACCTCTTTCCCGCTGCTATACCAGGAGGGTAATAAATCTGAGACCAGCAACATAGCTCCGTTAATAACCGATGCCATTTATGCTTACCTGAACACACATGATTCCCAGGGTGCGGATATTGTGTTGTTTCCGGCGGGTATGATCCGCGATAATATTGAGCCGGGCAAAACCGGGAAACAGTCAGTGGCCGATCTGTTCAGGGTAGTCTGTCTGGGAAGCGGCAATGATGAGCAGCCGGGTTACCCGCTGGCCCGCGTGTACGTTACCGGGAAAGAGCTTAAAGGAATTCTGGAGATTCTATACCTTGCCCCATCAAAAAGTCCTGACAATTACATGTATTACGCAGGTTTAAGGGCTACCTATAATTCCGGCAAGGGCCTTTTTAAAAAGATTACGTCTATTGAGACCGGAAATGACCAGAAAGGTTTTTTGCCGTTAGATTGGTCAAAACAAAACGACAAGCTTTACAGTCTTACAGCCAATACTTATATTCTTGAATTTGTAGGGATCATCAAAAAACTCAGCAAAGGGTTGGTAAAGGTTACCCTGAAAGATGAATCGGGAAATCCCATCCGCTCTGTAGCTGATGCTTGGATTGATGCTGATCCTGCTGTTCCCGGAACCCAGGAAATCAAGGAATGGATGACGTTGTTGTGGTACCTTCAACAACAGCCCGATATCAATGGCAATGGAATTCCTGATATTCCCGAAACCTATCGCACTGCCAGCCCCAGGCTGCAGGGGGAATAGAAGAATTTCCCTATTGTGCAATACTATTGAACTTGTGAATTATCTTATAAACCCTATTCCTTTTTTTGCAGTTTCAGTAATGTATGATGTTTCAAAAGCCATATTATAAAGCCATTTGGCTGTCACTATTGCCTGTTTTGCAATATTTTCTTTCTTTGGTCAATTAAAACAATGTATATTTCAGGTTTATAAAACGCATCATATCTTCCACTTCAAGCGAGACTTCTTCGATAATGCTCTCGGTTTCGCCCCCAAAAATCTTGCCCATAATGGCTCCATTCATGGTTGAAACATAAACCCGGCCATCCGACTTTTCATACACGGCAAAAGCTTTAGGCAACATGTTGCCCATTTTCTTACGGTCATCGGCTTTCAGCATCAGAGAAGAAAAATGCCCCGAGCAATATTTAATAATTTTAAAATTGCCGATGGAAGTCCCTCCATTCTCAATACTTTCTTTGTTCTGGTCGATGACTTCAGTAACGTGCCAGCCCTCCTTTCCGTTTATCCGTTCAGACATAACCGCCACGGTCTTATCAAAATCATAAGGGCTTTTCAATTCCTTTACCATCATTTCACCTGAAGAGATACTGATCACGATTCCTGAGAATATGATCCCGGCAATAAATCCCAAAATGAGATTAACTGCAACTATTGCTTTTATTTTCATTCTGTTCTCGTTTAAATTGTTATTACTACTCATCCTCGTTCACACAGATTTCGCCTAGCTTGATCTTTTTAATGGTCATCCGGGTTACCACCCCTATAATAACCAGCGCTATGCCAAATAATAGGAAGGCAAGGTATTTATATATTGCTGAGGAAGTAACCTGGTGGGCAACGACCGAAGCGATTGTAACAGCTGTGAGGGGAAACGTGAATGCCCACCAAGATAAATAATACTTGAGCCTATAAAAGCTTTTTCGAAGAAAAAAGAGCAGGGCCACAAAAAAGTATGCCATGAAAAGCATGAAAACAGCAAAACTATCCCAGCTTTGGGCTATTCGCATATAGGCTATAAAACCCACCGCAGGCGGTGCTATTAATATGAACAATGTGGGAATGAATTTTTGCGGCATCTGGTGATGGAAGATAACCCTGTTGAGAAAAACAGTAAACAATACAACCCAGAAGAAAAATCCTGCCGAGAAATATATGAAATTAAAAGCCGGGGGCATATAATCAATCCCTGCAACGGGAACAAGTATATTTCCCACCACAGGAATAAACCATGCCGGATTCATGGTATGTATTTCGAAATTATGCTGGATCCAGAAACTGATGGTATGCAACATCAAGAGGGTGTGAACGATGACTCCTACCCACCAAAATACAATGGAGAGAAAAGGCCAGTAAGCCAAAAAGGCAATTGAAAGCAACAGGAATGAGATAGAAATTGCCGAGAAGAAGTTAATTCTTATTCGATGCTTAAAATCGGCCTTCACCTCATCAAAATGTCTGATGGCCTTTCTTCCATAAAGAAAAGTAATAAGCACGAATAACATTAAGGTAAAGAATAGTAAGCTATCGAAAAAATATTTCGGTAGCCATTGCATGTGGTAAAACTTGCCAAATACAATGGTTAACCCCGAAAGCCCCATAACTATTGCATAGGATGTAATCGGAAAATACTGTAATTTTTCTTTCATTTCTTAAAGCACTAATTTTTATTATTTTACATATTCGTTTATCGACAACTCTTTAAAGTAGGCCGACAATTCTTTTCTCTGCATGGAAACCGAAATTCCTCCTGACCGGACAAATTGTAATATTCCACAGGACTTTCGATATTAATGTGTTTGCATGTGAAAATGATGATGTTGCGGTTAAGCAAACCGATTTGGCATATGTGTTTCGGTGTAGCATTTGTCGTTGAACAGTTTCATGCTGATCATGTTTAATTGATGCAAAAGTAACGGGAAGGGAACTATGCATCAACAAAATCCGGTTCGGAAAATCAAAGGTTTTAATTGAAATAATACAACTTTTTTGTTATGATATTTCAATACACATCATGTAAATACTTAGGATAATTAAAGTTTATACGGAGGGCGAGGCACAGGATTCCCTATTATTCCTTATTTCCTGAATGATCAGGAAAGGAACCTGCAATTATTCAGATTAATATTGACTGAAAAAAAATCCATATATTTTATACCTTCGAATCATGGAAGTGACAATGTAACGATTCAATGATTCTGAGATTAAAGTTATTCCTTCTCCAGGTTGTTTTCCTGTTGTCAATTATGGTTGGTTCCAGTGGGCAACTTTACTGGCCGGCAATAACCTCCCAAAACAAACCATGGACCCGTTGGTGGTGGCTGGGGAGCACCGTAGATACGGCAGATCTGGAAAAAGTTATGGATCAATACAGCCAGGCTGGTCTTGGCGGGCTTGAAATTGTGCCTATATATGGTGTCTCAGGTGATGAGGATAAGTTTATTCCTTACCTGAGTCCCACCTGGATGGATGTGATTGACAATACCTTGTCCCTTGCCGGAAAGCTGGATTTGGGAATCGATATGGCCAATGGCACCGGATGGCCGTTTGGAGGTAAATTTGTTAAAGATGAGGATGCAGCCCGGTGTGTATACCTGAAACATTACGAACTTCATGAGGGTGAATCGATAACGGAGAAGATTACATTCAGGCAGCCCGTGTTATTAAGAACTGCCGGTGCTGTAAAACCTGAAATCGCGCAATTAAGACAACCTGTTTCGGCCAATGAAGATATGCAATCCCTTGCCATTGATCAGATTAAATTCCCAACCCTGTTGAAACCACAGGTTGTGATGGCCTATGGTAAAGCGGGATCGCTTGATATAACCGGTTCGCTGGATGATTCCTGCAGGCTCAGATGGAAGGCACCTACCGGCACATGGGAAATTATTGCTCTTTTTAACGGTATACATGGCAAACTGGTGGAAAGAGCGGCCCCTGGCGCTGAAGGATATGCCATTGACCATTTTTCGCAGGATGCGGTAAGGCAATATTTACAACATTTTGACAGCGCTTTCACAAACAGGGACATAAGTAGCCTGCGCTGTTTTTTTAATGATTCTTATGAAGTGGATGATGCTTCAGGACAGGCCGACTGGACCCCGGATCTTCTTACCGGGTTCAGAAACCGCCGGGGTTACGACCTTCGTGATTACCTGCCTGCTTTGCTGCTGACTGATACCAGCGAGGCCGGTAGCAGGGTCATATACGACTACCGCCTGACTGTCAGTGAAATGTTACTCGACAATTTCACACAAACCTGGCGCCTTTGGGCAGCCGGAAAAGAAGTATCCATACGCAATCAGGCCCACGGATCACCGGCCAATATCCTGGATTTATATGCTGCATCGGATATTCCTGAAACAGAAGGCAGGGATATCCTCCGTTTTAAATTCGCCTCATCGGCCGCCAACATCGCTGGTAAGCGACTCATATCTGCTGAAGCAGCCACCTGGCTTAAAGATCATTTCCTGTCCACACTGGGTGATGTTAAAAGATCCGTTGATGCCTATTTTCTGGGGGGTGTAAATCATATCCTGTATCACGGAACAGCCTATTCGCCACCATCAGATCCCTGGCCGGGCCGGCTGTTCTATGCAACCGTGCATTTTCAGCCTGTCAATCCCTTCTGGGTGCATTTTCCTGCTCTGAATCAGTATGTTGCCCGTTGCCAGTCATTTCTTCAGCAGGGACATGCCGATAATGACGTATTATTATATTATCCCTTATCTGACAGGCTTTCTAACCCCGGGAATCAGCTGCTCAGGCACTTCGACGGAATGGAAAGGGAATTTGAAGGTTCCGGATTCCGGGAAGTTGCGGAATACATGCTTCAAAAGGGATATGCGTTCGATTACATATCTGACAAACAGATACAAAAGCTCGATTTTAAGGATAACCTGATCCGGACAGAGACATCGGGTTACCAAACCATTTTGGTACCGGATTGCAAATACATGCCGGTCGAAACATTGCGGCGACTTTTTGAATTGGCGGATGCCGGGGCCAGGATAATTTTCTTCAAATCACTGGTTGAAGACGTTCCCGGTCTGGCAAACCTCCAAAAAAACAGATCAGAATTTCAGCAGTTCATTTCGGAGCTTGCTTTTAAAGAAAGCAGCAGACAAGATATCAGACAGGCCCGTTATGGCAAAGGCTATTTTATAACTGGCAGTGAAATCAATGACCTGCTGACATTTGCCGGGATCCGTCGGGAACCCATGGCAGATCATCAAATCCAATTTGCTCGCCGAAAAATTGACGAAAATACGTTGTACTTTGTTGTAAATAATGCACCTGCTCCCTGGGAAGGCTGGCTTCCTTTGCAATGCAATGCGTTGTCTGCAGGTTTGTTTGATGCGCTGACCGGACGGAATGGAATAGCGCAGACAAGACGATCATCTCCCGGCATCCTTGAAGTCTTTGTTCAACTGAAACCCGGAGCCAGTTTACTGATGGAAGCTTTTACAGAAAATATTCAGGAGCAGTGTTTCCTGTATGCCAGGAAAAAGGGCCCGGCAGTTCCATTGACCGGCAAGTGGAAGGTAAGCTTTGCCGATGGAGGACCGGTGTTGCCGGATGCACTGGAGACTGAAACACTGGGTTCCTGGACCGGATGGACTGATCCTGATTTGAAATTTTACTCAGGTATAGCCACCTACAGCATTCTTTTTGCCAAACCCAAAGTGAAAGCGAAATTTCAGCTTCTGGACCTGGGTACAGTCAGAGAAAGCGCGGAGGTGTGGCTGAATGGTAAGTACCTTGCCACCCTAATTGGTGGTGATTACAGTACTATGATCGGGTCATCCCTGTTGAGAAAGAATAACCTGCTCGAGATCAGGGTTGCCAACAGCATGGCCAACCGCATCATTTACATGGATCAGCAGGGTATTCCCTACCGAAAATTCTACAATGTCAATTTCCCGGCCTACGATAAGCAAAACAGGGACGCTAACGGACTATTCACGGCCGTAAACTGGGAACCCCTGCCATCAGGCTTGCTGGGACCTGTCACCCTGACACCACTAAAATAGTAAACGGGTATCCCAAAGTACGGAGTGCCTTAATAGCCTTACAGTGTCCGAATACGGACACACAATTGTATAAAAATAAACACTTTTCGGGGAAAAAAATCGGGTATAACAGTTGTATATATCTGTATTTATGCATTTTACACAGTTTGGCACAATTAGTGAATATTGGTATTACGGACCCGAAAACTGAAAACAATGCAATCCTTAATTATAACAACACTTTTAAAATTCCAACTCTGCCCTCCCCTGGCAAGTGCCGAATTTTATGAATTGCTGATGCAATTCGGAATTAACCTCATGGTGCTGCTGACTTTATCCAGGGCCATGTATTTTAAGTGGAACCGCAATCCCGAGTATATGTTCGCGCAAATTATCACCGGAGTAATAGTTTTCCTGATTTGTGCCATGCTCCGCTGGGTTGAACTTGAACTCGGTCTTGTATTGGGCCTGTTCGCCATATTTGCCATCATCAGGTTCCGCACACTCAATGTTCCGGTAAAGGAGATGGCCTACCTTTTTATGGTGGTGGGAATTTCAGCGATCAATGCATTGCTTCCGATATGCCAGTGCCTGCTGTGGGTCATATTCGCCAATCTCTTCCTGGTTGGGCTGACCTATACCATGGAGAAGGCATACTTCAGCAAAAGGTTTTCGCGGAGAACCATCACGTTCAACAACACCGAATTGTTGAAACCAAGCAAACAAGAAATATTGATGCAGGAATTAAAAGCCCTCACTGAACTCAATATCATGCGTTTTGAAATTGGCAAGGTTGATTATATTAAAAATCAGGCCCAGATCAGGATATTTTTTACCGGTGAGGGAAACGGAAGCTTCAATGAAGGTGAAAACAACAACGATGATGATTGACAAAAACCCGCAAATCATGAAACCCATACTTTATATAACCCTGGTTGTCTTCATTAGCTTGGTCAGCACCTGGTCATACAGCCAGGATATGACCGGGACAAAGGATACCGTTGCTCAGGAACCATTTGAAACAGAGCATGCTGAAAAATATGGATTCGATTTTTTCGAATCTGATGAATTGTTGGAAATGACCCTTAGTTTTGACGTCAGGGAATTTCTCAGGACGAAAAGTCAGCCTGAAAACCTGGATGCCCGCCTGACGGTGAAACTCAGTGAAACGGATTCGCTGTCACAACAGATTAAAGTGAAGGCCAGGGGTGAGATGCGCCGCACCTATTGCGCATTCCCCCCCATCATGTTGAAATTCAAAGGCAGCGGAAAGGATTCCGGTCGGATATGCGGCAAGGGCAACCTGAAACTTGTTACCCACTGTAACGCAACAGCCTCTTTTAAAGGCAATGTATTGAAGGAATACCTGGTCTACAAGATGTTTAACCTGGTTACACCTTATAGTTACAAAACCAGGCTTGTAAAAATCACATATATCGATATCAACCGACCCGATAAAACTTTTGAAGCGTATGGTTTCCTGATTGAAAACGATGACAAAATGGCTGAGAGAAACCAGGCTGTTGTGATGAAAACCATGAATGCCACGCAAAAGGACATGTCCCCCAAGGATATGGCAAGGGTTGCGGTTTTTAACTATATGATCGGCAACACCGACTGGACGGTACCATACCAGCACAACATCAAGATTATGAAATCGCTTGAAACACCTGTTGAGAAACCGATCCCAGTTGTTTATGATTTTGACTATTCCGGGTTGGTTAATGCAGTGTATGCCATTCCTCATGAAAGGCTCCCTATCCAGAACGTTTCAGAACGCTATTATCTGGGCATCTGTAACCAGGATGAAGTATTAAACACAGTAATTGAGGAATTCGAGGAGTTGAAGGATGATTTCATGGGCACTATCAGGAGTTTTGAATACCTGCCGAAAAATGAAAAGAAATATGTTGAGAATTACCTGAACAGTTTTTATAAAAGTTATAATAGCAGTACGTATCTCGTAAGCGCTCTGAATCGCACCTGCAAGCATTTTTAATTTACCACCCCGACGAGATGAGGGTACCCCGTCGGGGTGGTAAGGTTTTTTCCTTACAATTAATGTCCTCTGCCATTACCGTTCAGTCCGTTCTGCCCACCGTTGTTTCCATGTCTCCCTTGCCTGCCATACCTGTTCATCCTGTATTGATTACCTGTTTCCATCGGAGAAGTGATAATTTCCTGAAATTCTTCCTCACTGATATATACGGGAGTATAAATTATTCCCAGGTTGGTCAGTTGTCTGATAAATGCTCTCAGGTGGTTGCGCGAACCTTTTAAAAGATTCTCAAAAACGAGAATGATATTACTATTAGTAACAACATCCAGTGTTTCAGAAAGATCCTTAATATCCATTTCTTCAATCATGGCGCCTGTTTCATATGCTTTTTCAACTGATACAGATCCTGCAGTGGTGAGATCGTTGTACAATGTCTGAAATTCTTGTTTTGTAAATACACCGGCTTCACCTACAAGAGTATCAGGTGAATCATAGAATTTAAGCAGGAGGATTACAGCATTCATGTGTCTTTCCTCAGCCAGGGAAATATTGTAAAAAATCTGGTTCCCCCATTTCGCGTAAAGAAAAGTATATACATCGCGAGCCAGCTTTTCTTCCTCTTTCATCTCGAGCAGGGCAGACATTTCCTCCCCGCTTATTGCCGGAGTTTCTGTAAGTACTGACAGTAAGTTGGATTCGATCACTGAAGTGGTTCCATCCCCGGCAACCTTGAGAATACTCACATAATCATCATTTTCAGTATTCATTTGCTCATTTTCACAGGCACCAAGTCCCACCAGCAATAAGAAAATGGCTACACTTACGGTGCGGCATTTAACAATCGTTTTCATGGTAAAAAATATTTAAGTTAGTAGTTGAAAATAGTTTTGTAATCCTTTGAAGTTTTGACCCATCCCATTTTTTGCCAGACTTCATTTATTAAACCGAATAAGTTTGCTTTTACCCTACTTCGATTTCGGTATTTCCGGCAATTATTCATAAAAAAAAACCCCGCCGAAGCGGGGTTACCCCAACTAAAAAAACCCCTTACACTTAACTAATTGCTTTCGTTACCATTGCGGTATTTATATCTGAACTGGTACTCATACTGGTTACCGTCTTTTTCCACAATAACATCTCCTGAACAGCCATTGCCGGAATGTTCAATCGTCATATTTCCCCGTGCACTGTTGGTAATATCTACCTTGCCGGCAGATACAGCCCAACGGTACTGATATTCAGCGCAACGGACAAGAACCAGTGGCTCAGTTATTACCCGGCTGTAAGTTTCACCCAGCACGTTTATACCATTGGCTGAACCGGTTACGAATATGGTGTCGTTCAAAGGATTAATGTGCCGGGCCCATTCCCGAACGTGACTTGCCGTGCGGGTCATATAGGCATCCCCAAAGGTGACTTTCCCGTTTTCCAGCTCAATACCTATTTCGAGCCGGTTTCTCTCATTCAGCCCGTTATTGGTCATCGTCCGGGTGCCTTCTACCCTGGCTCCGTTGAAATAGAAATTATTGAAAGTCATAATATGCTGGGCATCCGGCATAAACCAGCGGTTGGTGACTGTAACCACAATCTGTCCAGAACGTGTGATGGTATCACCATTGAATACCACGGTGCAACCTTCACCGAAGTCAATGATCACTTCCTTTGGGAAGGTGGTGGTATCGGGATGATTTACGGTAACGGTGTAGCAAACATCCTCAAAAGTAGATTTCAGACCAGCAATAACATAATCGTCATCATCGAGCGTCTTTACCTCGTTGAAAACCATATTGTCCACCTCGTCATACAATGCCTCTACATAGGCCTCATCCTGCGCAAGTGCAATATCGGTACCTGAAACACTTCCATCCTCATCCTTTGAACAGGACTGTGTAATAAAAACTGCTGCTGCTGTTGCAAGCATTACCCCTAATAATCTGTTTTTCATTCTCATTGTTGTGAAATTTAAATTTGCATTATATACTTAACCACAAATATTCCGGTTTTTGTTCTTGTATAATCAGACTCTTGTTTTGGCAAATGGTTTAATTGGGAATGTAAAAAAAAAATTGCGACCATTCAGTTTAAGGGTAACAAGTATCCTATTGAAAAAGAAAAATAGGAACTGACCGGATAGGTAATATTTTCGTCCCGGGTTGTTGGTATATTCAGTGAATAACCCAGCTCCAGATCAAAATCTCCTATGTATAAGCAAACCGGCAAATAAAACTGCGTGTTCAGCAATCCATACGCATCATCACTTGCAATTGTGGTTTGAGTGCCCTGCTGCCCGCTCACCTTCTCAAGTTCAACGGTTTCGGAACCTATGAAAAGCGATAATTCCGGTTCCAGCTGGATCTTGTTGTATTTACCAAAACGTACTACGGGCAGACGCGAAAAAATGGCCGGAGTAAGATTCATTCCGAAATCCTGTCCGAATAGAAGGTTCAGGGAAAGCCGGCCTCCGATCCACTTGTTTCGCAAAGAGATACCAGCGCCTAAATTATTGGTAAATGGGTTTTCGTCCGAAGAGTCGGTCTCCACGTAGAAGTACCTGCTGTACGATGCCCTGAAATTCAGGCTCTTTTTAGTATTCAAAGGGGTGTTAATTCCGGCTGTTGCAATGGTAGTGCTGTACCCCTCACCAGGTTCGCCGTACCAGGTCCCCGTTGCACCGGCAAAAAAGCCACTGGAATGAAAAAAATAGAGATTCCCATTCATGGCAATCATGTTATCTTCCAGTTCCCTGCCGGCATACATGGTTTTACTCTCGCCTGCCACTCCGCCATACAGGTAGCAATAAGCTGAAGGCGGGTCCAGAAGCCTCATCATTGCCTTGTCGCCCCAAACCACATCGTTCAACAACGAATCCAGCCTGTCGGTTTGAGCCCATGCCGAAAATCCGCTCAAAAGAAATATCATTGGAATTACAAGCCGTTTCATTTTTTTTCGGATAATGGATTTGTCTTTAATTTTCTTTAAGGAGGAAGGTCCGGGTCTGCCCACCGGCGACCCGGACCTCTCAATTCATTGGTTGCAGTTGACCTTTACCGTTTCCCGGCTTGTTTGCCCGACTGTGTGCGGGTGTTCTCCCGGCTTTGTCTCATCTGCTGCTGTTGCTCTTCGGTTGCATTGTTGCGGAACTCGTTTCTCTGCTGTTTGCGTACTTCCTGGTTTTCTCTCAGCATGGTCCGCTGTTGCTCATTAAGAGAGGCATTGAACGCTTTTCGTTTCTCATTCTGTGCCATTTCCTTGTTCTCAAGGATTGCTTTCTGCTCTTCGGTAAGTGAAGCCCGGAACCTTTCGCGAGTCTGCTGGTTCATCCTGTTCTGCTCCTGCAGCATGCTTTGTTCTTTTACAGCAGTTTGTTCCTTTACCTGGTTCTGGGTTTGTACTGCATTCTTTTCCTGTGTGGCTGTTTGTTCCTTCACCTGCTTGCGGATCTGCTTTTTGGTTTCAGAACCTGCTTCCTGTGCAAAGGTTAATCCCGATAAAAGGAAGAGAATCATTGCACTTCCAACAATTTTTACTGATAAGTTTTTCATAACATTGTGTTTTAAATTATTAATAGGTTGAAGCGATCTCATTTTTTTATATTTATTGCTTCTTTGCTATTAATCCGCATGAATAATTTTTTACCCTACTTTTTTATGAATCTTTTTTATACAATTGTTTTCTCCCTTGGTCAAATCCAACGGTAATCTATATTGAATCTGCATTTCTTTTCAATAGGTAATCTTCAGGGACAAAGCCGGAGTGAAGGGAACAGCCTCGGCATACAAACTCACGGTTGTTGATTCGTCTGTCGGAACGCGTGTATAATTGGAATACCTTATATTTTCGGTATTGAGCACATTTAATACAGAAATCCCTGCATCGATCTTGATCTTTCGTTTGGAAATACTGTAAATAAGATCTGCATCAAGTCTGCTGTAGGGTTGTGTATAATCAACTGCATCGGGTAAAAGATCAGGATCGGGAAATCCTGAGCCGAAAACATAACAGGCCGAAAAGTGGAATGATTTTATTTTTGCAAGCCCTGCCATCTTAAACTCATGCCGCTGGTCGTGCATGGCAGGTAAATATGAATTTGCCGGGAAGTATGGAAACTTTTCCTCCGTTTTGCTGAATGTGTAGGCAATCCAGAATGATTGATTTTTAAACTCTTTCTTCACAAATATATCCAGACCTTTTGTCCTACTATCGCCTTCATGGACAAATGTTCCTGTTTCAGTTTCCAGGAATCGGGTAATCCCTTCTGTATTTCGATGATAACCTTCGATACTGGCGGTAAAATTGTGTTTATTGAAAGAAAGACCCAGTGAGTAACTATTGGAACTCAACACGGCAGTTTCTTTGCTACCACAAATAGACCAGGCCAGCTTATAATTCGCTGAAGCATCCATGATCATGTTTTTGGCTACAAACTGGTTGTACATCCCGGCAGCAGCATTCAATCTGAAAGCTTCATTAATCCTGTATACCGCCGAGATACGCGGTTGAAAATAGATCCTGCCTGAGAGATTGTGGAAATTCATACGTATGCCTGGCCGGATGGTCAGGTTATCCAGAAGTAAAATATTATCCTGCAGGTAAAAATAAGGTATAAGAAGATGCTCATCAACAGTATCGCGAATGGTGTTAATATAGTTGTCAGTTTTGTAATACAGTAATCCTGCTCCCGCATCGGCAGTATGTTTCTCAGACAGGATTATCTTATTGTCAATCCTTCCATTAATTTCATGAATGGCATTGCGGGTCTGTTCATTGATGTTGCTGAAGACCTGATTGCCGGCTGTTCTTACGATTTCTTCCTGATAATCTCTGTCAGTTTTCAGCAAAGAATAACTGATGGTAAAATTGCTCGTGTTTTTTTCTTTCCAGCGGAAACCGTAAAAAGCAGCACCGCCAAGTTGCATATTCTGCTCATTATAGGCAAGGGTAATGCTCTTCTGCAGGGCCTCCTGATCAAATGAATAGTTAAAATCGTCTCTTCCGCTATAAAGACTTATATAATAGTTGCTTTTCACACCACTCCCGGAATACTTCAGGTTCATATCGCGAAAAATGTAGTCGGGTACCAGGTAATAATCCGCATTACTGCTTTGACGTCCTCTTCCCGAGCCGGAAGAAGAGTATTCAACCGGATTATACAAATTGTAATAGGTTTGCCGGTATGCCATCAGAAGAGAGGACTTTTTACGGAAGGGAACACTTATTGATCCGTTAAGTGTCATATTGTTTATGTTCAGGTTTACCGAAGGGGATAAACGGCTGCCATCGGTACCGGTAATGTCCACGATTCCACCCACCCTTTCACCGTATTCTGCACCAAATTCTCCTTTTAAAACTTTGATATCTTTTGCCATAAATGGATTCACTGCACTGATATTATCATTAAAATTCTTCATTCCATACAATGTGAATCCGTCATAAACAACCTGACTCTGCCCCTCATAACTTCCCCATATAATCAGGTCGGCGGATTGTTCACCGGATGCCAGTATACCCGGTTGCAGCCTCAATAAGTTAAATACAGAATTGTCGCCGTTTCCGGGTAAATAATAGGCAATCTTATGATTCAGTTTGATTACACCGGGGGAGTTTCCGGTTTGTATTGACCGTTCCACCACAGGACCAATTACAATGACCTCTTGCATGGATATGACAGATGGCGTAAGCCTGAAATTGTAATGCGTGCCTCGGGGTACAACGGTATCGAGGATATAATATCCAAGGTAGGAGATTTTTACAGAGAAAATACTGTCGGTGCCTGAAGTAAATGAGAAATTTCCTCTGGCATCGGAAATAAATCCCTTATTATTAATTAAGATACTGGAGAAAGGAAGTGTTTCATGACTGGTTCTGTCTGATACGCTGCCTGCAATGAAGTAGATTTTTGGTTTTACCCTGACTTCAAATGTATAAATTATGTACACACCTTCACTGACCTCATAACGGAACGGCAGACCCTTCAACAGGTAATCGATTGTCTGCTCAGGTGATGAGAATCTTTTCTCAACTGTCAGTTTATAAGTGGATAATTGGCGGTCATCAAATGAAACCATCAAACCGTAATTGTCACGCAATTGAATCAGTATTTTGTTCAATGGTTCATCGGTGCAGTTGATCCTGATTTCCTGCGAAAAAGCAGGGCTTATCAGGAACAGGAAAAGCAAAGAAAAAATAAAATTCTTAACAGGGATAGCTTTAATGATTCCTGGTAATAATGTATTCATCTTTATCGTTCAGCGAGAATTTTAAATCAAAAGGTTTGCAAACCAGATTCAGCGCCTGCTCAACCGAAGCGTTGCGCTTAAAGGCACCGGTATATGTGTTTTCAAGATTCCCGGGAACCCTGATAATCACACCATATTGCCTGCCGATCTCTTCAAAAACCTGTTGCAGGGGAACCGATGTGAAACTTAATGTATTCTCAAGCCAGATTATGGTTTGGTCAGTATTGATATCCATTTGAACGTCAAGGGTACCCTGTGGATTTAGTGCTGCTTTTTGCCCCGGAAGAATTTCCACTTCACTCTTACCCCTTTTTTCTATTACCCTTACTTTTCCGGTCACGCAGGTTACCTGGTAATTGCTGTTCCTGGAAAATATATTGAAACTGGTTCCCAGCACAACTGTTTTTCCAAAAGTTGAATTTACTTCAAATTTCTTTCCGGGATTAACTTCGAAAAAAGCTTCACCTTCAAGACTGACCTTTCTCGAGAATATCCAAAGTAAAGGTTTATAGGATATGGTTGTCTGTGCATTCAGACTCACCTGTGAACGGTCTGGCAGCAAAACACTGCCGTGTTGTCCTGCTGGAACTTCAATGGTTCTCCTATAGAGCTGCATGGTGATTGAGAGTCCAACTAAAAGGGCAAAAGTAGCTGCCATAGCCATCTTCATCCAGGGACTGATCAAAACCCTGATCTTTGCAGGTTCTGGAGCATCCATTTTCTTTTCCATTTCCAGCCATATCTGCTCTTTGCTCTTGCCCCAGTCAATATAGGTTCCTGTGCCTGTTTCCAGAACTTTTTCTATAAGTTCGGACCTTTTGTCAATATGTTTTCCTTTGTCAGACATTTATTCCTGAAGTGCTTTTTTCAAATAGGCCAATGTTATGCTCATTCTCTTTTCTACCGCTTTTACACTTAAGTTCAGGCGTTCCGCTATTTCATGATATTTAAGTCCTTCCAACCTTGCCATCAGAAAAACGGTTCGTTGTTTTTCACTTAAAGCCGCCAGGGCCTTCTTATAATTCGCCAATAATTCATTGTACTGCAGTTGATCCTCCGGTGAAAAATCCAATGAATCGTTTTTCAAAGATACCCTGTAATTTGTTTCAAGTGTTTCCCTTCTGTACCGGCTTACAAACATATCGCCCGCCATCTTATATAAAAGCCGCAGCGCTGTCTTCGGATCAACATCCAGTTGCTTTTCCCATATCCTTAGAAAAACATCCTGGGCCAGATCCGAGGCTTGTTCTCTATCTGCTCCGCGGTAAAACAAATAACTGCGCACAGAATCGAAATACCTGTCAAACAATACCTTAAATTCTTCCCTCGTCAATTTTTATAAGAACTTGGTTACCAACTATGAAACATCTGTTTATAAAGTTAGTTAATCTAAATCCGAACGAGAATTATTTTACCCTACTTTTTGAACAGGAGACTTTTTACTTTTAAAAAAGAATAACTTTAAGTAATTAATTTATCGACAATATTTTGTAGTAAAAAAACTGTAAAACGGCCTTCGGAAAGAAGAACTGGCTGTATTACCGGTTGCATATCATTTAAAAAAAACATGAAGCGTATTTTAGTTGTAGCCGGACTAATTCTGGCTTTAATTGCAGACATGCTGGCGCAGGAAACAGTTGAAAAAGGCTTTTCATATGGAATCCTGTATATGGCAGGAGCCAGGTATGATAATGTTCGCATGTGTGTGGCAACTGGTGGAGGAGTCAAAGGAGGCCCTGTTGCCGACATCATGTTTTTAACGAAATACACATTTACTGAGAAATCTTCAGTAACATTTAACCTGCCCGTAATGCGACCTCTGTTATTTGGTCTTGCCTTTCAAATGCTTCAGTTTGAACCTGAATTCACTTTTCAGTACAGAAAAGTCCTGAATGATAGCAAGGCTTTGCTCACAGGACCAGGGCTGGGCGTGAGTCTGAATTACGGGCCGGATTACAGATCAGATCTCAAGCACAGAGGTGATTCATTTTTTGCTGCGGGGCCTTTTATAAGCTGGCAATTTGGAATGGAATTTAAAGGACAGCAAAAGACTCGGATTTTGGGTATAAGAGCATTTTATGTACCTCTTATTGCAAAAGATCATCCAAATGGTACTGTACTTGGAGGGGCGTTGGAGTATTCACTTTACTTTTAGAGTAATGGATTGCCCTCTTTTTCAATGATCACTTCTCCTATTGAGATATTACAAAATTAAGGACATAGTCCAGGAATTAAATTTATTATGATGCTTTTTCCTTATTTTCAAGCATAGAATTTTTTCAGCGCATGGATCAATATTTTCCGCACGACAAAACACGGAACATTGCCGATGTATTTACCGGAGGAACGAAGATATTTCCCATAAATGAAAGGCTGGAGCCTTATTTGTTAAGCCTTTCAAATGGCGTGATTGACCATCCGCAACTGGTATCATTTGCCGCACGCCCTGTACCCACCGGCAACGTAGTTATGTTCCTTCACTCCGGTTGTCCGCTTGAAATATACGACCGTGATTTCAGGTTGACCGGTGCCTTTAAATATTTCGTGACAGGTGTTCATACGCTTGATGAACTTACCTACCTGAGGGCACAAGGGCGGATTGACAACCTTATTATCACCTTTAAACCCGGCGGGTTTCCACGCATTTTTAACCGCTCTGCATTTTCAATCATGAACAGGGTAATTGAAATAGAAGATCTCGTGGAACCTGAAATGATGGGGGCCCTGCAGGAAATAACAACAACATCAAATATTGAAACAAGAATATCAAAACTCTGTGAATTTCTGCTTGACTTGTTGAGTAGAAGCAATTTCAACACAAGGAAAAACCACCTTGAAGTGCTTGATATAATACACCGGAATTTCGGGAATGTCAGCCTTAATGAAATATGTGAAAATCTTAATGTTACACTCAGGACCCTACAGCGCTCTTTTCAGGTGAATGTAGGCATATCACCTAAAGAGTATATCCGCATTGTTCGCTTTAACTGTGTATTTCAGTATTTACTGGAAGACAGGTTAGGGGACTGGCAGGATATCATACACCGTTTTGGTTACTATGACCAGTCACATTTCATCCACGATTTTAAATCGGTTACGGGTTTTACACCGCTGAAATTTATTGATTTCCGACAGCACGGGGCCATTTATCTCGACCGTTTTCAGGTTGTGCACAAAGTTACCGACCTGATGAGGTGAAAAAAGTCTAACCCATTTAGCATAAACTACCTTAATAATTCGTCTTTCGGGAGAAGAAAAACTTCTGAAGTGTCGCGTTTTTACAATTTTTTCATGGTCATAGTTCCTACTTTTAATCCATGCATTGCAGTTCTTCCAATACTCATGCTAATTCAACAAAATGCATAGGATAGCACTTGCCAAAACAATTATTCTTCTCTTGTTTTTGCTTTTAATTAATCACCGCAGTAATGCGCAGATCACCTATGATTATTACAAAAATCCCGATAAGATAGGATCGCCAAATCCCAGGGCTACTGAATATTTCATCAGGAGCTTTGAATTTATTATGCACTGGGGTACAGAGGATACCGACAGCGCTATCTTTTATATGCAGAAGGCGATTAAAGAGGACAGTCTCTATGCAATTGCCTATGCAAGCCTTGGGCATCTCATTAAGTATGGCGGGTATAATGGAACATCAATCGACCGGGATTCTATTGCCAGACTGGCGGTGAAAGCGCTGCAAATAAATCCACGGGTTGGCGATGCGCATACTTTGATGAGCTGGGTGCATTTTATGAACAATGATTATCAAAAAGCCATTGAATCCTGCAAAAAGGCTGTTGCAGCAGAACCCAATCACCGTGAAACCTGGTTTTGGCTCGGTGTAAGGTATGCAAGCCTTGCCGAAAAGCTTGATTCTGCGATAAATGCATTCAACCAAAGTTTGGAAGTGGATTCACTTTTCGGCCAGCCCCATCAGAAACTGGGATGGATTTACTTATATGATAAAAATGATTTTCAGAAAGCTGCTCATCATTTCAGGCAAATGATCCATTTGTATGAAGACATAATACCTGCTGATGAGCGAATGATCCTGGGTTATTATGGATTGGGCGAAACACTGCTTGCAGATAAGAAACCGGATGCTGCCATTGACACATTTCAGCTTCTACTGAGAAAATGCGACAGTTCAACCCTACATTGGGTAGATAATTTAAGTTCATGGGCACATTCAGGATTGGCGAGATCATTTCTGGAAAAAGCGAAGAACGAACAAGATAAATTCATCACAGTTAATCTGGGAAGGCTGGCCAAATATCCTGATGACACTGGAATTATGCTGAATGCCATTGAAGAAGCTGAAGGGCTTGCATTCCAGATAAAAGATTTCAATTTGACCGATACATTAAGGGAAATCAGGCTTTCCCTATATGAACGTTTGCTTAATCAAACAACGGATGAATATGAAATCAATTCGGCCATTCGTTCAAAAACCGCATTATTACAGGATGAAAAGAAATATGAAAAAGCTATTGCCGAATTAAACTTACTCATGGTAAAATACGCAGGCAGAAAAGAGATCCTATCCAATATTCATTATATAATGGCCTGCAATTATGCATTACTCGGAAAGACCGGTGTGGCACTTAAACATTTGAGACTTGCCACCGAAGCTGGTTTTAATGATTTCAACCGGATGATGAATGATCCTGATCTTGCTTCTTTAAAAGATAGCCCAAAGTTTAAAAGAATAAAATAAAAAGAAAACGCATAATAAGAAATGATAAAAAACTAAAAAACCAATAACCTGAGTTATGAAAATACTGTCCTTACGAACCTTTAACACAAAATAAAATGAAAACCACCCATTTTTTAAATTTATTGATATTTAGTATCTTATTGAATATCATGTTTTCTTGTAAACCCGAGGTTGAAAATACAAATGTTTTCACTGCGGAGCAAAAAGCCCTTGTAACCAATGAAATTATGGAAGTATCTGACAAATGGGTGCAGAACAATATCCATAAAAATCCGGATTCCATTGTTACTTTCTGGAGTAATTCACCTGATATGTATTTTGCCGAAGACGGAGTATTTTTTGATAACCGCGAGACTATTCATTCTTTTCTGACCGGGTTTTACGAAAATACCGATACCATGCATGTTGAATGGCTGGAACGAAGGATTAATCCAATCAGCGATGAGGTTGCCAGCCTGGCAGGTAAGTTCCGTTTCAGAGCCAAATTTAAATCGGGCGATGTGCATGAGGGAAAAGTTGCATTTACAGCAGTTTTCACACGCGAAAACGGGGCATGGTCAATTATCAACGGACACGAATCAGCTATTCCTAAAGAATAATTACCACAATCTTTCTGGATGTACCTGGAAAGCCTGCAGCAATATTTGATTTACTGCTTCATTCCGGCCAGAATGATGTTTTACTGAGATATTACCCCCTTTTACTTATTTCCAGCAGAGTTTCGTGATTCACAACAAGGATGTTCTTTTCATCCAGTTTGATCAATCCATCCCTCTCAAAAGCTTTCAGGAGCTTCACGGTACTCTCGGTGGAAATGCCCGCAAATTCAGCCAGGTCTTTTCTGGAAAGGAGCTGAAATATTCCGGGGTTTTCACTTTTCAGATTGTCAATATACAGCAATGCATCCGCCAATCTTCCGTTCATCTGCTTGTAATGAAGGCTCTGAATGGTATTGTAAAGATCCGCGTTTTGTTCACAGTACCGTTTAATGATCTGGAATGCAAACGGACCATTTTGTTGAACCACCTTGAGGATGGCTTCTTTCTCAACCAGAAATGCCTGGCAGTCGGTTAGAGCTACTGTGGAATAATTAAAGGTATTTTTGGAAAATACAGCTGAAAGTCCAATAAATTCTCCGGGTTTAATAATCCGGAAACTGTAATTGCTGGTCGATTCATTTTCCAGGTATTGTTTGGCCAGTCCATTCATTATGAAAAGCACATACGAAGCAAAGGCGCCCTGTTTGGTAAGACCATCGCCCTTTCGGAAAAGCACCTGGGTTTTGCTGGACCTGACCAGTTCAACCTCATCCGGAGTTAACATTTGAAAGCAGGGTGCCTGGACATCGCAAATAAATTCACGGTCGGTTTCAAGAATGGTCTTCATGTGACTGCTTAATGATGCAACCATAAAGTTAATCCAAATCAATAAAAGAATTGTACTGTTTCAATTCAGGAATTGTCTCCCTGAAGGACGGAATCCTATGTTCACCGGACTTTACATACTAATTTTGTCTCGTCATTCATAATTCATAATTTGTAATTCATAAATCATAATTCCAATAACAATGTTATATACTAATTTAAAACACCTCGAATCGGCCGCTGATCATCAGAAGGCCATCAGTGAAAACGAAAACGTAATGGTTATCCTCGGACGCATGGGTCCCATGTGTATACCGGTATATGGTATTGCAGAGGATCTTGAAACCGAATACAAGCATGTGAAGTTCTATGATATGGAATTTGACAATCCCGAATCGTATGTAATCCGCAATTTACCTGAAGTAAGAGGCTTTATGGGAATACCTTTCACCATTTATTACAAAAACGGCAAGGTAGTGAAGGCCACTTCCAGTATCCAAACCAGAGAGCAGGTTACAGCCATTCTCGACAAGGAATTTGCCGCTGTTGTAACTGCCTGATAGTATGGAATCAAACAAACATTACGATGCCATTGTGATAGGAGCAGGGCCTGCCGGCCTTACGGCAGGCATATACCTGTCACGTGCGCGGTTGAGAACTCTCATCATCAATGAGGGTACGGTTGGCGGACAAATGATCCTCACCCATGAAATTGCCAATTACCCGGGCGTAGAGAGTATCAGCGGTTATCAGTTGGCCGGCATTATGAAAAAACAGGCAGTGGCATTTGGTTGTGAAATACGGTCAAATATTTCAATCCGGAACATGGAACTGAATGAAGAGCTGAAAACCATTGTACTCTCTGATGGAAGCATATATACGACCGATGGGGTTATCCTCACGCCGGGAGGCAGGTCGCGTACTTTGGGTGTGCCGGGAGAGGATCATCTCAAAGGCAAGGGAATCTCATATTGTGCCACCTGTGACGGGGATTTTTTTACCAACAAAGAAATAGTGGTAGTGGGAGGAGGAAACTCAGCGCTCGAAGAAGCGGTATCGCTCACCAAATACGCCAGCAAGGTTACTATTGTTCACCAGTTCGATCATTTTCAGGCCTTTGAACATGCCGTGGAAGAAGCCCGGACCAATTCCAAAATTCACTTTGTCATGGAATCAGCAATAACAGCTTTCCACGGAAATGAAAACCTGGAACATGTTGACATCAGAAATCTGAAAACCGGCAATTTGAGCCGTTTTAAGACCGATGGCGTATTTATTTTCATAGGCTATATTCCCAACACAGAATTCCTGAAAGGCAAGATTGAATTAAACCAGTGGGGTGAAATTGTTGTGAAAAATGACATGTCCACCAGCATCGAAGGCGTGTATGCCGCCGGTGACAGTATTGCGAAACGCTTCAGACAAGTCACCACTGCCGTTGGCGACGGCACGGTAGCCGCCCTGGCTGTATCCAATTATCTTCATGAATTAAAAGCAAAACAAAAACAACTTATTACAGCTTAATATGCAAACACCACTAATTATAACCGGCATTGTAATTGCCCTTTTCGCATTTATGGTATTCAGGGCCAAGGCAAGGATGAAGAACATTCCCCTTGTGAATGATCATGACAAGATTATAACATTGACAGATAAAAACTTCCAGAACCAAACCAAAAATAAAACCGTACTGGTGGATTTCTGGGCAGCCTGGTGCGGTCCATGCAGGATGATGGCACCTGTATTGAATGAGATAGCCGGTGAACTGAAAGGGAATTCCTATGTTGGAAAAGTGAACGTGGAACAATACCAGTCGCTGGCCCAAAAGTTTAAAATCAGGGGAATACCTACCATGGTGCTTTTCAAAAATGGCGTGGAGGTGAACCGCTTTGTCGGTGTCAAGTCAAAGGAATATCTTATGAAACAAATCCAAAGTGCTTAAACCATGATACCAGTTAATTCACATAGCGATTTCGTGGCAAAGGCATCCGGAAACGAGCGGGCATTCCTGCTCCTGTATAAATCAGCTGGTGATCAAAGCCAGTGTGCTTATCAGAGCCTTGAAGATGCTACAAAAAGTAAGGATTCCATGCCTGTTTATGTCGCTGATGTAAACCAGGTAAGGGATATTCATGTAAAGTTCGGCATAGATAGCGTGCCTTCATTGCTGGTTTTTAGATCCGGTAAATTTGAAAATACGATCAAAGGATGCCACAACAGTGACTATTACAAAGCCCTGATGGAAGATTCAGTCTTTCAGGCAAAAGCCAGTAATGTTCTAAAAGCGAGCAGGCAGGTTACCGTATATTCCACACCTACATGCAGTTGGTGCAACACATTGAAATCGTGGCTACAAAAAAACAACATCCGTTATACTGATATCGATATTTCACAAAATCAGAAAGCAGCTGAGTCACTGGTTCGACGTTCCGGTCAGCAAGGAGTTCCGCAAACAGATATTAACGGACAAATTGTTGTTGGATTTAACCAGCCGAGGTTAAAAGAATTGCTCGAAATACACTAGTTAACCAGAATATATAATAATTATTTAAACTTATACCAATGAAAGAGTTACAACCTATTAACCAGCAAGTAGTACTGGATATTACCGATTCCAACGAAGAAAAACGTACAGCATCGGGGTTAATCATTCCTGATTCAGCAAAAGAAAAGCCCAAAGCGGCTCCGATAGCCTGGATGAGTAATATTGAAAAGGCAGAAATCAAACCGGGTGATGTGGTCCTGTTTAAACCTTTTACAGGCACAGAGATGGAATTTGAAGGCAAACAATACCTGTTTCTGACCTATGCCGATATTTTGGCCAAGGTAGTTGCCACCGAAAAAATTTGAACCCCAGTTTATGCAGGTAATGTCTAAGAAATCTTGAATTCTCTTAAACATTTAGTACCTTTCATGGGTTACTTATTCAAATCAATAAACAAAATAAAAATATCAAGTATGAAAAAAAATATGGGTAGCACCGACAAAACCATCCGGCTGTTGGCAGCACTGGTTATTGTTATACTGGCATTTGCCAAAGTAATTACAGGTGTGTGGGCAGTTGTGCTGCTGGTTCTGGCAGCTGTTTTCGTAATAACCAGTCTGGTTAGTTTCTGTCCGTTGTATTTGCCCTTTGGAATGAACACAGGCAAAAAGAAAGAGTAAGAATCCTGTAGCCATGGCCTACAGGACGTTGGCTGGGCGTAGTTTTCAACTACGCCCTTTAATAATTCAAAATCAAAATCATGGAATATTATTTTTCAACCGTTTTGAAATCAGATTTCGCCGAGACCATTGCCAAAGTGACCGAAGCTTTGAAGACCGAGGGATTTGGCATTGTTTCCGAAATTGATATGCAGGCCAGGCTTAAGGAGAAACTGGGAGTTGACTTCAAGCCCTATAAGATCCTGGGAGCCTGTAATCCGGCCTATGCCTATAAGACATTGCAACAGGAGGAGAAAATTGGAGTGATGCTTCCCTGCAATGTTGTAGTAATCGGAAAAGAGAACGGTACCACCGAAGTAGCTGCCGTGCACCCTATGGCTTCGATGATGGCGGTTCAGAATCCTGCATTGGAACCCCTGGCATCAGAAATCACCGCCAAACTAAAAAGAGTGGTTGATCTTTTAAGGTAAAAATCGTTTATTTGTAAACCGTATTTCAAAATCCGCATTACCTGTTCCGAGTTTAACAGGATACACCATTTTATACAACCCATCAAAACTCCTTACAGTAATTATTTGCTGTAATTGTCCTTCCATTTCCCCCTTGTTACAAATCTGTCAATCCCTGTTACATCCCTGTTAGAAACAGGCTTCCCCGGTGCCGTACATTTACATCAGAAATTTCACTTAAAAACTAAATAATCTGGGAGGACAAAAAATGAAAACCACAAAAAAATCTAACCGCGCCTGTAAGATGGCAACTGTATTGATGGCAGCCTTAGTTTATGGCACAGTGTTGATGGCACAGGCTCAGCCTGAAGCAAACACCAACAAGGATGTTAATGAAGCTCTTGAGCGTCTCAACGCTTTGGTGGTCTCTACCGAGCAGTCTTTAAGATATACTGCCCCGATGGATGTATACGATGATATCCGGGCGGTTTACGAGAGACTGGAATGGATTGCACAAAAGACGGAACAAGAGATCAGGTACATAGCCCCTGAATTGGAACAGGAAAATGCCGTGGAATTTGCAGAAAATGAAAACGCAGAAGAAACCGAGGCAAAAGCTTTCCTGACCTACAAACCCGATGCCAAATAAGGATTATAACATCCTTCATTCCGGCGATGAATGACCGGCCGTCAGGCAAGAATACCAGGCGGCCGGTTTCAAAACTCAAATAACCGGTACAGTAAAAACCAGGAAAATTATTAAACGCCATGAAATCAAAATTCAATCTGATGTTTTTGCTTGGCATTGCCATGCTCAGCTTGGTAAGCTTTACTTATGGTCAGGTGAATGAAATAACAGTTGATTCCTGTTCCCTTGAATCACCTGAAGCTGAACAAATACATGTAGATGGCATCGATTTCTTTGCTTCGGACGAACTCCTGCAAGTGACTCTTTGCTTTGATATCAAGGAATTCTTAAGAACCAAGCACAAACCTGAATATTTTGATGCAGTACTCACTGTGAAAACGGACGAGGATGATTCCGTTTCACAGAATATTAAGGTGAAGGCAAGGGGGGAAATGCGCCGGGCTTATTGCAACTTCCCTCCGATCATGCTGAAATTCTGTGACAGGGATAACGAAACCGAAAAGATCCAGGGGAAAGGTACCCTTAAACTGGTTACCCATTGTATGCCTTCGAAACTTTATCAAAGTTACGTGTTAAAGGAATACCTTACCTACAGGTTATTCAATCAGGTTACTCCTTATAGCCTGAAAACCAGACTTGTTAAAATCAGATATGTAGATATCAACAAACCCGAAAAAGCCTTTTTGGCTTTTGGATTCCTGATAGAAAACGAAGATAAAATGGCAGCCCGGAATAAGGCCATCATGATTAAAAGTGATAAACTGACACAAAAGAACATGGTATCGGATGTTATGGCACGGATTGCCGTCTTTAATTTTTTGATAGGCAACACCGATTGGTCAGTGCCACTCCAGCACAATATTAAAATCATGAGATCGCTCGAAGTATTTAACGATAAAGCGATACCTGTAGTGTATGATTTTGATTATGCCGGTATTGTGAACACCATATATGCCATACCTTTTGAAGAGCTTCCCATAAAGGAAGTGACAGAACGGTATTATATGGGTGTATGTTATGCAGATGAGGAATTAAAGCCAATCGTACAGGAATTCCAGGGATTACAGGAAAAACTCCTGGGTACCATCAACGATTTCGAGTATCTTTCAAAAGCAGATAAAAAATCGGTCACTTATTATATCGAAAGTTTCTACCAAACCTATAAGAATCCTGACTACCTCCTGCATGATCTTAATTGCTCATGCAAGCAGTTTTAGCCTGCTGTTACATATCTGTCAAACCCTGTTACATCACTGTTAGATTCCGGCCCTCATGCGATCGTACATTTACTTTGGAAATTAAACAAACCAAAATAAAATCCGGGAGGAAAGAAAATGAAAGCAATATTTAATCCACAACTGCTGGAGATTCAGTTTTGCCCGTCGGTAGCAAGTGCTGAATTCTATGAATTGCTGATTCAGTTTGGCATTAACATAGTGGTGCTGCTGATCCTTTCCAGGGCCATGTATTTCAAGTGGAACCGCAATCCGGAGTATATGTTTGTACAACTCATTACCGGAACCATTGTGTTTATGATCTGCGCCATGCTTCGCTGGGTACAACTGGAACTTGGACTGGCCCTCGGATTGTTCGCCATATTTGCCATTATCAGGTTCAGAACCCTTAACGTTCCGGTGAAGGAAATGGCCTACCTTTTCATGGTGGTCGGAATTTCAGCGATTAATGCTCTGCTTCAGGTAAGTCAATGCCTGCAGTGGGTCATTTTCGCCAACATTTTTCTTATTGTTCTTACTTTTAGCATGGAAAAGAGTTACTTCAGCAAAAGGCTTTCCCGCAGAACCATAACATTCAACAAACCTGATCTGTTAAAACCAAGTAACCATCAACAATTACTGCAGGAGTTAAAAGCGCTGACAGAGCTCAACATCATCCGCTTTGAAATTGGTAAAGTGGATTACATCAAAGGCCACGCCCAGGTCAGAATCTTTTTCGAAGGTGACAAGAACGGAAGTTTCAATGAAAATGAAAACGAAAACGATGATGATTGACAGGAGGATATATTTTTCATACCTTAACAAGTAGAAATCAAGATACTGACATTCTGAAATTAAACCGATGAAAAGAATTTGTTTGGCTTGGTTCATTTTCTCAATCGTTACGCAAATATTCGGTCAGACCCGGGAGATCCTATTCGATCAGATTCAGAAAAGTGATGGTGTGCTTCACCGGGTTTTTAGCTTATACCAGGACCACAAGGGATTCATCTGGTTCAGAACTGCCGGCAATCCGGGAATAAAGAGATATGATGGGTATAAATTTGAGAGTTACCTGGATTCATCCGGTTTCTTCAATTCAATCATGGAAGATCAAAGGGGTTTGCTGTGGTTAGGTTCGTCAAATGGCATCATCGTTTTCAATCCTGAAAACGAAAAGTCAATTCATTATTACATCACCGAATCATCACAGAATAGTTACAGTCTCAACAATGTAACCAAAATAATAGAGGATGCGAACGGAAACATATGGTGCGCCACGGCCAACGGGCTGTTAAAGATGAAACCCGGTAACAAGTTGGGCACATTTTTAAAAGATGAAATCTTTAGTAAAGGAATTGAGACGGCCTTCACCATCTCGGTTGTAAAAATCAAAAAAGGAGACAGTAATTCAGGAAGTAACCAAATCAGCGAGATAGTTGAGGACAGTCGGGGACGCCTGTGGATCGGAGGAAAAGGAAGTGTATACATTCTTAATTCCGAGAACGGATCTTGTACACGTATCGATGACGATGTATCCGGAAAGTCAAGATTCAGTGATCCTTTCATAAGCAGCATCATGGAAGAAAACCCGGATGTTTTCTGGGTGGGCACAGGCAACGGCGTATTCAGAATATCGAATATTGCAGCATCCCTTGCAGGAAAAGCGATTGTTAGAACACATCTTGATTTTAAGCAATACCTTGATAACAAGCTAATTATGGGACTTCTGAAGGGAGATAAAAACACGATATGGGTCGGGACTTACCTAAACGGTCTCATGCTGATGGAGTATGATAAAGACAGGAAGCCTAAGTTCAAAGAGGTGTATACAGATCTGCTGGAACCAGAAGGTGAAGGAATCAGAACCATTTTCTCGTTAATGAAGGACAGAACAGGTTTGATATGGGCAGGACACCAGTATGGCGGTATCCGGAAATTTGATCCGGAGGGGAATTGTTTTACTTCCTATAAAGAACTGGTCAGACTTCACTTCTCCAATTACGATCTCAATCCGATTTATATAGATGAAGCTGAAAATCTCTGGACCGGCACATTGGGAGGCGGATTGTATAAAATAAACAAGGAAGAGAAAGTAATCAACTATCCTATCACAGATGATGCTATTCGTGATAAGTCAGGAAACGGTGTGATATCTCTTTTGGAAATTGAAAAGGGGATTTTCTGGATAGGAGCGGCCAATGGCATTTGGCAATTCAATGCCGGAACGGGCAGATCCAGGAAACTGTTTACCGATACCAAATTTGGCGAACTTAATAATTATGTATATGATATTCAGAGGATCAACAAATATGTTTTGTTTACCTTATGGGGTGAAGGTCTGTTTGTTTACAATTTGCAAACGGAAGATTTAAAACGCTATAAGTACGATCAAAACACTGGCCCCGGCTTAAAGTCGAATATTCTGTTTTCTATTTGCAGAACCAGGGATATGGAATTTTACACAGGTGGTAGCCGGGGATTAACCCGATTTGAACTCAATGATGCCACAGGTGAGATCGCATTTTTGCCTCCTCCGGCAACAAACGCACCGGAAATAACAGAAACCATCAATAAGCTCTATCCGGGCAGGGAAGGTGTTTTGTGGTGTGGCACCAATAATGGTTTGCTGAAGATGGATCTGCATTCCGGCTCCATCCAAAGATGGATGGAAAGCGACGGATTATCGTTTAATATAATTCGTACCCTTGAAGAAGATGGCCAGGGCAACCTGTGGTTAGGAACTTCAAACGGTTTATCCATGTTAAATCCCGTCACCGGAAAGATAACCTCTTTCAACAAAAGCAAGGGACTTCCCATTGAGATTCATGGTCACCATGCATCGTTCCGGGATAAGGAAGGTGCATTGTATTTTGGAGGAATCGGAGGCTATTACTGTTTTCGGCCCGATAGCATAACAACCAATAAGATGATTCCGCCTGTTGTAATTACAGATTTCCGACTGTTCAACAAACCGGTTAAAATTGATTTAACCAGGAAAGCGATATTGCCCTCCAATATTTCATACACCGAAAACATCAAACTGCGCTATAACCAGAATGACATCTCATTTGAATTCGCAGCACTCGATTATTACAGGTCCTCAGAAAACAGGTATGCCTGCAGGCTGGAGGGGTACCAGGAAGATTGGATTGAAACGGATGCGACTAACAGGATCGCTACCTATACCAATCTGAATCCGGGGAGGTACACTTTTCAAGTTAAAGGGTCCAATAATAGTGGGATCTGGAATGACCAGGGGGCTTCCGTTCAGATCGTTATCAGGCCTCCATTCTGGAAGACAACATTGGCCTATATTGTGTATGTCGTACTATTTCTGTTGCTTTTGAGAGGATATATTTTCTGGCGAACCTGGAAACTAAGAAAAGAAAAAGCTTTATTGGAACTGCAGGTTACCGAAAGAACCCGGCAGATTGAAGAACAGAAGGAGGAATTATTACAGCAAAAGGAAGAACTGCAGACAACGCTTGAAAATCTGAGGAAAACACAGGACCAATTGATCGAATCAGAAAAAATGGCAGCCCTGGGCGGTTTGGTAGCCGGGGTGGCACACGAAATCAATACACCTGTTGGTATAGGCATTACTGCCATAACCACATTGATGGATGATGTGCAGAATATGGCTAAAAGGTTTAAAAGAAATGAGATCAGTCGGGGCGATTTTAAAGATTTTCTTCAATCGACTAACGATACCGGAGAACTCATCCAAAAAAATTTGGAACGTACCGCCTCTCTGGTTCAAAGCTTCAAACAAATTTCGGTGGACCAGGTAACCGAACAAAAACGTTTATTCAGGTTAAAATCCTACCTCGATGACATCATACTAAGCTTATACCCGAAATACAAGCAAAAGAAAATTGTCTTTAACACGGATTGTGATGCAGACCTCGAATTAAATTCCTATCCGGGTGCATTTGCCCAGATCTTTACAAACCTTATCATAAACAGCATTGTGCATGGTTTTCATGAAAGGGATCGGGGAACTGTTAACATCGGGGTGAGTTCAACCGGTAAAATGCTCCATATTGAATATCGTGATGATGGCCATGGTATTGCTAAAAAGGACCTGCCCCATATTTTTGAACCATTTTACACTTCTGATGAACGTAAGGGCACGGGGTTGGGATTGAACATCATTTACAATCTGATCCGGCAGAAGCTGCATGGCAATATTACCTGCGAAAGTGAACCCGGAACGGGGGTACTGTTTAAGATCGAAATCCCTTCGGGTTAACCGGCATGCAATTAAGGCAGAAATCATTGTAAATAAGGATTATAAAGAACAGTTTTCCCCTGAGAAGATTTTGATTTTAAAAACCTTTTACCTAACTTGTTTAACAACCGCCAAAAACCCAATTCTAATGAAAAAAAAATGGTTGACCGGTTTCCGGAAACCTGGTTGTTCCCGGAAGTTATGGCTAACTGCCATCACCGTTCTTGCCGCTTTTTTCCTGATCTCTACTTTAAATACCTGTATTCGGGAAGGAAAAGCCGCTGGCAGCATTGAAAATCCTTCTATTGCCGTCATTCCGATTTCCAATTCCATGTGTGATCCAGAAATGGAATATCTGTCGGCCGGCATGCATGATGCAATCATCGGAGAACTTGGAAGCATCAACAGCTTGCTGGTGAAATCCCAGAGTGCCACGCAAAGATACCTGGACAGTGATTTAACCGGACAGCAAATAGGCAATGAACTGGGTGCTAATATTATCGTGAAGCATTCCATGGTATGCACCGATCAGGGAATGCGACTGCTGGTTCAGCTAATTCAGTTGTTTCCGGAAGAAAAGGAGATATGGAAAGAAACGTATGATCTGGAATTGAGCAACAGTTTAACCATCTACAGGGATATAACGAAACAAATCGTGAAGAACGTCAGGGCTGATATGACACAGCAGGAAAAAACACGTCTCAACACAGAGCGGCCGGTGAATTCTGAACTTTATAAAAAGTATCTCCAGGGAGTTTTTTATATGAATAAATTAACACCGGAAGGTGTTAAACAAGGTTTCAGGTATCTGAATGAAGCCATTGCCATTGATCCTTCAGATCCTTTGCCCTACCTGGGACTTGCCCTTGGTTATAGCAATGCAGGCCATGCTTCAGACGCAGGTGAAGGAGCGGCTGAATCTGCAAAAAAGTATGCCCTGAAAGCCCTGGAATTGGATTCTACACTTGCAGAAGCGTATACAGTTCTTGCCACCAATTACCTGTATAGGGAATGGGACTTCGTTGCAACTGAAAATGCTTTAAAACGCGCCATCTCCATTAATCCGAATATCGCATCATTACATTACACCCTGGCCTGGTATCTGTGCCTGAAAAAAGACCAGTTGCCTGCGGCCGAAGAGGAAATGAAGCGTGCCATGGAGATTGATCCGCTGGACCCCATTTGCCCCGGATATCTCGCCTGGTTGTATTTTTGGGTGGGCAAGTACGATAATGCCATAGAGGCAGCGCAAAAGACACTTGAACTGGACCCCAATTACCCCATGGCACATTATATAATGGGTTCGGCTTATGCTGAAAAAGGAATGTACGACAAAGCCATCGAATCACACAAAAAGGGTGCAGCCGTTTCACCGGCTCTAAAGTGCGGCCTGGGTGTAGCATATGCACGCGCCGGAAAGAAAAAAGAGGCGCTTGAAGTGGCAGCTGAACTGGAAAAATATAACAGTTACTGGTTTACCTGGGGTTTGGCTGATATATATGTAGCTTTAGGCGATAAAGATAAAGCCTTTCATTGGATCGAGGCTGCTTACAACCAGCGTCACGATTTTGTACCCTGGTTTAAAAACTATGTATATTACAAGGATCTTTACAACGATCCCCGGTTCAATGAAATCATGAACCGGCTGAATCTCCCGGCTTGATGTTTCCAGGTCACCTATATATCGCTTATCTACAATATATTATGAAAAAGTTTATCCTGTTGTGTTGTCTGCCATGTCTCTTTTTATGCCGGCATAGCTATACCCAAAGCAGAACCATTCGTGAACTCAACTATGAACAAGGTTTGCATCCGGCTACTGATTTATCCCGGATGTTGCAGGACCACAGAGGTTTTATCTGGATCGGCGGAAGCAATTATGGCTTGCAGCGGTATGACGGATATGAATTTGTGAATTATAGTCAGTTTAAACGTCCGGTACTTTATCTGGATGAAGACAAGCAGGGTTTGTTCTGGCTGGGTACCAATGATGGCCTTTATGTAATGAATCCGGAAAATGAAAAATTCATATATTATATTCCTCCGCATCCCGAGCCAAATTGGAATAATCGTGTATTTAAGGTGCTGGAGGACAGGAATGGCATTTTATGGTGCGGGGCAACGTACGGGGTGTATAAAATGGTGCCAAAAGTTAAGGATGGCAACAAGATGAAGGATTTGATCTTTGAAAATGGCATTGATTCGGTTTTTACAATAACAAATTATCGGTTTCCGGAATCGGACAGCTCACGATTTTCTGTTTGGGAAATATACGAGGACAGCAGGGGGTACATTTGGGTAGGAACACCCCAGGGACTTTTCATATATGATACTGATAATAATAAATTTACAAGAATTGATGACCATTCTGATTGCAAATCAAAGCTAATCAATGAATATGTAATAACAGTAGTTGAAGAAGATCCGGATGTAATCTGGGTACGTTCCCTGGGTGGATTTACACGAATATCGAACCTGACAAAGGCCATTACCCCTTCGGTCATTGACAAAGACCAACTTGATTTCCGGTATTATTCACCCGATTTTAGTATTGACTTTGGCTGGGATGCATGGGCCCGCACATTTCTTATAGATGCCCGGAAAGACTTCTGGTTCGGAACCGCCTTCCATGGTCTGGTAAAAATGACCCTTGATCAGCATGCCAATGCACAGTATGAAAAGGTTTACCCTGAAATGGACAAACCGGAAGGAGGTTTATTCAGTGAAGTACGGTCGGTTATCAGTGACCATACCGGCTTGATATGGACATGCCATGAGTCAGGCCGGATAAGGCGTATCCGCGAAGGAAATATTTTATTTACCCATCTTGAAGAAAAGCTGGCAGGCGATCCTCCTGCAAAATATGATTTTACATATTGCACTGAAGACCAGAGTAGTAATCTATGGATCTGCAACTGGGGCAGCGGATTGTATAAAATCACCAAAGATGGGAAGGTTGCCAATTTTAAACTGACTGACCCTGCCGCCCGGGATACTATGGGAAACCTTACCTGGTCGGTACTGGAAATCGATAAAGATAATCTTTGGGTTGGCGCACAATATGGCGTCTGGCGCCTTAATGTTAAAACCGGCAAATCACAGAAACTATTTACCCAATATATTAATAATACAAGTGTAATGGATCTATTCAGGTTTGAAGATTATATTGTGCTCAGTACCTCAGATCAGGGATTCTGGTTGTATAACATAAATACCCATAAATTAAATCAATATATTGCTGATCATTGGATTACATCGCTTGATATCCTCAGAAACAGGGAAATATGGGCGGGAACCGACAAAGGATTGAGCAGGTTTGCCATGAACGAAACAACAGGGGAGATTGATTCTCTGCCTCGGAATAATGCGTATGCTGATGTCAATCAAATGATAACAAGGGACGGATGGGAAATAAATAAGATACACGAGGACAGGGCTGGAATACTATGGTTCGGGACCACAAAAGGCCTGATCAGGTTGGACACCGGCTCAGACAGTATCCGCAAATGGACACAGGAGGATGGATTATGCAATAACAATGTTCTTTCCATAGAGGAAGACAATCATGGCTGTTTATGGCTTAGCGGAACCGACGGACTTTCCATGATGGATCCGGCAACGTATGTTATCAAAACATTTAATGAAAGCAACGGACTGCCGAAAGTAAAACATTGGTCAAAACTCTCCTTCAAGGATAAAACCGGCAGGATATACTTTGGTGGATTGGGCAGTTTTTACCGTTTTAATCCGGATGATTTGCATAAAAATAACAATGTTCCGGTTGTTGTAATTACAGATCTCAGATTGTTTAATAAATCCGTACGGGTTGATTCAGCAAGAAAAGCCATATTGACAAGGAATATCGCTTATACCACGGAAATCCATCTCAAATACAACCAGAATGATGTGTCATTCACCTTCGCAGCCCTGGATTACAATGATCCCATGAAAAACAAATATGCCTACATGCTGGAAGGATACCAGAAAGAGTGGATCTACACGAATGCATCCAATCGTATGGCTACCTATACAAATCTGAATCCGGGACAATACGTTTTCAGGGTGAGAGGCTCGAACAATGATGGCATCTGGAACGAGGAAGGCACATCCATCCGCATCTTTATCCATCCTCCTTTTTGGAAAACAGCCATAGCATACATAGTTTATGCCGTTCTGTTCCTTTTGATGCTGAGGGGATATATATTCTGGCGCATGCAAAGGATCAGAAAGGAGAAGGAAATCCTGGAAAAACAGGTAAATGACAGAACAGAAGAAATACAGGAAGTAAATACTTTGCTGGAAGAACAGAAAGAAGAGCTGATGCAGCAAAAGGAAGAACTGCAAACCACCCTCGAAAACCTGCAGAAAACACAGGAGCAGCTGATCGAATCAGAAAAGTTATCAGCCCTAGGTGGACTGGTGGCCGGTGTAGCGCACGAAATCAATACACCGGTAGGTATTGGGGTGACGGCCGTCAGCAATTTACAGGAAGAAATAAAGGAAATGGCGGTAATGTATAAAAAGGATGAGATCAGCCGCAAAGACTTCAAGGAATTCCTGGAGTCGGCCAATGATTCCGCCAGTCTGATCCATAAGAACCTGGAGCGTACGGCACTGCTTATCCAGAGTTTCAAGCAGGTATCCGTTGACCAGGTCTCGGAACAGCAGCGTTCCTTTAATTTCAAATCTTACCTCGGGGACATCATCCGCAGTCTGTCCCCAAAATTCAAACACAAGGATATCACATTCAACCTTTATTGTGACGAAGAGCTTTTATTGAATTCGTATCCGGGGGCCTATGCCCAGGTATTCACCAATCTGCTGCTGAACACCTTTACACATGGTTTTCACGACAGACAGCAGGGGACAGTTACCATTACCGCCAAACAAAAGGAAAGAAGGCTTGAAATAGAATACCGCGATGATGGAAACGGTATCAGCAGTACTGACCTTCCGCACATTTTTGAGCCCTTTTATACTTCCGATCAGCACAAAGGTACCGGGTTAGGTCTCAATATCGTTTATAATATTGTCAAACAAAAGTTGCACGGAAGCATATCCTGTAAAAGCAATCCCGGGAAAGGAGTGCTGTTCATGATTGAATTACCCATAACAACATAGACCCATGGAAAATAACGGTAAAGAGAAGCTCTTTGGAACAGATAACCCGATGGAAAGGGAGGATTCCCTTCTGTTTAAAGACGGTGCCGAATTGCCTGAAGAAAAGCGTTCCGCATCTTCTGTTCCAACTGACTCCTGGAAGGTGCTTCTGGTGGATGATGAAGAAGACATACACAGTGTGACCCGGATGGCCTTAAAAGGATTTGCATTCCGGGGCAAAGAGATACAGTTTCTGCATGCATACTCCGGTGAGGAAGCCCGGCAATTGTTGCCCAAAAACAAGGATATTGCGCTGATTTTCCTGGATGTGGTGATGGAAACCAACCATGCAGGACTCGATCTGGTGAAACACATCAGGGATGTACTGAAAAACCATTTTACACAGATCGTTTTACGTACGGGATATCCCGGACAGGCTCCTGAACGCGAGGTTATTGCCACCTATGAGATCAATGATTACAAAACCAAAACAGAACTCACCACTTTCAAACTGTTCACCGTAACCCTGGCTTCCTTGCGGGCATATGATTCCCTTACCCGGCTGGAAGATCTCCGGCGTAACCTGGAGCGCATTGTAAAGGAAAGAACGGCTGACCTGGAACGTAAGAATGTGAAGATCATGGAAATGGATCAGATGAAGACCCGTTTCTTTTCCAATGTTTCCCACGAATTCCGAACACCCCTGACCCTGATCCTCGGACCATTGGAAGATTTCATGGTGGATAAGGAGCTCTCCTCCAATAAAAAAGATACCATTGAAATCATGCACAGGAATGCTTTAAGATTACTTGGGCTTGTAAATCAATTACTTGATCTGGCAAAGATTGATGCCGGCAGCATGAAACTGAACCTGATGTATTATGATCTTCACAAGGCACTCCGGCTGGTATCCCGGGGATTTGTCCCGCTGGCAGAGAGAAAGAAAATTAAATACAACATCCGGATTCCCGAAGAAACTCTGAATTGCTTTTTCGACAGGGATATGATGGAAAAGATCCTGGTTAACCTGCTCTCGAATGCATTCAAGTATACCCCCGATCATGGCGAAATAATCTGCCACGTTTCCATTGAGGATCAAAAGAGTGCAGGCGATACCAGGGATGTTGAACTTTGGGTAAGCGACTCGGGTCCCGGTATACCCGTGGAACAGCTTGAAAAAATATTCGACCGCTTCTACCAGGTTGAAGATGGCTGGAAAAAAGAAACCAGCGGCACAGGGATCGGACTTTCCCTGATCAAAGAATTGACCACTTTGCAGCACGGCGATATCAGGGTCGAAAGTGATCCCAAAAAGGGCAGCCGTTTTATTGTCAGGTTGCCCGTCGGAAAGGATCATCTGAAACCCAACGAATATGTTATTGTAAAAAACGAAGTCGTGGAAGGACAATCCATGATCATCAAATGCAGCATTCCTGATAATTCCCCGAAAGAGAGCGAGGACAGCTATGAAATCACAGGGAACAGCGACCGGCCTATCGTATTGGTCATTGATGACAGCCAGGATATCCGGCGTCACATCCGGGAATCACTTGGTGCTGATTTTCTGGTAAAAGAAGCGGGAAACGGGAAAGAAGGCCTGGAAAAGGCTGTTGCGATCATTCCTGATCTGATCATCACAGATCTGATGATGCCTGAGATGGATGGCATTGAATTGTGCCGGAATTTGAAAACAGATGACCGCCTAAGCCATGTTCCTGTGATCATGCTGACGGCAAAAGCTGAAGTGGACCATAAGATTGAAGGACTTCAGACGGGCGCTGATGACTATATAACCAAGCCTTATAACAGCAAAGAGTTGATTACAAGAACAAAAAACCTCATTGACCAGAGGAATAAATTAAGGGAAAAATACACCCATCAGGTTTTTTCTGATGCCGTTGTGTCAAAAGTGGAATCGGTGGATGAAAGATTCCTTGAACAGGCCAGGAAGGTTATTGAAAAAAACATCAGCGACTGCAATTTCGATGTGAACAGTTTTTATCCCGAAATGGGAATGAGCCGGATGCAATTATTCAGGAAATTAAAAGCACTGGTGAATCAGACTCCCGGTGAAATAATTCGGAACCTAAGGCTTCAACGGGCCGCGCAGCTTTTAAAACAAAACTTTGGCAATGTTGCCGAAGTTACCTATGAGGTAGGATTCAACAACCTGTCCTATTTTGCCAAGTGTTTCAGGGAGAAATACGGAATGCTTCCGTCAGATTACCAGAAGCAAATTATGGAATAATATCCTCAAACGGTCACCAGGCCTTTACTGTAGCCTGTAATGCACTGCCCGCCCTCGGGAGTTACGATGAAAGTGTTCTCAATTCCTACCATTCCCACGTTCGCTATCCCTTTTTTGGGTTCCAGGGCAAGCACCATGTTTTCTTCAAGGGGGGTATCAAAGCCCTTGGCGATCACCGGTATTTCGTCGATTACCAAGCCAATGCCGTGCCCCAGAAATTTTACCTGCCGGTTGCCAAAGCCCATGAAATTCTTTTGAAAATCAGGGGGCAGGCTGTTCATGATTTGATCATACAGGGAAGAAGGGATGACTCCCGGTTTCAACTGCTCTGCGAGGCGTGACTGAATATCTAGGCAAACGTTGTGCTCCCTGAGAACCTCTTCATCCGGTTCCTTCCCGAAAATATAATTCAGCGTTTTGTCGGTGTGATAACCCTCCAGGCCAAAGCCGATATCAATGAAAACCAGATCGCCCTTCTTCAGTTTTCTGTTCCGGTTCCCGATCAGGGGAACTGCCGGGCTCATGCCGTAGTTTCCTCCTGGACCGTTGAAGCTGGTCGGATACAGGCTGCTTTCGCCGAAAGCGATATGGCCGATGGCGATTTCAGTGCCGAACATGCCGAACCGGGCCACGCCATGGTGTCCTTGTTTCAACATTTCGGCATACAGTTCCCCCACCAGGTCAACCTCGCTAATGCCCTCCCGTAAAAGTTCCGGAACCCGCTCTTCCAATACAATGCGGTGCTGTTCACCGGACCGGATCATCAGATCAAGTTCATAATCACTTTTTACAGATCTGGCGCAGGCTATCCGGGCATCCAGCGATAAAGCCTCCGTAAATGGGAAATGCTTTTGGAATCGCTGCAAAAAGGCGAGCGGAACAAATTCAGTTTCAGTGTATATAACTGAAGGTTTGGAAGTATAGCTTTTGGCCGCATCGTGAAAACTGTTCATGGGCCTGATGTCGGGGAAAAGGGATTCATCCACTGCCCTTTCATAACTCCTGCGAACCCACAGTATGGCTTCATCATCACGCGGAATCAGCAACATTCCATCCTGCATGGTTCCTGTCAGATAGTACAGGTTTATTTTATTGAAGATAACCGCCAGTTTCCAGTCGGGGTTCTGGGTGTCCATAATAACTCTAAACCGTTTCAGACGGGAATCGAGTTCACTGAAGGGGACTTTACTAAACATAATGGGGTTTGTTTACCTGCAAATATAAAGAATGTTGCCCATGCATTCAAATCCTTTGCAAATCAGCAATTGTTAATCATTTAAGCATTGATACACTGATAATTTTTACAGGTCATTGTAATTGTTTTTATATACATTTGTAATAGTGGGGTTGGATAGTATGCAGTGTACCTGGTTATCAATAATATTCCATTCATTATGAAACTGACCCGATGTATTCCTTTCGTCTTTATTCCTGCAATTCTTTTCATGACAAATGGTTTCCTTCTCCCGGCTCAGGAAACAAACGACAGTCTTGCCTATTACTATTTTGACAAAGCGAAGGCATTTAGAAAAAAACAGAGCTATGATAGTGCGATTTATTATTACAATAAGGCTTCGCAGATTTTTGCTGCCCGGGGTATTATCGCAAAGAATTTAGAATCTGATCTGGAAACAGCCTATATTCATTCCAACCTTAACGATATAGCAACCGCAGACAGTATGCTTGGATTGATCATGCGGCGAGCTCCTGAGCTGGGACTTGATTCATCAGGTATTCTGATTGGATCCTATTCTCTGAAGGCCCGCATTGCAGTAAGTTATCCTGATTTTCCCGTGGCCATTGAATGCATGCAGAAAGCTTTGAATTTGTCACGACTGTATTACGGGGATGATCATATTAAGACGGCATCAGCGTATGGAGATCTTGGTATCGTTTATAACCTCGCCGGACAGTATGAAAAGACCATTTACCATTGTTTAAAGGCATCCGAGATCATACGTCAGCAGTATGGAGAAGAGCATCCTTTAATTGCTGCAGGTTATAATACGATCGGCAATGTATATCTTGACATGGGCAAGCTCGATTCAGCCCAGATCATCCACGAAAAAGCCCTGGCTATCCGGTTAAAAAAGCTGGGGAAAGATCATTTAAACACTGCAGCCAGCTATAGTAACCTCGGTGTGGTTGCGTACGAAAAGGCTGATTATCAGAAAGCACTTTCTTATGAACAATCGGTTTATGCAATCCGGAAGAAAGTATATGGAGAAAACCATCCACTTACTGCACAATGTTATAATAATTTCGGAGCTATATATGAAGTTACTGGCATTTATGAAAAGGCACTGGCGAATCACCTTAAGGCACTCTCTATACGTGAGGATGTTTTACCCGTCGGACACCCTGATCTGGCCATGTCATATATGAACCTGGCAAATGTTTACAGGCATTTTAACGAATTCGGCAAAGCTCTGCATTATCATGAAAGGGCGCTTAATATATATAAGTCGCTTTATGGAGATATCTCTGCCGATGTGGCTCAGGTAACCAATAACATCGGTGATATTTACTTTAAAATGAAGGACTACCCTTCATCCGTGTTAAAATTCCTTGAAGCAATCAGAATCTTAAAGGCTGCTTATCCCGGGTACTTGCATCCATCTTTAGCTGCCTATAAGAATAATCTCGCAGAAGCTTATATTGCCACAAATCAAATCGACTCAGCCTTAAACCAGGTTTCTCTGGCAATGGATCTCAACAGCAGGTCCATTCTTTTGGATGATGAACTGACCGATACTATTGTGATGGGGCAGACTGATTACATCAGATCAATGGCCATCAAAGCCAGGATTGATTATCTTAAATATCGCGATCACCATGGAGGCACTGATGCACTGAAACACTCAGCCTTAAACTATGTCAAAGCCATTAAGTACACGCGGTTATTGCGCAGCAGCTTTACAACAGATGAGACAAAACAATTCCTGGCTGAAATGACTTCCGACTTGTACGATGAAGCAGTCAACACCCTATACTGCCTTTATAAAAGCCTTCGGGATACCAGTTGGCTAAACATCCTTTATGAAATAATGGAAAGTGGGAAATGCGGCATACTAAGTGAATCCCTTAATCACCGGGCAGCCCTTCAGGTATCTGGTATTGCCGATTCATTGATAATAAAAGAAAGAGAATTGAATGCTGATATCCGGTTTTTACTCAACAAGGTATCAGTTAGTAATGATTCTATTTCGGATCATCGAACACGGCTTTATCAACAGCTTTTCTCAAGGGAAAAGGAGTACATAGAATTGATCTCCTTTTTAAGCACACATTATCCAAAATTCAGTAAGATTAAAGGCACTTATCATTTACCCGGCAACGATCAGATTTCATTACATCTTGATGATCAAACAGTTCTTTTATCCTATGCTGTTGCCGATACCTCGCTATTTATTCAGGTTATGAGAAAAAATAATTATCAACTGGTGCATGTGGTTATTGATTCCACCTTTGAGCATACTATTTCCGATTATTTGAAAAGCATTAAAACCTTTGATTTTAATGCCTATGCATCAGGCAGTGATAAATTGTATAATATATTAATCAGACCAGTAGAAAAATATATAGAAGGAAAAGCTGACCTGATAATTATACCTGATAAAATACTCTTGTATCTTCCTTTTGAAACAATTTGCAGTGACTGGGATCACACCGGCAATATAGATTTCACAGTTGCTCCTTACCTGGTGAAAAAATATTGCATTCATTATCATTATTCATTGGCAACATATTATCATGCCTTACAAAAAGATGCCTTAAGAGGTATCCATTCAGAAGGATTCGTGGGATTTGCGCCGGTATTCCGTCAGGACAGCTTGCATGGTAATACCAGTAAGGCCACCTTGCTTGCGATGATGAACGATAGCGTGTATGATCGATCGGTTTCAATGAACGGGGAGACCTTCAATGAGTTGATATATTCTGAAAAAGAGGTGAATCAGATTGTTAAATTGTTCACTGATAATCATTTGCCGGCTAAAGGATATGTCCATTCCTCAGCCAGTGAAGCCAATTTCAGGCAAGAGTCAGGTAAATGCAGGTATCTTCACATATCTACCCATGGCATGATCAATGAATATTATCCTGACTTATCCGGCTTGATTTTTTCACCACAATTGGATTCTGCTGACAGAATACAACTCAACGATTCAGCTAATTTTCAACAAAATGATGGAATATTATTTGCTTCAGAACTCTATGGATTGGATCTCCAGGCCAATCTGGCAGTCCTAAGCGCTTGTGAAACAGGTATTGGCAAATTGATTAAAGGTGAGGGAGTTATCTCAATGGTTAGAAGTTTTATCTATGCAGGTGTTCCAAATATTATCTTCTCATTATGGAAAGTGAATGATCAAAGCACCCAGAAGCTTATGGTTGACTTTTATTCACACCTCCTGGAGAGATTTAGCTATGCAAAAGCCCTTCAATTATCAAAAATTGCATTAATTCAGCAGGAAATGTATGCCTACCCCTTGTTCTGGGGAGGTTTTACGTTAATTGGCCCTGATTAACCAACAGGAATCGGGCATTATTCTCCTTTTCCGGAGGAACTGAAAATCAGTAGCTTTCCGGTAAATACAGACTCGTCCTTCAACATCAGTTGCCAGTAATAAAGCCCGGGGTTTTGCAACATGTATCTCACAGGAGGGGAAGCAGTTTCTGTTGCAATCACTTCTCCCCGGTTGTTTCTGATGACCAGTATAGCTTCAGGCTTACTATCAGTGCGCCAGTTGAAAACAATTGCCTCTCCGGTCAGATAAACGGAAGAATCTGCAGGATTGATCACTTCAACTCCCGAACTGCGGAATACACTATGAACTGCATTTTCAAATACAGGCATAGTCTCAAATACTTGTGCAAGCATGTCTGTTTCACCTATAGAATCATGCTTTTTGCTGATCTGTCGGGAATCTGATTCAGCGGTTTTTGCTTGTTCTCCGATGAAAGCTATATCTGTATCCTGTTTTGCTTCGCTTGGAAGGGGAATATGAACAGTTTTTGGATGCACAGACCTGTGAGCAATCTGAAAAAATATAAATGCCAGACCAGACAGTATAATTATAACTGCAGCAACTCTTGAAAGCATCATCCATGTGGTAGTTTTTTTCATGTGAGGTGCGATACTGGGGTACTCAGTACTTTTACTTAATGAATACTCCATTGTCTGCAACAGCTTTTCCTGTTGCCGGTATTTTTCCCGGCAGGATTCGCAATACAACAAATGCTCCTCAAATTCAGTCTCATCTTCATCAGACAGATTACCAAGAAGGTAATCCTCAATAATGTTGTTTTTATCGATATCCTTATGATCAAATGCCATATTAGTATTGATTTTCAGATTCCATTACAATCATATCAAATCATTCATGTTCTTGGGCAAGAGATTTATTAACTGCTTAAGAGCCCGATATTTTATGACCCTGCAATGCTCCGGGGAAATGTTCAGTTCAGCAGCAATTTCATTCAGTTTCTTACCATACATGAAATACGCGAATAAAATGTACCTTTCCTTTTCCTCAAGACTTCTTATTTTTTTATGGACAATATCTGACAGGTCATTAGGCTGAAATGTATGGTCTTCGACAATATCTCCCGGTATGTCATAGACTACATTGGAATGTTTTATTTTTTGTCTATGAAATTCTTTTGTTTTATTCTCCAGTATCCTGAAATAATAAGATTTTAGTCCGGCTGAGTTGTCAAAAGCAAGCTTCAGGGTGGATGTTTTTTCAAAAAGTGTATTTAAGGTTGCGAAATGTAACTCATTCATATCATTTATCAATTGTGGATTCCTGGTACTTGCCCATATTATGGAATATTTTTTTAAGGTCTCTGATACCATACTCCATGCACGGTTATCACATTGAATCAACCATTGATTAAACTCGGCAAATCCTTTATCTAACATTTCGGTTAAACAGGTAACTACAAAATTCTTATATTCCTGGTAAGCGCCTGTCGGAATTCCATTTTGCCTTAATGGGAAAGGCATTTGTTCAAGAATACTTTCGTATATCATCCCGTCATTTCCCGGTATAAGATTGAATACCACCCATCTGATCTCAAGCTTGTTTTTTCGGCACCAGTGTCTGCTGACAATTCCGATATGTTCCAGCATCCCCGTTTGCACCGAAATGATCGTATCTTCTGACAGAGAGTGAAATTTACTTTTATCGTCAGCTCGATCCATTCTGGAAATGATATGAAATGAATAAAGATTACAAAATGATGAATTAATTATAAAAATAATTGCTTTTCTGTAACATTCTTCCTTTTTCTTTCATTTCCCAAAGGTCATGGTTCAATAATCAATGGCTGGTATTATTGTGATCTGTAAACCATAATGAAATATTTTGCAATATGATAGAAATCCGTTCTTCATCTTTCAATACTAAGAGGTTTGCTTTAACCGGAGCACTTGTTTTCCAGCTTTTCTTTACATCTTATCCGCAGGATTTGAAAGAAAAGCACAGCTCGATTATATTATATATGAATGTGCCTTCCATGGCTAAGATACCAGAAAAACAGGCAGAGGAAATCAGTATTGCACAGCGAGCGTGGGGAGCTGATCTGGGTTTGGAATTAAGATTATTCAGGTACGCAGGTTTAGCAATTGGAGTAGGTATGGGTTCGGTAAAAGATCATAATTCCTTCTCTCAGAACACTACCATGGGAGAATTGGAATCTTCCTTTAACCTCTACAATATTGACAGCAAAGCAGGGATTTGGTTTCCCCCGATTTTTCCACTCAAGGACCGTGACCTACAGATTAATTTCAGAACAAACGTTGGATACGAGCACATCATTGGTAAACGAGAGATTGATGAATGTAAAGACTGTCATGAAGAGAAATACAAAATTGCATCAACGATCTATTTAGAACCTGAACTTGATTTATTTTTTTATCAGAATTTGATCGGAGTTGGCACGGCATGCCGTTGGTATTTATCACCCAATGAAATCAAATACAAAATCATCCTTTTAAAGCTAATGCTGAGATTAGATTTTTAACACCTGAAACCTATAAAATATGAAATTTGCAAATGTATTGCTTTCGGTTTCCCGGGCTATATTGTTGATCTTGACAATCCAGGGATGTTGTACGCGTCATTTCACCATTCAGTCGGATCCCCGGGAATCAATGGTTATTATGGGAATAAATTCTGGTTTGCCTGGTTATTCCGGTGAAGTCTGCGGTCTGACTCCGTTGAATAAAACAGTCACTTTTTTAGGCAAGAATGACCAATATTACTTTACTGTAATGAAACGGGGTTATCAATCCGATACCATTTATTGCAGCAAAGATTCGGAAACAAATATTCATTTCAATCTTGTTAATATAGATAGTTCATTTTCAAATGTTACGGATGATCATAAGTTGCAGTTAGCGGATTTTTATCTATTGCCAGTAAACACTGAAGTTATTCTTCACAAGGGAGTGGGCAATCTCGACAAATATGTAAAATCAGAAGAGTTAAGTCGTGAAGTAACCGATAGTCTTGATAAGATGTTAGAATCAACTATATTCCCCGGTAAGCTGCATTATATTTCTGAAGACAGCTTTGCTGATACTTGCAATTGGAAGAATCACAGTGATTCAATAAAAAGCTTATTATTGGCCCTTAGGCCCCAACTTCTTCCGTATTACATGAAACAACCTTCAATTGCAGAGCATGATCTTAAAGCATTAAGTTCAGCAACAGGACATGAAAATCTGTTAGAGTATAAGAATTTCGGAACTCAGTATTTTGTTTATATTTGGTGCAAGAGTATAAAGCCCACGGCTGGAAGAGTGGTCGGAAATATTGCAGCCGGCATAGGTTCTGCAGTTGTACAGGGTTATGAAACAGCTGCCTATGGTGTTCCAGTAACTGTTTATGATCCGCAAGCTTTTGCATTGGATTATTCCACCCTCTGGATGATGTTTGTATTTGAAAAGGAGAGCGGTTCGGTGGTTAAAATAAAGCAATATACAATGCCTTTTGAAATAACCAATCCTGAGAATTTAAAGAAATTTGCCTCCGATCTGATCAATATACCCCAATTTATAAATTCACAAAATGATGAAATTTAAGACGATAGTTGCATTTTTGGTGATACTTCCTGCAAGTCTCACAGCCCAGCAGGAAAGCAGCACTTATAAAAGGAATAATGTATTTCTCCAGACTAATTATCATCTCGAGAAGCGCGGTTCTGACGAGTACGATGCTTCAAATCCTGATTTCACTGTCAGTTATGAAAGAAAATGGTTTAAATTCGGAACCAGCAGAATTCTTTCCGGACTCCGAACCGGGGCCTACCGTGAATATGTGCTAACGGGTAACGGTTGGGAACATCCGGTAAAAACGCGTTTCTTTTTAGGTGCATCGGCGTCCTATATGTACGAAACTACGGATTGGTTTAAAATTCAGGTGACTTTACTAACTGATGTACTGCTGCCGAATGACTATGATGAAATTTGGTCATACTGGGCCATTGAGCCATCTATTTACTTTGTGTTTTATAAGAATATGTATGCCGGTTTAACAGCCACCATGGGGTCTTTTCTGTTTTTTGATCCAAAGGCTTATATGGATAAAGCGGGTTTACGATTCGGATTTTTCTTTTAAGGTAACTGACCAAGGTACAAAAGATCTATTTAAAACGGAACCTCATCTGTGAAATCGGCTCCTGCCAGGTCGTTTTTGCTGAAACCGTCCCCGGTAATGTTTTTGTTCATTTTAGAACCCCTGGTAACCGCAACAGGCTGCATCTCGACATCAGTCAGGGGCGCGAGGTAAGATTCTTCGAGTTCAGTAAATTTGGCAAATTCATCCTTGAATTTCAAAAAGATATCACCTATAGGGCCATTCCTGTGTTTTGCCAGAATGATTTCCGCCAGGCCCCGTAAGGAGTTTCCGTTTTCATCCTCCAAAAGGCCGTATTTTTCAGGCCGGTGAATAAAGATCACCATGTCAGCATCCTGTTCGATGGCTCCTGATTCACGCAAGTCCGACAATTGGGGTCGTTTGGTACCTGAACGGATCTCCACGGAACGGTTAAGCTGTGACAGGGCGATCACGGGGATATTGAGTTCCTTGGCAATTCCTTTCAGTGCCCTCGATATGGTGCTGACCTCCTGCTCCCTGTTACCCCTGGTATCGGCTGTTCCGGTCATAAGCTGCAGGTAGTCGATGATCAGGATCTCCATGTTGTGCTGCCTTTTCAGGCGGCGTGCCTTGGCTCTCAACTCAAAAATGGAGATTGCAGGAGTATCGTCGATAAAGATCGGGGCGTCAACCAGTTTCTTAATCTTGTAATCCAGCTGTTCCCATTCAAAATCAGCCAGTTTACCATTCCTAATCCGGTTCGACGGTAATTCAGTTTCGGCAACAATCAGGCGGTTGACAAGCTGGAGGGATGCCATTTCCAGCGAGAATATGGCCACTGAACGGTTGTGTTCAACTGCTATGGTACGGGCCATGGAAAGAACAAAAGCCGTTTTACCCATGGAGGGTCTTGCTGCGATAATCACCAGGTCGGAGTTTTGCCAACCATTGGTCATCCGGTCAAGCTTAATGAATCCCGACGGTATACCAATCAGACTGTCTGCGCGTTTGCTGGCCTCCTCCATCTGCTGAATGGCTTCCCTGATGAGGACATTCACCTTTTGTGATTCCTTTTTGATGTTCCCCTGCGCGATATTGAATAATTCAGATTCTGAAAAATCAAGCAGATCATCCACATCGGTACCCTCATCGAAGGCCCTTGTTTGTATTTCCGAAGAAACCCTGATCAGCTCCCGCTGAATATGTTTCTGGGCAACTATACGGGCATGATACTCCACATGGGCTGCAGAAGCCACGCGGCTCGTAAGCTGGGTAATATAAACAGGCCCGCCGACCTCCTCAATTTGCTTCTTCTTTCTGAGTTCCTCGGTAACCGTAAGCAAATCAATGGCCTTGTTGGCAGAGGTCAGATCAATGATAGCCTGGAATATTTTCTGATGCTCCTCTTTGTAAAAACTTTCAGGTTTTAAGAGGTCAATTACCTCAAGGATAGCGTCCTTTTCAAGCATTATGGCTCCCAAAACCGCCTCTTCCAATTCAGGCGCCTGGGGTGGCAATTTACCCAGATCAATGCCTACAGGTACGATAGAAGCAGTCGTTGGAGTATTTCTCTTTTGGGCCATTTTAGTTGAATTATATTGCTTTGGTCAATGCCTTTACAGACCAACAAAATTAGGCATTGGAGAGATGATATAACAAGTAACCCGGGCTTTCTTTATAAACACGTTACAAACCAGGCATGATTTTTTTGTTGATAAAATAATCCGGTGAGTATCCGGATGGATTAAGGTTTAATCCTTATATTTTGCAAAAACAATTCAAACACGCAGAAGTGTCATGCTTTGCTTCCCCAATGCCAAAATAAACATCGGACTGAATGTGATCAGCAGGCGATCCGACGGATTTCACAATATCGAAACCGTATTTTGCCCCATCGGGCTGACAGACATTCTTGAATTTGTTCCATTGCCGGGATTGCCGCCGGGAAAATCCGCCTTCACCAATACCGGAATTCTGGTTGAAGGTGCGGATAATAATAATCTCTGCATGAAGGCCTATCATTTACTTTCCGGGGATTTTGAACTTCCGGCAGTGGATGTGCATCTGCATAAAATTATTCCCCTGGGTGCCGGACTTGGCGGAGGCTCTTCCGATGGCGCCTTCATGCTGAAATACCTCAATATGCAATTTAGCCTGGGATTGAATGATGAGCAGCTCTGCGACTATGCTTCACATCTGGGCAGTGATTGCGCTTTCTTTATCAGGAACAGGCCGCTTTTTGGCTATGAAAGGGGGAACACGTTCAAGGAGGTACCGGCTTTTCCTGAAAATCTTGAGATAATTGTTATAAACCCGGGGATCCATATCGGCACTGCTGAGGCTTATGCGGGTGTTCGACTCGGTAAACCCGCGAATGCGCTTGAAGAACTGATCAGGATGCCCGTTGAAAAATGGCGTGATGCCGTCTTGAATGATTTTGAAGAAAGTATTTTCCTTAGGCACCTGGATATCGGAGCGATCAAGAACAGGTTTTATCAGTCGGGTGCGGTATATGCTTCCATGTCCGGCAGTGGTTCCTCGGTTTACGGATTGTTTAAAGGCAAAGCCCCGGATCTGATGGATCAGTTCCCCGGTTACTTTTATTGGTCAGGGCCTTTGCTCTGATCATTCAAACTCCACCATAACCGTGCCCTTGGGAAGCCTGTCACCTTCCTTTACCAAAACCGACTTAATGATGCCTGCCAGGGGTGAATGAATTGTGTTCAGCATTTTCATCGCGTCAAGCACAAGCAGCTTGTCATCCGCATTAACCTTATCACCGGGCTTCACCATGATTTGCCTTACGGTTCCCGGAATAAAGGAAATGACCTTTTTCTTGTCGGGTTTGACCCAGTTTTGTTTTTCCTGGTATTTCCTCGTAAATGTTGTGTAATAGGTGTCCCCCAGAATAGTAAGCTTCTTCAGTTCAGAAGTTTCCTTGGGTGATGGCTGTGATTTATTTTCTTTCATAGGATGTCCTTTTAAAATGGTGGGATTCCGTGTTTCTTTCTGGGCAGGCTGACGGCTTTTTCCACCGAAACCTCGATAGCATGCAAAAGAATATTGCGGGTTTCCTCGGGGGCAATAACAGTATCAATATAACCTTTGGAAGCGGCCACATAAGGGTTGGCAAACTTCTCCTTGTATTCTTTCACCTTCTGTTGTCTCATCTCATCAGGATTTTCAGCCTCCGAGATCTCTTTCTTGAAAATAATATTGGCAGCACCCTCAGGTCCCATTACGGCAACTTCCGCAGTCGGCCAGGCAAAGACAAAGTCGGCCCGGAGGTGCCTCGAACCCATGGCGATATAACCTCCGCCATAGGCTTTTCTGAGGATTACCGTAAGTTTGGGCACCGAGGCTTCACTGTAGGCATACAGGATTTTTGCACCGTGCCGGATAACACCGGCATGTTCCTGGTCCACTCCGGGAAGATATCCGGGCAGGTCAACCAGGGTGATGATCGGAATATTAAAAGCATCGCAATACCGGATAAAACGCGCTGCCTTGTCAGACGAGTCCACATCGAGAACGCCTGCCAGAACGAGTGGCTGATTGCACACAAATCCGCAGGTTTCGCCGTTCATTCTTCCGAAACCAATGACCAGGTTGGCGGCCCAGAGCTGCTGGATTTCAAAGAATTCGGAATCATCTACCACGGCGCGTACCACATCACGCACATCATAGGGAAGTGCCGGGTCATCGGGCACAATTTCACCGATCCGGTACTTAGATTGAGGAGGTTTCGGGCAGCATTTTATCGCTTTTCTGTCGTTATTTCCAGGTATATAGGAGAGAAGCTTTTTAATCTGTTCAAAACACTCCGGTTCATTTTCGGCAAAGAAATGAGCATTCCCGGTAATTTCACTGTGAACCCTTGCTCCGCCCAGGTCTTCCATGGAGATCTCCTCGCCAAGCACAGTCCTGATCACCTCGGGACCCGTGATAAACATCTTGGAGATATTTTCCACAACAAAAACAAAGTCGGTAAGTGCCGGTGAATAAACTGCACCGCCCGCGCAGGGGCCCAGAATAACTGAGATCTGGGGTATAACGCCTGAAGCCAGGGTATTCCTGAAAAATATTTCACCATAGCCGGCCAGGGAATTTACGCCTTCCTGAATGCGTGCCCCTCCTGAATCATTGATCCCGATAAGGGGAACCTTCATTTTCAGGGAGTGGTCCATGATTTTCGTTATTTTGCGGGAGTGCATAAGACCCAGTGACCCCCCCGCAACTGTAAAATCCTGCGCAAAAATACAAACAGGTTGTCCCGATATCGTACCGGTACCAATGATAACCCCGTCGCCGTGCAGTATTTTCTTGGCCATGTCAAAGTCCCTGGCTTCGTGTTGCACAAACATGTCGTATTCCTGGAACGAATCCTTGTCCAGCAGCGCAAGAATGCGGTTGCGGGCAGTCATTTTGCCCATGGCTTCCTGCTTTTCAATGGCTTTTTCTCCGCCACCCATCTTGGCTTCCTCACGTCGTTTCTGAAGCTCCTGAATTTGTTTTTTAAGTGCCATGATCGAAATTTATTTTGAAGGCCACAAATATAAGGGCAAAATAAACAAATGCAAACAGTTCAGGTTGCAACCTGCAAAATGAGTACGGATTTAATTGGGCGCCAGCCTGTAAAGGAATACTGAAATGATGGCGAACAGGACATTGGGAATCCACACTGCGATAAATGGACTAAAAGCCCCGCTGATAGCGAATTGCGCAGAAAACTGCATGAACACGATATAGGAAAAACTGATCAGCAGCCCGATGCCCAGTTGCATGCCTATGCCCCCCTTGACCTTTTTGGATGAGACGGATACCCCGATCAGGGTTAAAATAAAGGCAGAGAAGGGAAATGAAAACCGCCGGTGTTTTTCAACCAGGTAAAGATCGATATCGGAGGCTCCCTGCAGCTTTTGTTCCTTGATAAACTTGTTCAGTTCTCCCAGATTCATGGCTTCAACGGCATTATCCCTTCGCCTGAATTCTTCGGGGCTGAGTGTCAGCGTTGTGTCGACCTGTTTGCCCTCCGTGATGACCTGCGAATCCTGGTTAAAGTCGCGGATATAATAGTTGCGGATGTGCCATTTATTCTTAATGGAATCCCACCGAATTTCATCTGCAAACAGCTTGGAAATCAGCTTCCCGTCCTGGAACTTTTCCATGGAAAACTTCCTGCCGCTGTTGGTCATGGTATTGAAATTCTCCAGATAGATGTAGATGCCTGGTTCAATTTGTTTGTGAATATTCCTCTCCCTTACTACCCGGGGTGTTTTATGATAATACACTTCCTCGAATGCCAGTTTTCGGGCATTGGCATGGGGTATAACATAATTGCTGAGCACGAAGGCAAAGGATGTGATGGCAAAGGCTGAAATGAAGTAAGGGATGAGCAGGCGTTTAAAGCTTACTCCGCTGCTCAGTATGGCAATGATCTCGGTGTTGTAAGCCATTCGTGATGTGAAATAGATGACCGTGATGAAAGTGAATAGGGGACTGAACAGTACGGCAAAAAAAGGAATGAAATTGAAATAGTAATCAAGCATGATCTTTTTAAACGGTGCATTGTTTTCCAGAAAGTCATCAATTTTCTCTGAAAAGTCGAAAACAACTGCAATTGCCACGATGAGTATAATGGTAAAGACAAAAGTTCCGAGAAATTTCCGGATGATATACCAATCCAATATTTTCAGTTCGTGTTTCTTCATAATCTCTCGGAGAGCTGCTTAATCATTTTATTCTTCCAATCATCAAAAACACCTTCCTTGATTTTTTTCCGTGCTTCTTTCATCAGCCAAAGATAAAAACTTAAATTATGAAGAGAAGCGATTTGTGCACCCAGAATCTCTTTGGAGATGATCAGATGACGAAGGTAGGCCTTTGAATATTGCTGATCCACAAAGCAGGTTCCATCCGGGTCCAGTGCAGTGAAATCATCTTTCCATTTGTTATTGCGCATATTCATGATACCCCTGGATGTGAACAGCATTCCGTTTCTTCCGTTCCTTGTGGGCATTACGCAATCAAACATATCAACGCCCATCGCCACAGACTCGAGCATATTTACAGGAGTACCAACACCCATCAGATAACGGGGTTTGTCTTCCGGCATGATACCGGTAACCAAATCCACCATCTCATACATCAGCTCTTCAGGCTCACCCACCGATAATCCGCCAATGGCATAACCGTCAGCAGGATAAGAACATATTTCACCAGCTGACCTGATCCGGAGATCCTTGTATACACTTCCCTGTATAATGGGGAAAAGGGATTGTTCATGGCCATAAACGGGTTCGGTATGCTGAAAATGCGCGAATCCCCTTTCAAGCCAATGGTGGGTCAGTTCAATCGACCTGGCGGCGGCTTTATGATCACTGGGGAAAGGCGTACATTCATCGAGTGCCATGATTATATCGGCGCCGATAGTCCTTTGAATCTCTATAATTTTTTCAGGTGTAAACAGATGTTTTGAACCATCGATGTGCGAGCTGAACAGAGCGCCTTCCGCCGTGAGCTTACGGATTCCCGATAAAGAAAATACCTGGTATCCGCCACTGTCAGTTAATATAGGCCTCTGCCAGTTCATGAACCGATGCAGACCTCCGGCTTGCCTGATAATATCAATCCCGGGACGCAGATACAAATGATAGGTGTTACCCAGTATGATTTGGGCGTTGAGATCATCCGAGAGTTCACGCTGATGAACGGCCTTTACCGTACCAGCCGTTCCCACAGGCATAAAAACAGGTGTTTCGATTTCCCCGTGTGAAGTAATGAATTTCCCGGCGCGCGCCCTTGTCGAGATGTCCTTATGGTGAATTTCGAATTTCATGAAAACCCGGTTAGGCCGCAAATATATAATTTATTACCATGAAAGTTAATTACTTCATTCTGTAGAATTTGCTTTACATCAAAAACTTTAATAAAATTGCCAAACCGGATTAAAAATGACCCATGGTATACTTTTCCAAGCTTTTTGATGATAAACAATGGTTTATTGTACTTGTCGTTTTCTTGATTGCCTTTGTTATTCAGCTTTTTTATTATCTGTTCATATATATCCGGTTCGCATTTCATAAAAAGAAATCTGGTCCTTCGGTCCGGGATCCTGTTTCTGTGATTATCTGTGCGCGCAATGAGGCTGAAAATCTCGAAAATTATCTGCCGGTTTGGTTAACACAGGACTACCCGGAGTATGAGGTTATTGTTGTGAACGATTGTTCCACCGATGATACAGATCTTGTTATTAACAAGTATATGGAACAATACCCCAGGCTCAGGACCAGTCTGATCAAAGAAGATAAAAAGTTTGCACACGGCAAGAAACTTGCAGTTACGATCGGAATCAAAGCTGCCAAATACGACCGGCTCCTTTTCACGGATGCCGACTGCAAACCCGAAAGCAACCAGTGGATAAGCAGGATGTCGTCGAATTTTTCCGATCAGGTTGAGATAGTGCTTGGTTATGGCGGATATTTCAACCAACCAGGCATACTCAATAAATATATCCGGTATGATACCCTGGTGATCGCCCTTCAGTATTTCAGTTATGCGCTCTTCCGAAGGCCTTATATGGGCGTGGGCAGGAATCTGGCTTACAAGCGTTCTATTTTCTTTGCCGGACAGGGATTTAAAAGTCATTTTCACCTGGCTTCAGGAGACGATGACTTGTTTGTAAATGAAAATGCCACAAAAACCAATACGGCCATTGAGTATTCCTGCGAGAGCCATACGCGTACAGCACCCAAAGAAACGTATGCCAAGTGGTTTTTTCAGAAAAAACGGCACTTTACAACCAACAAGCTTTATAAGCCCGGGCATAAAGTTTTGCTTACCCTGGAGCCCTTGAGCAGGTTTTTGTTTTATGCCGGCTTTATCGGTCTTTTAATTATCCCTGTATACAGACCTCTGGTTTTATCGTTGTTTGCCTTTCGCCTGATAACCCAGTTGGTTGTTATTAAAAAAGCAATGATTCGTTTAAACGAGAAGAATTTATTGCTAATTTCGTTGCCGTTTGACTTGTTTTCCCTGTTCATTAATTTAATATTGATAATGACAAGCCGTATCAGACCCTCGAATTACCAATGGAAGTAAACGCCAACTTATCTGAAAAAGCACAACGCGATTACATGCTTGTGCAGCGAGCCACCGAAGGCGATCAGCGGGCGTACGCCGAACTGATGGGCCGGTATCGTGATGCCATTTACTATATGTTATTGAAGATGGTTAATAATGCCAGTGATGCCGAAGATCTTACCATCGAAGCTTTCGGTAAGGCATTCAAGAACATCAACCAATATGCGCCCAATTACGCCTTCAGCACCTGGCTTTTCAAAATTGCCACCAACAACTGCATTGATTTTATCAGGAAGAAAAAGACCAGCCATGTTTCTCTCGATCACAGCAATGAGGAACACGAAAAAGCCACCAAGGATATCCAGGCTCCTGTAATGGATCCGGAAGAAACACTTATCAATGAGCAGAAGATTAAGCTGATGCGTTCCCTGGTTTCCAAACTAAAACCACGTTACAGGAAGCTCATTGAATTGCGGTATTTCAATGAGCTATCCTACGAGGAAATTGCTGAAGAGCTTGAGCTGCCGATCGGAACTGTAAAAGCCCAGCTTTTCAGGGCCCGGGAGCTTCTTTACAATATTCTCAAGAACACCACCGGTAAGATGTAATTTCCCGTTGATATACCACGGGGTTTCATGCAGAACATCGAAAAATACTTCCCAACCTTAACCTCCAGGCAAACTGAACAGTTTTCGCAGCTGGGTCCGCTTTATCATTACTGGAATCAGCAAATCAATGTCATTTCCCGAAAAGACATGGATCATCTTTATCTGCATCATATACTGCATTCCCTGTCGATTGCCAGAATTATACGTTTCAAACCGGGGTCAGTAATAATGGATGCAGGCACCGGAGGAGGTTTTCCCGGCATTCCCCTGGCGATACTATTTCCGGATGTGCATTTTATTCTGGTGGACTCCATTGCCAAAAAGATCAGGGTTGTAGATACCCTTCTCAGGGAAGTCAAACTTACCAACTGTGAAACCAGGAACCTTCGTCTTGAAGCCCTGAAGGAAAACGTGGATTTTGTGGTTTGCAGGGCCGTTACCGACATACCAAAGCTGTTTGGCTGGGCCAAAAGGAACATCATGCCGGGCGGAAACCATGTTTTAAAGAACGGACTGCTTGCTTTGAAGGGAGGAGATCTTCGCGAAGAGCTGAAGCCGATGGGAACAGGGGTAAAGGTTTATAACCTGGGTGAATATTTCTTTGAACCGTATTTTGAGACGAAGAAACTGGTTTATGTCCCCAGGTGATTGAATAAACAATCCCCTTCCTCTTCTGTTGATATTCTATTGAAATTATTCCTTAAATTTTTTATTGCGATCGAACTGTAATTTGTATTTTTACTAAATCAGAAATGTATGACAGAATTAAAAGAAGGCGTCAAAGCGCCTATGTTTAAGGGAAAGGACCAGGATGACAAGTGGATAAGCCTGGAAGATTTTAAAGGAAAAAAGGTTATTTTGTATTTCTATCCCAAGGATGATACACCCGGGTGCACCGCGGAAGCCTGTAACCTCAGGGATAATTATAATGACCTTTTGACCAGGGGATTTGCCATTGTCGGGGTGAGTCCTGACGATGAAAAATCACATGCCAAATTCAGGTCCAGGTATGAATTACCTTTCAGCCTGCTGGCAGATCCACAGGCAGAAATACTGAATGCATATGGCGTTTGGGGCGAGAAAAATATGTACGGGAAAAAATACATGGGTGTGCTGAGAACAACTTTTGTGATTGATGAAAAGGGCATTATCCTTAAGATCATACGTAAAGTCAACACAGGAGATCATACCCGGCAGATCCTGACAGAATTGGGAATCAATTAAACAACAAAATAATGGCTAAAGAACAGACGATCGACGACATTAAAAAAGAAAAGCTCAAATCGCTTGAAACTACATTAGGCAAAATTGAAAAAGATTTTGGCAAGGGAGCCATCATGAAATTGGGTGACCATGCCGTTGTAACAGTCGGGATTATTCCTTCCGGATCGATTGCTCTGGATATTGCCCTGGGAGTTGGTGGTTATCCGCGTGGCAGGGTGGTTGAGATATACGGGCCCGAATCTTCGGGTAAAACTACCCTGGCGCTTCATGCCATAGCCCAGGCCCAAAAGGCAGGCGGCATAGCGGCATTTATTGATGCCGAGCATGCTTTTGACAGTACGTATGCCCAAAAACTAGGCGTGGATATTGAAAATCTTTTAATTTCCCAGCCTGACAATGGTGAACAGGCCCTCGAGATAACCGATCATCTGATACGGTCAGGGGCCATTGATATCATCGTAATTGACTCGGTTGCGGCACTCACCCCGAAAGCTGAGATAGAAGGAGAAATGGGGGATTCAAAAATGGGATTGCAGGCCAGACTGATGTCACAGGCGTTGAGAAAACTCACAGCCACCATCAGCAAAACCAACACCTGTTGTATCTTCATCAATCAATTGCGCGAGAAAATCGGCGTGATGTTCGGGAATCCCGAAACTACCACGGGCGGAAATGCTCTTAAATTCTATGCTTCCGTACGGCTGGATATCCGGAAAATAAACCAGATCAAGGAAGGTGAAGAGGTATTCGGCAACCGCACAAAGGTTAAAGTAGTAAAGAACAAACTGGCCCCGCCTTTCCGAAAGGCTGAATTCGATATTCTTTATGGGGAGGGCATATCCAGGATCGGTGAAATAATTGACCTTGCCACGGAGCTTGAGGTGGTCAAGAAAAGCGGATCGTGGTTCAGCTACGGGGAAACCCGGCTTGGTCAGGGCCGTGATGCTGTAAAAATACTGCTCAATGACAATCCGGAATTGTCGGAAGAAATTGAAAAGAAGATTGTAGAGAAAATGAAGTAGAGGCTTCGACTTCGCCTGCCTGCCGGCAGGCAGGCTCAGCCTGACATTCGACTCCGCTCAGCCTGACATGCATAGTCACCCTGAGCGGAGTCGAAGGGCGATTTTTTATTAAAATACAATTTTCGATTTCAAACAAACCTGGTTGCTGCCGGAAATACTTCCCTCCACCGCAAAGGTGTGAGGTTGGATTTCTTCCTTTTTTAAGAGGACATTATCTCCCGATTTCACTTCGTGTTTGTATTCGATAGCAAAGAAGGCAGGGGATTTCTTTTCCAGCAGATCCTGATCGAGTAGATCGAAAACCCATTCCACATAGCGGGCATTGTTCACATGCCGGTTCTGATCAAGATCACTGTACCTCACAGTATGGATCTCAGTTTCACCGGAGGATACAGCAGGAAAACCTTCTGAAGGCATCTGCATGCTGTATCGCCCCTGATTGGCCTTAAGAACAGCATCGTTCAATGGTAAAACAGTCGGTTTGCGGGTTTTGAGATCCAGCAGGATCCACCACGATGTGGCATTTACCAGGGTATCCTTTTCGATGCTCAACCGGTAATCACGACGGTAAAAGATGCGTTCTGTACCCAGCGGCCAGGTTTCCAGGTCAAACTCCTGGCCCCATCCGGGCAATTTATTGATTTGAATGTACAATCGCGATAGTAACCACACCAGACCGGATTGTTGCACAAACCTGTATCCGACATCAAGATGGGTGGCATGTTTCCCGGCGACTTCCTGGAGGTGACTGCACAAACTGCTGATGCGCATTTTATGGTTCAAGCCGATATCAAAAGAACGAACCTGGAATTTTTCACGCCATACCGTTTCGTATATTTTGGATTCCATGGGTTTGCATTAAAAACACAACCCTTCAGGAGCCGGTGACCGCCTGAAGGGTTGTTGCCAGTTAACTTTATATATGTTTATTTTCAGGCCGGGCTGATAGCTTCTACCGGACATACATCAGCACAAGCACCGCAATCGATACATTTGTCGGGATCAATCTTATAAATATCTCCTTCAGATATTGCTTCGGAAGGACATTCGGGTAAGCATGTGCCGCAGGCAGTACATTCATTACTAATTACATAAGCCATGACAAAAAATTTAATTGTTAATGCAACAAATTTAATTCAATAATTGAAACAACAAAAAGAATTTTATCATAGTGCCTTATTTGCTGAACACCATTCTGAATCCCAACAAGATGATCAGAATACCAAATCCGGTTTTCAGGATTCTCTCAGGCACATGAACAGCAATTGCCGATCCCAAATAACCGCCGATAAAGAAAGCGAGCATAACAACCAACGCAATCTTGAAATTTACATAACCCTCCTTGTAATAATTCCAGAAGGCCAGAAATCCCACCGGGAGTAAAAGGACTGCCAGACTTGTGCCCTGCGCCTGATGTTGTGTCATGCCAAAGAAGAATACCAGGGCAGGAACAATAATGATTGCCCCGCCTACCCCAAGCAGGCCGGAAACAACACCGGCCGAAAGACCGATGAGTGCCAGTATGACTATTTCATGAATGCTCATCGTATTAGAAATCCAGACTCATTGAAAAATAGAACACATGAGGCAACACTTGCCTGTTTTCAAGGCCCCAGGCCCAGTCAAAACGCATGAAATATCCCAGCAATGTGGTATGAATGCCAAATCCGTAACCTGCCACAATCGGGTCGCGGTCAGCATCAATCGTGATGGTAATAGGCCCCTGGTGAATAACATCTGAATCATAGGCATTTTTGCTCGACCAGGGTGTGGGACCTGACCAGGCTGAACCAATATCAAAAAAGCCTACCAGCTGGAAATTTTCAAAGAAACTTTTGCTCAGCGGATAGTTGGCAAGATACTTGAAAACAGGGAACCGGATTTCATTGTTGATAACAGCAAAATTATTGCCATTGCGTATATTCTGTGAAAAACCGCGCATATTGGTTCCTACGGCCTGATATGCATAGTTTTGCGTTCTGTCAATCGGGATCTCCGTGAAAGGAGTAAAAGTCGGCGTACGGCCGGGATTCAGATTGATCCAGTTATCCACTCCACCCAGGTAATAAACAATGCGGCTTGATCCCTGGGAAGAACTCCATGCGAAACGGCTCGCGAGAATCAATGAACGATGAATACGGGTGTAGTGTCTTACGTCAGCTCCGAATACAATCAGCTCATAAAGATTTTTATACACTTGTTCCTGGACTTCAGCAAACAGTTTATAACGGGTACCTGTATACAGGTTCATACCCAGCGAGCGTGTATTATCGAAATTGTATTCCAGTTTCACGCCGAGCCAGTTCCTGTATTCATTCGGCAAATTCAGGTAGTTGACATTGCTGGAGAGGTAAACAGTTCTGTCATTGCGGAAGGAGAAGGTGGAAGAAAGAGATTTTACCTGGGTTAAAGGATACCTGAGTATCACTGAGAGCAGGTGCATATGGGTTTTAATTTCACCTTCGTAAATGCCATCCTCGTCGAAAACATTGTTTCTGAAAGCCTGCCTGTGAAAAACCACCTGTTTGTCGAGTCTCCGTTTCAGATTCTCAAAACTCAGCAGGTATTCATTGGCATCCAGATCGGGGGATATCCTCACTCCGCCTGTTAATTTTATATCTTCAAACAGATCGTTGGCCCCTATTTTCATTAACACATTGAAACCCGGATTAAAATAATACGCCCCGCCTGTGAATGCCTGGTAGGTAGCATTCAGAAAATTAAAATCGATCTGGGTCACCATGTTGTTCTGGTAAAAAACAGGTTGGTAAAGGCGGATCCTGGGTCTCCTCTTCTGGGCAGTATCCATGGCTACTTCCAGTTTCTTGTCCCGGAGTCGTTCATTGTAAGAATTTATCTTTTCAATCTCAAAAACATATTTATTGATATCGATGAGATTGCTTCCCAGGGTTACCGTATCTTCATCGGTTATAATGGTATTGTCGGCCACTTCCTGTATGGGTATGACTTCCTTTTGAATCCTGCTTAAACTATCCCTGGCAGCCAGTTTGTTTCGCCGCACTTTCTGTGAAATGGTAGGTTGGATCTTTTCAGCTATTACTGCCTGCCTATCAAGCGGGTTATAGTAAATATTGTACCTTCCGTCGTTGAAAATTATTTCAGCTGTATTTTCATTGGAGGCATTATAGTCCTGTTCCAGGATATTCCTCACATACTGCGTAAGAGGAGCAGTCTGGGCGAAATACCTGTAATGCACGGTTGTGTCCACATAACTGATGGTGCTATCGAATCTGGCAATATAGCGGTTAATGACTCCCTGGTCATCACTTAGCTGGATAAACTGATTTTTTCCAACTTCATTTGGATCCGTCTTATGTGTATATTGATTATCATTCAGGCGCATCAGCACATCTGAATTTCCCTTGTAATCGTAGATGAACAGGTCACTGCTGAGTGCCCTGCCCGTTCTGCTGGTTTCAATGCCAAGAGAATCAGACAGGCGATTTGAGCTGAAAATGATTTTACTGTCGTTTTCAATGAACCGTGGAAAGTTATCATCTGCCTGGTCGTTTGTCACCGGTCTGTTGGTTGCGGAAGCAATATCATGAATGTAAATGTCAGTCTTGCCCAGCCGTGTCCCCGCAAAAACAATCATGGATCCTTCCTGTGAAAACGAAAAATCCAGTACTTTGTCGAAGTACAGAAAATTCCTCACCGTAAGTTCCTTCTCAGTAATGTTGTAATAGTAGAGTTTAAGGCCACCTTTTTCTTCGGTAATAAAAGCGATGTAACGTGCGGACGGGTGCCAGGCAATGGCGGGATAACTGTGATCAGTGATTTGTTCCAGCCTGTACTCGCGCTTGAATATCTTCTGTTTTTTCCCCGTTTGCGTATTCAGAAGCCAGATCTTATAGAGGCCCATGTCATTGGTGACATAGGTCAGATAATTACCGGTCGGGCTGATTTTGATATTTTCATAGACAACTCCCTTTTTTGTCTTTTTCAGCATTTTTCCCGAATCAGGTGTTTTTTGCCTGGTATTATCATCGGCAAAAAGATTCAGGTAATAACCCATCCATTCATAGGTGAGCTCCTTGATTGAAAAGCCAAGGACATTGGAAAACCCGTTTTTAATTGACTTGCTAATGCTTGTCAGATAGATAATGCTCGGTATAACAGATTCTCCATACGTATCGGCAATGTATTTCCAGAATGAATGTCCCGCATATATAGCGTCATCCCCGGTGAGCCTGTTGAACTTTTCGTATTTGCCATTGATTATGCCGTCCTTAACCTGGTTTTCCGTCACGATATCCCATTGCTTTGAAAGGTAGGCCACCAATCCCTCGCTGTACCATTTTGGAATGTTGATAAGGGTAGCATTGGCTACGTTATCAATCAAGGCCGTTCCGTTAATCATTTCATTAACAATGACCCGTGTAACAGCAGCCGTTATTTGCTCATCATACTTGTTAAAATCGCCTTCAAAATACAGAAAAGCCTTATTCTGAATGATTGTGGTGGTTCCCCCGATATTGTAATCATCTTTCCCGGTAACCAGACCAACATTGCTTTGCCTGAAATCGGTGAGCCGGTTGTAAACAATAAACTGCAGGCGTCTTTCCAGTGTATAATCAAAAAAACCTTCGATCTTGGGTATTATCTGTTCAGCAAAATCCGCTGTATAATCTGCCAGGTTCTTGCCGTCCTCATTGAAATAAACATCGTACTTTTCATAACGATTGTAGGACCAGACGAATTCATCGTACTGAACGCGATTCTTGCCAAAACTCATCTGGTGTCCGTTGTAAAACTGCGAAAATGCGGTCAGCGAAAGACCAGCTAAAAACAGGACCAGCAGTGGTTTTCTTAAACCCTCTTTCATATTTCCAAATAAGTGGTAAGGAATTAACAAGGGATAAAATTAGTTTATTCCTGCAAAAAAGCAATGCCGGATTATTTCGCTCAAAAACTACGCCAAAAAACAAAACACCCTTCAAGGGTCATAGACCTCCTGAAGGGTGATTAACCTATGCAGGGAAAAATCAGGCTTTGTCAGCGCTGCCCAGCACGTTGATAATCTTGTGTTTGTAGAGCTCCTTGAGTTTATCACGGGCCGGACCAAGATAGTTGCGCGGGTCGAACTCGCCGGGTTTTTCAACAAAAACCTTGCGAATGGCAGCTGTCATGGCCAGTCGACCGTCACTGTCAATATTGATCTTACAAACAGCTGACTTTGCAGCTCTCCGCAATTGATCCTCTGAAACGCCTGCGGTATTTTCCATTTTACCACCGTATTTATTGATCTCATCCACGATATCCTGCGGAACGGACGAAGCACCGTGCAGAACGATGGGGAATCCCGGGATCCTTTTTTCGCATCCTTCGAGAATGTCGAATCGCAAAGGAGGAGGAAGTTCACCGGGTTTTACCTTGAATTTAAAAGCGCCGTGGGAGGTACCGATTGAAATGGCCAGGGAGTCAACTCCTGTTTTTTTAACAAAATCTTCCACTTCTTCGGGCCGCGTATAGGATGTATGATCAGAAGAAACCTCGTCTTCGATGCCGGCGAGCACGCCAAGTTCTCCCTCAACGGTCACATCAAACTGATGCGCATATTCAACAACCTGTTTGGTCAGTCGAACATTCTCGTCATAGGGAAAATGCGATCCGTCAATCATCACGGATGAAAAACCGCTCTCAATACATGATTTGCAGGTCTCAAAAGAATCGCCGTGATCCAGGTGCAAAACAATGGGAATAGCATAACCCAGTTCTTTGGCATATTCTACTGCGCCTTTGGCAAGAAACTGGAGAAGGGTTTGATTCGCATATTTACGAGCACCTTTGGATACCTGGAGAATAACCGGTGATTTTGTCTCAACACAGGCACTGATAATGGCCTGCATTTGTTCGAGGTTGTTAAAATTAAAAGCCGGTATGGCATAACCGCCCTTTACTGCTTTCTTAAACAGCTCTTTTGAATTAACTAGACCTAATTCTTTATAGTGTAGCATAATGAATTGTATTTGATTTGAGGGCCGAAAGTTAATTCATTTAGCATAAGCGGCCAAAAATATTCATTTAAAATTTATGGAAAAGCGGGGCAAATCTCTAATTTTATAATATATACCATAATATATATACCCATGACGCCGTCGGAACCCGGTACATTTCAGAAACGCCTGCGGTTGTTTGATGCAACAGCCATTGTAACAGGTTCTATGATTGGCTCGGGTATCTTTATCGTAAGTGCGGACATTGCCCGTAATGTCGGGGCGCCCGGATGGCTTCTCGTGGTATGGCTTATTACGGGGGTCCTGACTATCATTGCGGCATTAACTTATGGAGAACTGGCATCGTTGATGCCTCATGCCGGTGGACAGTATGTGTTTCTGAAGGAAGCCTATAATCCGATGATCGGCTTTCTGTATGGCTGGTCTGCCTTTCTGGTCATTCAGGGTGGCACCATTGCGGCTGTTGCCATGGGTTTTGCAAAATTTACCGGTGTCCTGATTCCCTGGGTATCTGAAAAAAACATCTGGTTTGAATGGCATCTTCTTAAATTCTCAACGGTTCATCTCGTTGCCATCAGTTCCATCGTTTTCCTGACGTTTTTCAATACCAGGGGTATTCAACTGGGAAAGATCATTCAGAATGTATTTACCTCCACCAAGGTAGGGATCATGCTAGTGTTCATCGTACTTGGAATTTTTTTTGCAGGTGATGTCGAGTCCTGGAGAATAAACCGGGAAATTTTCTGGTCGGGTTCTGCACTCAACGGAGAACATCTGACAGATCTGGCAGGTTTTGGACTGGTTATCGCCATTGCAGTTGCCATGGTGGGTTCACTTTTCTCTTCGGATGCCTGGTACGACATCACATTCGCATCGGATGAGGTGGTAAATCCAAGGCGCACCTTACCCTGGAGCCTGGTATACGGGACCATCATCGTTACGGTAATCTACATGCTGGTCAATATTTCTTACCTGACATCCATACCACTCAGGGGATCACCCGTGGGATCAACCGCTGCCGAAAGGGGCATTCAGTTTGCCACCGAAGACCGGGTGGCGACTGCAGCCATGGAGGGTTTACTGGGAGAGAAAGCTGCATTGATAATGGCCATCCTGGTCATGATATCGACATTTGGTTGCAACAATGGCATTATCCTTGCCAGTGCCCGCATTTACTACGCCATGGCCGTAGACGGATTGTTTTTCCGGAAAACCGGAGTTCTGAATTCCCACGGTGTTCCCGGCAGGGCATTGATCATCCAGGGAGTCTGGACCTCCTTGCTGTGCCTGTCGGGTACCTACAGCAATCTTTTGGATTATGTCGTTTTTACGGTTCTTCTGTTTTTTATGCTCACCCTGTCATCGGTATTTATTTTCAGAAAAAAATACCCGCACAAAGAGCGGTTATTCCAGGTTCCGCTGTACCCGGCTTTGCCGGTTCTCTATCTGGCAGTTGTTACCCTGATTATGGTCATACTGCTTATTTACAAGCCTTTATATACTTGGCCGGGCCTCATTATTGTAATATTGGGTATCCCGGTGTATTATATTTGGAAGAGCAGATTTAAAGTTAATGCCCGTTGATTTCAGGGATTTTAGTTTCTCGCGAATTTTTTTCTCGTAGATTTTTGTTTCTCGCAGATTTCGCGGATTACGCAGAATTAAATCCCGCAGATTTTTTTCTTTTTCAACGCATTGCCGCTGCCACTGCTGCTGCTACTTCTCTCCCCTTCTCCCCTTCTCCCCTTCTCCCCTTCTCCCCTTCTCCCCTTCTCCCCTTCTCCCTTTCTCACACTCTTTCTTTCTCCCTACTCCCAACTACTCTTATCGTCTGCCACTTCCCGCTCCGGTAACGCAGGATCAGCACCCCGCAGAACAGAAGGAACATGATCACCAGTCCGAGCCAGGCTGCAACAGCGCTCATATTCCATACCTTCAGCATAAAGTATACAATGGGAACGAAGGACCAGTGAGCTGCCACTGAAATCATCATGGTAAAATGGGTATCTCCGGCCCCGCGTAAAGCGCCTACAATCGCCACCATCACTGCTTCAGCAAGCACATACAGGGATGCAATGCGGATCATGGCAGTCGCCACCGGCACAACCTGATCAAACAGGGCGCTTTCGTTCTTTGGATGAAATACTTTCACCAGATATTCAGGTACCAGCAGGAACAGGATTAAAATAACCATGGAATAGAAAATTCCGGTTTTTATTCCTGACATGGCGGCATGATGCGCTGTTTCAGGTGTTCCCGCACCCATATAGCGGCCAACCAGACTGGTCACCGCAATTTCGATTCCCAGCAGGGGTATGAAAGATACCAGGTCCCAGTTGAACATGATGGTGCTTGCTGTGGCAGAAACCATGCCATGAGAATGGAAAATAAATATCATGGATGTAAATGCCAGAAAATTCAGAAACAATTCGAGGCCTGCCGGATATCCGAAGTGCAGAAGTTTGCGCATGACATTCCAATCGAAGCGGAAGGAATCACGCACATTAAACTTATCACGGTTATGTTTTCCAAAATAAACAAAAGTCATAAGGACGAGACCGCAGAATCCTCCCACGATGGTTGCTATGGCGGCTCCTTCAATGCCCATTGCCGGGAACCCCAATTTTCCGAATATCAGAATGTAATCCAGCGCAACATTCACGATCATGGCGAACAATGAGGCGATCATAACGATCCTGGTTTTCCCGATCCCTGAAAAATAACAACTCAGAACATTCCGGAGAATTCCGATCACCACCCCGTAAATAACAATATTGTAATAGGCTTTCTGATAAACGATCTGGCCTTCGGGAATCTGCATAAAATCAAAAAAAGCAAGGCCCAGAGGTTTACAGATTAAAATGACCGGGTAAGCGATAACAGCAATGATCATGGCCTGAAATGCAGCCACAGTAGTCATGTTTTTCTGCCGGGCTCCGAAATACTGAGCCACCAGGGCAGTTGTATATCCTGTTAACCCGATGAAGAAAAACATCATCATCTGCATGGCCACACCCCCGCCCATGGCGGCATTCATTTGCTCGGGGCCAATACGTGATAAGAACAACCGGTCGGTAAATGTCATAATCCCGTCGCAGGATGTTGACACGATCATGGGCAGGGCAATGGAAAGCATTTCAGCAACTCCCCCCTTGCCTGTTTTGGGTGAAAAGAACATCTTACTCAGGGTTATCGCAGTTTTGGGGTGTTTTCTGAATGCGTTTTAGATCGTAACCATTTTCCTGAATGACCCGGAGGGCGTTATTGTATGAATCCGTTGGCATATAGGCCTCACGGTAGAGTATCCATACACACTTCTGATTGGGATGCCCGATGATGGCCCATGAATAGTCATCAGCCAGTCCGATGATCTGGCAATTCCGCAGGAAGGGAGAAATGAAATGCACTTTAAACCGGGTATTATCCGATCTCCGAACTGCAAATGCTTTCCCACGGGCAACACTGAGCCTGGATTTGCCATTCCTGAACTTCACACAGCGACTCGTAATTCTCAGGAATTCCCTGTCCGGTACCGGTTCAAAATCCAACGTTGTACACCGGCAATCGTGCCGGATTCCTGTGGGATAAGATGCAATATCATACCAGCGGCCCAGGCATTTACCCGGGTCAACCTTTACTGCGGACTGAGGAGGTTGTATATTTTGCGCATGAACTGTCATAGCAATCCAAAGAAAAAAGATAAGGGCTGTGGTTTTCATTTCGCTGATGACTAATGTAATCAGGAATTGTAATTCACAATCCAAATGTAATAATTATTTTATTGTACCTTTGCCCCCCAATTTTATTTTGAATGAAAGACATCCGCAATGTTGCTATTATAGCCCATGTTGATCACGGCAAGACCACCCTGGTTGATAAAATACTTTTACAGACCAAGTTTTTCAAGGACTACGAAAATCCGGGTGAATTAGTCATGGACAGCAACGAACTTGAACGGGAGAGAGGCATTACCATTCTGGCCAAGAATGTATCGGTGATATATGCCGATATAAAAATAAATATTATCGATACTCCGGGGCACTCGGATTTCGGCGGTGAAGTTGAACGGGTTTTGAATATGGCTGACGGGGTGTTATTGCTGGTGGATGCATTTGAAGGCACCATGCCGCAAACAAGGTTCGTTCTGCAGAAGGCTTTGAACCTGGGACTAAAGCCCATTGTGGTGATCAATAAGGTGGATAAACCCAATTGCCGTCCCGAGGAAGTGCAGGAGCAGGTGTTTGAACTGATGTTCAATCTCAATGCCACGGATGACCAATTGAATTTTCCAACCATTTACGGATCTGCCAAACAAGGTTGGATGTCAGATGACTGGAAAAAGCCCACACAGGATATTACTCCCCTGCTCGATGCCATTGTCCGGCATATTCCTCCTCCAAAGAAACTGCGTGGATCACCCCAGATGCTGATTTCGAATCTCGACTATTCGAATTACCTGGGCAGAATAGCCATAGGCAGGCTTCACCGGGGTGAATTGCTGGAAGGGATGAATGTATCCCTGGTCAAAAGAGACGGAAGTGTTGTAAGAACACGTATTAAAGAGCTCTCTGTATACGAGGGCATTACTTACAGGAAGACAAATCGTGTGACCTGTGGTGATATTTGTGCCCTGGTAGGCATTGAGGGGTTCAACATTGGTGATACCATAGCGGAAGCCGATGATCCGGAAGCGCTGGAATCAATTAATGTTGACGAACCTACCATGAGCATGTTGTTTGCCATTAACGATTCTCCGTTCTACGGCAAAGACGGCAAATATGTAACCTCCAGGCACCTGAAAGAAAGACTTGACAAGGAACTGGAAAAGAATCTGGCCCTCAGGCTCGAACCGACTGATTCTGCCGATTCATTTATTATTTTCGGGAGGGGTGTTTTACATTTGTCCATTCTAATCGAAACCATGCGGCGTGAAGGTTATGAGATGCAGGTTGGTCAGCCCAAGGTCATTATCAAGCATATCGCCGGTGAACCCTGTGAGCCCATGGAGGTATTGTATATTGACCTGCCGGAGGAATATTCCGGTAAGGCTATTGAAATGGCATCCGCCCGAAGAGGTCAGATGCTGATGATGGAAAGACGGGGCGACCGGATCCATCTCGAATTTGAAATACCATCCCGGGGCATCATCGGTCTAAGAAGCAACCTGCTCACAGCCACGGCAGGTGAAGCAGTCATGTCGCACCGTTTCAAGGATTTCGAGCCCCTGAAGGGCCCCATTGAACGGAGGGTCAATGGGGCACTGATTGCCATGGAAACGGGAACCTCCTTTGCATATGCCATTGACAAGCTGAGGGATCGAGGGCAGTTTTTCATCGATTCCCAGGAAGAAGTATATGCCGGCCAGGTAGTTGGCGAGCATTGCCGTGCCGGAGACATTGTGGTTAATGTGACAAGGTCCAAAAAACTGACCAATATGCGCGCTTCGGGAAGCGATGAAAAGGTAAAACTCACGCCCCCTGTGCGTTTCAGTCTGGAAGAAGCCCTTGAATACATACAGGAAGATGAATATGTGGAGATCACTCCAAATTCCATGAGGATTCGCAAGATTCTGCTAAGCGAACACGATCGCAAACGGGCCGGCAAGATCTGATTGTCAGAATTCTATTTTAACTCGTTTTTGCTTACACCCTCTCTTGTAATGACAACCGGCTTAATATATCCTTTTTCATCAAAGTATAGCCGGTCAATACAGGTCACCCGGTGGTTCGGATCGGTTGATCCCCTGGGTCGCCGGTTTCATCATCTCCCTGGATATCATTGGCTCCGAAAAATAAAAAGTACCTGTCTTGTTTTTCAACGATGGCAGGAGCCCATATGGCCCGTTTGGCCCATTTAACAGCTGCCGTATCCAATATCCTGCCGTGTTTCTCCCAGTGGATCAGATCAGGCGATGAAAAGGCGTCCAGAAATACCTGTTCATCATACGGGGCTGAGAATGTGGGATATATCCAATACGTATTATCAATAATAATTCCTTCGGGATCGGCATACCAACCCGGGAAAACCGGATTTCCTGATAAGCTATCGCTATTGCCGGCGACCTGGTTCCGGGCCGGCTGGGTAAAACATAATAGAATCACCAGAACCTGTAATTTTCTCATCGTGAGTATCATGTTAAGTAATAATCTGTGGACGCTTCAGGCTGTGCTTTGCAAATATATTATACTTAATGCAGTTTCCAAAAGACGTATGCCATGGGTTACAAGGAGACGCATGCAATGCATTTTCCGGAGACGCATGCAATGCGTCTCTACTTTTTATACATACCCTATATTTACATAGGTATATTCTGCAATTTGCATTATTTAATTCTATTTTATATCTTTTTTTGGGGGTAGAATGTATTTTTTTGTATTTTTTTTTATTTCATACCCCATTTTTATATATATTTGTCCCGGGAAAACAAATTAACAACTTAACAACATCAATTATGAAAGGGTTGGTTAAACGAAGCGCAATTGCCTCAGCCGTTTTGCTCTTTTTTGCAGCCGGTTCGGTTATTGCTTCCGACGGAACTCCTATCGATACGGGAGTTACGGCCTGGATGCTTACTTCCACGGCACTGGTTTTACTGATGGTGCCGGGACTTGCCATGTTCTATGGAGGTTTGGTAAGGACCAAGAACGTGCTCGGGACCATGATGCACAGCTTTGTGGCCATGGGTATCATGGCAGTTCTGTGGGTTGCCGTCGGATACTCCATGAGTTTCGGATCGAACGTGCTGGGAGGCTGGTTTGGATGGAACAAGGATTACTTTTTTCTGAGAGGTATTGATGAAAACATTACCTCTGCAGGGGTACCGGAATATGTATTTTCCATGTTCCAGGGTAAATTCGCCATCATCACACCGGCGCTCATTGCAGGTGCATTTGCGGAACGCGTTTCGTTTAAAGGTTATGTTGTTTTTATTGCTCTCTGGGGATTGTTTGTGTACAATCCATTGTGCCACTGGGTATGGGCGAGCGACGGTTTCCTCTTCAATATGGGGGCCATGGGCGCCATTGATTTTGCGGGAGGAACGGTTGTTCATATTGCTTCGGGGGTAAGCGGACTGGTTGCCGCAATCTATCTTGGTTCACGCAGGGGTCACCCGAAAATCGTTGTTGCACCCAGCAACCTGGTATTGACCATGGTTGGAATCGGCCTGCTCTGGGTAGGTTGGTTTGGTTTTAATGCCGGAAGCAGTGTAAGCAGCGGTTTGCTTACAGCACAGGCATTGACTGCCACTCAGGCAGCAGCAGCTGCCGGCGCCATGACCTGGATCATTGTTGAAGCTATCCACCAGGGTAAATCCACTGCCCTGGGATTCGCCAGCGGAATACTGGCAGGCCTCGTTGCTGTAACGCCGGCTGCCGGAGTGGTTCAGCCTGTCGGCGCCCTGGCGCTTGGAGGTGCCGCAGCCATTATTTGCTACGGTGCAATTATACTCAAAGGTAAACTCAAATATGATGACAGTCTGGATGCTTTTGGCATTCACGGCGTAGGTGGAATTGTAGGATCCCTGTTGCTGGTATTTTTCATCCGTGACAGTTGGATGACCAGCGCCGCCGAAGCAGCGGGCGGAACATGGAGCATGTTGCAGCAGTTTGGTGTACAGGCTGCAGCTGTGGGTATTGCCATCGCCTATGCAGCTACAATCACCATGGTGATCATCATTATTGTGAATAAAACTGTAGGTTTCAGGGCATCCACCGAAGCTGAAATGCAGGGACTCGATCATTCATATCACGGCGAACAGGGATACGGTATGCTCAATCCCCGGTAAAATTTTCCGTAATGAAATTAAACTTTTAAACCAATGAAACTGATTACAGCCATTATACGCGAAAATAAGCTCGACCAGGTAAGAGAAGCCCTGATTGAGGCCGAAATAACACGCATTACCGTGAGCAGGGTCTCGGGACACGGACAACAGCTCAGGGAAGAAATATACAGGGGATCCAAGGTAATTCCTGACCTGATTCCTAAAGTAAGGATCGACATTGCCGTTAACCAGGAATTTGTGGATATTACCGTTAATACAATTATAAGAGCTGCCCGCACAAATTCAATGGGCGCTGTGGGTGATGGCAAGATTTTCATCACCCCACTGGAGGAATGCATCCGCATCAGGACGGGAGAACGGGGGGGAAAGGCTATATAAGCGTAGTTGCAAACTACGCTTAGCTTAAGTATTAAGGCCAAAGGATTAGAAAGGATAATTAGTTAGTTAGTAGGTTGGATAGTACGCAGCAGAGCTAAGCGTGGATTAAATCTGCGCTTAGCATTCTGTTGTTATTACATTCAGTCTGTCTGTAAATAACCAGTGGGATTTTGGAATACACGAAGTCCGAATTCGGGAATCACAGCCAGAATGTGATCGAACAAATCAGACTGTATTTCCTCGTAGGTCAGCGAATCGGTACCCTTACAGAAAGCAATGATCTCCAGTGGAATACCATTCTCTGTCGGTTGAAGCTGCCTGACCAGCATCGTCATTTTAGGATTCAGACCACTGTGATTCCTTAATACCCCCACCAGGTACTTTCGGAAAAGCGTAAGATTGGTGAATTCACCCTCATGAAATACCCTGTTTCCATCGCCCTTATTCACTTTTTTCGTTGCCTGCCGGCCCAGAAAATCTTTTATGGATTGAATGCCCGACAGTTTTTCCAGCAAAGCAGCATCACAAAACTTCACGCTTTTCATGTCGATGTTCACGTATTTCTTGAACCTCCTGGCTCCTTCCTCCTCGGTACCCCGCCAGTTGATGAATGAATCCGAAACCATGGCATAGGTAGGGATTGTGGTAATGGTTTTGTCGAAATTTCTTACCTTGACCGTGTTCAGTGTAATTTCCATTACATTGCCATCCGCCCCGTATTTGGGCATGGTTATCCAATCCCCGATTCTCAGCATATCGTTTCCGGAAAGCTGTATACCGGCAACCAGTCCCAGTATGGTATCCCTGAAAACAAGCATGAGAACAGCAGCTGCAGCGCCCAATCCGGTCAGCAATGATTTGGGGGAAGTACCTGCAAGAATCGAGATGATCAGAATAATGGCAATGGAGTATACAATGATCTGTACCACCTGGATATAACCCTTGATGGACCGCCCCTGTGCGGCCGGAAGGGTAAGGTAGATATCGTTGAGACCTTTCAGAAAAGCGTTGAGGGCCATCAAAATGACAATGATCATGTAAATGCTGAGTGCCTTCTGGGTTAAGCCCATAATGACCGGGTACTGGGAAAGTACATGTCCCACACTATACCATAAAACAATGGCAGGAGCAAGATGGGCCAACCGGTTAAAAACCCTCTTTTCAAGCAGGATATCATCCCAGATGGTCCTGGTACGGGCAACGAGACGGGATACTATCAGGATGAATACCTTTCTGGTGATGATATCCGATAAAAAGGCCAGCAGCAGGATAAAGAAGATCCCGAAAATCATATTGACATTTTCAGCCTGAGCAGTGCTCAGACCCCACCCCTGCAAGATCCGCTGAATGTCAAAGAGGAATTTCAGTTTGGAATCTGCGTCTATATTCATGGTTTTGGATTTTGCCGCAAATATAGCATATCCGCTTAAAATGCAAATAACAAAGGGCGCCGGGTTTTCAAGCATTAACCCGGCGCCCTTTGTAACAAGAAATATTTAATCTTTGATCTTTCGTGCAAAAAAGTAAGATGATACAAGACCTGCCCCTGCAAACAGGAAGATCATCGAAAGGTAAGCAACCTCTTCTTCGAGCCGTGTGGCTACGGTAAGGATATTCCCCACCAGCACACCCAGGCCTACGCCCATGAACAGCATACCCAGTTTGATGGAGAACTTCTTAAAAACGTTGACCGGTTCTACTTTAAAAATAGACGCGTCCGCATTTTTTTCGATCAGTGCAAGCCTTTCCCTGTTACGGGTTGTGTAATAAAAATAGGCTACACCAAAAATGGATCCGAAAAAAGTTATAAAGAACATAATTGTAACAAATGCTTCTCCTTGTCCCATGATTTTAAAATTTAATGGTTATTAAAACTGCTGTTGTCTGAATCTTTGACGCCGGGTTTGGGGGAGAGGTTACAAAAAAAGGTAAGCAGTAAACAGTAAACAGTAATCGGTAATCGGTAATCAGTAATCAGTAATCGGTAAACAGTAAACGGTAAATCACCGAATACCGAATACCGAATACCAATAACTTTCTTTAATTTTGTAACCACATCCATTCCCGGTGCGGCTAAAAAATGCATGATGCAGTATGATGACAACCAGTTGATCAATCGTATTCTGGACGGGGCAGTACAGGAGTATTCGATTCTGATAAACAGGCACAAAGACCTGGCCTTTACCCTTGCGTACCGTTTGCTGAGCAACCGGGAAGATGCTGAAGAGACAGTGCAGGATGCCTTTGTCAAAGCCTATCGCAATCTGAAGGGATTCAGGCAGGATTCAAAATTCTCAACCTGGTTCTTCAGAATCGTATACAACACTGCCATATCAAAAAAACGATCCAGAAAATCCACATTTCAGTGGATTGATGAACTGCCGTTTGTAAAGGAGAGTCCCGACAGGAGCAGCGAAGAAGAGGACATGATGGCTGAAAGAGGATCCATGCTTGACAGGGCGCTGCAGCGACTGTCCGAAGATGAAAGAGTGCTGATTACTTTGTTTTATATCAATGAATCCACGGTGGAAGAGATTCACGGGATCACCGGATTAAGCAAATCAAACATTAAGGTAAAACTTTTCAGGGCCAGGAAAAAACTCCAGGATTTGGTGGAATTGATGGCCCAGCGTGTTTACATATAACCAATCAAGCCATGGATACGGAAAAACTGTTTGAAAGGGATGATGAATTCAAAAGGCTGATCAGGGAGGAAGGTCTGCTGACAACTGCACCTGATTTTACGCAGCGGGTCATGCAGATGGTCCGGGAAAGCGATCAGAAAAGTCTTGAATATAAACCTCTCCTCAGCCGAAAAGCATGGTATCTTCTGGTAACCTTTACAATTTCCCTGGTATTGGCTGGCTGGCTGGTTCTTTCCAATGAAAATCCGGTTGAATCAGGATACACGGCCGTGGTTAAACCGGTATGGGACTTTCTGAGCAGCATAAATCTTTCGATACATCTCAGTTCCGGTGTTTTGCTCATTGCAACGATAGCCATTGCCAGCATAGGACTTCTGCTGTCACTGGATATATTTCTTTCCCGTAAATACAGGGAGGCATCATCGTAATTATTATAAAAAAAGCACCCTTCAAGGGTTTTCAACCGCTTGAAGGGTGTTTTTTTATATTAGATCATCCAACTTCTTTATTCTGCCGGAAGAATTTCCAGTAAATCAACCTCGAAAATCAGGGTGGAATAGGGTTTTATATTGGAACCCTGCGGTGACTGACTGCCATACGCCAGGCTTTCAGGTATAAAGATTTTCCATTTTGATCCTACAGGCATGAGCTGCAAAGCTTCAACCCAACCAGGAATGACCTGCCCTACATTGAATTCAGCCGGTTCATTGCGTTGATAGGAACTGTCAAATAAAGTTCCGTCAATGAGTGTGCCGGTATAATGAACTCTGATCTTGTCGTTTGCAGTTGGTTTGTTTCCAGTGCCTTCCCTTAAAACAACGTATTGAAGTCCGCTGGGGAGGGTTACAACACTGTCCTTTTTGGCGTTGGCTTCAAGAAAAGTCTTGTTCTCGGCAATATAATCCTTGAACTGGTTCTTGACCTGTTCCTGCTGGAACTGAACGAAAAAATTATTCAGATAGCCTTGTATAGCATATTGGGAAACAGAAATTGAATCCTCCTGGATGGATTCATTCACTCCTTTCATGAATGCCTGGTAACTAAATACACTGTCGATATTGGCCTGTTTAATACCGCTGCCATAGGTCAACCCCAAATAATAACTTACCGTATCTCCTTGTGATTTTAATTTGACGGCTGCATATTTTTTCTCAGAACTGCATGCTGAAATAATAATAAGGCTTATTGCAGGGAGTATCAGCCAATTTCCGATCTTTTTCATTGTACTGGTTTTTTAAAAATTAAGCAGCGAATATAGGGTATTTATCTAAAACTGTGAGTAAATTGTTAAAAATCTTTTAAGTGAATCAACCGGCATTTCGTAATTTCAGCCATTTATTCATAATCTGTTTCGAATGAATAACTTTTTTGGCCGGGTACCGGCTTTCATACTATTGCTGGTCAGTTGTTCGGGGCTGGCAGCACAGGATGGCCTTAAGGTAAGCATGAAAGAGGAACCCGTCAGGGTAACATCCAATTACAAACGGGTGCTTGCCGAAGCGCTTTTGATGCAGCTTAAAGCGGACTCGCTAGCAAGGATTGCCAGGGATAAACGCATTCTGGCCAAAAACACGCCTGATGATGAAATGAAAAAGCAGTTGGTAACCGAAACCGTTCAAACGGACAGGGCGGCTAAACTCATGCAACATGACGCCGATCTGAAATTCGCCATGGCCAGAAGCCTGAAGGTAGAAGAAATACCAGAGACAAATGAAACCGATTCCATGATTGAACTGACAAAAGAAATAAACGGGATAAAAGTATACCAGTACAGGCCTTCCCGGCCGGCATCCGAGAATAAGACGCTCCGGATTACAGACGAATTTGCTCTCCTGGAAAAATCACCCTATAGTGATGCCAATCCCATTCCCCGTGGCATTGGTGTGCATCCCGGGCTTGTTTACCGGATCCAGTTGGGCGCATTCAGCAAAATCAGGCCCAATAATGCATTTGCGGGGATCAGTCCGGTTGCTTACGAACAGGTCAGCGGCAGCGCTGTTTTCAAATATTATGCAGGGTTGTTCAGAAGTATCAATACCGTGACCCTTGCACTCGATCAGATCCGGATGCATGGCTTTCCGGATGCTTTTGTCGTTGCTTATTTTGACGGCAAACTGATTTCAACAGAAAAAGCAAGAGATATTGAATTTGAAGGATTTAAACTTGAATAACATACAACATTCAACATTCAACATACAACTTTTAACTTTTCCGACCTTAATAACTTTAATAACTTTTCCAACATTTGCAGTCGGATTTTCGTAATTTTGGTTATTCATTCACAGGAGAAAAAATTAAAGAACTCTACATGGTATAATCTATGAAACCGAAGGAATACACGGGCAATAAACCCGATTTTGAAGAACTGATTGAGGAAGGAAAATCAGAGGGACGCTTTCTGATCCTCCACAATGATGATGTTCATAGTTTTGATTATGTAATTGACACTCTTGTAGAAATATGCGATATGGAGCCGACACAGGCAGAACAATGTACTTTTTTGGTGCATTATAAAGGCAAATGTGATGTTAAAAAGGGTAGCTTTGGCCTGTTGAAGCCCTTAAAAGAAGGCCTGATCGAACGCGGGCTCAACGCCACTATTGATTAATCTGAAAAACTGACTGTCTGATGTCCATCTTAGCTATTATTATCATCATTTTTCTGGGTATCTTTCTGCTTCTGGTCGAATTTCTCATCATTCCCGGCTTTACCGTCTTTGGCATTGGCGGATTTGTCTTTATGTTGCTGGGTGTCGGATCATCTTATTATTACCATGGTGCCCGGATCGGAAGTATTACACTGGTTGCTACGGTAATTATTTCTCTATCAACCATTTATTTTGTTTTTAAAAGAAAAACATGGCAGAATCTGGGCTTAAAAACCAATATCAATAGCAAGGTCGAGCCTTTTGAAACAGACAAAATTCATCCCGGTGACATGGGAAAGACCATTACAAGGCTTGCACCTGTCGGTAAGGCCATGGTCAACAATATCACCTGTGAAGCCAAATCGCAGGGTGGATTTATTGATGAGAACTCGGACATTGAAGTAGTAAAAGTATTGACCACGCAAATCATTGTTAAACTTAAAAACTAATTTATCATGGGAACTGGAATGGGCATTTATCTGGTAGTCGCAGCAGCTGTCATTGTTTTTATCTGGCTGTTCTTTTATTTTGTACCTCTTGGACTGTGGTTCAGTGCTGTTTTCGCCAAGGTTTACGTTCCCATCTGGCAGCTGATCGGAATGCGCATCCGGAAGGTACCACCGTCAATTATTCTGAACAACCTGGTAAGCGCAACCAAAGCCGGTTTAAACCTGAATGCCGACGAACTGGAAGCCCATTACCTGGCAGGAGGCAATGTAAAGCAGGTAGTTAATGCTTTGATCTCAGCCGACAAGGCAAATATACCGCTCGATTTCAAAGCCGGTACAGCCATTGATCTTGCCGGGCGAAATGTATTCGAAGCGGTTCAAATGTCGGTTAATCCAAAAGTTATTAACACTCCGCCCGTAACAGCAGTTGCAAAAGATGGCATTCAGCTGATCTGTAAAGCTCGTGTTACTGTTAGGGCTAACATTCGCCAGTTAGTTGGTGGCGCCGGAGAAGAGACTGTTCTGGCTCGCGTTGGTGAAGGAATCGTATCTTCAATCGGTTCAGCCGTGTCCCACAAAGAGGTTATGGAAAATCCTGACAATATCTCTAAAGTGGTTCTGAACAAGGGTCTGGATGCAGGTACTGCTTTTGAAATCCTTTCCATTGATATTGCTGATATTGATATTGGCAAAAACATCGGGGCCGTTCTGCAAATGGACCAGGCCAACGCCGACAAAAATATCGCCCAGGCCAAAGCCGAAGAAAAAAGAGCCATGGCGGTAGCAGTTGAACAGGAAATGAAGGCCAAGGCGCAGGAAGCCCGTGCCAAGGTCATTGAAGCTGAGGTGCAGATACCGCTGGCCATGGCTGAAGCTTTCCGTTCAGGAAACTTTGGAATTATGGATTATTACAGGCTCAAGAATATAGACGCTGACACACAGATGCGTGATTCCATAGCGAAGTCAGAAGGGCAGCAGAAAAAATAGGCTTCGACTCCGCTCAGCCTGACACAGGCACGTCACACTGAGCGTAGTCGAAGTGTTTAAAGAATATCCCTGAGTGCAGCTATTGAATCAATCACCCAGGTTGGTTCAATAGCGCAGGGTTTATTCCCCGTATTATAATACACCTGATCAATCCCGGCATGATACGCCCCCCGGATATCGGCCTCCGGATCATCACCAATCATAAGGCATTCGCTTTTATGGGCATGAACTGATTTGATGGCATATTCAAAAAACCTTTTGTCCGGTTTCTGATAACCTACCATTTCAGCCATAAATACTTTGGTAAAATAAGCTTGCAGATTACTGCTGTTGATTTTCCTTAACTGAACCTCAGAAAATCCATTGGTGAGAATGTACATCCTGTAACGTTCCCCCAAATACTTCAGTGTCTCGTGAACTCCGGGGAAAAGGTTTGCTTTTTGCGGCGCTTCCTGAATGTAAAGGTCTCCTACAATTTGCGGAAGATCCTGATCATTAATACCCATTTCCCGGAATGTCAGGATCATTCTTTCCGTTCTCAGGTGATCCTTCTTCATTTTCCCCTTGCGGTATTCTATCCATAAATACTCATTGTGCTTTTCGTACGTATTCAGGAACCTGTCGAAATCCATCCTTTCAAGCAATCCCAACCGGGAAAATATGCCATGAAAAGCTTCCCGCGCATTTGCCTTGAAGTCCCACAAGGTATTATCGAGATCAAAGAAAAGGTGTTTATACGTTTTCAAAATTTCTGATTAAATGCTTTTATATTTGTATCGCGTTTGAAGTGCATGGCTGAGTTTGCAAATGTATAACACTGCCGCATAATCATATCTTAAAATGGCAATTTATTCAATCGGAAAAATAGCTGAAATCACAGGGGGCTTTCTGAAAGGAGAGAATCAAATCTCTGTTCACCAATTGCTGATTGACAGCCGTTCTGCTTCTGTATCATCCTCCTCACTTTTTTTTGCCATAACCGGGAAAAATCATGACGGACATCGCTACATTACCGAATTGTACCATAGAGGTGTAAGAGCCTTCGTGATTTCCGAACCGGAAGATCAGTACAAGGCGCTGAACGGTGCGGGTTTCATTGTTGTTAATAATACTCTTCAGGCATTGCAAAGGCTTGCAGGCTTTCACCGAAGGCAGTATGCCTGTCCGGTAGTGGCTATCTCCGGCAGTAATGGGAAAACAATCGTTAAAGAATGGCTCTATCACTGCCTTTCTGAAAAATATCAGATCACCCGAAGTCCAAAAAGTTATAATTCGCAGGTTGGCGTTCCTTTATCCCTGATGCTCATGGACGAGAACACCACCCTGGGAATTTTTGAAGCCGGCATATCCTTCCCTGGTGAGATGAAGCAATTGCAGACGATGATCAATCCTGAAACCGGAATTATTACCAATATTGGTGAAGCGCACCAGGAAAACTTCACGGACATCCGGCAGAAAGTTGCTGAAAAACTGGAGTTGTTTTACAAATGCCGGACGCTGATTTACTGTTGTGACCATGTTTTGCTGGACAAAATCGTAAGGCATACCCCTGAATTGGCAGGGGTAAAGTTGTTCAGCTGGTCGGTTAACGGACTGGGAAACGTTCAGATAACGGATATCCATAAAAATGCAGATAAAACTTCTTTCAGGGCTCACTTTAAAAAACGTACCCTTGATGTCACAATTCCCTTTACAGACGCTGCTTCCATAGAAAATGCATTACATTGCCTGACTTTTTTGATATGGCTTGATATTGACAGGGATACGGTCATTTCGAAAATGGCCGAATTGCCCCCGGTAGCCATGAGACTTGAACAAAAAAGCGCCATCAATGGGTGCACGCTGATCAACGACAGTTATAACTCGGACCTGAATTCGCTGTCGATAGCCCTTGAAGTGCTGAATCAGCAGCTTCAGCATGACAAACGAACCCTCATTCTTTCCGACATTCTGCAAAGCGGGAAAAAGCAGGATGAATTATACAGGAAGGTTGCCGCCCTGGTCAGAGAAAAAGGTATAAGCCGGATTATCGGGGTGGGCAGCTCTATAACGAAATATTCAGGATTATTCACCATCCCCGGAACATTTTATGAAACTACGAAGGCATTTATGGACAGCTTTTACCCGGGTGATTTTCAGAATGAGGCCATCCTGATCAAAGGGTCACGGCAGTTTGAGTTTGAGAAAATTTCCGGTTTACTGGAACAGAAAAAGCATACTACAAGAATTGAAATCAATCTCAATGCCCTGGTTCACAATCTGAATTTCTTTCGTTCCCTGTTGAAGCCCGGTACTAAAACAATGGTTATGGTGAAAGCTTTGTCCTATGGAAGCGGACGCCATGAGATTGCCAGTATTTTGCAGTATCAGCGCGTTGATTACCTGGGAGTAGCTTTTACTGATGAAGGTGTCAGCCTTAGACAGGCGGGCATTACCCTTCCGGTCATGGTAATGAATCCGGAGCCGGAATCATTTGATACCCTGATCCAATACCGCCTTGAACCCGAAATATACAGTTTCAGGATCCTGGAGATGTTTCACAAAGCCGTAATCCGAAACCAGGAAATTGATTACCCGGTGCACATCAAACTGGATTCCGGAATGCACCGGATGGGATTTCTTCCCGCTGAAACAGAAACATTGTGCAGGGAACTTGTCCGGTTGAAGAACTTGAAGGTTTTCTCCATATTCTCGCACCTGGCGGGAAGTGATGAGGATAACCATGATGCATTTTCAGCTTCACAAATAGATATTTTCAGGCAGAACTCGGACCGGATAAAAGCGGTACTGGGTTATCCCGTGATCCGGCATATTCTCAACTCCTCAGGAATTGAGCGGTTCCCCGATGCGCAATTTGATATGGTCAGGCTGGGTATCGGACTTTATGGTATCAGCAGTGGGGATAAGAACAGGCTTCAAACGGTCAGTACCCTGAAAAGCACCATTCTTCAGATTAAACCTGTGATACCCGGGGAAACGGTCGGTTACGGACGCATGGGCAGGCCCGAAAAAAATTCCCGGATCGCCATTATCCCGATAGGTTACGGGGACGGACTCAACCGGAGGCTGAGCAACGGCAATTGGAAGTTCCTGGTGGGTGGTAAACTTGCTCCCATCATCGGTAATATCTGCATGGACATGACCATGATAGATGTTACCGGCACAAGCGCCCGGGAAGGAGATGAGGTGATCATTTTCGGGGGAAATCCATCGGCGATATCCATGGCCCGTACCCTGGATACCATACCCTATGAAGTATTAACCGGGATCTCAGAACGCGTCAAGCGGGTTTATATTCATGAATGAGCGATGAAAGTTTTCCTGATCAACAGCACAAGGACCTGGGGCGGTGGCGAAAAATGGCATCTGGAAACCGCCATTTACCTGAAGAATAAAGGACACGATGTGACCATTCTGGCTTATGCCCAAAAAGCGCTTTATCAAAGGTCAATGGCTGCCGGAATCCGGACTTTCCCCGTTGTCATCTCCAACTTCAGTTTCTTAAATCCCTTTTGCCTCCATTCTTTCATCCGGTTATTCAGGAAAGAAAAGCCCGATATCGTGATACTCAATTTTTCAGCTGATGTCAAAACCTGTGGTATTGCTGCAAAACAGGCTGGTATCAGGCATATTGTCTACAGGAGGGGAAGCGCCATACCCATCAGAAACACCTTTTTAAACCGTTTGCTGTATAAAAATATTATCACCCTTATCATTGCCAATTCAGAAGAAACCAAACGCACAATATTACAGAACAACAATCATCTGTTCCCCCGGGATAAAATCACTGTGATCTATAATGGCATTGATCTGGCGCAACTTGACGGGCAGACGGGAACTCCGCTTTACCCGAAAGGAGACAAAGAGATTGTCATTGGCCATGCAGGAAGAATGGTACTGCAAAAAGGTCAGAAGTACCTGATCGAAATGGCTAAAATATTGAAGCAAAAGGGTATTGACTTTAAAATACTCATTGCAGGTGAAGGACCTCTTGAAAAATCACTTCGCCAGTTGGCCATTGCGTATGGTGTTGAAAACCAGGTAATATTTCTGGGGTTTATCCAACATGTAAAAACCTTCATGGACAACATTGATATTTTTGTACTTCCCTCCAACTGGGAAGGATTTGGTTACGTGCTGGTGGAGGCGATGGCCTGCAGGAAGCCTGTGGTGGCATTCAATATCAGCAGCAATCCCGAGATTGTGGCAGATCATGAAACCGGTTTCCTTGTTAATCCCATGGATATTAACGCTTTCACAGAAAAGGTTGAATTGCTGAGCCATGATCCGGATATGTGTAAGTCTTTTGGACAGGCCGGCAGAAAAAGGGTCGAGGATTTTTTTGAACTTGAGAACAACCAGAGAAAAGTTGAATCACTGCTTGCAGGCCTGGTAAATGCTGAATTAAAATCCGACATGTTATGAGTTTTGATGCCTCGGTAATTATATCGTTTTACAACAAGATTGAAATACTCAAACTGGTGCTTGCAGGTTTTGAACGGCAGTCCCGGAAAAATTTTGAGATTATTATTGCTGATGACGGATCCGCAAATCCTGTGGTAGATGAATTGCAGCAGATCATGAAGGTGTCGCCATTGCGGATAAAACATGTTTGGCACCCCGACAACGGATGGCAGAAGAATATCATCCTGAACAGGGCCATTGTTGCGGCCAGTGCAGAATACATTATATTTACAGATGGCGATTGTATCCCACACCGGCATTTTATCAAGGAACATCTCCTGGCCAGGGAAACAAACCATGTTCTTACCGGTCGAAGAGTGCTTCTCAGCAGAAGGATAAGTGAATTTCTTACAGTCACCAGGGTAAAGCACGGATACCTTGAAAAGTTGCTTTTTCCCTGGATGTTGATCGAACGGATGTCCGGGGAAGGGCAATACGTGGAGAATGCTGTCTACGTTTCATGGAGATGCATCCGGAAAAGGCTGAATAAGAAAGACCGGGGACTGCTCGGATCAAATTTTTCACTGCATAAAGCTGATTTGCTTGCCATAAATGGTTTTGATGAAAGGTACCTGTCACCCTATGTAGGGGAAGACACCGACCTGGAATTCCGTCTGCGATTAAACGCATGTAAATTCAAGCACCTGAAACATCTGGCCATCCAGTATCATTATTATCATCACAGGCTGGAATTCAATGATTCGAATTACAGCATTCTGAATGACAATAAACAGCGAAAAACAGGCCATTCACCCTTTGGAATCATAAAATCCTGAATCTGCATGAAGAAATCCGCAATTTTCTAATCAGCCGTTACATGAGGAATCAATCCGGTTACAATACCACAGAAATCAGCCATATCGGCCTTTTTAACAGCAACAGGGTATGGGGCGGAGGAGAGAAATGGCATTACAGTACTGCATTCATGATGAAAAAAATAAATGTGGATGTAACGGTATTTGGACAGACGGGCTGCGAATTATTAAAACGCACTCACCGGTCAGGAATTTCATCCATAGGGATCAGGGTAAATAACACCAGTTTTCTGAACCCCTTCAAGGTAGTGAAACTGGCCTTGACTTTTAAAAAACTAAACATCCAGGCCATTATCCTAAATCTTCCGTCCGATGTTAAATTTGCCGGCTTTGCAGCCAAACTGGCCGGGATAAAAAAGATCATTTACAGGCGCGGGTCACCGGTTTTTGTCAGGAACACCCTGATGAACAGGTTTCTTTTCCGTCATGTACTCACAGATATCATTGCCAATTCAGAACAGATCAAACGGAGCATTCTGCATAATAATTCCAAATTGACAAACGACGGAAAGATCACTATAATTTATAATGGAGTGGACAATCTTTTGCCGATGGAAAAAAATTCCGGCGGAGAACCTTCTGCCCGGACCCAAGGGGTAGTTCTGGGCACAGCCGGAAGATTAAGCCAGGAAAAAGGCATGGACTGGCTGATCAAGATGGCCCGTGAGTTAATAGCAAAGAAACTTGATTTCACACTCCTGATCGCCGGGGAGGGTCCGCTGATGGAGCCCCTCAAGCAAAAAAGCCATGAAGCCGGACTTGATGAGTACATCTGCTTTTGCGGATTTGTGGCAGACATGGAAAAATTTTACGGGAGTCTTGACCTTTTCATACTTACTTCAGCCTGGGAAGGCTGTTCCAATGTAATTCTGGAGGCGATGTACAGCGGGCTGCCCGTTGTGGCTTTTGACAATTCATCGATACCGGAGATGGTCAGGGATAATATCAGCGGATTCCTGGTAAGAAACAAAGATGGCAGGGAATTGGCCGATAAAGTGGAATTGCTTGCAAGAGATCCTTTGCTGCGGGTTCAATTTGGCAAAGCCGGCCAGAAAATTGTCAGGGAAAAGTATGACCAGAATACTGCTTTTAATCAGCTTATGACTTTGATCAGGCGATAAATCCTGGTTTCTTTACTTCAAATGCAGTGAACATGCTTGAAAAACTATTCCAGTTAAAGAAAAGCGGTACCACGCCAAAAACAGAAATCATTGCGGGTGTTACCACATTCATGACCATGGCGTATATTCTTGCCGTGAATCCTTTCATTTTAGGGAATGCCGGCATGGACCGTGATGGCGTTTTTACAGCCACGGCACTATCTTCCTTTATGGCCATTGCCATCATGGCATTTTATGCCAATCTGCCCATTGCGCTTGCCCCGGGAATGGGGTTAAATGCCTTTTTTGCCTATACTGTTGTCATTCAAATGGGGTATAGCTGGGAAATGGCCCTCACGGCTGTTTTTATTGAAGGCATAATCTTTATTCTGATGTCCTTTTTTAAAGTGAGAGAAGCCATTATCGACAGTATTCCCATCAGCCTTAAAAATGCAATTTCGGTGGGAATTGGTCTCTACATTGCCCTTATCGGATTAAGCAATGCAGGTATTATTGTGAAAAATGAAGCCACACTGGTCTCCCTGGGACAAATGGCAGATCCCCACGTTGTACTGGCCCTTGCAGGCATAATCATAACGGGTATCCTGCTGGTATTCAAGTTCCGGGGTGCACTTGTCATGGGTATTGTGATCACTGCCTTGCTTGGCATTCCATTTGGAATTACCCAGTTGCCGGAGCATGGCCTGATAAGCCTTCCGCCATCGCCAGCTCCGGTTTTCTTCAAATTTGATTTCAGCAGGGTTTTTACAGCCGATATGCTGGTGGTTGTATTTACCTTTCTGTTTGTGGATATATTCGATACCGTCGGCACCCTGGTGGGTGTCTGTTCAAAAGCAAATCTGCTTGATTCCCGTGGTGGCGTGCCACGTGCCAGACAGGCATTGATCGCTGATGCTGTGGGAACCACAGCAGGTGCCATCCTGGGAACAAGTACAGTGACATCCTATATTGAAAGCGCTGCAGGTGTAGCCGCCGGAGGGAGAACCGGTCTAACTTCCCTGGTGGTCGGGCTGCTGTTCCTGGCAGCACTGTTCTTTTCTCCCTTATTCCTGATGATCCCAAGCGCAGCAACTGCTCCCGCATTGGTTCTGGTTGGTTTGTTCATGATAAGCCCGATTCAAAAAATCAACCTGGAGGATTATTCCGAGTCTTTGCCTGTTTTTCTTACCATTGTTATCATGCCATTGGCCTACAGTATCTCCGAAGGCATCGCATTTGGAATGCTGAGCTATGTATTCATTAAGTTCTTCACCGGCAAATGGAAAGAAATATCGGTTATCATGTACATCCTTGCCGGATTCTTCCTGGTGAAGCATTTGCTTTAAATACATTATGGTAAATGACATATATTACGGATAATTTTATCTTTGTCTGTCCGTTAATATTTATTCATTCATGTTATGAACACCGACCAGATTATTGCCAAAATCCGAGACCTGATCCGTTATGTTGAAGAAAGAATTGTGCTGAGAAATATCCTTCTCGCCTTTTTCATATTGATTTTCGGAACTATCATCATCCTGCAAATATTGAAGATTTACACCCGGCACAATCTTGACCTTACGGTTCCCGATTTTGCAGGATTAACTTTGTCTGATGCCGTGGATGTTGCTGAACAAAAAGATCTTCGAATTGAAGTGTTCGACTCCGTTTTCCTGTCTGATTTTGAACGCAGCACTGTAGTGGAACAGCATCCGCAGGCAGGTTTTAAGGTAAAGAAAAACAGAAAGATTTTTCTCACAATGAATGCCACCAATCCGGAGAAGGTTGCCATGCCTAATCTGGTTGACCTGACTATCAGACAGGCCACCGCCAAACTTGAATCCTTCGGGTTGAAAGTGGGACATATTTCCTACGAACCGCATATATTCATCAATGTTGTTTTAGGCCAGCGCATGAACAGGCAGGAAATAGCACCGGGTGATTCGGTAGTCAAAGGAGCCAGGATTGATATCGTTCTGGGCAAAGGATTAAGCGACGAACAGGCGGCTGTCCCTAACCTGGTCGGCTTAAACCTGGAAGCAGCAAAGATACTGGCATCGGACAGGTTTCTGAGTGTAGGCGCTGCCGTTCACGATCAGACCATATTGACTTCTGAAGATGAAGCCCTCGCAATTATTTTCAGGCAAAAACCGGAACCCAGATCGAATATGACGCTTCCCATGGGTTCAGCAATTGATGTATGGATCACGCTCGACTCCACCAAAGTCTCAACATTCAATACTGCAGGAGATTCCCTGTCCGTAAGCCCATGATCAGGATCAGATATATAATTTTGGTGCTATTTTCAATCACCGTGACAAACCTTGCTGCTCAAAGTCTTCAAGGTCTTACGGAAAACAGGGTAATAAAAAAATACCTTTCAGACAATCCGTTAAGGCTCAAATCATCCAGCGCGCTATTACTGAATCTTCCCTTCCTGGAGGATTTTTCAGGCCCGGGGATATTCCCCAATCCCGGCAAATGGTCCGACCGGTTCGCTTTCATCAACACATCCTTTGCCGAAGAACCTGTATCGGTTGGAGTGGCCACCCTGGATGCTATTGATGAAAACGGTAATGTTTATGCCCTTACCGATCATCCGGCATCATCGGACATGCTGACCTCGTTTCCTTTTGACCTTTCATCCTATTCCCAACCCGGAGATACCGTAAGGCTTAGTTTTTTCTATCAGGCAGGCGGCAAGGGAGAGGTACCTGAAATGATGGATTCGCTGCTACTTGAGTTTTATTTGCCGGGCGAAAACCAATGGAATAAGATCTGGTTCTCCATCCTTGATACAGCAACACCCTTTCAACAGGTTATTCTTAAGATCCCCGGGCAGTACTACCAGAATGGATTCCGGTTCAGGTTCAGAAACTATACCAGTCTGTCGGCTGATGAAGTTGACGGAGGGAAAGGTGCTTTAAGCAATGTGGATTGCTGGAATATAGATTATATAATGATGAACACACTGCCCGCTTCAGGGCATGAAATCATCCAGGATATCGCCATGATGGATCCCCCCAGGTACCTGATGGACTTTTACGAATCCATTCCCTGGCTTCATCTTAATGAAGCACAGAGTATTACACGCAATTACCTGCATTACGTTTTCCGAAATCTGGAAAAAAAAGAAATTGAAAACCTGGGAAGAAGTTACTATACAAGGAATCTGAATACCGGGTACACTGAATTTGCCGAGGAATTCTATGATGATTTTGTGCAGGAAGACATAATTCGCAGAAATGATCCTTTTATGGCCCCGTTCACACGTCCGGATGATTCTGATGAAGGGAGCATTGAGGTAGGAGGTTACCTGATAACCCCTGAAGGTCAGTTTAAGCAAAACGATACATCCAGGACCACCCTATATTATAAAGATTACTATGCCTATGACGACGGCAGTCCTGAATATGGTTTTGGCATATCAGGCCCATCCATGGCAGGTGCATTGCTTGCCTACCGATTCAGAATATACAAAACGGATACCCTCAGGGCTTTGGATATTTACTTTAACAAAACCCGTGATAATTATAATGCCAGCCTGGGATTTCACCTTTGTGTATGGGATGATGACGATGGAAAACCCGGTGAATTGTTATATATGTCCTCTGAAGAATTCAAGCCGGAATTTGGATCCGGAAGTTCTGATTTCAAAAGATACGCCATTGATCCGGAAACTGAACTCATTGTTTCCGACACCTCCATATTCATTGGCTGGAAGCAGGTATCAGAAGAGTTCCTCAACGTTGGCTATGATGTCAATCGAAACAACCTCGACAAAACTTTTGTCAATACTTCAGGTGAATGGTACAATCCCGGTAACAGCATTCTTCCGGGATCCCTCATGATAAGGGCAGTATTCGGAAATAAGGATGTTATCACCGGAGATTCGGAAACACCTGTTGATCCGCTGGAGGTTACCTTGTTTCCAAATCCGGCGTCAGAAAAACTCAATGTCAGGGCGAACGGTTTTTCAATCGCCCGGTTGTATGTGTATGATATTTATGGAAGAATGGTTTTACAGGCCCGGGATGATCCGGAATTCATTGATGTTTCAGGGCTTCTACCAGGAATTTACCAGGTAAAAATGATATCGGATCGGGAAACCGCCATTACCCGGAAAATCGTCGTAAGTCATTAACACGCTTTTTAATGCAGGATGAATTTTTTGATCAGTCGGAACTATATGAACATCACCGTATTGTGGCCGATAAAGGGCAGGGACTGCTGCGTATCGATAAATTCCTTTCCAACCGGCTGGAAAACGTTTCCCGAAATAAAATACAAATAGCCACCAGGGCTGGCAATGTTCAGGTGAACGGTGATGCAGTCAAGCCTAATTACAGGGTAAAGCCCGGTGATGTGATCACCATATTACTGCCCTACCCGCATTATGAATACGAGATCCTTCCCGAGAACATCCCGATTAATATTCTTTATGAAGATGATCATCTTATCGTTGTGAATAAAGAGGCCGGTATGGTTGTCCATCCCGGGCACGGTAATTACACCGGAACACTCGTGAATGCGCTTTGCTGGCATCTCAAAGATGTTCCCCTGTTTCAGTCGGGTGAGGTGCGTCCCGGCCTTGCTCACCGGATTGACAAGGATACATCCGGCATATTGGTGATTGCCAAAACGGATATTGCCCTGAACCGGCTGGCCAAACAATTTTTCGACCACACAACCCAACGAACCTATCATGCCGTAGTATGGGGAACCTTCGACCCTCCCGAAGGCAGCATTTCGGGACATATCGGACGAAACATAAGAGACAGGTTAAAAATGCAGGTGTTTCCTGATGGTGAATCCGGAAAGCCCGCTTTAACGCATTACAGAATGCTCGAAAATCTGGGACATGTAAGTCTCATTGAATGCCGGCTTGAAACCGGCCGCACTCACCAGATCAGAGTTCACATGGAATATGTAAGACATCCCGTTTTTAACGATGAACGTTACGGGGGAAACCAGATTTTACGTGGTACTGTCTTTTCAAAATACAAGCAGTTTGTGGAAAATTGCTTTAAAATAATTCCACGTCAGGCACTTCATGCTAAATCACTGACATTCAGACACCCTGAAACCGGCAAGGAAATGGTTTTTGACTCTGCCTTACCGGCAGATATGCAACTTCTGGTCGAAAAATGGCGAAAATACATTACCGACCGTGATGCAACCGGCGGATAATATTCCGTTAGTCGTCCCCGGGATCGCCTGGATTCGGATCAGGATCAGGATCAGGTTCCGGTTCGGGTTCCGGAGCCAGGTTCATGATTTCTTCAGATAATTCTTCTTCTTTAAACTCCCTCATAACCATAAATTTAAGTGAATATACTTAAATTTATTGCTTTTTGGCTGAAAGTCAATGGTGATTATGTTTATTTTTAATTACAAATTAACTGGTTCACATGCATTTTCTTAACAGCATCACCACTTTCCGGGTGTTTTTTTTATTCACACTGAGTTTTACTCTGGAACCTGTAACAGGTCAAACCTCTTGGTTTACAGAATTTGATTATAAAAAGGACTCATTGGTTAATTGCCAGATCAGAAACTATGAATTTGAGAAAGCGCTGCAGGCAGCCAATGAATGTAGCCGTATATCTTTGCATGAGAGCCAAAGAAAGGCCTTTTGGCTATTTAAAACCGCAGCCATTTATTATGCCCAGGGTAACCTGGCATCGGGGAATGAAAAATTGAAAGAAGCCAAAGTTGTCATGCAGCAGGTGAAAGATCCGGACCACCTGTTGCAGTTTTATGATATCTTTCTTCAGGGACGGAGGTTCCGTTTCGCGGGTAACCGTAGTGAAGCACTTCAGTGTTTTCGCCGGGCTGAGGCTCATTCTTCCTTTATAAGCAAAAAACACCCTCACGAATTAGCCTGGCTCTACCGTGAAACAGGATATATGCTTTATTTGTTGGATTCATATTCTGACGCCATCCATTATTACGATATGGCCATTCAATCTATTCCTGGCAATACATTCATTGACCTTCATGAAATAAATACTATAAAAGTAAAGCAGGCTGATGCTTATTGGAATACAAAGGAGAAGGACAAGTCATTGAAGCTGGTTCAAAACTGTCTGGCTTATATCGATACTGCTATAAATCCCTTGCATCCGGCATTAATGGAGGTCTACCTGAACCTGACCACACATAGTTTCAATTTTTTCGATAATTATTCCACTGCCAGGGATCTCTTGCGGGATGCAACGAGGATTCTGGAAAAATTCTTTCCGGCTGATCATTTTTATGCAGGGATGCTATATACAAAGAAGTCGGACATGGAATACAGGCTTTCTGATTTTGAAAACACGCTGCAGTATTCCAAACACGCACTTCAGATCCTGTCGAAGTATGCTTTTCTGAATTACCAGAAACAATTGAACTACCAGAACATTGCGCGGATATATTACTGGCTTGAACGTGATTACGAAAATACAATCCATTTCAGCAGGCAGGCTATCGATAGTTTGGAAAGCGCCGGAATGTCCCCGGCTTATTTATATTACATGATCGGCCTGTCGTACCTGCAATTAAAAAACATCCCCCTGGCGTTAGAAAACCTGAAGAAAGTTATTTCACTGTCCTCTGATCATAAAAAATCCCAGGATGACTATTGTTGCTCCAGGGCATACCAGGAACTGGGGAATATTTGTCTGAGACAGAATAATCTTATTACAGGACGTTATTATCTGCAAACAGCCTTGACCTATGCCAAAAGAATTTCTACGAAAGGATATGCTGTTACCAACATCAACATGAATCTGGGCAGATCATACATGACAACACATGATTACCGCATGGCTTTAATTTATTTGCAGCGATCCATCATGGCCGGTTGCCAGACATTTGCAGATACAATGTATTTTGCCAATCCGGCCCTGGAAGATATCTTTTTGACTCAAAATCTGATCCGACCCCTCACAGAAAAGGCGTATACCTTGTACCTCCTTTATGAAAAGAAAGGAAATCTTCCCGGTTATCTTGAAAGCGCCTTTTCGTGCCAGGAACTTGCGGTAAGGCTCATTGAACGAAGATTGGCCGATATGGATGAAGAAAGATCTGAATTGATTCTGTCTGATATCAAGAAAAGAGCCATGAACAATGCTGTAAGTTACGCAACATTGCTATATATGAAAACTGGAGAGCGGGAATATGCTGACAAAGCCTGGGAATATGCTGAAAAAAGCAAAATGCAGGTACTGTCCATTAATACCATGAAAATGGACCACCTGTTGTATTCCGGATTACCTGATTCACTGATCCGCAAACATGAAAGACTGCACCATGAGATTCTGAGTATTGAAAACCAGCTTGCTCTTCTGGAAAAAAATGAAGACTCTGATGTTTCAGGTGAGGAAGCCCTGGCCAAACTAACCGGATTGTATGATCAGCGTGAAGAGCTGACCATCCGGCTGGGAAAAGAGTATCCCGCTTATGCCCGTTTAAAATATAAATTTACAGTGGCAGGAATCGATCAGTTACAGGAATTCCTTGAAAAGGATCAGGCAATCGTGGAATACCAGGTATTGAGCACGGAAATCATCACTTTCGTGATCACCAAAAGTGACTATGCCATTTATTTTCAGTTAATTGACAAAAAGATTTTTGATAACATAGCCAAACTCAGGCAAATGATCTCTTCCGATCCCCTGCAAACGGATCCGATGCAAAGCTTCCAGGCATTTATCAGTTCCTCCGCTTATCTGTACCAGAAACTGATAGAACCCATATACGATAGAATTGAAGGTAAACGGCTCCTGATCGTTCCCCACAACCAGCTTACCCAGATTCCCTTCGAGGTATTGATCCGGGAGGAACCGGAAAAAGACCAGCCTGATTACCGGTCACTCCATTACCTGATCCGCGAGTTTCCGGTCGCCTATGCTTTCTCTGCCAATCTGCTGGTAGACAATAATCATAAGAAATTTGGCTCGGGAACCGCCATTTTTCTGCCTGAATATAGTTCTTCCTCCGGAAACTCAAACAGAGACAGTCTGCTGGCAAACCTGGACGGTGCTGCCTATGAAGCCCGGGAAATCAGGAGGCTGACAGGCGGAAAGCTTTTCAGCCGAAACAGGGCTGATGAATCAACCTTCAAAGCGAAGGCTCATCTTTACAGGATACTGCATATATCGTCCCATTCGATCATGAATGTCCAGGATCCGGATCTATCCTGCCTGGTCATGGCAACTCCCCATGATACAATGGAGGATGGCAATCTGTATTCGTATGAGATTTCCCAGTTGAAACTGAAGGCTCAGCTGGTTGTGCTGAGTGGATGCAATACGGGATACGGATGGCTGCTGCAAAACGAAGGTTTGATCAGCATAGCCCGCAGCTTCCTGTATACCGGTATACGCACTGTTGCCTATACTTTATGGCCTTTGGCTGACAAGGCAGGGGCCGATCTGATAAGTTCTTTTTACAGGGCATTACGCAGCAGGTTGCCACTGGATAAGGCCATGCGAAAAACCAAGCTCAGTTATCTGGAGAAAGCTGATCCGGTTATGGCGCATCCCTATTACTGGTCGGGGTACATAGTTGCGGGAAAAACAGATACGGTGCCTGTTTTCAGGTTCGCCTTCTGGATGATTGTTTTACTTTCATCCGCAACCGTGATATTGCTTTTCTACTTCATTCTCAGGAAGATCAATCATTGAGGCTTTTCAGGATTTGTTCAGCCCGCCGGGCATAATATCCGTCGGCGGATGCAATCTGACCAAAGATCTCTGAAGATTCCACAGCATGATTCGTTTTCAGTAACGCTAAAGCCAGGTACCAGTCACGGTGTTCAGCAAATGGGCTGTACCATTTAGTCGGTATCTCCCTGAATGAATGAATTGCGCTAACGGGGTCATCCGTTTCCATGAGTGCAAGTCCCTGGCAAAACCTTGCCATGTAATTGTCCTGATCCTCCGACAGGATCACATTCAGCTTTGAAAGGGCATCCTGGTATTTCCCCCGGTCATAACTCAGTATGGCTTCATCAAGGCTTGTATTCCGGGCTGGCGCTGAACGGTAAATAACGTCCAGATCATAAACAGTATAATACTTTTGGTAGATCCGTTCAGCCGAAGGATGGTTAAAAATGACAACCCTGAGAATGAAACCTGCAGCCGCCAAAAGAATCAACAATGCAGCTATGCGCGCCAACAAACGATACGATACCGGTTGTAACTTTTTCCTCGGATTCGCTCCCCCTGCAATTTTGTGAGGGCTGAAATCCTTGTCGATTCCCGCAATCTGTTCGCGCAATGTAAAAAAGTCATTATCCCTGATACAATCATTGACCTCCTTATGCAGAACGATCAGTTTGCGGAATACCTCGTCACCCGAAGCCCTTTTCTCAACTGCGTTTCTTTCCTCTGCACTCAGCGTACCATCGAGGTACTGCTCAATTAATCTGGTCGTTTCCATAGCCTTCTATTTCATGGCCATATCTGGCCCTGATACTTTTAATAAGCGATGTCTTACAACGGTAGCGCCGGTTTCGGGTATGCTGATCACTGCTGTATCCCATCAAAAGAGTAATTTCGGTGATAGAACGACCCTCCATAAAAAGACCTAAAACCTTCCGGCAATCTGCTGTAAGCCTTTCAAAGAATGACCTGTACATGATCAGACGCTCATTGTACTCGCTGATCTGATCAACATCAGAGTCTGTATCCATGAAATTTTCATGGTCTATTGTTTTATGAATCAGCCTTTTCTTCTTGTTCAGCTCTTTCAGCCACAAATGCCTGCCGACGGAATAAAGATAAGTTCCCAGGGTGCAGGTAAGTTTAAATGGCTCCCTTCGGACTTTCTGATATAAAACAACCAGTGTATCCTGGAAAAGATCCCTTGCATCTTCCTCATTGCCTTTGTTATTCAACACAAAGCGTCTTATGCTTTGATAATAAAGCTCATAGTATTCCCGAAGAACCTTTTCATCCCGGGTAACCAGGCCGTTGAGAAGTTCAGCGTCTGAATATTTCATTGATCCACGATGCTTAATACTGCGAATTGCAAAAAAGTAACCCTTTCAAATAAAAAAAAAGTGCATTTCAGCAAGTATACAAAAATAAAGTGTATTAATGAATTCTCGCCGTATATAAATCCAAAAAGTCAGCGGTACATATCAATGGGTGCGCAGGTACAAACCAGGTTTCTGTCGCCAAAGGCATCATCAACACGGCTGACTGTCGGCCAGAACTTGTTCCGTTCACACCATTTGTTGGGGAAAGCAGCCTGTTTTCTTGTATAAGGATGATTCCAGGTCTCTGAAGCTATCATGAGCTGGGTATGCGGTGCATTTTTCAGAACATTATCCTGTTTGTTTCCGTTTGACTTAACCTCTTCAATTTCCCTGTATATTGAAATCAGAGCATCTGCAAACCGGTTGAGCTCAAACAATGATTCACTCTCTGTGGGTTCTACCATTAACGTACCGTGAACGGGAAATGACAGGGTTGGAGCATGAAATCCATAATCCATAAGTCTTTTGGCAATATCAGTTTCGGTTATCTCTGAAAACGATTTAAAGTTTCTGCAATCCAGGATCATTTCATGACCCACAAAACCATTCTCTCCGGTATACAGCACTTTATAATTATCTTTCAGGCAGGCTGCCAGGTAATTTGCGTTCAGTATCGCTATTTTGGTGGCATAGGATAAGCCTTCCTTTCCCAGCAGGCTGCAATAGGCATGGGAGATAACCAGTATGCCTGCGCTTCCCCAGGGAGCTGAAGCTACAGTATAGCTGCCCTCTCCGTTGCCTGTTTTGACAACCGGATGCGTTGGAAGAAACCTGGAAAGATGACCGGCCACGAGAATAGGACCTGCTCCCGGTCCGCCACCGCCATGAGGTATGGCAAAGGTTTTGTGAAGGTTCAGGTGACATACGTCTGCGCCAATCATGGCGGGATTGGTAAGACCAACCTGGGCGTTCATATTGGCCCCGTCCATATAAACCTGGCCGCCATGTTGATGGATCAAAGATGACATTTCCTGAATGGCCGACTCAAAAACTCCGTGGGTAGACGGGTAGGTAACCATGAAAGCTGCCAGGTTGTCTTTATGGATCTCAGCTTTGGCCTTCAGATCTGACATTTCAATATTACCTTTTTCATCGCAGTTTACCACAACCACTTTCAACCCTGCCATAGCTGCGCTGGCAGGATTTGTTCCGTGTGCCGATGCCGGAATGAGGACAACATCGCGGTGTCTTTCATTCCTGCTTTCAAGGTATTTCCTGATCACGAGCAAACCGGTGTATTCTCCTGCAGCTCCCGAGTTAGGCTGGAATGACACATCTGCCAAACCGGTAACACTTTTAAGAATTTCCCCAAGCTCATGAAAGATCTGATGATATCCCTCTGCCTGGTCTGCCGGGACAAAAGGATGGAGATTCCCCAATTCAGGCCAGCTTAGAGGAAGCATTTCTGCAGCCGCATTCAGTTTCATGGTGCATGAACCCAGCGGGATCATGCCATGAACCAGCGAAAAGTCCTTTCTTTCGAGAAGTTTAATATAGCGCATCATTTCCGTCTCGCAACGATACCGCCTGAACAATTCAAGGCTCATGTATTTGTCGTCACGGAGAAATTTCTTTTGGATCTGCAAGGGTTCCAGGTTCTCCTGTGTAATCCTCCCACCTTTCTTCCCGGCAGATGCTTCAAATACCTCAATGATATTATTCAGGTCATCCAGACCGATGGTTTCATCCATGCTGATCCCGATGGTTTGATCGGCAAAATACCTGAAATTGATCCCTTTTCCCAGGGCAAAGGCTTTGATCTTCTCTACAGAGAGGCTTGAAGGTATTCTGATTCTCAAAGTATCAAAGAAATCGGTATTGATCTCATCAAACCCCAGTTCAATGATCTTATCACGCAGGGCATTTGCATATTGATTGATCCGTGATGCAATTCTTTTCAGTCCGTCAGGTCCATGGTAAACCGCGTACATACCGGCCATGCTTGCCAATAATGCCTGTGCAGTGCATATATTTGAGGTGGCCCTCTCTCTCTTTATATGCTGTTCACGGGTTTGCAAGGCCATCCGGAGTGCCTTTCCGCCTTCCCGATCAACAGTCACACCAATGATTCTGCCAGGCATATAGCGCTTGTATATTTCACGTACAGCGAAGTACGCGGCATGAGGTCCGCCAAAATTCATGGGTACTCCAAACCTTTGGGTAGAGCCAACAACTACGTCGGCTCCCCATTGACCGGGAGGAACAAGCAGCACCAGGCTCATGATATCAGCTGCAACAGCCACCGGTATGCCCTGTGAATGCAAAACCTGAACCAGGTTATGGTAATCGGTTATTCTTCCTCCGCCTCCGGGATATTGCACCATTACCCCGAAAACCTGGCTGAAAGCTTTGATTTCCTCACAATTTCCCGTTAATACCTCTATTCCAAGAAATCCGGCACGGGTTCTGATTACTTCCAGGGTTTGAGGATAGATGTCCTGATCAACGAAGAAACGGTTGGCGCCCTCGCCTATCATTTCTTTGGAACGGGCATTATACAACATGATCATGGCTTCGGCTGCAGCTGTTCCCTCATCCAGAAGTGAGGCATTAGCGATTTCCATACCTGTAAGTTCAAGCACGACAGTCTGGAAATTTAACAATGCTTCAAGCCTGCCCTGTGAAATCTCAGCCTGGTATGGAGTATAAGATGTATACCAACCCGGGTTCTCCAGGATATTGCGCTGTATAACGGCAGGCATAACTGTTCCATAATAACCCATACCTATGTAGGTTTTGAACAGCTTGTTCCGGGAAGCTATGGTGCGAAGGCGGTTAAGGTATGCCTGTTCATCTGTTCCGGGATTCAACGGGAGTTCCCCTTTAACTCGGATGCCGGCAGGAATTGTTTTTTCGATCAGTTCATCGAGAGAATCCACGCCAATCCTGGTCAGCATGGCAGCAATTTCCTCCTGTCGCGGTCCTGTGTGCCTGAAGGCAAAATGATCATTATTCATAGGAATGCTTATCTATAGATTTTTTAAACTTCAATTTACGTAAGCCTCCGTAAAATTGAGTTCATTGCTTATCTTAAAAAAGGATTTGTATCATATTCGTGCCCGATTGTGGTTCTTGGTCCGTGGCCGGGCCAAACAACGGTTTCCCGGGGCAGCACCATCAGTTTTTCGCGAATTCCACTGATCAGCTGGTTATGATCGCCGCCCGGCAAATCGGTGCGGCCAACGCTGCCATTGAATAAGACATCACCACAAATCATGAGCTGATCGGGTGCCGAATACAAAACAATACTTCCGGGTGAGTGACCGGGAACATGCAGGATCTCCAGCCGGGTATTACCGAAAACAAGTGTTTCACCGTGCTTTAGATACCGATCGGGCATTGGGGATCTGTCAATTTCAAAGCCGAAAATACCGGCGAATTTATCGCCCTGTTCAAGGATGTGCAGATCGTGTTCATGGATCAGCAATGGGCATTTGTATGTTTCCTTGCACCAGGCATTTCCAAAAATATGGTCAAAGTGCCCATGCGTATTTACTATAAAAACGGGTTTCAGAAGATGTTCCGAGACGAATTCCTTTAATACAGTGCATTGCTTCGGGGAATTGCATCCCGGATCAACAATGATGCATTCCAGTGTTTCATCATACAATACAAAGCCGTTTACTTCCAATTCATTGAATACAAAGTTCTTGATGGTCATCATTGTGATGGTATTGAAAAATGTCCTGCAAGTTATTCTTTTCCACCCAACATGGGTACAAAAACAAACAATCCATGATCAGATCTGACGAAATCGCCTTCGCCTTTTTTCTCAATCAGGGTCATCACTTGCGATCCGCTCCCTCCAAGCGGCAGAACCAGCCTGCCGCCAGGTTTCAGTTGTTCAAGAAGTTTTTCCGGAATTTCAGGAGCCGCCGCAGTTATCAGGATACGGTCGAAAGGTCCGTAGGTGGGCAAACCCTGGTAACCATCTCCGTAGAAGAAATGAAGCCGGTAATTTAAAGAACCAAGCAGGGACTGGGCCATCAGGTAAAGTTCCTTTTGCCTTTCCAGGGTATATACCGCAGCTCCCATCTCCACAAGCACTGCAGCCTGGTACCCCGATCCTGTGCCGACTTCAAGCACCTTATGCCGGGGATGTAAATCAAGCAGCTGCGTCTGAAAAGCAACCGTATAGGGTTGAGAAATGGTTTGTCCTGCCCTTATGGGGAAGGCCTGATCGCGATAGGCAAATTTGATGAATCCGCTGTCCATGAACAGGTGGCGAGGCACCTTATGAATGGCTTCAAGCACCTTTTCATCCGTTATTCCTTTACGCCTGATCTCGTCCACCAGTTTTTTGCGTAATCCCTTGTGCTGAAAGCTGTCCTCCATCATTTAAATTGCCCTGTGTTTAATAAAAACAAAATTAGTTGATAAGTTAAATCTAAAAAAATTATCCCTTATTTCTAAATAATTTATGTTTGTGTAAATACCGGATGAATGATTAATGTTGCTCTGGTTGGCTCATATTCAGCAATCGACAGGCATGCGCGCACGCTGGTAAAAATCCAGGATATCCGGATCACGGGCCGTTGGATTTCGGGCGGAATGCAGGAATCTGCCAGTGAAACTGAAACCGGAATGATATGTTCCGATCCGGTCAGCGTTGTCGAAAATGCAGATGCGCTCATTATTACTGATCCCGGAAATTTTTGCAACTCAGCAGCTATAGCTGCGCTCAGAAAAGCACGTCATGTTTTTCTTTACCCATCAGTTGTCCGTTCGGTGAACGAAGCCAATCAACTCATCAAACTCTCACATGAAGCCAATGTGATTCTGAAATGCGGACGAGTGGGTAATACCGGTATTCATGGATTGGTTAAGGCACTGTCTGACATCGATTCCATAAGCATGGTTGAACTTCAGCATTATAGCCTGATATCAGATATTTTCAAATCAAAAAGCGTGTCGGTGGCCCTGCTGAGCGACATGGAAATAATCAACAATCTGATTCATGCCAGGGTAATTTCAATCAAGGCCAAGGGATTGTGCATGTTAACATCAGAACCTGAGATTATCAATGCAAGACTTGAATTCGACAACGGATGTGCGGTTAACTACAACTCGAATCTGGTTGCTGCGGAGAACGAATTCTTCATCACCCTGGTCGCCAAAAATAAAATACTGAAATACAATTTTATTACCAATGAATTCACAGGATGGCACCTCCATCGTACCTTGAATCGAAATGAAAGTCCTATCTTTATCGAAAATATTCAGGTTGAACAAACAGATTCCCTTTGGGGTGAATTGTCTGATTTCATTTCCATGATTCGTTCCGGCCAGACAATTCTGACTCTAAATGACAGTGGCTTTGAATCTTATGTTTTAACAGATCGGATACTTGATAAGATAATGAAAACACTTATCCAGTGCGCCTGAGATTCCAATGGGTTGTTTTATTGGGATGGATGTGATTCATGAATAAAAGACTACAACAGGTAAAGTATCTTGGTATCGATCTTCTGTCAGCTTTGGCTGGCTGGAGTGCTTATTATCTTTACCGGAAATATGCTCTCGATCTCTCCGCAAGCGATGCTGACAGTCCGGCGATCCTGAAAAAACTATACAGTACCGGTTTGCTGATGCTCCCTTTCTTCTGGCTTTTTGTTTATTCAATTACAGGTTACTATAATGATGTATTCCGGAAGTCCAGACTTTTGGAACTCTGGCAAACCCTTGGCAATACGTTGATCGGAACTGTTGTTCTTTTTTTTGTTTTGAAATTGAACCGTCCTGAATTCGTCCACCGGGCCGGTACGCTTTCACCCTATTTCAGCTTTTTCATCCTTCATTTTCTGATTACCTATCTCCCCAGGTTGATTATCACAACCATTACGACCCGTAAAGTTCACCGTGGTGAGATCGGATTTAACACCCTGCTGATTGGCAGCAATGAAAAAGCCCTGGATGCCTGGCATGAAGTCATGGGTCAGAAACAGGGAAGCGGTAACCTATTTGTCGGGTTTGTGAATGTTAACAACAATTCAAAAAATATTTTGGGACATTTTCTTCCGCACCTGGGAAGCATTGATGAAATCCGCAGTATCATTGAAGAAAAGAAAGTGGAAGAGGTAATTATTGCCATTGAAACTTCGGAACATGATATGATCAACCGCATTATCAACCGGTTGATTGATTCTAAAGCTATAATCAAGGCAATACCCAGTTTGTATGATATCCTCACAGGAAGGGTGAGAATGAATTCGATATTGGGCACACCGCTTATATCTGTTTCTCACACGCTGATGCCGGTCTGGCAGGAAAACATTAAAAACTTCATCGATTACTTTATCGCTTCACTTGCCTTACTCATAACACTTCCCCTGAGCATCTTCCTGGCCATAGGCATCAAACTGACCTCAAAAGGGCCCATCTTTTACAGTCATGAAAGGATCGGACGTTATGGAAAGCCATTCCTGATTTATAAATTCCGGTCCATGTATATGGATGCTGAAAAGGACGGACCTGAACTCTCCTCTAAAACAGACGAGCGAATCACGAGCTTTGGAAAATTTATGCGGAAAGTCAGGTTGGATGAGATTCCCAATTTCATGAATATTTTAAAGGGTGATATGTCGCTGGTGGGTCCCAGGCCTGAGCGTAAGCACTTTATCGATCAGATCGTTCAAATTGCCCCGCATTACCTGCACCTGCTCAAGGTAAAACCCGGCATAACAAGCTGGGGACAGGTAAAATATGGCTATGCCGAAAATGTTGATCAAATGATACAACGCCTTAAATATGATCTGATCTATCTTGATAACATGTCGCTTTTCGTCGACTTTAAGATCATAATTTATACCATACTCACGATTGTAAAGAGGAAGGGGATTTAAGAGGAATAAGGAGATGGGGAGATGGGGAGAGCGGGAGGCCTGTAAGGCCGGAACGTAACAGCGCAGGGCGCAGCCCTGCGGTAATAGATAAAGAAACGTAATCCGAGCCCTGAAAGGGCGTAAGAAAATAACCGGAATTTAAAGTTGATGAAAAGAGTATTTATTGCAGTTGACATTGTTGCTTCAGATAAAATCAAAGAGGTCTATGAACTGGCGCGTTACAGGATGCGGCTTGAGAAGATCAACTGGTTAGCGATCAGCAATTTGCATATTACTTTGTATTTTCTGGGAGAAACTGATGAGGAATTAATGCCTGCAATCGCTCAAAGCATTGAAAGTGCTATCATCAGGCATACCGAATTTAAACTTATATTGCGCTCATTCGGCGTGTTTAAAAGCATCCATGATCCCCATGTAATATGGATTGGCTGTGATCCATGTGCGCCATTGCAGAAAATGAAAAAAGAGCTTGACAATAATCTGAGTCGTTTGGGTTTTAAGCCCGAATACAGGGAGTTTTCTCCCCATTTGACGCTCGGCAGGATTAAGGAGATTCGTCAGGTAAACCAATTGGCGCAGTTAGTAGCTACCTATAAAGACGTTTTGTTTCAGGAACAAATTATAAAGAGTATAGTGCTTTATGAAAGTAAACTCACCTCCGAAGGTTCGGAATATACTCCAATACGAAATTTTTTATTTCCTAAGATTTGATTACAGGGTTTCGCCCTTTCAGGGCTCTGATGATTCGGGATCATTCATTTACGCAGGGCTGCACCCTGCGCTATCATGTTACGGCCTTACAGGCCTAAACATCTCCCAATCTCCTTACTCCCTACTCCCTACTCCCTACTCCCTACTCCCTACTCCCTACCTCTTCCTTCTACAGCTGTCCATTCTCTATCATGATCATAATCTCATTCAGTACCTTGTCTTCACCATCAGGATCAAATTCTGTTTTCAGGTTTGAACCGAATATTCGTGCGATGGCTTGCCAGAATGCTGCCTGAAAGGATCCGCGCAATTCCTTCACCACTTCGTAAGAGGTTTTCCGGGTTTCTCTGTCGATCAGCTTGATAAGAATTCTGCCCTGTGTTACAGTCAGGTTTTTTAGATCCTCCTCGTATTGCTTCAGCAATTCATCCTCCAGTTGTTTTGTATATTGCCGTCTTTCTTTCCCGGTTTCTAAGGATTCCATGTAGGTAGTTACATCACTGAATTTTTCCCCGGCAATTTTAGCGTATGGATATACTTTTTTAACATTGTATATCAATCTTCTGTATTGCCTGAGATCACGGGTGGCGGCAGCTCTCTTGCGGGGCTGAATGACAACCTCATCAATACTTGTGACAAAGATGGTATCTCCGTCCTGAATAACCGCCTGCACGGGAAATCCCCCGAGTTCCATCCGGATGGTATCCTGGGTATATGCCTGAAGCATAAATCCTGCGAAAATGCAACATAGTATGATAATCCTTGGCATTGCAGCCTAAAATAACAAAATATTTACCAAAACCGTCAATCTGTTTAACGGATTAACTCCGGCATTGTTTTATGTATAGTTACAAACAATACTTTTAAATTGCTATTTTTACAAAAAACCGTTGCATGGATAAGACCGACAGGAAATACACAAACGGTGAGATAACCGTTTTCTGGCATCCTAAAAAGTGCATTCATGCCACTACTTGCTATCGCGAGCTGATAGAAGTATTCAATCCGCGAAAAAGGCCATGGGTTAACATGAATGGTGCTTCCACGGAAGAAATCATCCGGGTGGTAAAGCTTTGCCCTACGCAGGCTCTCGCTTTCAAGTATAACAAGGATATTGATGGTGACAAGCAAGCCGGAATAAATTCCGGTCCAAAGGAAACCGATGCAGAAGCCAGGATTATGGAGGACGGACCGCTGGTATTGAAGGGAAGTTTTATTTTATATGATATTGATGGAAAGGAATTGAAGCATTATAAGATGACGTCATTGTGCAGATGCGGGGCTTCAAATACTTTGCCTTTCTGTGACGGAACACATCGCAAGATAGGGTATACAGGAAAATGATCGCTATGCAGGAAAAAGAAACAACGGTTCATCAGCCGGCAGAAGTCAGGATACTGAAAGATGGCCCTATTATGATAAAAGGGACCTTTGCTTTTAAAGATTCATCGGGTAAGATCACCAAGGGTGAGCAGGAACTCTATATTTGCCGCTGCGGAGGATCCTCAACAAAACCCTGGTGTGATAATACCCATAAAAAAATCGGCCTGGCCTATTAAACATTTTGTTTTACCAGATCAGCAGCATCCTGCAAAGAAATAGCCGAATAAACCTTTAATCCTGAATTATCAATGAGTGTTTTGGCTTCCCGGGCATTGGTTCCCTGAAGCCGGACAATAACGGGCACCCTGACCGATCCAAGTGATTTGTAGGCATCCACAACACCCTGGGCCACCCTGTCACATCGAACAATTCCCCCGAAGATATTGATCAGTATTGCTTTTACAGCAGGATCCCTGAGGATGATCCGAAACCCGGCTTCCACGGTTTGTGCGTTAGCTGTTCCGCCAACATCCAGGAAATTGGCTGGTTCACCACCTGACAGTTTGATAATGTCCATGGTAGCCATGGCCAATCCGGCGCCGTTTACCATACAACCCACATTTCCGTTCAATTTGACAAAATTGAGATTGTTCCTGGAAGCCTCCGTTTCAGTCGGATCTTCTTCATTCAAATCACGCAATGCTTCATAATCGGGGTGTCGGAAGAAAGCATTGTCATCCAGGTTGACTTTGGCATCCGCAGCAAAGATGAAATCATCAGAGGTTTTTACAAGCGGGTTGATCTCGAAAAGGGAAGCGTCACTGGCAATATAAGCACTGTAAAGAGCAGTAACAAACCTGGTCATCTCTTTGAAAGCCTTGCCTTCCAAACCCAGATTAAAAGCAATCTTTCGGGCTTGAAAAGGCTGAATGCCTACCGCTGGATTAATTTCTTCTTTGAAGATCAGATGCGGCGTTTTTTCCGCCACAGTTTCAATATCCATCCCTCCCTCTGTGGAATACATGACAATATTGCGTCCTGCGGACCGGTTCAATAGTATGCTCATGTATAACTCCCGGACCGGATTGCTGCCCGGATAATATATATCCTGCTGGATCATTACTTTATGGACTTTCTTGCCCTCCGGACCGGTTTGCGGTGTAATAAGCTGCATGCCCAGTATATTTTGCGCCTGTTTTCTGACCTCCTCGAGACTGCGGGCCAGTTTAACTCCCCCGCCCTTGCCTCTTCCTCCGGCATGTATCTGTGCCTTCACCACCCAACAGGATGCGCCGGTCTTTTCCTGAATCTCCAGTGCCGCCTTTTCGGCATCCTCTGCATTATCAATCACAACTCCGCCAGGCACCGAAACACCAAACCGGCTTAAAATTGCTTTACCTTGGTATTCGTGAATGTTCATACTTTGAAAATAGTTTTAATTTCTGTATACGAAAATATCCAATTTTTCTCATCTATTACTATCATTGCAAAGATTTAACCCGCCAGTCCGGTACCATGAAAAAACTGCTGAACGAGGAACTGAACAGAAAGACCATTGAAGAATTCAAAAAAGCAGGAAAGTATCCGCTGGTGGTTGTGCTTGATGATGTGAGAAGCCTGAACAATATCGGTTCGGTATTTCGGACCTGTGATGCATTCCTCATCGAAAGCATATTCCTTTGTGGGATAACAGCCACTCCACCCCACCGTGAGATCAGCAAAACAGCCCTTGGCGCAACTGAATCGGTTCACTGGCAATATTTCAGGAACACTGAAGATGCCATTCAGGAGCTAAGGAATCAAGGGTATGTGGTGTATGCCGTTGAGCAAACAGTTCACAGTAAGGCACTTCACGACATTCCCATTTTGAGAAACCAAAAATATGCCCTGGTTTTCGGGCATGAAATCAAGGGCGTCAAGCAGGAGGTGGTGGATTTGTGCGATGGGGCTATCGAAATTCCGCAGCATGGGACAAAACATTCGCTCAATATCTCCGTTTGCGCAGGGATAGTTCTTTGGGAATTCTTCCGGTATTATCAGAAATAATGTGCTAGCGTAAAATGGCTTATTTCTTTACCATCGTGATTAATTGAGTCCGGCTGTTGCAATTTGTTTTATCGTAAATCCTGCTGGTGTGGTCTTTTACTGTCTGCAGGCTAATGAATAATTTATCTGCAATTTGTTGGTTGGAAAGGCCCTGACAGATCTCATGAATGATGTCTCTTTCCCTGGCTGAAATATTATAATTCCTGCATAGTTCATCCAGGGAATATCCGGATCCGGAACCGGTGATCATCCTGGAGAGATCGGCCTTGTAACGGATATAAACAGGGATAAAGGCACCACCGATAAAATAGGTCAGAATAAAGACCATGGCGATATAAACATTCCCCTGGTAAAAAATGAGGATCACATTTTGCAGCAGCATGTTAATCAGAAGACCTGCGGCGATTTGCCGCAATACAGTTCTTCGGAGCATTGCCTTTTTCACCTGGCCGGTAAGAAGAATGATGACAGCAGTAACGGTATATGCAAAATTAATTACCATGAAGCCATATTTCATTATGGTAAAGGGATCAACCACGGAGAACACGGGAAATACAAAGTAAATCCCGGTTACCAGCAAGGCAAAACTCAGCAAATAGGTCGCAATAAATTTAGAATGAGCATCTCTTCCGGATAATTCCATGACAAAACGTTGCAACATAAGCCAGGTGAAAAAAATAAAAGGGGTTCCAAGCAAGGTCAGAAAAGTACTTGTCCGGCTCATCAATTCCCCTGTAATCAGTTGTGAAAGCAATGAAACCAGGATAACCTGCCCCCAGATGGCATAAAATCCGAAAGTGAAATAAAAGGTCTCGAAATACATCAGCGAGGAAAAACACTCCTGTTTATAAGTGTTTCTCAACCTGGCGGATATTAATATTCCGCTGGCGACAATCGCCGCGGACAACATAAAGACCAGCGCGATAATGTATTTCACCATGTTTAAAGATAATAATTATCCTTCATGAATCTAAAGGTAAATTTAAACACTACCAAAGTAGGGGGCTCCATACTTTAGTAGGATTTTTTCAAAACACTACTTTGGTATGCAGCGTGATAATCCGGGGACAATTACATTTGTCTCAGTTTTATAAACTTTAAATCCTTGAAAAATGGAAACCATTGAACAAAGTAAACTTGCTCCTTCATTCAACAACAGTTTCGGCCATAGCTGGAAGGTAATGGAAAAGTATTTTCTGGTGCTTTTTCTGGTTGTGATCATTGTGGGTATCGTAATTGGACCGATGGACACTTTCCGGTGGAATATCGATCCCTCGGATCATGATAACTGGCGGTGGGACAGGGATTGGGACTGGAATTTCCCCACTTTCAGACTGGTTGCCTTTGGATTGTTTGCCTCTATCCTTGCCTTATTTGCCCTGGCTTATACTTTGTTGATTGTGCCTGTTTTCAGGTACGGGGGCAAAATGATGTTTTTACAGGCCGTTAGGGATACCCGTCCTGATTTCAATATGCTGATAGACGGATTCCGGCAGAATTACCTGGGAATTGTTTTGGCCAACCTGCTTACATCGGCCCTGATCATGCTCGGATTCATTGCGCTCTTCATCCCCGGCATCATAATCGCATGCCGTCTGGCCTTTGTAGGTTATCTTGTCATGGATAAAAAGCTTGATCCCATTATAGCCGTAGAAGAGAGCTGGAAAATGACAAGAGGACATGGGTGGACCATATTCTTCATGGCCATTGTTTCCTTCTTCATTTATATTGCAGGCCTGTGTCTTTTGGTTGTTGGGGTGTTTCCCGCAGCCATATGGGTTTCCGGTTCATTTGCCAGTTTGTATGAATCGGTATTGGTGCAGAAGAATGCAGTCCCTGTTGAGGCATAAACAAAAAACCCTCCTGCCGAAGCGGGAGGGTTTTTTTATGTTTGTGGCAGATCAATTACCTCAGAAGTGCTGCAACAGCTTCATTGGTAACGAATTTCAGCATTTCAGCATCCTTAAGTGCATAGGCTTTAATGCTCGGATCAAGGCTGATTGCCTGACGCAGGTTGTTAACAACACCTTCGGCAACACCACCTCTTGCGCTGGCGACAGCTTTCAGGTAATAAACCCAGCCGTCCTTAACATCGCCAAGTGAATTCAGCGTAGCAATGGCTTTTTCATTGCTGCCATTGAGCATCTGAGCCAGGGCTGCGTTGAATGAAGGCTTGTTGCCGAAATAGTTGGCAGCAGCAGCATAGTCACCCTGTTTGATCTTAATGATGCCCAGGTTGTAGCTGGGAGCGTCACCGGCGCTCATAGCGGCGGTAAGGAGTTCTTCAGCGGTTTTGAGATCACCTTCGGCAAGTGCAACTGCGCCAAGGTTTGCTTTTACAGTAGCATTGTCTTTAAGTGCGTTTGCAGCTGTCAAAGCAGCTTTGGCATCATTTACATTGCCCTGTTGCAGTAATGTACTTCCCAGGTTATTGTGGGCCCTGATGCACTGCGGAAAAGCCTCAGAAGCAGCTTTGTAAATAGCGGCCTTTTCCTTCAGATCATTGGTAAGGGTGGCAGCATACAGAACTTCTTCAAGATTCAAAGTTTTGGGATCGCTGAGTCCGAGTTTTAACAATTCCTCGTCGGATTTGCCAACTACATCAACATCCACGCTCATAACTGAACGGCGGAGCTGTGGGAGAACGTCGTCAGCTATTTCCTTATAAGCTGAAGAAATGTTCTTGATTTCTTTTTCCCTGACTACCGGGTCGGAATACATTGACAATACGCGAAGGATCAATTCCTTGTCCTGAATGCTTGATTTTTCCATCAAAGCTTTGAAACCTTCCCAGTCTTCCGGTGTGGTCATCATGCTGAGGAAACCTTCAGCTTCGGCTTCGGTGATTTTTTTGTCTTTCAGTGCTTTCTTGAAATATTTTTCAGCTGATTTTTCACGGTTGGCCGATAGTTTTTCATTCAGGTCAAGAGCGCCATCCGGTGAAGCATAGGCAGAAATCTTAGCGGCTTTGATCTGTTTGTTGGGAGTAGCTTTGGCCTCAACCATTTTCTGTTCAAGAGCAACAACATCTTCAGACTTGAGTTCAGCTCTGCGAACATCGGCCTTGTTGATAACATAATGAATGTCGGCTGTATAGCTTTCAGGAATAATCCTCTTGAAATTATCGTTCATAGAAACCGTCTGAGGATCAACCTTTACAAGAGTTGAAGTGGCAACAACACCGTCAGCAATTTTTGTGGATCCGAATTCAACGGGGTCACCTTCTTTAATACGGGCCGAATAGTTTACTACAAGTTCTGATTTCATCAGCTCGGGTTTGTAGGGAACGGAACCGCTGAAGGTATAACCTCCGCCGTCATAAGGGATCACTTTATTGTTGGCTTCAACCTTTTCACCCTGCAGGGTGGTAGTGGGGAATTCAACCTGGCCGCCGTCATATTTCAAAACAGGAGTAGCAACAATAACTGCTTTCTTATTGAAATATTTTTCGGGGAATTTCACATCACCAGTCACCTTAACGTCACCGCCTTGTTCAACAAGGGGGTTGGGGTTAACCTGGTATGAAACTGTACCGGATTCGTCCCTCATTTTGGTGAGCCCGGCGCAACCGCTTATAAAAAAAGCGGCAAGAACAAGAATGGTTAGGTAGTTCAGTTTAATTTTCTTCATGATTCAATAGTTATTTGTTTTACAATTCTGAAAAAAGCTATGTAAGATTATGGTGTTTACAAACTTACAAAATGTTATCAGTTTATTTGCCCTTAAACAGTACTATTTATAAACAAAGATAATAAAAATATAAAATACTGTTCATATTAAGGGCAACCTCACCGATCGATTGATGCCTCCATCGTTTTCAAAAACCGGGCCAAAAAATTATAATTACAAAAAAAAGTAAATCAGGTGTGAAAATAAATTTATTTATCAGCCTGGTTTACTGATACAAAAATATTTGTAATTGCAAGGTAGCCACTCACCAATTATTAAGTGTTACACAATTTTGGGAATAAATTACATTTTTCATACATATCCCAAAGCCGATCTTTTTCTAATCCCTGCGTTCGCGATTACCCCGGTGTTCACGTCGATCACGTCCATCCCGTGAGTCCCGTGAGTCCCTTCTGCCCCTTGAGTCACCTCTTGATTCATGAGGCCTTGCTGAATGAGCGGGTGGAACATAGCCTTCGGGTACAGGTAGCAATACTTTTCGTGAAAGGCTGAGTTTACCGCTTTTCGTGTCAATTTCGAGCAGTTTAACCTCCACTTCATCACCTTCCTTAAGAATGTCTTCAACTTTTTCAACCCGCTGCCAGTCGAGTTCGGAAATATGCAGCAATCCCTGCTTGCCGGGCAGAATTTCAACAAAGGCGCCAAAGGTTTGGATTCCTTTGACGACTCCCTTGTATACCTTACCGGCTTCCGGTTGTTCAACAATTGCGTTGATCCTGGCCAGGGCGGCATCAATAGAAGCCTTGTCGGCAGAATAAACACTTACCTCGCCTCTTCCGTCAACTTCTTCAATATTAATAACAGCTCCTGTTTTGGCCTGGATATCCTGTATCACTCTGCCTCCGGGGCCTATTACCGCACCGATCAGCTCTTTGGGGATGGATATTTGAACCATGCGTGGTACCTGTGGCTTATAATCAGCCCTGGGTTCAGGTATGGCCTCAACAAGCTTACCCAGGATGTGCATTCTACCTTCATGGGCTTGAGCGAGCGCTTTTTTGAGAACGTCAAATGTAAGTCCCTTTACCTTGATATCCATTTGGGTAGCGGTGATGCCATCGCGGGTTCCTGCCACCTTGAAGTCCATATCACCCAAGTGATCCTCATCACCCAGAATATCAGAGAGTATGGCAAATTTACCGGTCTTTTCATCGGTGATCAATCCCATGGCAATACCGGAAACAGGTTTCTGAATTTTCACGCCTGCGTCCATAAGCGCCATGGTTCCGGCACATACAGTCGCCATACTGGAGGAACCGTTTGATTCGAGAATATCGGATACGACGCGGATGGCATATGCATTATCAGCAGGGATCATCCTTTTCAGTGCCCGGTGAGCCAGGTTGCCGTGTCCGACCTCACGTCGGCTAATGCCGCGTGAAGGTCTGGCTTCACCTGTTGAAAATGGAGGGAAGTTATAGTGCAGCACGAATTTTTCAGTTCCCTGAATCAGCACTTCATCAATTGCTTTTTCATCGAGCTTGGTTCCAAGGGTCACGGAGGTAAGCGATTGAGTTTCGCCCCGCGTGAAAACAGCAGAACCATGAGCTGCAGGAAGATAATCAACATCGCACCAGATGGGCCTGATTTCTGTGGTCTTGCGGCCATCTACCCGTAATCCTTCCTGCAGGATAAGATTGCGGACAGCTTCCTTTTCGACATCATGGAAGTACCGGTTTATAAGTACTTCCTTTATTTCGGTGCCTTCGGGAGAAGAGGCTATGAAATCAGTGCGTACTTTTTCAAGTGCATCATGACGTTCGTGCTTGGCCGGAGTATTTTTAACAATCTGGTAAAACTTGTCATAACCTTCCTCCCAGACTTTTTTCCGGAGTTCCTCGTCATGCACCTCATGGGAATATTCACGCTTTTTGCTTTTACCGGCTTCTTCCATGAGCTCTGTCTGGGCTTTGCATTGTACCTTAATAGCTTCATGGGCGAATTTCAGGGCTTCAAGCATATCCTCCTCGGAGACTTCACTCATTTCACCTTCAACCATGACAATGTGCTCAGGTGTTGCAGCCACCATGATATCAATGTCGGATTTTGAAAGGTCGGTGAAGGGAGGATTAATGATAAATTTTCCATCTATCCGGGATACTCGCACTTCTGAAATGGGTCCATTGAAAGGAACATCAGAAACCATTAAGGCCGATGATGCAGCCAAACCGGCCAGCGCATCGGGCATGGTCTCTTTATCCGCGGATATCAGCATCACGTTTACAAAAGTCTCTGCATGATAATCTTCGGGGAACAGCGGACGTAAAGCCCGGTCAATTAATCTGGAAATCAGTATTTCATAATCGCTTGGACGTGATTCTCTTTTTAAGAATCCGCCGGGAAAACGACCAATAGCAGCAAACTTTTCCTTGTACTCAACCTGAAGGGGCATAAAATCACTATCGGGAGCACCTTCTTTTGCAGATACCACTGAGGCCAGCAACATGGTGTTGCCCATCCTCACTACCACTGATCCGTCTGCCTGCTTTGCCAGCTTACCGGTTTCAATGGTAATGGTTCTACCGTCATCAAGGGTGATTGTTTTTTGAAATGTCTTAAACATATTGTATTGAATTAAATGAATGGCCCGTATCGGGCCATATTGGAAAAGAAAAAGGCAATTTCAAAATTGCCCTTTTCTTTGTTATTTACGTAGATTCAGTTCTTTTATGATAGACCGGTATCTTTCGATATCGCGGGTGCGGAGATAATCGAGAAGCCTTCTGCGCTTGCCAACTAACCTGAGAAGTGCACGCTGGGTGCCGAAGTCTTTTTTACTGGTTTTTAAATGCTCAGTAAGATGATTAATCCTGTGGGTGAACAAGGCAACCTGACTCTCAGCCCCGCCGGTATTGGTTTCTGATTTACCGAATGATTTAAAAATCTCCTTTTTGTTTTCTGTTGTTAAATACATAGGTTCTAATAAATTACACTTCTTCAAATTTGAATTGCAAAAGTATTTATTTTTTTTTACAAATCAACAAATTCTGCACAAAAAATACCTACTCCTGCTGTTCTTTATGCTTCATGCGTCCTGCCTCTTTCAGGCTCCGGCTCAGCATCCATTCAATTTGTCCGTTCACACTTCTGAACTCATCGGCAGCCCATTTCTCGATCTTTTTCATGGTTTCCGCGTCAATCCTCAGGACAAATGACTTCTTCTCTGACATTTCCTATTGGTGTAATGTTCCTGTATTGATCACCGGCTCAACATGACTGTCACCGCAAAGCACAACCAGCAGGTTGCTGACCATGGAAGCCTTCCGCTCCTCATCGAGATTAATGAGGCCCTTTTTCGAAAGCATTTGAAGCGCGTTTTCCACCATTCCCACTGCCCCTTCAACAATCTTAAACCTTGCGGCAACCGTGGCTGTAGCCTGCTGCCGACGCAACATGGCCTGTGCAATTTCAGGAGCATAAGCCAAATAAGCAATACGTGCCTCAATGACATGAAGTCCTGCCATTTCAAGCCTCTCCGAGATTTCCTTTTCCAGATTGCTGTTGACCTGCTCAAAGTTTGAACTCAGGGTAATGTCAGCCCGCTCATCCTCAAAGTGATCATACGGATAGGTACCGGCAAGTTTGCGCACGGCAGAGTCGGTCTGTACTTTCACAAAATCTTCATAATTGTCAACTTCAAAAGCAGCCTTAAAGGTGTCGTTCACCCTCCAAACCAGGATCACACTGATAAGCACCGGATTCCCGATTTTATCGTTGACCTTGATCTTGTCACTTTCAAAATTACGGGCCCTGAGCGAGATTTCTTTTCTTATATAGAAAGGTACCATCCAGAAGAATCCGTATTTCTTCACGCTTCCCGAGTAGGCGCCGAACAACAACAACACCTTGGATGAATTTGGGTTGATGATGAAGTAACCGGGAGTGATAAAGCCAACAAGGATGACCAGGACAATGACCAGCCATACGATTTGGTTAATGCCGGCCAGGATTAGAGCTGCTAGGAGAACAACCTCAATGGCAACCATGACATACCCGCTGATGGGTTGAATAGCTTTTTCTGTTTTCATTGGTTTGATATTTTAATGATACTATTTTGATATCAAATGTACATCATTGGTTTGAAGTATCCAAATATTTTTTAAGGAAATTTAAATGTCCTGGCATTTGGGGCTAGTAATCTTGAGTTACCAAATAGCACTATGTCTTGTTATGGCATGTTTTCAATAGCCCCGGGCTTTAGCCTGGGGGCCGGTAATAGCCCCAAACTCGGGCTTTAGCCCCCGGTTATGATATTCATCCCGATGGAGCATGCCAGGCAACGCTTTCTGCTGCAATAGTTTTTCGACATCTGAAGCAAACCCTGGCTGTAAAATGCAGTTTCGGCTTCAATACCTGCGTTTTTCCAACGGGCAACCAGGCGGTTATCCTCAGCCGGCAATTGGATTAGCCATTCGAGCGACCGTTCTTTCAAAATTTCATTGCCTGAATGTTGACCGTAAACAAAGAGAAAGGGAATTACCGCATTGATCACGATCACCCGGAATGCATCAGTTCCGATCGCTTTTATCCTATTGGGAGAAATATTCTCAAAAGTATAATGGGTATTCCAGAATTGAGAAGCATGAACATTGAAATATTTCCACAGGCCATCCATCTTATCACAGGCCAGAATGTTCGAGAGTAAACCTTCATTCCTGGCAAGCAAAGCCGCAAATTGGGCAATCCGGATAGTCGGAAAATTCATCGGGCGCAATCGTAAAAACTTCCACAAATGCTTTTCCAGGGGCTTCAGTCCGAATTTTTTCCGGAGATGAAGATACTCCTGCCGCAGCTCGTTATAATATCCCGAGAACATGACAGTATCCGTTAAAAAGCCTGCCTGCCCCATTAAGATGGCCTCAACCTGAAAAATACTGTTTCTGCTGCGCGAGAGATGCAGCAATGAAACGGACCTGGCCAACATTTCAAAGGGTGCGGCATTCAATCCGAATCCAAAACTGCGGGCAAGGCTGATGTAAAAAGCTTCCTCCCAGTTATTTTTATACTTCTCCAGCAGATCGGAAATGAACACCGCTTTTTGCTGCAACCTCTCCACCACCAGAGAATTTAGCCACAAATCCAATATAAAGGGATCCAGGTTTTTTAATCGGGACTGACAGGGAAGGTTTCCCTTGCTGTTTAACAGCAGCCGGTAGTTCTCAAACCAGGCAGGATCAAAATGAAGTTCTATTGTAGGAATGATTTCACCGCCGGACCTGGTAACCGGTTGATTGTTCCGATGGACGACATGCAGAATTACATTATCATAGGCTTTGTCGCTCCCGTGTCCGTGTTCATACCAATCTGACGAATACAGGTGAATTTCAATATTACCCGCCCAGGTGGTTTGCCCAATTTTAACGCGTGCATTCAGGAAATCGGGACCGGCATCGGTATTGTGTTCACCAAGCACAATCACATGGACTTCTTCGCCGGTATTACTTATCATTCCGGCACGTTCAAAAAGTCCGTATTTCCAAATGAAATGGAGAAAATCTTCTGTCATGGCTTAACGTATTAACGGTTTTATAACTTTTCTTCCTCCAACAACCACAACTACCACCCGCCTTCGCTAAAGCTACGGCGGGCAAGGCAACCTACAACCTACAACTTACAACCTACAACTTACAACCTCTACAACCTCTTCCCCAGAATCCCCTTCATCTTCAGCTGCACCTCAAGCGCCCTTTCCCTGGCAGCTTCTGCATAACGTTCCGAATCATCTGCATAAAGAATGGCTCGCGACGAATTCACGATCAGTCCGCACCTGCTGTTGAATCCGTAACCCGCTACCTCTTCCAGGTCGCCGCCCTGAGCGCCCACTCCGGGAATCAGCAAAAAATGGTCAGGCACGATCTCCCTGACCTTAACGAGCATGGCAGCCCGTGTTGCCCCGACCACGTACATCATATTTTCCGGATTACCCCATTGCAGGGATTTCCGCAATACCGTTTCGAAAAGCCTTTCATGATGGATGGTGGATAGGAACTGAAAATCGTCTGCGCCCTGATTTGAGGTAAGTGCCAGCAGAATCACCCATTTCCCGGGATATTCAAGAAACGGCAGCACGGAATCAGATCCCATGTAAGGAGCAACGGTCACGGCATCACATGGCAGATTCATGAAAAATGTTTCAGCGTACTTTTTTGATGTATTTCCGATATCTCCCCTTTTGGCATCAGCGATGATCAGTATTTCAGGAAAATTATCACGGATATACCGGATCGTCAGTTCAAACTGCTGCCAGCCTTTTGTTCCCTGGGATTCATAGAAAGCCAGATTGGGCTTGAAGGCAATTGCCAGGTCATGTGTGGCATCAATAATCCCCCGGTTGAATTCAAACAGGGGCATTTCTGAATCCTTAAGATGGCCGGGGATTTTTGTGATCTCGGTATCGAGGCCTATGCACAGAAAACTCTGTTTCTGTTTGATCTGGTCAAAAAGCTTTTCCGAATTCATTGCCAAAAATTTCAGGTAAAAGAGCTCACCTTCAGTCTTTCTGCATTCTCAGCCATCTGCAGCTGGCTGATTATCTCATGGATATTCCCGTCGAGCACGCTTGGCAGATTATAGATGGTAAGGTTAATGCGATGATCGGTTACCCGGCCTTGCGGGTAATTGTAGGTCCTGATTTTCGCGGATCGGTCGCCCGTTGATACCATGGTTTTGCGCTGACTGGAAATGCCGTCAAGGTATTTCTGGTATTCGATGTTATACAGGCGGGTGCGCAATTCCGACATGGCCTTTTCAAGATTCTTGATCTGTGATTTCTGATCCTGGCATGAAACGACAACACCGGTTGGCACATGGGTAAGCCTTACAGCAGAATAAGTAGTATTAACAGACTGTCCGCCAGGTCCTGAAGAACAAAACCGGTCAATGCGGATATCTTCCTGTTTCATTTCAATATCAAATTCTTCGGCTTCGGGCAAAACAACCACTGTGGCAGCAGAAGTATGGATACGACCCTGGGTCTCCGTTTGCGGTACACGCTGAACCCGGTGAACGCCTGATTCGTACTTCAAAATACCATAAACTCCGTCGCCCCTGACATCCAAAATAATTTCCTTATAACCGCCGGCAGTACCTTCAGCGACATTGGTAATTTCGGTTTTCCAGCCTTTTTGCTCGCAGAACTTGGTGTACATCCTGAAAAGATCCCCGGCAAAGATGCTTGCCTCATCACCTCCTGTACCAGCCCTTATTTCGAGTATGGCATTCTTGGTATCCTGTGGATCAGCAGGGAGAAGCAGCACTTTTAACTTCTCCTCCAGCCCTCCCACCTTTCCGGTTAGCTCATCCAGTTCTGCCTTGGCCATTTCACGCATTTCTTCCTCTTTTTCATCGGCCAGAATTTCTTTGGCGGAGTCGATATTGCTCAGCGTATTTTTGTAGTCCATATAAGCGTCAATAACCGGATTAAGTTCCTTGTATTCTTTGTTCAGGTGGATGTACTTCTTCATATCGTTCATTACCCCAGGCTCGTTGAGCAGCCTGCCCACTTCTTCAAACCTCATTTTGACGCCTTCCAGCTTATCCATGATAAGATTTCTGCTCATGCAAATGCGAATTATAGTATTTTACAAATCAATATGTGAAGGTTCCATGGGGGCTTTGAATGGTCACCTTATGCCCTGCAAAGGATTCTGTTCTCCCTATCACTTTGGCCTCAATGCCCAATTCGCCGGCCATATTCATGATATCGCCGGCAATTGCAGAACGTGTATAAATTTCAAACCTGTGACCCATATTAAATACTTCATACATCTCATCCCAGTCGGTTTCCGATGACTCCTGAATGATCGAGAACAAAGGCGGTACATCAAAAAGATTGTCTTTGATCACGTGCAGGTCACTGATGAATTTCAAGACCTTGGTTTGTCCGCCCCCCGTGCAATGAATCATTCCATGGATCTCCGGCCGGTATTTATCAAGCACCCTTTTAATCAGCGGGGCATAGGTTCGGGTTGGGGACAGTACCAGCTTTCCGGCGTCCGTGCCCAATTCGGCAATTTTTTGTGTGAGTTGATACTTCCCGGTATACACAAGAGATTTGGGGATGAGGTCATCATAAGACTCCGGGTATTTATCGGCCAGGTGACTGGTAAAAACGTCATGCCTCGCCGAGGTGAGTCCGTTGCTGCCAATGCCGCTGTTGTATCCGTTTTCATATACAGTTTTACCGGATGATGCGAGTCCTATGATTACATCACCGGGCTGAATATTCACTTCGATAACTTCAGAACGTTTCATACGGCTTATTACCGTGGAATCGACTATAATGGTGCGAACGAGATCGCCCACATCAGCCGTTTCACCGCCGGTAAGATATACATGCACTCCCCAACGGGCCAGTTCCTCGATTGTCTCATCAAAACCTTTGAGAATGTGCATCAGCACCTCTCCCGGAATTTTCAGTTTATTGCGGCCAATGGTAGAGGACATGAGAATATGATCTGCAGCACCCACACAAAGCAGATCATCGATATTCATGATCAGGGCGTCATGTGCGATTCCTTTCCACACGGAATAATCACCCGTTTCCTTCCAGTACATATAGGCCAGGGACGATTTTGTGCCTGCACCATCGGCATGCATGACACAGCAATACTCCTCATGGCCACCCAGGATATCGGGCAGAATCTTACAGAATGCATTGGGATACAACCCTTTGTCAAGATCCTGGATGGCCCGGTGAACATCTTCCTTTTTCGGTGAAACGCCGCGTTGGTTATACTTTGAGGTTTGGCTCATACGGTTGAAGGTTGTAAAAGTGGTGCAAAGTTAATAAAACTGGGGAATAAAAAATCCCCCCGCCTAAGGCAGGGGGATAATTCAACCACTAACTCATTTAACCAAACCCAAAAACCCTAATTGTATCCGACGCCCAGGGAACTCATCAATCGCTTGCGTGTGAAGAAGATCCGGCTTTTGACCGTACCGATCTTCAATCCCAGGTTATCGGCAATTTCTTTGTACTTGTATCCTTGTATATGCATTTTGAATGGAACTTTGAACTCATCTTCAAGCCGTTCGATATGTTTTTCAATCTCTTTTGCGGATACTGAAGATTCAGGTGTATCAATGCCAGATTCCCGGCTCAGATTCAGGAAATACAAATCATCAGTGTGGTCGAAGGTGGTGTTTGCCTTCGTCATCCGCCTGTAATTATTGATAAAGGTATTTTTCATGATCGTAAATGTCCAGGCTTTCAGGTTGGTGTCGTCCGCAAATTTATCACGGTATGATATGGCTTTTACAAAAGTCTCCTGCAACAGATCGCGTGCGTCTTCCCGGTTTGATGTGAGACTGTTGGCGAATCTTTCAAGACTGTCGCTCAGACTTGTAAGCTGATAATTAAATTCTATGGCAGTCATGGCGTTTTGTTTTTATTTTGTTCATCAAAAGTAATCATTCTTTAAACATTGTGCAAATCTTTTTTATTTGGATTAATTAAAAATAACCAATTTTCATGAAAATAAAGTGGTCTTGATAAACACCGATTATTTGATTTTAACGGCTTTTAAAGGGATCCCGGCGAAACTTTCTAAATAACTTCTAAATTGGAAAAACTGTTAAACAGGTGTTAAATGAATGTTTAGTTTTTAGATTTTTTTATTCAACACTCTATTATGGGATCTTATTATCTTATTTATGAGGCATTTAATAGAAAGAAAGTGAATACCTGCCAAGTCGTGTATTCTACTTATGCCAATATAACCTTCATCATTATATAATGACCGTTTAATACTTTCCTAACACACGCAGGTTAGTTTTACATCCGAAAGATTCGTGCCAATTACGCCAATAAGAAACAGCATTGTCATCCAAGACTTTTGGTAAAGATGAGATCAATGTGGAAGTCTGGATCCCGAAATAATCCGTTAGGCTGTATGTTTTCAGGTTTATAATGTTGACTGAGGCCCGCTGGTAAGATACCGGCGGGCTTGATTTATTTCCATTCCGCTGCACTCTTGTAACCTGTTTCCACATAGTATTTCATACAATCTATATAGGAGTTTCATAATGATGTAATAGCGGCCTGATAAATTTCGGCCACCAACCAAAAAGTGATTAAGGCCAATAAATAACCCTATCAAAACGGTAATAATTGACTTGGCAGGACAACCTAAAACCAATAAAAACTAAAAAAATGAATAAGTTAATACCCTGGATGGTGCTGATTGGTCTGATATTCAATTGTCCCTTTGGTTCGGGGCAAAAGACCGAAAATGTGATTGTTATTACACTTGACGGATTTCGCTGGCGTGAGGTGTTCAAAGGAGCGGATTATAAGCTTCTGAAATCAACCGGGAGGAATTTGGCTAAGAACAAAACTGCCAAACAATTCTGGCATGAAGACGCATACGTACGCCGCAGGCTTTTAATGCCTTTTTTATGGTCGACAATGGCATCGGAGGGTTCATTATTTGGTAATCGTGATCATGGATGCAAGGCAAATGTTGCCAACCGTTACTGGTTTTCATATCCTGGGTATCATGAAATTCTCACCGGACATCCCAGTAAAGAAATCAACAGTAATTCCCTGGGGCCCAATCCACACGTCACGGTTCTGGAATATATAAACAACCTGCCTGGATACAGAAACAGGGTTGCAGTATTCAGTTCCTGGAATGCATTTCCCGATATCATGAATGAGGTTCGCAGCCAAATCTTTGTAAATAGTTCTTTCAAACGGGTTCCTGAAAAATTAGTTAGCCAGGTTCAGCTGAATATCGAAAGCATGTACGATCTGGTTCCCAGGTTTATCGGTGATGTCCGGTATGATGGCTTCACCTTTATGCAAGCCTTTGAATACCTTAAAAATGAGCGACCTCGTGTGCTCATGATTGCTCTCGATGAGACTGATGAATTCGGTCATGCAGGACGTTATGACTTATATCTGAAATCCGCGCACCAAACTGACAAGCTGATCGGAGAATTATGGAACTGGATACAAAACGACAGCACTTATAGCAATAAAACAACATTGATCATCACCACCGACCATGGCCGGGGCAAAGGCAAGGGCTGGAAAAGACATGGCAGGCTTACACCGCATTCAGGTGAAACCTGGATAGCCATAATGGGGCCTGACATCAAATCCCGGGGAGAAATACTTACAGAATGCAAGTATTATAATGCACAGATTGCTGCAACCATTGCATCCTTGCTGAAAGTATCCTACAAAGGTTTCGATCCTGTATACGCCGGTTTGTTAGGCCCATTCAGGGACAATTTTGGTACATTGGCTGACGGGATAACATGGAATGCTTACCATGAATTGAAATAGTACAAAATTCTCATCCATCTGTTTAGGAGGATTCCTCATCCCGCCGGAACAGGTTCCTTCTGAAGCAGGGCAAGTTCTCCAAGAAACTGCTCCGGTGAAGGCACCAGCTTAATGTTGGATGGCAGGTTATCAGCCAGATCAAGCATCCTAGAGCCGGAAATGTAAATTGTCTTGTCCTTGAAGGTAGAGGACAACAAATTTAAATAACCCGACAGGTCTTTCCCGTGATAGGAAGATATCATCGTTGTAAACAGGTAATCCACCTGCTTGTTTTTCACGGCTTCCACCAGGTCTGCCAGGGGCAATGACTGTCCCAGGTATATCGTTCTGAAGCCTCTTTTCCTGGCAAGATAGCACGCAAAAAGCAAACCGATCTCGTGCAGTTCGCCTTCGGGAAGGAAAAAAACAAATCGCCTGGCCCCGATCTTTTCGGTTCCGGTAAGACCATCAATCGCCGAAAAGAATTTCTGCTTCACCAGGTTGGTTATAAAATGCTCCTGGGCGGGATTTATGCTTCCTGTTTGCCACATGAGCCCGATACGTATAAAAAAAGGATAGAGCACCCGCGTCACAGCCTCTTCAAAACCAAACATAATGATTGATTTGGCGAGTACCTGTTCGAACCTGAATTCATCGAGATCGATCATGGCAACCGTGAGGCTTTCTATCTGGCTGTCCGTGTTTGTCCCATCCTGCGTAAACTGATTTATTTTGCTAACAATTTCAGCAGGGGACAGCTGGGCAATTTTGGAAATTTTTAATCCGTTGCGGTTGAGGATGGATATATTCAGCAGTTTCTTCAACTCGGTATCGCAATAAGAGCGAATATTTGTCGAGGTCCTTTGTGGTGCAATAAGACCATACCTCTTTTCCCATATCCGAATGGTATGGGCTTTGATTCCCGATAAATTTTCCAGTTCCCGTATGGTATATGCACCCATTTCTTTACCTGCTTTGGAAATTAAACAACTCCTGGAACAAAAAGTTCAGTCAGACTGTTTATGCTATTTTACGCAAAATAAACCATCCATCTCTGAAAGGAAGCAGAATTTTTTCAACACGCGGGTCATCTGCAATAAACCTGTTGAATTCAGCAATACCAGCTGTCTCTTTATCGCGACCGGCATATCCGGGTAATACCTTGCCTCCCCATAAAACGTTGTCAGCTATAATAAATCCGCCTGTCTTTATAGTTTTCATGCTCTGCTGGTAATATTCCAGGTATTGTTCCTTATCACCATCGATAAACACCAGGTCAAAATTCTCCCTGAGTCCGGGAATGATCTCCCTGGCGTCTCCGGTATGCACAATAATCTTTTCGGTCAGACCTGCCTGTCCGAAATATTTTAATGCCATTTCAGTTAGTTCATCATTGATATCAATGGTATGCAACAATCCATTTTCTGATAATCCCCTGGCCAGACAGATTGCTGAATATCCCGTAAAAGTGCCTATTTCCAGTACCCTGTCGGGTCGGATCATATGGCTGATCATCTCCAGCAATTTTCCCTGCAGATGGCCCGATAACATATGCGGGTAAACAGTTTTCAGGTTGGTCTCGCGGTATAACCTGTTGAGAACCGAATCCTCAGCAGTCGAATGCCGAAGGGCATATTCCGTAATCAGGCTGAAATTATCGGTCATGGACTTATTTTAATGGTAAATCAGGTAAGAAAGGTTGCCCGCATCCAGCACATCATTGGCTATCTCTAGCAGCTGCCCGGATGTAATGGCTTCGATCCTTCTTTCTGTTTCTTCCAGCGGCTCAATTTTATTGAAGATCATCAGGCTCTTCCCCATCGACAACATGTAGTTCTCATTGTTCTCCGAGGAAATGGCAATATGTCCGAGCACCTGCCTCCTGGCTTTCTGAAGCTGAATCTGACTGAGCGGCTTTTCACGAAGCATCTGCAATTCCTTCAGTATGATATCCCTGCACTTTTCAATCAGGGTTTTATCGGTACCATAATAAATGGTGATATTCCCCGTATCTGAATAGGATGTATACATCGAATCAATGGCATAGGCATAGCCTCTTCGCTCACGCAAAGCCATATTCAACCTGGAATTCATTCCGGGTCCGCCGAGATAATGGTTCAGCAGGTAAAGCGCCAGTCTCCTTTCGTCTTCAATTTTATAGGCCAGATTCCCGATGATGCAATGCGCCTGGTAGGTATTGCGTTCCACCTTCCGGTATACGGGCTTATAATCATATTTCACGGCCATTCTGCGGTTTCCCGGTTGCAGGGCAGGTATGGAAAAGTGGTTTTCAAACAGCTTTACCAGCTTTTCAAATTGGATGTTGCCGACTGAAGATACCACCATTTGTTCGGTACAGTAATTACGACCCATGAAATTCCGCATACTGTCAGGGGTAAATAATTTCAGTTGCTCCTCACTGCCAAGAATATTTCGGGCCAGGGGATTGCCATCGAACAGTAGCTCTTCGAACTCGTCAAAAATCAATTCAGAGGGAGAATCTTTATAAGAATTGATTTCATCGAGAATGATATCGCGTTCCTTTTTAAGCTCATTGGCCGGAAATGACGAATTAAAGGCAATATCGCTGATCAGCTCGAGGGCGCGGTTGTAATACTGCCGGAAAAAAGTACCGTGGATGCAGGTTTCTTCTTTTGTGGTATAGGCATTCAGCTCGCCCCCCACATCCTCCATCCGGCTCAGGATGTAGTAGGCCTTTCGCCGGGTTGTACCTTTAAAAAGCATGTGTTCAATCAGATGGGCCAGGCCATGCTCATCCAACTGTTCATCACGCGAACCCGTGTTGATGAAGAGTCCGAGATGGGCAACCGGACTGTCAACAGTACGGTGTACAAGCCTTATTCCATTTTTTAAAGTATGGATGTGAAATTCAGGTTTTAACATAGCGTTGCAAAAGTAGCGATAAAGGTACAAACCGCTGTTATATGCGGATGTTATAATTTTTCAAAAAATGTTTTGATGATTGGTTTTTTTCTTTAGATTTGCAGCTCTGAAAAAAAAGGTGCCATAGCTCAGTTGGTAGAGCAACGGACTGAAAATCCGTGTGTCCGTGGTTCAACTCCACGTGGCACCACAAAAAAAATACACCCTTCATGCGGTTGATGACCCTTGAAGGGTGTTTGCTTTAGGTGTTACTGAATAGATGAATCACTCTTAATTGATTCTTCATCTTCTGTAAGTTATTCGTAACAATTACTTAGTAATAACAACAAGCTACAGTTCTACATTGCGGGAAATTATTAATAAAATCCCGAAATTATGAAGAAGCTTATAATAAGTTTGTTAGTTATTACTCTCCTGCCTTTTACTATGGCTGCTCAGGTAACCACCTCCGGTTTGCGGGGAAATGTTACGGACAATTCAAATGAGTTATTGGCAGGTGCAACCGTGGTTGCTGTTCACCAACCTTCAGGAACACAGTATGGAACCATTGCCAACAAGGATGGTCGCTTTGCAATAGATAACATGCGTGTTGGCGGACCGTATAAAATTACCATATCCTTCATAGGATATACGGCTAAGGTTTACGATGACATTATTCTTGGACTAGGGAATACCGTTGATCTTCAGGTAACACTCGAAGCTGCAACGCAGGAATTACAGGCAGTTGTTGTCAGGTCTTCAAGAACGGATGTATTTAATTCTGATCATACAGGAGCTGCCACAAATATCTCCAATGAAGTAATGACAGCAATACCCAGTATCAGCAGGGGACTGAAAGATTTCACCAAAATTAGTCCGTTTGCAAATATTGCCGGTAATGGTACTTCTTTCGCAGGATCCAATAATAGGTATAATCTATTTGCCATTGACGGGCTGGTAAATAATGATGTTTTCGGACTAACATCTTCAGGTACCAACGGTGGTCAAACCGGGGTTGAGCCCATTAGTCTGGATGCCATTGAGGAGTTTCAGATCAATATTGCACCCTACGATGTCAGACAGGGAGGATTTACCGGTGGAGGTATCAATGCCATTACAAAAAGCGGAACCAACAATTTCAACGGGAGTATTTACTATTTTACAAACAATGAAAATCTGGTAGGAAAGAACAACCCATCCACAGATGAAAAACAGAATTATCCTGAATATAAGGATTTCCAAACCGGGTTTACCCTGGGAGGTCCTATCGTTAAAAACAAACTGTTCTTTTTTGTCAATGGGGAGATGACCAAAAATAAAACGCCTTTGAGTTATGAACCCGGAACTGCCAGTTCGAATATAACAACGGATGAAATAAACCGGGTGGTGGAAACACTGACGCGAGTGGCCCCCAATTACAATCCGGGGAGCTTTTCCAGTATCAGCAATGAAACAAACAGCTATAAAATTCTGGCAAAACTGAATTGGAACATCAGTAATAATCACAAGCTAATAGTAAGGCACAGTTACACCTATGGTGAAAATATCAGTAACAGCAGAGGTGCCAATTCCCTCCGCTTTTCTAATAACGGGCTGTTTTTCCCAAGCACTACCAATTCAAGTGGACTTGAACTGAACAGTTTATTTGCCAATGGCATATCCAATCGTTTACTGCTTGGATATACCCGGGTCAGGGACGACCGTGATCCATTGGGATCTGCCTTCCCCCAAGTAACCATATATCTGTCCTCGAACAAGACCATAACCCTGGGAAGCGAATACTCATCGGTAGCTAACCAGCTTGACCAGGATATATATTCTTTAACGGATAATTTTACTGTTTACAGGGGCAAACATACTTTTACCCTGGGCACCCACAATGAATTCTATTCATTTTATAACTTGTTTGTCCAGAATATTTATGGCAATTACGCTTTCAACTCTCTGGAAAGTTTTGAAACACAGGGAACTGTCTCACCGATTGCTCCTTCCTATTATGGAATCGGGTACTCATTTGATGGTACAGATGATCCATCTCAAACCAAGGGAGCTGCCAGTTTTAATGCTATGCAACTCGGATTTTATGCACAGGATGAAATTCAGGTAAGTAAAAGATTCCAGGTCACCGCCGGTTTACGGTTAGATATACCGGTATTTATGGACTCCCCCGAGGCCAATGATGATTTTAACACGGTTTACAGTAGTGAAGGTAAGACCGGCGATGTTCCTGATGCAAAAATAATGTGGTCACCACGGCTTGGATTTAACTGGGATGTATTGGGTGATAAAACCTTGCAGGTACGAGGCGGTGCAGGTTTGTTTACAGGCAGGGTACCCTTTGTTTGGGTATCAAACCAGTTCTCAAACAATGGTCAATTGAATGGCACTTACAGTGTTGGCAGTTCTTCAAGCAGTGCCAGCCCGATAACCGATCCTGTCGTCACATTTTCCACCGATCCTTTTAATCAGCCCAATGCAGAAGATTTAGGCAAAATGGCAGGACGCGGAGCCATAAATATTATTGACAAAGATCTTAGATTTCCGCAGGTTTTCAGGTCAAACCTTGCTATGGACAAGAAGCTGGGTTGGGGGATAATTGCATCTCTGGAAGGAATATTCAGCAAAACATACAACAATGTGAATTTTATAAATCTGAACAGACAGGTCAATGATGGTTTTAGCTTTGTTGGTCCCGATCAAAGGCCTCGTTATACTGCCGGAAGTACAGACCCTACAAGCAGCAGGTATAACAGCGCGGCACGACTGGATGCAGAATATGATGAAATCATTAAATTCGAGAATACGAATGAAGGATATTCCTACAATTTTGTTTTTCAATTGCAAAAACAGTTTGAGAATGGATTTGCTGCTTCAGCGGCTTACAATTTCGGGCATTCAAAAGATATAAACTCAGGAACATCCAGCGTAGCCTATTCAAACTGGAGATATGTTAACCAGGTGAACGGGTTGAATAACCTGGAGCTTTCAACTTCAGATTATGATATGGGCTCGCGCATCCTGGGCTATGTGACCTACCGCAAGGAATACCTGAAAGGGACCATGGCGACCCAGCTTTCTCTGTTTTATAACGGCCAAACAGGATCAGGCTTATCGTACATTTATAGCGGGGATTTAAACAATGACGGAACTTCCAATGACCTGATATATATACCCGAAACAATATCAGATATTTATCTTGTATCCTATTCAAAAACCATAGATGGCTCGACAATTACGGTTACTCCTGAAGAACAATGGGAGGAGCTCGACAGGTTTATTGAAAACGATGACTATCTTAAAGAACACCGCGGTGAATATGCTGAAAGAAACGGAGCCCGGTTGCCATTCAGTCATCAACTCAGCCTCAGGTTTATTCAGGAATTCAGGATCAATACCGGCAATGCCTCCAACCGGTTGCAGTTCTCCGCTGATATACTTAATCTTGGCAATTTGTTGAATAAGAAATGGGGCAGGGTATACAGTGGCTCTTACAATTACCTGATCAACTACAGGGGCTTACTGGACCAGGATCCTACTTCAGCATACAATTACAGCAACCAGCCTACCTTTACTTACAACGGAGGCAGTCTGATAAAAAATAAACCTTATTCAACTGCAGATCTGGCCTCAAGATGGAGACTACAGATCGGATTAAGATATATTTTCAATTAATTGAGGTAAAAGTAACTGCCACTAATAGCAAAATGGTTATGAAGAGGTTTGCTTGTTTCAAACTGCTATTACTGGCTTTTACTTTATCGGGTTGTTCATCCTACCTTTCAACCGCTGATAGTCGGAAGAGTTTACGGAATTACACGGTTGTGCTTTCTATGGACGGTTTCCGATGGGATTATCCGGATACCTTTCCTACACCAAACCTTCATAAAATGGCAAAGGTTGGGGTAAAGGCAACAGCCATGGTGCCTTCATTTCCTTCGGTTACATTCCCGAATCACTATACCATGGCCACCGGGTTATACCCGGATCATCACGGTATTGTGCATAATAGTTTTTATGATGCCCAATTAAATCGGGATTATAGGATATCCGATCGTAATGCAGTGGAAGACGGTAGTTTTTACGGTGGGGAACCTATCTGGAATACAGCTGAAAAACAGGGAGTCCGGACAGGAGTTTATTTTTGGGTAGGATCAGAAGCTGATGTGCAGGGCATGCGACCTTCATACTGGAAGAAGTATGATGAAAAGACCCCTTTCGAGCAGCGGGTAGATACAGTTATTCACTGGTTGTCACTTACTCCGGATAAAAGACCGGAACTTATTATGTTTTATTTTGATGAGCCGGATCATTCAGGGCACCATTTCGGGCCATTTTCACCCGAAACCAGGATGGCCGTGATGCATTGCGACAGCATGGTGGGATTACTTTTGAATAAAGCAAGCAAACTGCCGTACTTCCGGAAAATTAACTTTATCGTTACTTCAGATCATGGTATGGAAACCATACAAGACAGTATGAAAATCGTGCTTTCAAATTATGTTTCTCCAACATATATGAGTCGTATCAACGGATCTAATCCGGTTATTACGATTACACCCCGGGAGGGTTATACTGACAGTATCCTTAATGCTTTGCAAAATATCAGGCACTTATCGGTATGGAAAAAGGACGAGACTCCCGAATCGCTTCATTTTGGATCCAATGTAAGAATTGATGACCTGGTTATCGCCGCTGACAGCTCCTGGTCCATTACCATGAATAACCAAGCCATCTATGGCGGTGCACATGGATATGATCCGGCCAATACCGATATGCACGCCATCTTTTTTGCCTGCGGACCTGATTTTAAGAAAAACTACAGGCATCCCGCATTCCGTAACATTCATCTTTATTTAATACTGGCAAAGATTTTAAGCATACATCCCGTGCAAACGGACGGCGATTTGAATGCTATTAAAGGAATGCTAAGATGATGACATATTAACCCTTTAATAAATTCTGGATTTAATCTCACGTAAAGTTGCAGCCTTATTCTCCCAACATGTTTGATTTAGCTGAAAAATATCATTGATTTGATTGCAACCGAACAGAGGACTTTATAATTAGGGGAAGTTAAAAATAATATATATTAATATTAACCCTATATATTGTTAAGTTATCATCAATTAAATACACTTTTTTGTTATACTACCCCCACTATTAAATATAGTTTTAACGGAAACTTAACGTAATTAAGGACTCGCGCTTCATTTTAATGAATATTTTTGCCTTGTCGTTTAGTATTAATTAAATCATAAAAAATGAAGACAACAGTTAGATTGATCAGTTTAATGTCAGCAGCTCTAGTGATTTTGGCAGTTGGCTTTGGCGCTAAGGCAGAAAATTCCGAGAATGTCATCCTTGTGACATTACCCAACAATCGTGTAGCAGTATCAGCAGAGAATCCTCAGAAAAAATCCATGTTCATAGAGTTCCTCAATAGCTTGACAAGTGAATCGGTTTATTACGGTAAACTATCAAATGATGAACATTTTGAAAAGTTCTTTGACCTTTCGAACCTTCCTGAAGGATTATATACAATTAACATATCGGTAGGTAACATGGTATACGAAAAGCAAATCTCGCTGCTGGAATCCAGAACGCTACTCCTTGCTCAAACGCAATATGCTGTACCAGCATTTTATCACAATGACCGCAATCTGAAGGTTACTATCTTTAATCCCAGAAATGAAGATATTAACATTTCATTCTGGAGAGACTCTGAAAGTTTTTTCTCAGACAATCCAAAAGTGAAGGGGACTTTTGAAAGAAAATATAATCTGAAGAACCTGGATCCGGGGGTATATTCCGTTGAAGTAACAGCCGGCAGCAAATACTACTCCCACTCGTTTGAAATAAGATAGCTGTAATAGTTTATATTATAAAACCGCCGGTGTTCCCGGCGGTTTTTTTGTGCAGCATTTTATAACTCTAATTCAATACCTACCGGGCAATGATCGGAGCCCATGACCTGATCGAGTATGAACGCATCCTTGATTTTGGGCATCAGCCTTTCACTCACCAGAAAATAATCAATCCGCCAGCCCAGATTTTTCTCACGTGCCCTGAACCGCATACTCCAGTAAGAATATTGCACACGGTCTTGGTGTATCGCCCTGTACGTATCAACCAGTCCCAGGTTTAAAAAATTCTTAAATCCATCGATTTCCACCTGGGTATAGCCGGCGGTCTTGTTGTAATTTTCCTCAGGTCTGGCTAGATCAATGGGCTCATGGGCCACATTCAGATCACCTGTGAAAATCAACGGTTTTCTGGCATCCAGGGTCCTGAGATAGGCCAGCAACTCCTGGTCCCATGCTTTCCTGTAATCGAGTCTTTTCAGTTCCTGTCCCGAATTCGGGACATATACGTTCACCAGGTAAAACGTTTCGTACTCAAGGGTTATGACCCTGCCCTCCTGATCATGCTCTTCCCGGCCGATATTATTCGAGTGATGAACAGGTTTAAGCCTTGACAGGACAGAGGTTCCGGAATAACCTTTCTGTACAGCATAATTGAAAAATATTTCATATTCGATCAGTTCTTTACCCAGGTTGGGCATGGTATCTGATTGTGCCTTGGTTTCCTGAATGCACAAAATGTCCGGATTCAGTTGTTTGAAGGTCCCGAAAAAGTCCTTTCCAATTTGTGCTCGGATGCCGTTAACATTCCACGATAGAATTTTTATTGTATTGCCCATAGGATGTATAATGTTGTCAGCTAATTTAACAACAATAACACAAATTATCCCACCATGTTCAGATCGATCCCCAAAATCATCAGGATCAATATCACCATCCCTACAATTATCCGGTAATACCCAAATACCCTGAAACCGTGTTTTGTCAGGAAGGATATAAATCCTTTGATCGCCAGCAGGGCTACAATAAATGCAACAACATTGCCCAATAACAGGATTTTAATCTGTTCAGGCGTTAGGGACTGGTATGTTTTGAACAATTCAAGCATTGAAGCGCCCAGCATGGTTGGTACTGCCAGGAAGAATGAAAATTCAGCTGCATTCCTGCGGTTCAGTTTTTGGGTAAGCCCGCCAATGATGGTGGCAGCAGCCCTGGATACACCAGGTATCATGGAAATTACCTGGAATAAACCAATTTTTAGCGCCCTGGAATAAGACATACTCTGGTCCTGGGCAGGATTCTTAAACCAGTTGTCCACAAAAAGCAGGACAATTCCTCCAAGAATCAATGAAATAGCTACCACCACAACACTTCCGAGCATTTTATAAATGAGACCAATGAAAAGCAGCCCGCAAATTGCCGATGGCAAAACAGCGATCAATAGTTTCAGGTAAAAATCCAATCGGTGAGTGAACCTTTTCCCGAAACTTCCTGAGATTTTCTCCGTTTTAAGGGGTTCTGCAAACCTTTTCCAGTAAAGAACAACCACCGATAAGATGGCCCCGAACTGGATATTAACCGTAAATAAATTGACAAATTCACTGCTTTCTATCCCCAGCAACTTCTGGGTAATGATCATGTGGCCTGTGCTGGAGATGGGAAGAAATTCAGTTATTCCTTCAACGATAGCGATAATGATACTTTGCGTGGTGGTCATGAAAAAATATTAATCTAACGCAGTTTACATAAAAAAACAAATATACACATTGTCGTCTTACTTAAAATAAACCTGAAATTAATACGTAATTAATGTAGTTTTGATACACGATTGCCTACTGATCTATGAAAAAGATCTCACTGCCTGTAAAAATCGGCACACTGATGACGCTGGCCATTTTGCTGATTTCGGCCACAGGATACCTTTCCTATCGGAGCCTTTCTTCCATTGTAGCTTCCATACAGGTAAAATCCGCTCCTGATTTACGGATTCTGGCAATCCGGGAAATATCCAATGACATCGACAAGGCCGAAAACAGTGTCAGATTGTATACCCACACCCGAAAACGACAGGATATTGAGCCCTATTACGCCACCATTGCGGGGTTTGACGATGAAATCAACAGGATCCGGGATGCCAGCATTGGCGATACCATGCTGCTGACCCAGATTGATACCATCAGCAGTTTGATCGAAGAGAATATCCTGATCTGGAACAGGATGCTGGCGCTTCATCACACTGATTCACTGGATCGCTTCATCCGCAAGCTTTCGGCTAAAGTGGCAGTCGGTATGTTAAGCGACAAAAACAATGAGCGAAGTATCCTGAGACGAATATTTGGAAAAAGACCTGATGCCAAACTGGCCCAGGAGGAGATCATCAGGGACCTGGATAAGATTGAAAAACAGGATAGCATTCAGAACCTGCAATTGCAGGCAACAGAATCGATGCTGGCACAGACAGGCAGTGAGATCAGGGAACGATTCAATTTCATGATCTCCCGGATGGAAGGCGAGGTAATCAGGTCCATCAGCAGAAAAGCAGTGGCAGCTGACAAGCTGGCCATGAATACCTACCGCTGGCTGGCCATGTTTACCCTGCTGGGCACTTTGCTGGTCATTCTGGTGCTGATTGTTGTAGTGAAATATTCCAGAAAAACCCGCGACTACCAGTTGGCCCTGATCCGATCCAAGGAAGAAACGGAAGAACTGGCGCGCACCAAGGAATTGTTTATGGCCAACATGAGTCATGAGATCCGGACCCCGGTGAACGCCATTTACGGATTTACGGAACAGTTGCTTTACCGATCCTTTGATGATAAAAGCAGGGAGCTTCTCGACATCATCAAGTCCTCGTCGGATCACCTGGTGAAGCTGGTAAATAATATCCTTGATTTTTCGAAATTGCAGAATGCTTCCATTGAACTGGAAAAATCTCATTTTCAGATCAAGAAGGTTTGTGAAGAAATACAATTGCTTTTCGAAAAAAGAGCCATGGAATCCCATACACACTTGGCTTACTCCATTGGCAAATCCACTCCCCTTGTTCTCCTGGGAGATTCCTACCGGCTTAAACAAATTCTAATCAACCTGGTCGGCAATGCCGTGAAATTTACAGCCGACGGTGAAATTCACTTTTCAGTGGACTGCGTCATGAGATCCGCTGACAACCTCGACCTCATTCTGAAGGTTGCTGATACCGGCATTGGCATCAGTGATGATATGCAGGAAAGAGTCTTCGACGATTTCACACAGGCGGAAACTGACACCACAAGAAAATACGGGGGTACCGGACTTGGCCTGTCCATTGTGAAAAAGCTGGTCGAACTGCATCAGGGCAGCATTACCCTTAAAAGCCAGCCGCAAAAAGGCACAACAATTACCTGCGTATTGCCCTACATCGTTGGTAAATGGGACCAACTTCCGGTAATAACGCAGAAGTTGTTTATACCGGAAACGGTAAAGAGCCTGAAACTGCTTGTTGTGGACGACGAGGAATACAACCGGATGCTTTTCCGGACCATTCTCAACCGGTGGAATGTTCAATACGATGAAGCCCCGGATGGGATGAAAGCGCTGGAAAAGTTGCGATCATCGAAATATAACCTTGTGTTTATGGATGTAAGGATGCCGGGTCCCAATGGTCTGAAAACCACCGCAAGCATACGCAATGAACTGGGTATAAATTCTTCGGACCTCCCAGTAATTGGTATCTCCGCAACGCATTCAGCCGATGACCTGCAAAAATTCAAGCAATGCGGCATGAACACGTTCCTACCCAAACCTTTTACGGAAAAAATGCTGCTGGATGTCATCCTTTCGGTTTCAGATTCCTTTGCAGGTAAATTGTCTGCGACAGAGATTACAGTCTCTGCCGCTGATCAAAATGGCACACCAAAAGTTGATCTGCGTAATCTTTATCACCTGGCGGACCAGGATACTGCATTTGTGAAACAGATGCTGGACCAGTTTATGATTAGCACACGCGAGGGATTGGAGATAATTCAACAGGCCGTTGAAGCGGGAAATGCTGATGAAGTCCTGGAAACCGCGCATAAAATAGCATCTCCCTGCAAGCATTTGGGGGCAAATGGATTGTACTCAAGCCTGAAAGCCCTGGAAGAGGAAGCAGGAAATCATAAAAATATGGTTATCTTGGCACAATTGTCCGGGAACTCCCTGAAAGAATTTTCAGACATTGAAAAGGTGCTGCAGGATCATGTTTTGAAAATCGGTAAATGATGGCGGATACTACGGTTAAGATTTTTGTTGTTGAGGACAATGACTGGTATAACCGGTTGTTGGTGCATACATTATCCTTAAATCCCGATTATGAGGTTAAGGGATTTGTCAACGGCAGGGATTTCCTGAACAGTTTACATGAATCTCCCGGAATTGTGACGCTCGATTACAGATTACCTGATATCAGCGGATCAGAGCTGCTGAAACAAATCAGGCAGGAACATCCCGAAATACAGGTCATTCTTATATCCGAGCAGGAAGATATCAATACCGTTGTGGAATTATTAAAACTTGGCGCCAAGGATTACATCATTAAATCCAATGATATCCGTGATCGCTTGCTGAACACGGTTCAGAATATTCGTAATGAGATGGGTCTCATCAGGGAGATCACGAAGCTTCGCAAGGAGGTTCAGAAAAAATATGACTTCCGTAAAAGTATCCTTGGGGAAAGTCCCGCTATGAACAATGTTTATGAAATGATAGAAAAGGCGCGCAACACAAACATCACGGTATCCATTTCCGGCGAAACGGGAACGGGTAAGGAACTTGTTGCCAAAGCCATTCACTATAACTCCAAAAGAAAAGAAAAGTCATTTGTTGCATTTAATGTGGCTGCAGTGCCTTCTGAACTGATTGAGAGTGAATTATTCGGACACGAAAAAGGCGCTTTTACCGGCGCAACCTACAGAAGAATAGGCAAGTTTGAGGAAGCCGACGGAGGCACTCTTTTCCTGGATGAAATTGCTGAGATGGATGCCGGATTCCAGGTGAAACTGCTGAGAGCATTGCAGGAAAAAGAGATTGTGCGGGTTGGAAGCAACCAGATCGTGAAAACCGATTGCCGTATCATCGTTGCCACCAATAAGAATCTGAAAGAGGAAGTTACCCGGGGAAATTTCCGGGAAGATTTGTATTACAGGTTGCTTGGACTGCCCATTGAACTGCCGCCGCTTCGTGAGCGGGGGAATGACATCCTGATCCTGGCAAAGCACTTTATGGATGTCTTCAGCAAAGAAAACAACCTTCCGGCTAGTAAGCTTTCTGCAGGCGCACAGGCAAAATTGCTGACGCATACCTATCCCGGGAATATCAGGGAGCTTAAATCAGTTATTGAACTGGCAATTACCCTGTCGGATCATGAGGAGATCGGGCCGGAAGATCTCATTTTCGACACCCATATGAAAAGCAGCGATTTACCGGGTAAAGAACTTACCCTGCGGGAGTATGAACTGAAAATTATCAAATCCTTCCTGGAAACCTACAACCATGATATCAAATTGGTAGCCAGCAAACTCGATATCGGCGTTTCCACCATTTACAGGTTGATGAAAGACCTCCAGTAAAGGCAATCTTCCCAAAATGAAACCATTGTTCTCTAAATGAGAATTAAAATTCCGTGCTATTTTCCTATTATGTTGATTTTCTTCTTATTATGAATTCCAGCCTGTCTTGGAACAATCCTTGATCATGCGGTTGGACAATTCATAATGTTTAAATTCAGTAAATGGAGGAAATTACCATGAACAATCAAATAACAGATCAAAATAAAAGTGTTTACAAAACCGAAAACCAAGGAAGAAAAGGCCTTGTAGCAGGTTTAACAGTTGCCCTGGCGCTTGTGGTGCTTACAGCTGCGATCTTTTTGGTACAGAACAATAAAAAAAGACTGCAGGAAGCCAGCATCTTTGAAAACCAAAAAACCGAACTGGCCATGCAATTAAACCAGCGTGATTCTATCATCAATGAATGGGTGCTTGCATTTAACGAGATTGAAAGTGATATTAAAAAGATCACGGAAAGAGAAAATATGCTCAGCATCCAGTCGATGGATCCCGAAATTACACAGGACAAGAAAAACGAGATTATGAAGGAGATTCAGATCATCCGGGAACTGATCGAACAGAATAAAAAGAAAATTACTTCTTTGAACTCGCAACTGCGGTCTTCAGGAATAAAAATTGCAAGCCTGCAGGCCAGGGTTGATACGCTTGATGCGCATATTGCCCTGCGCGACAAAGACATGGCAGCGCTCAAGACGGAACTGATCGACCGGAACTTCGAGATCGGACAACTCAATGAGAAAGTCGGAACCATGGAAATTGCAGTGGCTGAAAAAGAATCAAAGATTACTCAACAGACGGATGAGATGAATACAGCCTATGTGGTATCCGGCACATATAAAGATTTGAAGGAAAAGGGATTACTGATTAAGGAGGGCGGCGTTCTGGGTCTTGGAAGAAAGGAATCCTTGCAGGAGAATTTCAACAATGACAATTTGTTCACGCAAATTGACATCACTGAAACACTTACCATACCTGTAAATTCGAAAGACGCCAAGCTTGTCACCGAGCATCCTGCTAACTCCTATGCTCTTATCAAGGATAATGAGGACAAAATAGCATATATCGAAATCAAAGATCCGGCGACATTCTGGAAGATCTCCAAATATGCTGTCGTCGAGGTCAGGAATTAATGCAACAATTAACAATTAACCATTCACTATTCACTATTCACTATTCACTATTCACTATTCACTATTCACTATTCACTATTCACTATTCACTATTCACTATTCACTATT
>JAFGGU010000051.1 GCA_016930375.1 Bacteroidales bacterium | reverse complement strand
TCAACAAACTGCTGAAGCGGCCCTTGCGCCATCATCTCAAGAAACATGTTCAGGTTGGCATGCAGGCTAATATTCACCTGAGACTGGTTTTCCGCAATCGCTTTCATATTGAACCAGAACGTAAAGTCAGCAGAACTGTCTTCAGTTCCGGTAATTACAAGCTGCGAGTAAGGTGTTTTTTCAGTGATTTTTAATCCTATGTTGCCCAAACCGTCAATGACAAACCTGAGGGTATCACCTGTAATTTCAATATTCCGCAACCGCTCTGCGGGCAACATATGGGAGAAATTCCTGAAATCCGAAATATACCTGTAAACAGCCTCCTGGCTTCCTTTTACCTGTCCGGTTTTACTTTCTATTTTCAGCATAAGTTGAACATTAAAGGGTTATTATTCCGGGCTACGCCAGGTTTCAGGCGATAGTCTCCAGGCTATCAGGGTCTCCAGGTTCTGTTCTGAAATATAGCCTGTTTCGAGGGCAAGTTCCAGCATGGTTTCGTAATTGCTTAAAGTGCGGAGAACACAGCCTGCCAGCCTGAAACTTTCAACGGCTTTCGGAAAGCCATATGTAAAAATGGCAACCATGCCCAGCACTTCGCAACCACTCTGCCTGAGGGCATCAACAGCCTTCAGACTACTCGCGCCGGTTGATATCAGGTCTTCAATTACCAGAACTTTCTGCCCGGGTTTCGGTTCGCCTTCGATCAGGTTTTCAAGACCGTGTCCCTTCGCAGAAGACCGGACATACATGAAGGGTAAACCCAGCATATCCGCCACAATTGCTCCCTGCGCTATTGCGCCTGTGGCAACACCTGCAATGGCTTCTGTTGAAAAAAAGTTATCTTTTATTAAATCTACAAAACTATATTTGATGGTGTTACGTATATCAGGGTATGCCAAAGTTTTGCGATTGTCACAATAAATGGGTGACAACCACCCGGAAGCCCATTGATAGGGCTTATCAGGACTGAGCTGTATGGCATTGCACTGTAATAAAAGGTTGGCTATGGTTTTTTCAACTTTTTTCATGAGGTAAATGTACAAAGTTTTTTTCAACGAGCGGATTGTCCTGTTGACGGATGACTTTATCAGAAATTTTCAGCTTCGGCATGGCCTATTCTACAAATACAGGAATGTTGAGGACTTAAAGGAGCTCATTGCTTTTTACTGGAAACTTAAACGAATCGATACCCTTTTCATTTTCCATCATGATATCGAAGAACTTCGTGAACGCTTCAAATCGTGCTTTGAACAGGTATATGCAGCGGGGGGACTGGTGTGCAACAATGAAGGCAAGTACCTTATCATGAGAAGACGTGACAGGTGGGATTTACCAAAAGGAAAGGTCAACCTCGGAGAAACCTTTGAACAGACTGCTGTCAGGGAGGTCATGGAGGAATGTGGTCTGCAGGAACTGGAGATCATCAATCCGCTGCTGTCCACCTACCACTCCTACTTCCTGGATGATCAAACCATACTGAAAAGAACGAGCTGGTATGAAATGTATTACCCGGGTCATGCGGAACCCGTACCGCAGCTGGATGAAGATATCACTGAAATCAGGTGGGTCAGCAAGGATGATTTATCAAGGTTTACCGGTAACACCTACCTGGCCATCCTGGATGTGCTGAAATATAAAAACCTGCTATAGATCGCCTCTCCCGCGCATTGTATCAAAAAGCTTCTGCTCAAAATTCTCAGCCGGTGAAAGTGCCGGTGAAAAAATCAACCTGCCGTCAGGCCCAATCAGAAAATAGGTCGGAAAGGCCCGTATGTCATATTCCTTCAGAATTTCAGGCTGATTGTCAAAGTGAAGGAATTTCCAGGCATACTGGTTTTTTATCAGGAACTGCCGTAAAACCTCCTCCATGGGATCTGTGGCAATGGTGATAATGGTTAACCTGTCTTTGTGTCTTTTATGCAGGTCAGCCAGCATGTTAAATTCATTGAGGCAGGCATAGCTTTGGCAGGTGCAAAAATTAAGGTACACATATCTCCCCTTGAAATCAGATAACTTAAAAATATTCCCTTCGGTATCGAGTAGCTCGAATGATGGTGGCTCATACCCCGGCAGCAACCGGGTAATCTTGCCTTTAATGATCCCGCTGATCCTTTTGTGTTCTTCGATATGAGAGGTAACCGTCAGAGAGTCAAGGATCCTGAGCAATGCGGAACGGGAGAACTGACTGCCATAGAATTCATCATGCAGCTGTTTCAGGATAACCAGTTCTTTCAGGGTGTCATTGCTGAAATGATTCGATTCGGATAGGGTCTTCAGCAAGGCTTTAAGGCTTCCCGTTTCGTTAATATCCTTATAAATCTGTTGTCCTGTCCCGGAACGGCCCAGAAAAGTGAAATATTTGTCATACACCTGGTTAAACAGGTCGGCGTAGGAGGGATTCGCATACAACACGGGATGATTGTTGAAATATTCATCTGAAATGCTCTGGACACGCTGCTGATTGGCGAGCATTTTCAGTATGCCATAATGGTAACGCCTGTACTCTTTGAAAAAACTGTTCCCAAATTTACTGAAAGGTTCTTCCATCCGGGTGATATCGTCCTCCAGTTTTTGAAGATCGGGTTTTAAATACACATCGTTCACGTGCTTGTCATAATAGGGTATAAAGGCATCATTTAACATCATGATGAGGATGTTCAATTCATCACTGCTGAAATTGGCCAAACCCAGGTGAATTTCCACCGGTTCGAAATAAGGATTCAACTGGCTTTCCGGAGATTTATCCTTTCTTTCAGGAAGGACAAGCTGGTAAGTCTTTCCGGGCTCGACAAAGAAATACGCCCTGTAAACGCCCAGGTAGGCATACAATTGTCCGGTGGTTTCCACGGGCACTGAGATCTCGAAATACCCTGAATCAGAAACCTGGCATTGTCCGGCTACTTCCTCCGTTCCGCTGATCCAATCCGCAGTGCGATAAAACACGATCTCCGTATTGGCAAAGGAAGGCGCCTGCCCGGAAATCGTGATCTGTTGTGCCTTTGATTGATGCAGCAAAGGCAGGAAAAACATAAGAAGCAATAATGTGAGGATCCTTTGCATCATCATCCTATTTCGAAACAACATTGTAATTTCGTGGCAGGAAAAGGCTTGCGTCGCCACCCTGCTTGATAATTTCCCGGATGATCGATGAATTGACATGGGTATGCTGTGGCAGGGTGAGTAAAAACACCGTTTCAATTTCGGGATACATGGCCTTGTTGGTTTGCGCTATCGCCCGCTCATATTCAAAATCTGCAGCGGTGCGAAGCCCCCTGAGAATATAGCGCGATTTTTCACTTTTGCAGAAATCCACCGTCAATCCTTTGAATATTTTCACTTCCACTCTTCCCCCGGTATCCTCAAAAACTTTACGTATCCCTTCCGTACTCTTTTCGATCGGTATGAACCGGTTTTTGGTTGTGTTGGATCCTATCCCGATGATCACTTTGTCAAACATATCCAGGGCCCGGCGTACAACCGATTCATGGCCAATGGTGAAAGGATCAAATGAACCGGGGAAAACGGCTATTTTAATTTTATCGTTTGACATGGCTAATGGTATATTGAACACAGTAAACTTAGGGATTAATCAGCAGAATTAAAATAAATACTGAATGCATTGCCAACAAAAAACAATAAAAAAAAGGGCAGCCGTAAGTGGCTGCCCCTACTCATTACTCATTACTCATTACTCATCACTTCTTATCCTATTCCGCCTTCACCTGAAGCGCCCCGAAAATCACAGGTGCGTCAATATAAAGGTGGTTGATGGCAACTGCAAAGGTATCGGTTGCATACTGAATAGTTCCAAATGCCACTGAATTGCCATCGGGCATGGATGATCCGGCAAATACCGCATCTGATTTTACCTTGACCGGGGTATTCCTGTTAATCAGAATAACTGAGTTTCCGAATATGGTGTTGATCTTTAACCTGATGGGTTCATTATCGGGGAACTGAATATTCCTGAAATCATAAACCGTCCGGCCAAAGATCACGTTGTACTCTGAATTGTCACGCGGCTGTTCGGTAACCTTCTGATCCCCGAACATGGTATCTCGTTCTCCTTTTTGATGATGAAACATCCAGGGCTTTCCGAGAAGCAGGGATACCCCGATAAAGATCAGGAACAAAGCGAAAACCACGCCGAAAAGGTTAACATCGAAAATCACACGAAATATGGCTGCCAATCCAATCAGAACCAGCAACACGCCCCAAAATAATCCAGGTGCCATCCTCATAAGTTTTTAAGTTTAAGCGTAAAGTAAGCGTATGCGAATCGAAAATAAAAACAATTATCGGTGAAACGCTGGTTCATGACGGTATCAGGCAATTTTTACCGGTTTATCTACTTTTTCTTTCAGCAGGGCCAGATCGAAAACCTGCATGATGTTGTTTACATAATGGAAAGTTAGTCCTCTGAGGTATATTTCATTGATCTCCAGTATATCTTTCCGGTTTTCTTCTGACAGGATGATCTCCTTGAGGTTGGCACGTTTCGCTGCCAGGATCTTTTCCTTAATACCCCCCACCGGCAGCACCCTGCCACGCAAGGTTATCTCACCTGTCATGGCCACTTGCTTTCTTACCTTTCGCTGGGTCATAGCCGAGGCAATGGAAGTGGCCATGGTTATTCCCGCAGATGGTCCGTCTTTGGGTATGGCTCCTTCAGGAACGTGGACATGTACGTTCCAGTTCTCAAATACTTCGGGAGCAAGATCGAGTACATCGCTGTGCGATTTGATATATTCAAGAGCAATAACAGCAGACTCTTTCATAACATCTCCCAGGTTTCCTGTAAGGGTCAGAGTTCCTTTCCCCTTGCTCAGGCTTGTTTCAACAAATAGAATCTCTCCGCCTGCAGCTGTCCATGCCAGACCGGTGACCACACCTGCAAACTCATTGCCCTGGTATTTGTCGCTCAGGTACCTGGGTGCCCCCAGTATAATCTCGATGTTTTTTTCAGTAAGGTTTTTATCGTATTTTTCTCCGAGTGCAACCTTTTTGGCGATTACCCGAACGATCTTGGCCAGGGTCTTATCCAGTTCCCGTACGCCTGATTCACGGGTATAATTCTCCACCAGGTATTCAAGAATCTTTTTTGACAAAACCACCGCCCCGGAAGTGAGCCCGTGATTTTTAAGTTCTTTGGGTACCAGATGCCGCCGCGCAATTTCAACCTTTTCCTCAATGATGTATCCGCTTACGTTGATAAGCTCCATACGGTCAACCAATGCCGGATTAATGGTACTGGTGGTGTTGGCAGTCGCAATGAACAATACCCTTGACAGATCGTATTCCGTTTCTATAAAATTGTCATAGAAGGTACTGTTCTGTTCAGGATCAAGTACTTCAAGAAGCGCAGAGGCCGGATCACCATGAAAGTCCCTACCCACTTTATCAATCTCATCCAGCACGAATACGGGATTGGATGACTTTGTTTTTCGAAGGCTCTGAATAATCCTTCCGGGCATGGCGCCAATATATGTTTTGCGATGTCCGCGTATTTCAGCTTCATCATGCAATCCACCCAGGGACATCCTGATGTATTTCCGGTTCAGGGCTTTGGCCACTGACTTTCCCAGGGAAGTTTTGCCGACTCCGGGAGGACCATGGAGGCAGATTATGGGTGATTTCATATCTCCTTTGAGCTTCAAAACTGCCAGATGTTCAATGATCCTGTCTTTTACCTTTTCGAGCCCGAAGTGGTCTCTGTCCAGTATCCGTTGCGCCCGCTTCAGATCGAAGTTGTCCTTGGTGTATTCATTCCAGGGCAACTCCAGCAGTGTTTGCAAATAATTCATTTGTACCGAATACTCTCCGGTAGCAGGATTAAGCCGGTTCAGCTTGTCGACTTCCTTATAAAACATGGCGCCGGTATCTTTGCCCCATTTTTTCTTTTTGGCCCTTGCCTTCAGCTCTTCAATCTCCTGCTCAATCGGGTTTCCTCCCAATTCATCCTGTATGGTTTTCATCTGCTGGTGGAGAAAGTACTCACGCTGCTGCTGATCCATGTCAATTTTAACCTTGGTCTGGATGTCATGTTTCAGCTCCAGCATCTGCACTTCACGGGCAAGATACTGAAGCAAGGCAGTTGCTCTTTTCTTCAGGTTGTTCTGTTCCAGCAAATGCTGTTTCTCAATCATTCTGATGTCACTGTTGGAACTGATGAAATTGATCAGGAAGGATGAACTCTCAATGTTTTTTACAGCAAAAGAAGTTTCAGGGGGTATATTGCTGGAGAGCTTTATGATTTTAAGCGACAAATCCTTCAGGGATCCTACAATGGCTTCAAATTCGTGGTCTTTCCGGCGTGGTTTGACATCTTCGAGTGCACTCACCCTGGCGATGTAATAGGGCTCCGTGGTAACAATTTCATTCACGCGGAACCGCTTTTTGCCTTGTATGATAACCGAGGTACTGCCGTCAGGCATCTCCAGAATCCTTAGCAATTGGGCTACAGTGCCGACTTTGAACATTTCATCCGGACCGGGATCATCCACATTGGGATCTTTCTGGGCGACAGTGCCTATTATTTTATTTTTCTGATAGATATCCCTCACGAGTTTCATCGACTTATCACGTCCTACCGTGATGGGAATAATCACTCCAGGAAAAAGTACTGTGTTACGTAGCGGAAGAATGGGTAACGTTTCCGGTACCTTGGTCATGGTAATACTTTCCTCATCCTCCTCTGAAATAAGGGGAATAAAGTCTGTATCCTCGTTTACGGGTGATGACAAAAACAAACCAGCATTTTTCTTTTCCTGCAGTATGCTCATAAAAAATTATCCTCCTGAGAAATTAACAAAATAAAAGACAAATTGTCAGCAGTGAGCTGATGAAATCTTCACGGTTTTGACAGGCAATCTTCATGCCACGATGCAAGAAGTACTGATTATCATAGGTTGGCATCAGACAGATTTACGATAAAGACCTGTCAATGAAAAGACATGGTTAATGATTTTTCTGTCGGTTTCTGAGATTTCCAGTTGACGCAGTGTAAGTCCGGTTTGAATAGTCTCCAGCGCCTTCCCCAGCCGGTAAGTTTCAAAGCCGGCAGCCCCTCCCCAGGAAAAGGATGGAATAAAACTTCCCGGATAACCTGATCCGTATATGTTTGCTGACACACCAACGACAGTTCCCGTGTTGAACATGGTATTAATACCGCACCTCGAGTAATCACCCATGAATAAGCCGCAGAATTGCAAACCCGTATCTATCTCCCTGCCGTGCGCATAATCCCAGAGCCTTATGAGGTTATAATTATTCTTGAGGTTGGAGGTATTGGAACCTGCTCCTATGTTGCACCATTCACCCACAACAGAATTGCCCATATACCCGTCATGCACCTTGTTTGAAAATCCCATGATTACAGAATTGATGATTTCACCTCCAACCTTGGAGTAGGGCCCAATGGTGGTAGGACCGTAAACCTTTGTGCCCATCTTGAGGATTGCGCCTTCACAAAGGGCAAAAGGACCACGTATTATGGAACCTTCCATGATTTCCGTGTTCCTGCCAATGTAAACAGGTCCTTTGGAAGCATTGATGGTAACATATTCCATGTTGACATCACCTTCAACAAAAATATCCCCCGGATTAATCAGGTTGTTTGTCGGGCTCACCGGTTGGCTGGTGCGTCCTTCCGTTAAGATTTTAAAATCCGACCGAAGTTCATCTCCATTGAGCCGGAAGATATGCCATAATCTGGAGATCTGAACAAAATCCGGCAAAACCTGCTTGGTTGTGAATCCCTCAGGGATATTCCCGGTGAATGAATCCAAAGACGACTTGTCAAAACAACCGGCCACTAACAGATTGTCTTTAAGCAAAACTTCGCCGGACTTCAGCGTCAGAATCTCTTCAATAAGGCCGGCATTCGGTGTGACAGAACTATTGACAAGGATATTCTCATCGCCGGATACCAATGTATATTTCTCCTGAAGGTAATCCGGCGTGAGGTAAGAAAATGGATAACCGATCCATTTTTCCCATTTTTCCCTGATGGTCAGGATACCGATGCGGATTTCTGCAACCGGCCGTATAAAAGCGAAGGGCAGCAGATGGTCCCGGTGAACATCATCAAAAAGGATGAAATTTCGTTGCCTGTTTGACATGGGATATGCTTCTGTGCTATGTAAATATACTTAAAATGAAGGGAAATAAAAAAGCTCCGTTTCCCTTGTACTGAAAACGGAGCCCCATATCATACGTTGCAGTGGAATCCCCAATTACTTCTTTTTCTTGTCCAAATGACTCTTGTAACGGTTCATGAACTTATCAACACGGCCTGCAGTATCAACCAGTTTCATCTTACCGGTGTAGAAAGGGTGTGATGTATTGGAGATTTCAAGCTTGATAAGCGGATATTCCTTGCCATCCTCCAGTGTGACAGTTTCCCTCGATGCTGCCGTTGACCTGGTCAGGAAAGTGTGGCCGTTCGACATGTCCCTGAATGCAACCAACCTGTAATTTTCGGGATGTATTCCTTTTTTCATTTTTATATGCTTTAATCAAATATTTGCAAATTGGGTTGCAAAAATAAACAAACATTTGGTAACATCAAAATTTCTCTATTCCTTTTTCCTGTCCTTTGAGAATTTCCGGGACAGGTTGTTAAATCTTTCAAAAGGGGCATTAGGATCAAACAGGCACCTGTAGGTGATGTGGGTTTTTTCCTTGGTGGCGCCAAATTGTCCGTACATCCTGTTCACAGTCAGGTTATAATCGCCTACCCAGGAAAGTTCCAATTCCTCCAATCCCTGGGCTCTCATGGCATCTGTGAGCTTTATGTACATTCCTCCCACAACACCGGTACGCTGGAACTCAGGGATAACGCCGGAAATCAGCAATCTTCCACGGGTAATGGTCCTTTTTTTATAATACATAAGCCGGAGGATGTTCCAAAAATTCAATTTCCCGTTTTTCAGCTTCCTTAACACCTGGTTTATATCCGGAAAAACGATCAGGAATCCCACCGGATCACCGTTATGATAAGCAAACCAAATGTATCTTTCATCCAGCATGGCCTTTGCATCCTTAAAAATCTGATACAGGTCCTCAAATTTCAGGGGGGTGTAGTTTTCAAGAAAATCAGACCATACTTTATCATACATAACAACCAGGTCACGGATATACTTCTCCGCATTTTTCATCTCGATGTGCCTGAAGGAAAATTCAGGCTTTTTCCAGAGTCGTTCGCCAAATGCCCGCATTGCTGCAGGATAAGGCCGGCTGAACAAATCATGAAAGCTGTATTGTTCAAAGTAGGTCTTAAAACCATAACTTTCAAAAAAATTCCGGTAATAGGGAAAATTATAGGGCATGCCGTAACCCTGGGGCATGAAACCTTCAACCAGCAATCCCCAGTTTACAAAATTCTCACCGAAGTTTATCGGACCATCCATAGCCTGCATTCCTTGCGAAGCAAGCCAATCCTTAGCTGTATCAAACAACAGAAATGCAGCTGCCTCCTCGTTAATGCATTCGAAGAAACCTATGCCACCGGTAGGCTGCAAATTTTGGTAAGCTTTGTTCTTATCATAAAAGGCAGCAATTCTGCCAACCGGTTTACCCTCGTTCTTGAGAATCCAACGACGAGCATCCCCGTGATTAAAGCATGAATTTCTTGCAGGATTGAAGGTTTTTTCAATCTCCATGTCCAGCGGGCATGTCCAGTTCGGATCATCCTTGTACAGTAATTTCGGAACATCCAGGAAATCCCTGATGGTTTGCTTGTCTTTTACCTCAATTATCGTCATGCGGTCATAGTTTAAACCACTCCTGCAGCCAGTCGGGTGAAACGCCAGTCACTGAGCGGTGTTCGAACTCATTCTTTTTTCGATTATAAATATAATCTTTTTTCCATTCCGTGTGATTGGAGACAATTTCTTTTAAAGACTCCAGGAAATACCGTACTTCCTCTCCGGTGATAACCGGATGCAATGAAACTCTAACCCAGCCCGGTTTTTCTGAAAGGTCGCCATGACTGATCATCTCTGTAATCCGATGAGAACGGTCATAGCTGACTTCGAGGAGAAAATGCCCGTAAGTGCCGGCACAGGCGCATCCTCCTCTGACCTGAATGCCAAAACGGTCACTGAGAATTTTGACAATCAGGTTGAAATGAATGTCCTTATGAAAAAAGGAAATTATTCCCAACCGATGTTCTGAATTACCTGCCAGGATATTGATACCGGGGATTTTACGGAGACCTGTCATGGTCATATCCACCAGTTCTTCCTCCCGCTGCATCATCCGGGTTATGCCCATCTTGTCTTTCAGCTTGATGGCCAGCGCTGTGCGTATAGCCTGCAAAAAACCCGGTGTACCGCCGTCCTCACGTGATTCAATATCATCAACATATTTATATTCGCCCCACGGATTTGTCCAATCCACCGTTCCTCCACCCGGATCATCCGGGATATCCGACTGGTAGAGCGACGAGTCAAACACCAGCACGCCTGATGAACCCGGTCCCCCCAGGAATTTATGCGGTGAAAAATAAATCGCGTCGAGTTTCTGCATCGGATCAGCCGGGTGCATATTGATATCCACATAAGGTGCGGAAGCAGCAAAATCAATAAAGCAAAGACCCTGGTTTTCATGCATGATCTTTGCCATTTCATGGTAAGGAGTGATGATGCCTGTGACGTTGGAACAGGCTGTGAAAGCCCCGATCTTGAATTTCCTGTCTTTATATTCGTCCAGAGCTTTCCGCAATGCATCCGGATCAATCAGCAACGATCCCGAGGGAGGAATCATTACTACGTCGGCCATGGTTTCGTACCAGGATGTCTGGTTGGAATGATGTTCCATATGGGTGATAAAAACGACCGGGCGGTCATGGATATCAATGCAGTCGTTTCTGACCCGTTTGTTGCTGGTACGCAGGCTCAGAATGCGCTGCAGCTTATTCACAACCGTGGTCATACCGGAACCGGCAGTAATGATCACATCATTGGGCCCTGCATTTACATGCTTCTTGATATAATCATGGGCATACCGGTAACACTGCGTCATGCGTGTGCCGGTTTCGCTGGTTTCTGTATGGGTATTGGCAACATAGGGTCCGAAAACCCGGGTAATCTTATCTTCGATTGGTTTATAAAGGCGACCACTGGCAACCCAGTCGAAATACAATATCTTCTTTCTCCCGTAAGGCGAATCAAAACAGGCATCGTTTCCGATGATCTGCTGTCTGAATGGTTCGAAATATCTTTCCAGGTCCGACATTGTATAAAGTTGTTTGAATGGGGGATAAAAATAGCACTCTTTTTGAAATAAAATCCTGATAATTGTCCTAAATTCCTGAATCGTTGCCGGTTAGGCATGGGCTTTTTTTCATGCTTTTATTTTTAAAACATGAAAAGATCATTAAATTTGCCCTCCTCATTAGAGGATGCCATTTGGCACCACATGGTGGTCGTAGCTCAGTTGGTTAGAGCGCCAGATTGTGGCTCTGGAGGTCGCCGGTTCGAGCCCGGTCTTCCACCCGAACCCCGCAAAATATGCGGGGTTTTTTTGTGACTATTTTGCAATTCAGCATCCTGCTTTTACAACTCAGCAGTTCTTTTTTGCCATTCGCCGAAAAGATTTTCAGCAACTGTAACTAATATCCTACTTTTAGTCCAATTATATAAACTTAAAACCTGACTGACAATGAAAACAGTTTCACTGTTATTTCTATTCTTATTATCCGGAATCAGCGTTATGGCGCAAAACCATGCTGATCTGAAACTCAACCCTGAGAAAAATGTACCCTACAGGTTTCGGTCCTCTTCTGAGCAAACCATTTCGCAAACCGTTAATGGGATTCAGCAGAACACCTCCGTCAACAGCACCTCAACGCTCACCCTAAAAATGGTGGACGCCACACCGGATTACAGGATCGCCGAAGTCCGATTTGATACCATCAATACCACTACCAATGCCATGGGTGTGACCACTGTTATTAATTCTGCAGTCGAGGGAAAAATCAGTTCCGCCAACATGTCTGATGTCCTGTCGTGCATCATGAACCGGCTGAGCAAAAACGCATTGTATGTAAAAATGGACCTTACCGGTAAAGTAATTGAATTAATAAATGCCAGAATGCTTTCAGACATCATCCTGAAGGATACAAATTCTGTTACCGGTCCGACTGCTCCGATGATCAAAATACAGATCAGGAACATGATCAATGAAAAAGCACTGACTGCCATGGTTGAATCATTCACACACAATCTGCCGGGCAGGAACATAGCTGTCGGCGAAAAATGGGATGTCACTACAACGTCAGGAGCCAGTGGAATGTCGCTGGATATTATAACCAGTTACCTGCTCAGCGATATAAAGGGGAATGATGCGGGTATTACTGCCGAATCCAATATCAAAGCAACGGAGAATGCCGCACCCATGGAATACAGCGGGGCACGCATAACCTATGGTGACCTGAAAGGCATCAGCAAATCGAACCTCACTTTGGATGTCCGCACAGGACTCCCGATCGACAGCAAAGCAAAGACCCGCATCTCGGGTAACCTGGATGTGTCCGCGCAGGGCATGGAAATGCAAATTCCCATGGAGATCAACATTGAATCCCGGTTAATGGCCATTCCCTGAGGCACGACATCCATCCCCATTCCAACACCCTTTCTTTAAAACAAATTCGAAAACCAAAACAATGAAAAATCTTATTTTCCTTTTCTCCCTGTTGTTTTTTAGTTCGGTGCAGGCGCAAACCATAAAAGGCAGGATCATGACCGAAAAAGATAAGCAAGCCGCCATGTTTGCATCGGTTGGATTATTAGAATTACCCGATTCAGTTATCATAACAGGCGTAATCACGTTATCCGACGGCGGCTTTGCTTTTGAAAAAGTGAAACCCGGCAATTATTTGATCAAAGCCAGTTTTGTGGGTTATGGCAACAGCCTCAGGAATGTCGATGTCCTGGAAGGTGAAGGTGAGATCCTTGTTGATACGATCTTTCTCACCGAAGCAGCCCGGAATATAGAGGAGGTCACGGTTACTGCCGAACGCCTCAAAGGAAAAGAAATGGTTGACCGCACGGTATATTCGATACCGGCACAGGTATCACAGACATCCAGCAACGGCTATGACATTCTGAAGAAAATACCCCAGGTAAATGTTGATTTTCAGAACAATGTAACACTGAATGGAAGCGCCAACTTTATCATCCAGGTGGACGGACGGCAACGCGACAAGGAATTCCTGGCCAAACTGCTGCCTTCTGACATCGAAAGCATAGAAATCATCAGCAATCCTTCCGGTAAATACGAAGGCAATATCGACGGAGTCATCAATGTGATACTGAAAAAGGAAGCCCGGTACGGAATGAATGGCAATATCAGCGCCTATGTAAAACCCATTAAGAAACCCACTACCATTGCATCGGCCAGCATTGACTATGCTTTTGGTAAAATTACCTTCTATGCCACCTGTATGGCCTTTTCACAAAAGCTGGATGTTTATTCAACCAATTACAACCAGTTCAGGCTGGTGGATTCCTTAAGCAACATGTCCGGCAACGGCGACATTAAAGTGAGCAGCACCTCCATCAACAGCGGCTTTGATTACTATATGAATGATAAGAACAACCTCAGCCTCAACTTCAGTTACAAGCCCATAAATCAAACCGTGAACATGTTAAGCGATGCTGAACTTCAAAAGGGCAGTCTGGTTGAAAATACGCTTAAATCTGCATCGCATGAAAATCTGAAGAGTGATGAATACAGCGCATCCCTTTTTTACAAAAAAGAATTCAAAACGGCACTGCAGGAGTTTACAGGCGAGGTGAACTATTACCATTTCACTTCAGATACCCGGAGTGGATTTTCAAACAGCCAGTACGATTATGACCCCGTTGCCCTGCTGGATTCATACAACCGCGATGAACTGGATTATAACCAACGCAGATATGTTTCCACCAAACTGAATTATGTTCATCCTTTCGGTATGACAACCAAACTGGAGACCGGGTACCAGTTTTATTACCAGAACCTCAATTATGATTTTACAATCAACCATGAAACTTCGAATAACCTTTTCAAATATGAGGAATTCAGGAATTCAGTGTATGCCGGTATTACCTTCAATCTTAAGAAAGTCGGGGTGCAAACCAACCTGAGGATCGAGAACAGCAATATCGACGCCGATTCCGTGACCACATCGCACTATTACTGCCTGCTGCCTTCGGTTAATTTTCAGTATAAATTCTCCGCATCGCACAATGTAAAATTCACTTACAACCGTCGCATCAACCGACCCGGAATTTATGACATGAATCCCAACTGGAAAATAAGCTCGAATTACGATATTTCACAGGGCAATCCAAACCTGAAACCTGAATACCGCGATCGCCTGCAAATTACCTATACCTGGAACTTTGGCAGCAATTATTTTTCACCTCATATTTACTATGAGGCTTTATCCGACAGGATCGGGCAAAGGTACATGAGCATTGTTTCACCGGTCGACAGCAATTTAACCGCTTTCCGAAAACCATTCAACATGTTGACCGGATATGAAATTGGCGGAGGCATAAATACGATGCTGTGGTTTGTAAACATCAATGCGCGCATGTACAAGGGACATTTCGACGAGTACAGCGGACAATCATCCTATTTGCCTGCCAAGGACTATTTCTCCTACAGCATAACCGGATATGTCTATGCCCCTCTGACCAAGGATAAAAAAACTACGGCATTTACATTTCTGAGTTATAACGGAGTTTCCATGGATGCCCAGACGAAAACATACAGCATGCCGATCTTTGGAGTCGGAGCCCAGAAACAGATCAAAGACCACAGTATCGGCTTTTTCTACCTGTTACCCTTCCATAAAAAAATAGATTTCCAGAGAACTGAGACCAGCACCCCGGCTTATTATGTCAAAAACACGGTGGGTTTTGATGTTTCCTGGTATATTCAGCTCATGTACTCCTATAAGTTCAACAAAGGCAAGAATGTGAAAAAAAGCAGCCGCGACGTCAGTATCGAAAGCGACAGTAAAAGCGTTGGTATCGGGAGGTAGAATAAATGACTTGCCCGGTATCAATTTATTCTGTGAAATGGCATAATTTACTATCTTTAATGCAGCAAAGTGTTGGGTGAATATAACCTTTGCTGCATAAAGAAATGCCAAAATTCAAGAACGTCCGATTTTACCTGATAGCAGGTTTGTTATTCCTGGTTGCCATTGTCTTGCTCTTTAACAAGGCTTTTATTACCGGCCTTATCGTCCTGGGAATCGCCGGATTGATTTTTACCATGTGGGAGTTTTTCCTGAAAGAAAAAGAGGACAAAATCGATTCACTTACCCGGGAAATTCGGAGAATGCAAACGGAGAACGAGTCCCTCAGACAGGACATTGACGAATTGGCCAGCAGAAAGCTGAATATTACTACTGTGAACGAAATACTTGACCTGGGACTGATTGAGGTGGATACCAGTTTCAAGAGAACGATCAATAAGAGCTTCGAGTCCGGAGAAAAGAATGTCCAGTTCATTGGCGTTCTGCATGTTGATTTTATTGCCAAGTACGGTATCGATTTCCGGAAACTCAAGTACAAGATTGACGAGGAAAGGCGCGAGATCAGCATTGCCAATGCAGTTCCCCAGTTTCTGTCTTTTTCCAAAAGAAACTGTGTTTGGGAAATTGCCGAGATGCTGGAATTCAATGAACCCTTCTTTGGCGGGAATCATTGGAAAACAAATCCGAAGCTCGACAAACTCGCTAATCAGATCAAAGAGGAAATCAGGATAAAAACCGAAAGGGAAACCGAAAACGGTCCACAGGAGCTGGATTGGGTCATCCGTCCGCTGCAAAAACATGTTGAAGCTGCGCTTGAACTTATTTTGGGAACCCGAGGCTATAAAATCAGGCTTACGGAACTTGACAGCGGCAACTACATACCCCTGGCCGAGTATCCCAAGGGCAATCTGCAGTCAGGTTCCACGCCGGAATTGCCATGAAATAAAAACCTATTTTATGATAAAAGAAATAACCCTTCAGGAGCTGAATACAGCCAAATTCATCCATGAAAAAATGGATGATATAAAAAACGCCGTTGGCGGCGGCATTGCAATTAATGCTCTTTCGGGAGGTGTTGATTCATCTGTCGTTACCATGCTCGGCCACAAAGCTATCGGGAAGCAACTGAGAACAGTATTTATAGAAAATGGCCTTATGCGAAGCGGAGAGGCGGCCCAGGTTGAAGGATTATTCAAGAAACTCGGTGTAATTGTCGAGGTGATTGACGCCCAAAAGGAATTTTTTGCTGCTTTAAAAGGAATCACCAATCCTGAAGAAAAACGTGAAGCCATTACCCAGACATTCTACAAGAATGTTTTTGGCAGGATTGTCAGGGAAAGCGGAGCTAAATTCCTGCTTCAGGGTACTATACTTACCGATGTGGATGAAACGGTGGCAGGCATAAAGCGTCAGCATAATGTTTTTGAACAATTGGGAATTGATCCCCAGGAAACCTTTGGCTACCGCATTCTCGAACCGCTTATCCAGCTCCGGAAAGACGGGGTCAGAGCAGTAGGCAAGGAACTGGGACTGCCCGAAGAGATGTTCCGGCGCATTCCGTTTCCCGGGCCTGCGCTCGCTGCCCGTGTCATTGGTGAAGCAACACCCGAAAGAATTGAAACGGTTCGCAAGGCAACAGGGGTTGTTGAACGCATTTTCAAAAATACAGGTGCCTTCCAGTATCTGGCGATATTGCATGAAGACCGCGTAACCGGCATGCACGACGGCAAAAGAGATTTCGGTCAGCAGATCGAAATTCGCTGTTGGAACAGCATTGACGCGAGAACAGCAACGCCCACAAAGCTGCCTTTTGAGATTCTGGAACAGCTGGCCAGGGAAATTGTCCGGGAGGTGCCCGGCATTGTCAGCGTTACCTACAATATTGCCACCAAGCCACCTTCAACCATTGAGGCGGTCTGAAGGCTTCAGGTATTTTTCAATCATAAAATACAGATTATTAACGGATATGGGCTTGGCAATATAATCATCGAAACCTTCTTTCCTGAACTTCCCCACCTCATCCGCCAGCGCGTAGGCTGTCTGTGCAATCACCGGAAGGGTGACATTCATCTTCCGGATTTCATGCAAGGTTTCAATGCCATCCATTCCCGGCATTTTAATGTCGAGAAGTATTAGTTTGATGTCATTCGGCTTTTTCAGCATACTCAAAACCTGGCTGCCATTTTCAGCATGAACGACCTTTAAACCGGCTTTTTTCAATATCCTCTCTATGTATTTGAAATTGAACATATCATCTTCAGCAACCATAACGCACAGGTTCTTGAAATCAGGAATTCTATCTGATATCCTGGCCTTCAGAATGGGATTGTATGGTGAATCCGACTTAATCAAAGGTATGGTGAAGTAAAAAACAGAACCTTCGCCCGGTTTTGATGACAGGGATATTGTCCCTCCCAACAAATTTATGAGTTGCGATGAAATTGCCAATCCGAGACCTGCACCCCTGTGCAAATACGTTTTGTCTTCCTCGACTTTTCTGAAACGTTCGAAAATCACCTGTTGATTTTCCTCCTTAATACCGGTTCCGGTATCCTTCACATAAAACTCCAGCATTTCCCTGTCAATGAGCTTGCTGCAACCCACCTCAACATATCCCTGCCGCGTGAACTTGATGGCATTGCTGATGAGGTTTGACAGTATCTGCTCTATCCTGAGCTTATCCGTAATAACCTGTATTTTGCGCAATTCATCGGGAAGGACAACTTTCAGCAACAAGTTTTTGTTTGACCCGATATCCTGACGTTTTATCAGTAAATTAAAGATCCCGACAGTGTCATTCAGAACTGATTCCAGGGATACTTCATGCAAGTCAATTTCAAGCTGCCCGGCTTCGATTTTGGAAATGTCAAGAATATCACTTATCAGATCCAACAAAGTATTGCTGCTGCTCTGAATGATCGAGTTATACTCTTCCCTTTCGTTGTCGCTCAATTCCTTTTCACCCAACAATGTCGAGAATCCCAGTATGGCATTCAAAGGGGTTCTGATTTCATGCGACAGGTTGGCCAGGAATGAAGACTTGAGCCGATCTGATTCCACTGCCTTGTTTTTGGCCAGAATTAATTCCCTTGTTCGTTCTTCAACCAGGTATTCAAGCCGGTTACGGTGTTCATCGAGCTCCTTGTTTTGATCCAGTATCTGCTGTTTTTGTTCGGTCAATAATGTGTTTGCCTTCTCCAGCTCATCTCTTTGCGCCATTAATTCTTCATTCTGGGAATTGATCTCTTCCTGCTTTTCTTCCAGGGTTGTTGCCACTTCTTCGATCTGTAAGGTTCTTTCCTTCACAAGCACCGAAAGCTTTCTTTGATGGCTTCTGTAAAAGGCTATGCTGATAGAGTAGAACATCACCAGCATACCGGCAACCAGGATATAAAACAGGGTCCTGAACCACCATGTCTTCCACCACGGCGGAAGAACTATG
>JAFGGU010000050.1 GCA_016930375.1 Bacteroidales bacterium | reverse complement strand
GTGGTTAGCACTCCTCAATTGTATCATCTTTATTACAGCATGTTAAAGAACTTCAGTAACTTCCTTAACTTCACGGCACAAGCAAAGTCGCCAAGCCGCAAATTGTAATTTTCAAATCATATCTTGGGTAAAAATCTTAGCGTCTCTGCGTCTCTGCGAGAAAATTAATTTGTAACTATATAAAAACCTTCGTGTCCGAATAATTATCCCTGTACTCGCTGGGTGTGCAGTTGTTCTTTCGCTTAAAAATGCGGTTGAAATAAGACAGGTTGTTAAAGCCACATCGGAAGGAAATTTCGGCGATGGTTTGTGTTGTGCTGATCAGCAACCGGGTGGCATGCCCCAGCCTGATATCATTCAGGCTTTCAATAAAAGTTCTTCCGGTGCGCTTTTTGATGAAACGGCTGAACGATCCTTCCGGCATGTTGACAATTCCCGCCACATCGCCCAGCGAAATGTCCCGGTCATAATTGCTGCGCATGAAATCAAATACCTTTTCCAGGCGTCTGCTCTTTAAATCAGGTCCGCCTTCAATGGGTGTGGCAGAAGACAGCACATGCATGTCCGGAGAAACCGATAAATCATGCAGAATTGACATCAGCTCCAGCACGGAATCAAATCCTTTCTTTACTGTAAGGGCTTCAAGCCTCGGGCCAATTCTGCCGGCCGTTTCCGCAGAAAACAAAATTCCCTGAACCGACCTTTGCAGCAAGGTTTTAATGCTTCCCAACTGATTTCTTGCCAGGAAGGTATGATCGAATAAATTTTTGTGAAACTGAAGGGTTATTTCATGAATGTTTTTGCCTGTACAGTGATGTGTAAACCAGGCATGCGGGAGATTTCCACCGACAAACACCAGTTCGGGATCATCGATCTCACTGATATGGTATCCGATGATACGCTTTGCGCCGTTGGCACCGGTGATATAGTTCAATTCAAACTCATCGTGACAATGTAAAGGAAAATCAAATTCAGATTTGTTGCGCGAAAAAATGGTAAAACATTCATCCTGGCTAAGCGGGGTAACTTCTCTGAACAATGTGTTCATAGGAAAATATGTTAAATAAGTACAACAATGGCGCAGCTAAAAGCTGCCATATCCAGTAATAATATCAAAAATATTAACATTTTTGGATTAAAATGTGATAAAATAGTACAATAAAACTACCGATTTAGAAATTACCTTTAGGTACACTTTAACCCATAAACTACTTTTTCAGAAATGGCACACTGGTTACCCTGCTGGTGTGCCTTCTTTTGTAATAAACCAAAATAAGGCCTTATGAATGCACTATTTAATGAAAGATTACTGCAGTTGGAAAAAGCGCACGCTTTTCTGATTACAAGGAATAACAAAAAAATTCTCCCGGGAAACGGCATATTTGAACGGTATGAGAATCCGGTGCTTACTGCAGACCATGCTCCCCTGTTCTGGCGGTATGATTTAAATCCTGAAACCAATCCTCATCTGCTGGAACGCTTTGGGATCAATGCAGCGTTTAATGCCGGCGCCATGAAGTTTAACGGCAAATATGTGTTGGTAGCCAGGGTGGAAGGGAATGACCGCAAATCGTTTTTTGCGATTGCCGAGAGCCCCAACGGAACTGATAATTTCAAATTCTGGGACCTTCCGGTTACTTTACCCCAGCTCAGTGATCCGGAAACCAATGTTTATGACATGCGGCTGACCCGGCATGAAGACGGATGGATTTACGGGATATTCTGCGCTGAAAGGAAAGATCCGTCCGCGCTTCCCGGTGATCTGTCCTCTGCCATTGCCTCAGCCGGGATTGTACGTACCAGGGACTTGCTGACCTGGGAAAGACTGCCTGATCTGAAATCAGAAAACCAGCAAAGGAATGTTGTGCTTCATCCGGAATTTGTCAGGGGGAAGTATGCCCTGTATACCAGACCCCAGGAAGGCTTTATTGAAGCCGGAAAGGGAGGTGGCATCGGCTGGGCTTTGATAGATGATATGACAAATGCTGCTGTCAGGGATGAAAAAATAATCAACCACCGGTTTTACCACACCATTAAAGAGGTTAAAAACGGAGAAGGACCCCATCCGATCAAGACACCCAAAGGATGGCTTCATCTTGCCCATGGTGTAAGAGGTTGTGCTGCAGGTCTCAGATATGTACTTTATATGTATATGACATCACTGGATGATCCCTCCGAGTTGATCGCAGAACCTGCAGGTTACCTCATGGCGCCTGTTGGAGAAGAAAGAACCGGTGATGTTTCAAATGTGCTGTTTACCAATGGGTGGATCGCTGATGATAATGGAACGGTATTTCTCTATTATGCATCATCAGATACACGCATGCATGTGGCGACCAGCAAGGTGGACCGGCTGGTGGATTATTGCATGAATACGCCTGCCGATGGCTATAACTCAGCTACATCGGTTGAAACTCTTAAAAACCTGATCCATAAAAACCTTTTCTATTTATCGGATAAACGGATATAGAATTTCACCCCAAAAAGCATGATGAACCTGGAAACAGATAGGCTTCGTTCCGAAATGCACTCGGAATTGACACAAAACATTCTACCGTTCTGGATGAACAAAATGACCGATAATGAGTATGGTGGATTTTACGGCAAAATCGACGGGCATGGCAACCTGGTCAAGGGAGCAGATAAGGGAGGCATCCTGAACGCCAGGATATTGTGGACCTTCTCTGCCTCCTTTCTTCACCTGAAAGACCCGGCATACAGGCAAACAGCAGAACGAGCCAAAGAATACATACTTTCCAGGTTCTTCGATGAATTATTCGGAGGCACTTACTGGATACTCACGGCGGAAGGAAAACCTCTCGATACTAAAAAACAAATCTATTCACAGGCTTTTTTCCTGTATGCTTTTGCTGAATACTACAGGGCCACGGGTGACAGAACCGGGCTTGATACTTCTGCCGCCTTATTTCATCTCATCGAAGAGAAAAGCTTCGATATGGAAAAGAACGGGTATTATGAGGCCTACAGCCGCGACTGGAAATTGCTGGAAGATCTGCGGCTGAGCGCCAAAGATATCAATGAAAAAAAGACCACCAATACCCATCTGCACATTCTGGAAGCCTATACCAATTTGTTCCGGATATGGAAGGACAAAACTCTGGAAAAGAAGTTGAAGAACCTGGTGGAGATTTTTACAGACCGGATCATGGATCCCCGGTCTCATCATTTGCAGCTCTTTTTTGACGAGGACTGGCATTCACGATCCGGGTTGATCTCCTACGGACATGATATCGAAGCCTCCTGGCTGATCTATGAGGCCGTTAAAGTTCTTGGTGATCGTGCCCTGCTTGACCGGACAAAACCCAAATGCATTGCATTGGCCAAAGCTGCACTGGAGGGATTTCAGGATGACGGAAGTCTGATTTACGAAACCGATCCGGAGTTGAACCATACCGACATGGAAAGGCATTGGTGGCCGCAGGCTGAGGCGATTGTAGGATTGATTAACCTGTCGGAAATGACCGGGGACCCGCAATTTATTGCGCAGGCCATGCATTGCTGGAATTTTGTCAGTCAGAATTTAATTGACAGGAAAACGGGGGAGTGGTTCTGGAGCATTTACCCGGATGGTAAACCCAACCTCACCGGAGACAAGGCAGGTTTCTGGAAATGCCCCTACCACAACAGCCGGGCGTGCCTGGAAATCATGCATCGTTTGTAAAATTATACCGGTCTGTCGTTTTCTTTCATTAAAAAATAAGGTAAATTTGAATAAACCTGAAAATCCAATAAATTATTCATTAAAATCAACGAACTATGAACGTAAAAAAAATTCTTCCATTCCTTTTTCTGGCTTTGATGGTGACTTTTGTAAGCTGCAAGAAAGGCCCGGACAAAATGATTGTCAAAACATGGAAAGTGACCAATGTTGTGTCGAAAGGAACATACAATGACAGTACCTTTCAGGCGCTTAAATCTGATTTGATGAAAGTCGAAATGACTTTCAAGGATAACAAGTACACCATGAGTTCAGGCGGGAACGTTATTGAATCGGGAACCTATGCACTTGAAAACGGCAAGCTGGTGGTCAAGACCGAAAACGGCATGAATATGGATGCCCTTGTCACCAAAGAAGGGCTGACGCTTGACACACCTGACTTTATGACTACTTTGATACCTAAATAAGCGAAACCACTAAACAGAAGAAAACCATGGGTTTATTTGATAAATTGGCAAAAGCCATTACTACGCCGCAGGAAAAGGCAAATTATGTTGGCCTTCTCAAAGCAGCCGGGATTTCAATTCCTAACCTGGGTTGTTCTCTTGAAAAGGGAGTACTCTCGGTAACAGGAACAGTTACCGACGGTGCAACTGCCGAAGCAGCCGTAGCAGCGCTTAAAAAAGCCCCCGGTGTAGTTGAAGTGAAAAACTACCTCGAAGTTGAGGACCTGACCTCCAAGAAAATCATGATGAAGGTTATGACCAAAAGTTCAAACCTGAATATTCGCAAGGGGCCAGGTACAACATTCGATATCGTTGGAAAAGCAGCCCATCATTCCCAGGTACAGCTGATCAAAAAAATGTACAACGGCTGGTATTACATTAAAGCAGCAGATGGAACCGAAGGATTCTGTTCTACGGAGTACCTTGCGCAAGTTTGAAATAAAAATTTTATAAGTACAAATTGCTAAGCGTAGTTTTTAACTACGCTTTTTTTATTGCTCTGCTAAGCGTAGTTTGCAACTACGCTTTTTTTATTGCTTATTGACAACCTGGATTTTAATACCCAATCACCCACAATACCCTCTCCTCAAACGCGCATTTTTCAACCAATTCTATCAGGTCTTTGTTTACGCCGATGATTTTTCGGTTGTATTCCTTCCAGTAGGTGATCCACTGAGAATCTTCAACCTCAAGCTCGGCAATAAAATCTCTTCCCATAAAACGGCTGTTGATCAGGTTTACAAATTCACGGCTGTCAGGCAGGGATTCAAATTGCTGAAGGTTGGCAATTAATTCATTCCTTAAAACTATAATTTTACGGGAATTGTACTTGGTTCCTGCAAAATAGTCATACGTTTTATTGGCCTCTTCGAAACAGGGCTGGAAAAGGTAAAATACCGCACTTTCAAGGTATTTTGATTCTTCGTCGCATCTGTGGTAATTGTCATTATCCCCTGTCAGGTTGAACTCCACGAAGTTCAATAAATCAGCATTGTACAATTCAATGTGCATAGTCTTGGGTTGTGAGAAACTTCATGTTCTAAAAATATTAAATCCGCAGCACAATTCAAAATTATTTAATATTGGCCATTATTTTCATTATTTTTAGCCCCCGTTCAAGAAAAAAGGTAAAAAATCATGGACTCACCGGAATCATTCAGAAAGGAAGCTCATAAGATAGTGGATTGGATTGCCGATTATTATGCCGGTATTGAAAAGTACCCGGTTAAGGCAGCCTGCAAGCCCGGCTCGGTGTTCGCAGCCATACCGGATTCACCGCCTTTTGAACCGGAGCGTATGGAAAACATCTTTGGCGATTTTGAAAGTTTGATCATGCCCGGAATGACCCATTGGCAGAATCCATCCTTTTTTGCCTATTTTCCGGCCAATGCAAGTTTTCCTTCCCTGCTCGCTGAGATGCTCTCATCCGCCCTGGGAGCCCAATGTATGAAATGGGAAACCTCTCCTGCGGCAACAGAGCTTGAAGAAGCCGTGATGATCTGGTTGAAAAAAATGGTCGGGCTTCCTGAAGGTTTCGAGGGAGTAATCCAGGATACTGCTTCAACGGCCACTTTGTGTGCAATTTTATCTGCCAGGGAAAAATCAACGGATTTCAGGATCAATTATGATGGCTTCAGAAATCCTGCCGCCATGCGGATATATTGTTCTTCTGAAGCGCATTCCTCCGTTGAAAAGGCAGTCAAGATAGCCGGGATCGGAAGGAACAACCTGGTAAAAATTGGCTACGATGATGCTTATCGCATGAAACCGGAATTTCTGGAAGCAGCTATCCTCAAGGATATCAAAAATGGACTGAAGCCAGTATGTGTCGTTGCAGCCCTTGGCACCACAGGTTCTACAGCTGTGGATCCCCTTGAGGATATCGCCGTTATCTGTCAAAAATACAAGGTATGGTTGCATGTCGATGCCGCCTATGCCGGATCGGCGCTGATCCTTCCGGAATACCGCTGGATGCTGGCAGGAATTGAAAAGGCTGATAGTTTTGTGTTTAATCCCCACAAATGGCTGTTTACCAATTTCGATTGTTCTGCCTATTTTGTAAAAGACAGCGAAACCCTGATCAATACTTTCAAACTCGTGCCGGAATATCTGAAAACCCAGATACCTGAGCATGTTAATGATTATTCCAACTGGGGGATACAACTGGGCAGAAGATTCAGGGCTCTCAAGCTATGGTTTGTGATCCGGTCATTCGGATTGAACGGACTTCAGGAAAAGCTCCGCAATCATATTGCACTGGCCGGTGAACTGAAATCATGGATCGAAGAGCATCCGGATTTCGAAATCATGGCACCCGCCCTGTTCAGTCTGGTTTGTTTCAGATTTCACCCCCTGGATACGGATGACACAGAAACACTTAACCGGATGAATGAGAGATTGCTTCTGGCGGTGAACGAAACCGGGACGATGTATATTTCGCACACCAAGCTTGGGGAATCCTATACCCTCCGAATATCCGTCAGCCAGACCATGGTTGAAAAAAAACACGTAAAGAATGCCTGGGACCTGATCGTTGAAAAGGCCTTGTCTATTTCATAATTCTTCAATATATGAATGAATGAAGGATCCTGTTTATTTACTGGATGAACTCTATCAGCACTGGAGTAGTACGAAAGCTGAATCCATTATTCCCCTGCCCGAGTCGGGATCTTACAGGCGCTATTTTCGGATCATTTCCGGTAATCGCCACGTGATGGGCGTGTACAACAGTGATAACCGTGAGAACCAGGCCTTTATTTACCTCAACAGGCACCTCCTTGGAACCGGTAACCGCGTACCTGAAATATATGCCGAGGATCTTGAGAAACATATATACCTCGAACAGGATCTGGGTGATGTAACTTTGCTGGAATACCTTTCGCTGATCCGTAAAAATGAGGACAGTGAGGAGAAGATTCGCATGATTTACCGGCGTGTGATTGATGCCATGCCGGGTTTGCAGGTGCACGCAACCCGGGAAATCAATTACTCCATTTGTTATCCCCGCTCTGAGTTTGATGTTCAAAGCATGATGTGGGATATGAATTACTTCAAATACTGTCTTCTCAAACCGCTCAGGATTGATTTCTTTGAGCAGGATCTGGAAGATGATTTTTTAAAAATTGTGCACTGGCTGATTGAAGCAGATCGAAACTCATTTATGTTCAGAGATTTCCAATCGCGAAACATCATGCTTCACCAGAATGAACTTTACTTCATTGATTTCCAGGGAGGAAGAAAGGGCCCCTTGCAGTATGACCTGGCCTCCTTATTATTTGAAGCCAAAACAAAGCTTTCAGATGATATCCGGCAGGAACTGCTGGAACACTACCTTTCGGTATACAGTGAGGCTTTTGACTGGTTTAAACCCGATGAATTCCTGGAATACTATTATGGCTTTGTTTATCTCCGGCTTATGCAAGCCATGGGAGCCTATGGTTTCCGGGGATACATAGAGCGAAAACCCTTGTTCCTGCAAAGTTTGCCCTATGCGGTTAAAACCCTTTCATGGCTCATGCAACATAAACCTTTGCCTCTTCACCTTACAAGTCTCCCTGGCGTATTTGAAAAATTGATTAAACTGCCTAAAATCAAGGAATATGAGATCAGTCATGATACTTTTACCGTTACAATAAGCAGTTTCGCTTTTAAAAACGGCATTCCACAGGATAATTCGGGACATGGCGGCGGCTTTGTTTTTGATTGCAGGGCGCTCGACAATCCCGGCAGGTATGAACAATTCAAAGAATTCACGGGTAAGGATCAACCGGTGATCGATTTTCTGGAAAGCAAGGCTGATGTCATGGAATTTTTCATGAACACCTTGAATATCATTGAACAGACGGTGAAGGTATATCTCGGCCGGGGATTTAAAAGTCTGATGGTAAACTATGGATGCACAGGAGGACAGCATCGGTCTGTATTCATGGCAGAAAGACTTTCATCTTACCTGAAAAACAAATATGCCATCCATATTGTTGTTACGCATCATGAACTTGACAAGGGCTGAGTGGTATGAAAGCTATGATTCTGGCGGCAGGTTTGGGAACACGTTTGCTTCCGCTTACCGAAAAAAAGCCAAAAGCACTGATCGAGGTACAGGGAATGGCGCTTCTGGAGCATACCATCCTCTACCTGAAATACTTCGGGGTTGATGAGATCATTATCAATATTCATCACCTGGGCGGTCAGATTGTTGACTTTATCAGAAAGAACAATGCTTTCGGACTTCGGATCGAGTTTTCTGATGAAACTGATGAACTGCTGGATACAGGAGGAGGTCTGCACAAGGCCGGCTGGTTCTTTGACGATGGCAAGCCGTTTCTGTTAACATCGTCCGATGTGATCACCGATCTCAACCTTCATGAGATGGTTCAATTTCATGAAAAGGTTTCAGCACTGGTAACACTGGCCGTGAAACACCGCAAATCTACACGTGATTTCCTTTTTGATACGGAATACCGCCTGTGCGGATGGTACAATAATATAAACGGTGAGTGTCGCATGGTAAGGCCGGTTCAGGATCAGCTGAAAATGGCCTTCAGCACAATTCACCTGTTGAATCCGGCGATTTTTGAACACATCACCGAACAGGGCAGGTTTTCGATTGTTGATGTTTATTTAAGGCTTGCTCCGGTTCACCGCATTATGGGGTTCGAACATGACCACTCGCAGTGGTTCGAGTGCGGCCGCATTGATAAACTGGATTCCCTGAATGACGAACCTGAAATAAAGAATATATACCGGCAGTTTCATCAGTAAAAAGTACAATTAAACCAGTAACAACATGGATACCCGAATAGCAGAATGGAATGATCGCTTTGCAAAGGCAACCCCTCATGAATTGCTGGAGTTTTTCACCTCTGAGTTTGGCGACCGGCTTTGCCTTTCCTCAAGTATGGGCGCCGAAGACCAGGTACTGACTGATATGCTGGTGAAGATCAATTCGTCGATCAGGATCTTTACCCTGGATACCGGAAGGTTATTCCCTGAAACACTGAATCTCATCCATGACACCTGCCAGCGCTATAAAACCGTTATCGAGGTTTTTTTTCCTGATTACAGGCAGGTTCAAAAAATGGTAAAGGAAAAAGGCATTAATCTTTTTTATAAGAGTATTGAGAATCGCAAGTTATGCTGCCAGCTCCGTAAGCTTGAACCCCTGAAACGTGCGTTGCACGGAATGCAAGCCTGGATAACCGGCATAAGGAAAGATCAAACCCTGAACCGGTTCAATACAAATGTAATTGAATGGGACGAAACGTATCAGTTGATAAAAATTAATCCTCTTAACAGCTGGTCAGAGAAAATGGTATGGGATTATATCCGTAAATACCAGGTGCCCTATAATGAACTTCACGATAAGGGATTTCCCAGCATTGGATGCCAACCTTGTACAAGAGCCATTAATCCCGGTGAAGATACGCGAGCCGGCAGATGGTGGTGGGAGGATCAGGGTCATAAGGAATGCGGATTGCATATTAAAGGTACCTAGTATAAGAAATTATTAATTCAGAAGCGGATTAGGAAACCTAAACTGGCTTTGTACGTATTTAAATTACCAATAATAACAGATATGGCTGAAGGTGCAAGATTTATTGAACACAAGGGTAAGATGATCTACTTTGTTGATTATACCAACATTAAAACCAATGAAGAATTTCTAACCACGATAAAACAAACCAATTCTTTCCGGGAGAAAGTAAAAGCGGAAGGTAAAAAAAATCTCCTTATGCTCGTTGACTTTTCCGGAAGCTTTGTTTACGGTGAAGTTCTTGAAGAAATCAAAAAAGCCGGTAAACACACCAAGGAACTCACTGCCAGAGAAGCCGTCGTTGGTATTACCGGTGGAAAAAAGATCCTGCTCAGGATTGTTCAGACCATTACACAAATGAACCTGCATGTTTTTGATACCGTCGAAGAAGCCAAAGACTGGCTGGTATCTGAGTAGCTTATCTATAATCAAAACAACCACTTACGACGCAATTGTTGAAGGAAGCCTGTAAATAGGCCATATTTCAACTAAAAAACTTTGACTATTAGTCATTAATGTATATTTTCGTACTTTGTTTTCACAGGGTGGTTTTTTTGATAAATTACTGTAAATGAGTGACTCAAATAGTACTGTTCGCAATGAACAAATCAATGATACACATAGTGTCACTGATAATACGGATCCATTAGCGCCTTTGGCAGAAGAAACTGCCAAATCTGACTCAGCTGAAAATACTGCTGAACCTCATCTCTCCGATTCTTCTGATATGGAATATGTTGAATCTTTGGGTAAGCATGAAGAAGAAGAGTTACTTTCGCCTTCAATTAAGGGTGATTTGCCGGATCATAAAGCCGAAGAGTTTCATGGTATTTTTAAGGAAGTCGGTGATCATCATGAGATCCCCCCGGTAACCCAAAATGAGGCAGGCACCGAGGAGGAAAAAAAAATAGAACCTCCCAATCTTTCCGTTTTGAGCAAGGTTGAGTTAATTGCAATGCTTGCGGAATTATTGTCATCGCGGCCGGTGGAAACCATCATCAATGATGTTGAGAACATTAAAATCAACTATTATAAAAAGCACAAAGCCGAAATAGAGAAAAAGCGAAAAGCTTTTGTTGAGCAGGGTGGCGAACTCGAAGATTTCAAGGTTGAAGACGATCCTTACGAGAGTGAAATTAAGGAACAGCTTAAAAGATACCGTGACCTGAAAGCCGAGTTTAATAAAACACAGGACGATCAGAAGCATCACAACCTGGAAGAAAAATATAAAATCATCGAAGAGATCAAGGAACTCACGAATAACAAAGAATCTATCAACCGTACGTTCCAGGAATTCAGGGAATTACAAAAGAGATGGCGTTCCCTGGGGCCCGTTCCTCAGCAAAATGTTAAGGATCTGTGGGAAACCTATCACCACCATGTTGAGGCATTTTACGATTATATCCGCATAAACCAGGAATTGCGTGACCTGGATCTCAGGAAAAACCTGGAGTCTAAAATTCATCTTTGCGAAAAGGCTGAGGAATTGCTCCTTGAATCAAATGTGGTTGAGGCCTTCCGCATATTGCAGGATCTTCATGACCAGTGGCGTGAAATTGGACCGGTTCCTGCAGAAATGCGAATTGAGATATGGAACAGGTTTAAGGAAGCAACCTCCATGATCAACCGAAAACACCAGGAACATTTCGTCGATCTCAAAACCGAGCAGAAGAAAAACCTGGATACAAAAAATGCATTGTGCGAAAAGGCAGAAGAACTGTGCAACACGGAAATCAATTCAAATAAAGACTGGACCAACAAGTCCCATGAATTGATGGAATTGCAGAAAGTATGGAAATCAATAGGTTTTGCTCCTAAAAAAGACAATGCCAAAATATACAAAAGGTTCCGTGATGCCTGTGATACGTTCTTCAACCGAAAACGTGAATTCTATGGGGTGTTTAAAGAGGAACAGAACAACAACCTGCAACTGAAGATCGATCTGTGCATTCAGGCTGAATCCCTGCGTGACAGCAATGAATGGAGGAAAACAACCGAGGAGCTTATTGCCCTGCAGCAAAGATGGAAAGAGATTGGACCTGTTCACCATAAACAATCGGAAAAAGTATGGAAAAGATTTCGTTCAGCCTGTGACACTTTTTTTGAAAGAAAGTCGAAGCATTTCTCCGAAATTGACAGTTCTTTCGGCAGCAATCTGCAAAAGAAATTAGAATTGATTAAACAGATCGAAGAATTTCAGATTACTGAAAACGCGGAAGACAGTCTGAAAAATCTGAATGATTTTCAACGTCAGTGGTCAGAAATTGGCTTCGTACCCTTGAAAGACAAAGACGAAATACAGGAAAAATACCGGGAAGCCGTCAACAAAAAGTTTGATGCTCTTCGTATTGACGATAGTCACAGGAACCTGCTCAAGTTCAAAACCAAACTCGAGGATTTTCTTGAGAAACCTAATGGAATGCAGCGCATCAGGCAGGAACGTGAAAAGTATATAACCCGCTTAAAGCAGCTTGAAAGTGATATCGTTTTGTGGGAAAACAACATTGGTTTCTTTGCCCGCTCAAGAAATGCAGAATCCGTGATCAGGGACGTGGAATCAAAAATTGAAAATACAAAAAAAGACATCGAACTTCTTAACCGGAAGATCAGTATGATCGATGACATGGATGATTGAGCAATCTAATACGTATTAAACATCAGGGCAATTTGATACCAACAAAGTATATTTTTGTTACAGGCGGTGTTACTTCCTCCTTGGGAAAGGGTATTATTTCAGCATCACTGGCCAAATTATTACAGGCCAGAGGTTATGAAGTTACCATTCAAAAGCTGGATCCCTACATAAATGTGGATCCCGGAACACTGAATCCTTATGAACATGGAGAGTGCTATGTCACCGAGGACGGGGCTGAAACTGACCTCGATCTCGGCCATTATGAAAGGTTCCTCGGTATCCCAACATCCCAGGCCAATAATGTTACAACAGGCCGGATATACCAGTCGGTTATTAACAAGGAACGCCGGGGTGATTATCTTGGCAAAACAGTACAGGTGATCCCCCATATCACCGACGAAATAAAACGGAGGATCAAGCTCCTGGGAGGTCGAAACAAATATGATTTTGTGATCACTGAAATAGGCGGTACCGTTGGCGATATAGAATCTTTGCCTTATGTGGAGGCCGTTCGTCAGCTTAAATGGGAAATGGGTGATCAGAATGTGCTGAATATACATCTCACCCTCGTGCCCTATCTTAAAGCGTCCGGCGAATTAAAAACCAAACCCACCCAGCACTCTGTAAAGATGCTTCTCGAGAATGGCGTGCAACCCAACATACTGGTGCTGAGAACGGAACACGAACTCGGTGATGACCTGCGCAAAAAGGTTGCTCTCTTTTGTAACGTGGACTCAGATTCTGTTATACAGTCCATTGACGTTAGCACCATTTATGAAGTTCCCATTTTAATGCAGAAAGAAAGATTTGATGTGACCGTTCTGAAAAAAATGGGCATGGATTTTTCAGGTACCCCCGACCTGGGGCCCTGGAATAAATTCCTCAAACGGCTTCATCATTCTAAAATCAGCACTAAGATTGCGCTGGTGGGTAAATATGTGGAATTACCCGATGCCTATATTTCTATTAATGAGTCCATCAAGCATGCCGGTGCCGCCAACGAATGTCATGTAGAGGTCCATTATATTCATTCAGAAGATATCGATGAAAGCAATTATATCGACCTGCTGAAGGAACATAGTGGTATCCTGGTAGCCCCCGGATTCGGTGACAGGGGAATTGAAGGCAAAATACTGGCAGCCAGGTATGCGCGTGAAAATAACATACCGTTCTTCGGGATATGTCTGGGTTTACAATGCGCAGTTATTGAATTTGCCCGAGATGTGCTGCACCTCGAGAAGGCCCATTCCACGGAGATGTCGCTTAAAACGCCCGATCCGGTCATTGATCTGATGGAGGAACAAAAAGGAATCACTGAAAAGGGGGGAACAATGAGGCTCGGGGCTTATCCGTGTATCATTAAGAAAGGAACCCGCACCTTTGAAGCATATGGACTTTCTGAAATCACCGAGAGGCACCGCCATCGCTATGAGTTCAACAACAAGTACCTTGCTGCTTTTGAGAATGCAGGTATGATTTCTGCAGGCGTGAATCCCGAGACTTCCCTGGTGGAAATTATGGAGATCCCTACGCACAAGTGGTTTATAGGTGTTCAATTTCACCCGGAATACCACAGTACTGTGCTAAAACCACACCCACTGTTTGTTGATTTTATCAAATCCACAATCTGATCCTATTGAACATAAAACTATACTAAGTTAAAGCATAACTAATGGATAAAAACTCAATTTTTGGTATCTTACTGATAGCAGCCATTTTAATAATTTGGGGGGTATTTCAGGCGCCAGACAAAAAGGAACTGGAGGAACAAAGACGGCGTGCTGATTCTGCCAGAATTGCGGAACAGGCAAGAATTCTGGCTGATACCATCGGCCGAAGCTTTCAGGTGGACACCATTCCACAAAGCATTACTGCGCCCGATTCATTCGATACGCAGAAACTTGAAAGTGAATTGGGTGAATTTGCCGCAACAGCAGCAGGTGAAAATAAATTCTACGTTATAGAGAATGATCTTATAAAACTTACTGTTTCAAGCAAAGGAGGCAGACCCTATTCCGTGGAGCTGAAAGAATACAAAGACTTTAACAGGCAGCCTGTGATATTGTTTGATGGGGATTCAACCCAATTCGGACTTATGTTTTATAACCAGAATAAGCCTGTTTCAACCAATGAATTGTATTTCGGTGCGGTTGACTCTCTTGCCCGCAATGCAACAGTGCAGCGCGACAGCCTTATCATGAAACTCACCGTGAATGAAGGTAAATACATTGAGTACAGCTATGTTCTGGAACCCGGCAGTTATATGGTAGGATTTAACATCCATCTGGTTGGGATGAAGGATATAGTGACCCGTGATCCATCTGCGCTCGATTTGACCTGGGAAGCCAACATCCCGCAGCATGAACAGCTTAAGAAAAATGAGATTCAGTATACCTCCCTGTACTTCCGGCATCACAAGGAAGATGTTGATTTTTTCAGAGCCGGTGCAAACAAGGATGTTCAGCAGCAGGACATACCCACCCAGGTGGAATGGGTTGCCTTTAAGAACCAGTTTTTTTCCTCGGTGATTATTGCAGATGAGGCTTTCTCCAATGCCCTGGTAAAATCCACTTCACTGCCGGAGGAAAGCAAATACCTCAAAAATTTCAGGGCTGAACTGGGTATACCCTTTCAACGTTTGGATCGAGAAACACTGAAAATGAAAATGTTTTTCGGACCCAATAAATTCAAACTGCTTAAGAAATACAAGGAGTATAAACTGGAAGAGCTCGTATCGGTTGGAAAAGGCATTATCTCCTGGATTAACAGGTTCGTGATTATACCTATTTTCGACTGGCTAAGCCGGTTCATCGGTAACTATGGCCTGATCATTCTTCTTCTTACAATCATCATTAAAGTTGCTTTACTGCCGCTTACCTATAAATCCTATCTATCGCAAGCGAGGATGAAGGTTTTAAAACCCCAGGTAGATGAGCTTACTGCCAAGTACCCCAAGGGCAAGGAAGTTGAAAGACAGCAGGCTACCATGGCACTTTACAAAAAAGCCGGTATCAGTCCCATGGGAGGATGTCTGCCCATGCTGCTTCAGTTCCCCATCCTTTTTGCCATGTTCAGGTTCTTCCCCACCTCTATTGAACTGCGTCAGGAGGCATTCCTTTGGGCCAAGGACCTGTCGACCTATGATCCCATACTTACCTGGAGTACCAATATCCCTCTCCTGGGAGACCATCTGAGCCTCTTTAACCTCCTCATGACCATATCGACCATAATAAGCATGAAAATGAGTGATACCAGCGCTACCACGCAACAGATGCCGGGTATGAAAACCATGATGTACATAATGCCGGTTATGTTCCTGTTCATGCTGAATAACTTGTCTTCAGGTCTTACCTATTATTACTTCCTTGCCAACATGATCACCATTGGTCAGAATTATTTTTTCAAACAAATGATCGATGAAAAGGAAATTCTCAGGAAGATTGAAGAAAAAAAGTCCAAACCAGTGAAAAAATCAAATTTCCAGAAACGACTCGAGGAAATGTCAAAACAGGCCAATCAGAGAACACGTAAAAAATAGTTAATCTGACATACACATTACCAGTAAAGATGAATTTAGTACACAACCGATACCAGATTGATGGTGTTGACGTAGTTGAACTGGTGGAAAAGTACGGATCACCGGTTTACATTTACCAGACATCCAAAATGAAGCAGCAATATGAAAAAATGCTTCATGCATTCAAGGATATCCATGTAAGAATAAATTTTGCCTGCAAGGCCCTGAATAACCTGAACGTATTGCGATTCTTTAAGAATATTGGCAGCGGTCTCGATGCAGTGTCCATTCAGGAGGTGCAACTTGGTCTTAAAGCCGGCTTCCAGCCTCAGGATATCATATTTACACCCAATTGCGTTTCCATTGAAGAAATTCTCGAGGGTGTTAAGCTGGGCGTTAAGATCAATATCGACAATATTTCGATACTGGAACAGTTCGGAAATATACATGGTGATAAAATACCGGTTTGTATCCGCATTAACCCGCACATTCTGGCAGGAGGTAACAATAAAATATCTACAGGTCATATCGATTCCAAATTTGGAATTTCAATTTACCAGATGCCGCATGTTCACCGGGTAGTCGAGGCCACCAATATCCATGTGGAAGGTCTGCACATGCATACCGGTTCAGACATACTCGACGTGGAAGTTTTTCTGAGGGGAGCCGAAATCATGCTCAATGTTGCCAGGGAATTCCCTGATCTTGACTATGTTGATTTCGGAAGCGGTTTCAAGGTACCCTATAAACCCGATGATTATTTTACCAATATCGAAAGTCTCGGCAAGGACCTGTCACGGCTCTTTAAGAAATTCTGCAAAGAATACGGCCGGGACCTGACACTGATATTTGAACCCGGTAAATTCCTGGTGAGCGAAGCAGGTTATTTATTTGCCAGGGTGAATGTGATCAAGCAAACGCTATCAACGGTTTTTGCCGGACTTGATACCGGATTGAATCATCTGATACGCCCCATGTTTTATGATGCCTATCACCAGATTATCAATGTATCCAATCCCAAAGGAAAAATCCGGATATACACGGTCGTCGGTTATATTTGTGAAACCGACACCTTCGGCTGGAACCGAAAAATCCATGATGTCCGCGAAGGTGATTATCTGGCGTTCCTGAATGCAGGAGCCTATTGTTTTACCATGGCATCCAACTATAATTCGCGTTTGAGGCCACCCGAGGTTTTGATACATGAAGGCAAAGATTACCTGATCCGTGAGCGCGAAACACTGGATGATATTCTCAAAAACCAGGTACTGCTTGATCTCTAAAACAAAACCATATGAAAAGGCCTGGAATTGTCTTTCTTGATGCTGAAACACTGGGTGAGACAACCGGATTTTACAGACTGACCAAATTGGGTAATCTTACGGTATACCCATCTACTCCTCCGGAACTGAAAACTGAGAGAATGCACGGACGGGAAATTGTGATCACCAATAAGGTTGTGATCGACAAAGAGGCAATGGATACCTGTCCTTCCTTAAAACTGATTTGTGTAGCTGCAACCGGTATGAACAATGTGGATCTCGATTATGCCGCCGGCAAAGGCATAACCGTAAAAAATGTTGCGGGTTACTCTACCGAAAGCGTTGTACAGCATACCTTCTCCATGCTCTTTTATCTGATGGGCAATACCCGGTATTATGATGATTATGTGAAGCAGGGACTTTACACTCACAGCCATTTGTTTACCCATCACGGCAGACCATTTGCGGAATTTTCCGGTAAGAAATTGGGCATCATCGGCATGGGAACCATTGGTAAAAGAGTTGCGGAAGTTGCTTCTGCGTTCGGGGCTAAAGTTTATTATTATTCCACATCGGGGAAGAACCTTGATGCCGGTTACCAGCACATACCCCTCAACAACCTGCTTTCGGAATGTGATATCATATCCCTGCATTGTCCGCTCACCGATTCAACACGTGACCTGATCGGTTATGAACAACTCCGCAAAATGAAAGACAATGCCATATTGATCAATACAGGTCGTGGAGGCATTGTTAATGAAAGTGACCTGGCCTGTGCCCTGAATGAGAACCTTATCGGCGGTGCATGCCTGGATGTTCTGAGTAAAGAACCTCCGGAAGAATCGAATCCTTTGCTCCATCTTGATCACCCCGAAAAATTGATAATCACGCCCCATATTGCCTGGGCCGCTATCGAATCCAGGGAAAGGCTTCTGGAAGGTATAGCTGCCAATATTGCCGATTTTCTGCAGAAAATGTGATACATGTCCGCAGATCGTTTGAAAAAATCACAATTTCCCTATTTTTACATGAAAAATGCTCTTGAATCATAACAACATTAAAATAGGGCTCATACAGACCACCTGTCATGCCGATGTGAGATCCAACCTGGAAAAGACAGTCAATTCAATTCGCCAGGCGGCTCTTCAGGGTGCCCAGATAGTCTGTTTGCAGGAACTGTTTTCATCACAGTATTTTTGTGACACAGAAGCATACGAGAATTTTAATCTCTCTGAAACAGTTCCCGGACCCACAACAGGGGAACTTCAGAAACTGGCCGGGGAACTTCAGGTCGTAATTATCGCTTCATTATTTGAGAAAGTCGATGCCGGCATTCATTTTAATACAGCCGCTGTTATTGATGCTGATGGTTCTTATCTGGGCAGGTACAGAAAGAATCATATCCCCGATGACCCGGGATTCTATGAAAAGTTTTATTTTGCGCCCGGTGATGACGGATACAGGGTCTTTGACACGCGGTTTGGCCGTATCGGCGTGCTGATTTGTTGGGACCAGTGGTATCCCGAAGCTGCCCGCATTACCAGTCTCATGGGTGCTAAAATACTTTTCTATCCCACAGCTATTGGCTGGGCATCTGCACAGACAGATGACGTCAACCAGGAGCAATATCAGGCGTGGCAAACTATCCAGCGGTCTCATGCCATAGCAAACGGAGTGCATGTGGTAGCGGTTAACCGGACCGGGCAGGAAAAGGAAATGAGATTCTGGGGAGGTTCCTTCGTATCCAATCCATTCGGAACAGTGCTTTACCAAGCTCCCCATGACAGGGAAGATATTCATGTTGTAGAGATCGATGTAAAACGAAGTGATTTCTACCGGACACACTGGCCCTTCATGCGCGACCGGCGGATTGACACGTACAAGCCTCTGCTGAACCGTTATTTAAAACCCTGAGTTTCCGGATGACGATCTTCGCAAACGTTACTCCCCGTGAACTGGGATATTACTTTCCTGCAGAATGGGAAAGGCATTCCGCAACCTGGTTAAGCTATCCGCATAACGAAGCTTCGTGGCCCGGAAAAATTCATACGATCTTTCCCTTTTACCACCGCTTTATCAAAGAACTGGCCAGGAAAGAACTGGTGAATATCAATGTGACCGGGAAAGAAATGGAGGATAAAGTTACGCTGGAGCTTCAGGAGGCAGGTGTTAACATGGAAAATATAAAATTGCACCGGCTTGCCACCAATGATGCCTGGTGCCGTGATCATGGACCGGCTTTTGTTATTGATCCGGGCGCTGAGAATCCCAAAGCCATTGTCAACTGGAAATACAATGGATGGGGCGGCAAATATCCGGCGGAGCTTGATACAACAATACCTCAGCGGGTCGGTAAAATACTTGGCCTGCCGGTTTTCCATCCCGACATAGTCATGGAGGGTGGTTCTGTTGATTTTAACGGAAAAGGAACCTTGCTTACAACCACTTCCTGCCTGTTACATCCTAACAGGAATCCAGATCTGAATCAACAGCAAATTGAAAAATACCTGATGGATTATTATGGTGTGGAACAGGTAATATGGCTTGGTGAAGGCATTGAGGGTGATGATACCGATGGTCATATCGATGATCTCACGCGTTTTGTAAGTGAGGATACTGTAGTATCCATGGTAGAGCATCATAAGTCCGACGCAAATTATATACCACTGAAGGAAAACCTGAGCACCCTCGGGAAAGTAAAACTTATCAATGGCAAGCCATTGAATATTATTGAACTTCCCATGCCGGAACCCATGTATTACGAGGGACAAAGATTACCGGTATCCTATGCCAACTTTTACATTGCCAATGCCGGGGTTATGGTACCGACCTACCGGTGTAAACAGGACAGCAAGGCAATTTCAATACTGGAAAGCTGTTTTACGGACAGGCCGGTGATCGGACTGGACTCTGTTGAAATCATCTGGGGCCTGGGTAGCTGGCATTGCCTGAGTCAGCAGGAACCGGAAACAGCCGGTGAACGGTAAACAGTAAAAAGTAAACAGTAAAAAGTAAAAAGTAGAAGGTAAACAGTGATAGGTACCGTTTACCTTTTACCGGCTGTTCACGGGCTGTTTACTGTTTACTTTCTACTACCTCCTGTCAATCAGCTTCGTCGGTTTCCTGCTCATCGGCGGATGCTGAAGGCTGTTTATATAATCCGGCGTTTCAAAGGAAATGGATGGTGCCACCCGGAGTTTGGCCCTGAAATGATCCTTGATTGTTTTTTCAAAACTCTCCGAAGGATCAGTTGCGCCAATCCTGATCAGTATCTCATCAATACCTACCTGATTGGTGTATACTTCCACTACATAATTGGCAATGCCTTCGATATTCTCCAGAATATCATACAAAGCCGGCGGATACAATGTTGTTCCCTTGAATTTGATCATTTGCTTTTTCCGGCCAATGACAGGTCCCAGGCGTATTGAATTTCGCCCGCACTGACAGGGTTCATCATGTGCCGTTGAAATGTCCCCTGTTTTAAACCGTAACAAGGGCATACCTTCCACTCCCAGCGTGGTAATAGTGACTTCCCCGGGAATACCCGGAGGTACCGGTTTGTCATGTTCATCCAGGAATTCAACGATGATCAGGTCGGGATGGTGGTGCCCCCCTACTCCAAAAGCACATTCTGTAAAAGATGTGGCCATTTCTGTAGAGGCGTAAGTAGAATAAAGCTTTATTTCGGGCCAGCGCTCGGATATTTTTTTCCCCAGTGTATTGTAACTGAAATCGGTGTTACGGATTGAGTCACCGATGCAGACCACCTTTTTCACGCTGGATTCATGGTGGTTGATCCCGTTCTTTTCAGCATAGTCAATGATATTAAGAAGGAATGAAGGCACGGCAACAAGCGTGGTTGGCGAGAACCGCTGAATGGAGTCCCATTGCAATTCAGGTATGCCATTCCCAACCCTGATCATGGCCGCTTTCAGCATCCTTGAACCGAGGAAATAAGCCAGTCCGGCCATGAACCTTCGGTCGATGGTGGTCATGAGCTGAAAAACATCATGGCTGGTCAGACCTGCGCATCTGAAGCCCAGATATTCGTTGAAGGCAAGACGATTCAGATCATTGTCCGTCATGGCGAAGATCACCGGTTCCCCCAGTGTGCCGGAAGTAGTGATATAATCCACAATTTGACTCTTGTCGACGCAGACAAAATCGGAACCGCGAGACTGAAGGTCTTCCTTGGTGGTAGGCGGAATCAGCAGCAGATCATCCAGTGTTTTGATTTTTTGAATGTCGATCCTGTGTCGTTTAAATAAAGAAGCATAGAATTTGGAGTTTTTCTGCAGGTATGCCAGCAGTCCCTCCAATTCCTTTTCCTGGTAAAGCCTGATTTCTTCAAGACTTCTGGTTTCAATTTCGGGAATTGCCATGATTTGTTTTATTGCGTAGTTCTTCCAATACTTTACTGAGTTTCTTCTCTTCACCCGCTCCGGGCAGTTTCTGCTTCAGCGCCTGGGTATAACACGCAGATGCCTGGTCGAAGTTCTTCATTTCATGATAGTAATCACCAAGGCGCGCATACGTGAGAAACAATGCCGGATTTAGCCGGATGTAGTTTTCGGCAAAATCCCCGGGAAGCGCTTCCTTATTTTTCCTGAACTGGTAAAGTTGCATGGTCATGGATTGATACCGCCTGAAATCCCGATAAGCACGGGTATTTAAAAATGTATCGGCGGGAATGGTCAATGATGCATCATAAATTTCACGATGCGACTGGATATCAGCTTTTCCAAGGCCAAAGACCTTTTTCAGATCGTAGGCTACAAATTTCCCCAGTTGCCAGGGAGCCGTTGAAACCCATACCTGAAGGCTATTGGGTTTAAAAACTACTGCATGATGGGCGATCAGCTGGTTAATGGCCAACTGATTTCCCATGCCGGCATCCTTGTCTCCCAGAGCAAGCCGGTCACGCAAAAGATCCACCATGGTGCTGACATCAAAAGTTCCCTGGCGGCTCACCAGCTCTTCCACGCGTCTGTACCTCTCAAAACTATCCGATTCCCTGATATTTTCAAGATTTATCCTGTCTTCCGCGAATGCTTTTCCCTGAAAATGGTTGGAGCATATGATCCTGTCGGACTCCGGATCAACCAGATCACTCCTGTCGGGTGATTTTTCAATGACAACCGTTTTATTATCGATGGCTGAACCAATCATAATGGATTCGGAGACGAACAAATTCCGCTTTTGGGAAATATTCCACGCTTCCTCAATGGTGGCGGCATATTGAAGGATCTCCCTGGCAAGGATCGTCACAGGCGTTGCAGCCTGCGCAGGTATAGTGGATTTGGCGGCATTGATGGTTACCGTGAGCCCCTTTTCATTCATGCCTGAAACCACGCCAATCAGATCGGGCCATGTGATCATCATGAACCGATAACCATCTGAGGGGTTCACAAAACATACAATTTTATTTTCGGCAAATTTCTCCCCCATATAGAAATCAAAATTTCTGCCGATCAGCAAGGATGAATCCATGGTTCTGCCATTCCAAACTGAAAAAGATGTGCAGGCGACCAGGTTCAAACCCTGTAATGCATGCCCGATATCGTGAGCGGCATGGTAATTCAGCTGACGCTGGTATCCCGAACCGATGAAATCGTATTCCGGACTACAGGCAAATGAAGTGCCGTAAATTTCATCCTTGTATTCATCCGGTATGTTTTTGTCGAGGTTCCGGTTAAAGAATGCAGTGAAATATTTCAGCAGCTTCAGGTAGTTTTCAGAAGGCACAATCTCCCTGATCTGCTCTACAAAGGATGTTTCCTGGTAATAAAGCAATTCACGGGTCAGCTGCCCGAAAGCGACTCCCCGGTCGAAAGGCTTTCCTTCGAGATAAGCTTCCCAGAGTCCGCTTTCGCTTTTTCGAAGCCAGTTGTTGCCATAAGTATAGGTATCCTTTCCCAGGCTGATCCTTTTCGTTTCGAGGCTCGATAAATCAGTGATTTCAGGTGGACGGTCAATGGCAACGATGGCAAAGTATACCACCGAAGCCACGATGATGACTATTAATCCCAGCAGAAACCAAACCAGGAACCTCCGGAAACTCGATCTTTTTTTACCCGACATTTTTCATTTTATTCATCAGATGCTTTTTCCCCAGCAATTCCGAACAGGTCAGAAAAGCGCCGATGGTAACTCCTACAACGCCATGCACATTGATATTTTGCCCGGTAAGGAACAGGTTGCTCAAATGAGTTCGGGGCAAAATTAAGGTTTTCATGGGATTATTATAATCCTTTTGTATGCCATACACCGACCCTTCCCATGTTCCTGTATAATCGCGATAGGTAAGCGGAGAAGAATTATAAATGAATTTTACCGCATGGCCGATGCCCGGAAAATCATTCTCGAGATCTCTCATGATCAGCTCAGTCTTTCTTTGTTTAAAAGCCTGGTATTCTTCCCCCCGGTTTTCAACAGTAGTGTTCACCCATGGCAGTACTTCCTCCCATCGCATGATTGTATTAACGATGACGGCATCGGTAAATTCCATATTCTCTGCTACCGGTGAGAAATGGACCATGTAGCCGCCGGGCCATATGTCATCGGTGTAATGAAAATCGCGCCACAGATCCTTTACATGATAACAATAGAAGTTTTTGTTGATGTACCTGAAGGCGTTTTCCTTCATAGCCAGGTAAACGGTGAACATTCCGTAGGTTTCACCAATGCCGTTGATCCTTTTGGTGTAAGCCGGCTTGAAAGCGCCGTGATCCAATAAACCAAGCAAGGTTTTCGGATGGATGTCCGAAATATAATGATTGGCCTCGATCCTTTCCTCATGGTTGATTTCCACGTTAGTGATCCTGCCATGTTCATGGTGGATTTTGGTGACTTCCGCCTTCTTCAGGATGGTGCCTCCAAATGAAGTGACCGATTCAGCCAGAACATCACTGAGCTGCGAGCCCCCGCCGATGAAACGGTATGCTCCCTCGATATAAGAGGAATGAATGATCATTGGGATATAAAGCGGGGACGTTTCACGCATGCCTCCGTACAAAGGGGCCAGACCGGCCAGTACATTTTTCAAAATCTCATTGCCGGAAATGGAATCGAGAAAATCTGCGATACTCAGGCCATAGTAATTCAGATAACTGGTGTTGGAAGATGAAATATTTTCGAGGTTATAAAGGTCAACCGAATCCCGGATGTCCTTCATCTTGGAAACATATTTTTGAATCGCGATGCGGTCATTGGGGAATTGTTCAATCATAGTATCCGCAAATCTTTCATAGCCCATGGCAAATTTATAATCCCTGCCGTCGTATCTTATAATATCATACCCGTCCTCATCCAGTCTCTTGAGATTCAATCTTCGGTTGAGGTCAAAATATTCGAATAACCTGTACAGGATCTGATCTTCATCCATGCCTCCGATATAATGCATGCCTGTATCAAAGACTGTCCCGCATCGGGAAAAAGTCTGAAGGCATCCTCCAAGAACCCTGTTCTTTTCCAGCACACACACATTGTATCCTTCCTTGCTCAGAATATAGGCGCATTCCAATCCCCCGAGTCCACTGCCTATGATCACTACATCGTATTTCATCTTTAAGGTCTGATTATGTTATTTTTTATGCATTTCTGATCTTGCCCACCAGGTAGCGGATATCGATCAATTCACTGCAAGTCACTACCGAACTGATACTGACTCCCAAAATTCCATGAACATTGGTATTTTGACCCGTGAGGAACAGGTTGGGAATTTTTGTTCTGGCAGGGATAACGGATTCAAGCGGCCGGTTATGATCCTTCAGTATTCCGTAAGCGGAACCGGAGCGAGTACCAGTATAATCCCTCCATGTCAGCGGTGTTGAAGTATAACAGGCTTCAATGCACCTTCTAATCCCCGGAAATTGCTTTTCCACGGCATTCAACAATTGCTCTGCTTTTTTCTCTTTAAACTCAAGGTATTCCCCTCCCCGATTGCCGGTAAATGTGAGTTCCCATTTCTTCAGTTCATTATAATCCATATAGGTCAATATGGAACCGCTTTCGGCAAAATCAAGTGACCCGGAGGTTGCCGTAGTCATCAGCAGGTAGTTCTGCGGCCATTTCTCCGGCTTATAATCTGAAGCAATCCATACATTATCCTGGTTGTAATGATAAAAGTTATGATTGATATACGGAAATGTCTTCTTCTTAAACACAAGATAGAGTGTGAACATGCCCATTGTATCTTCCAGGCTTCTGATCCTGGACCCAAATGCCTTTTTTAACAAGGCCCTGTCTGCCATGTCAATCAGCTGGTCAGGATGCACATTGGCAATGAAGTACTTCCCGAATAGAGGCTCCTTGTCATGTACCTGTGCATACTTAATCCTTCCGGATTCAGCAACAAGTTTTTGTACTTTATGACTTCGCAGGATTGTGCCACCATTGGCAACAATACTGCTGGTCAGAAGATTTACCAACTGGTGACTACCATCCACAACCCGCCAGGCGCTTTCAATAAACGAATGATTGATCAGGGCGTGGATAAACAAAGGTGTTTTCTGTTGATGACCGGCATACAACAGATTGTTCCCGGCAACAATGTTCCGCAGGCGGTCATCGGACAAAACGGAACTGATATAATCGTGAGCTCCGGTACCCAGGTCATAGTCGCCGATGATGCTATGCTGCTTATCCTGCAGTGTATATAATGAGATGGAGGAGCAAATTTTTCCCAGTTTTTCCGTATAGGTTTTCAATGCGCCTCTTTCTGAGGGGAATTGTTCAGCCAGGATATTCACAAAGTTTTCCTGGCCCATGCCTAAACAATATTGCCGGTCGGGAAAATCAATCACATCAAAACCTGTGGTGTCAAGCTTCCGAAGCTTCAGTTTGTCCATGATCCCAAAGTACCTGAAATACTGATTCAGCACCTGTCCTTCCTCCAGGCTTTCTGTATAATTAAGTCCTGTATTGAAGATTTTGCCTTTCCTTCCAAAGGTTTGCAGGGATCCACCGGCTTTATGGTTTTTCTCAACAATGCAGACACTGAATCCTTCACGGCTCAAGATGTTTCCGCACAATAATCCTCCCAATCCGGCCCCTACTATGACTACATCAAAACTGTCCATATCTCAGTAAAATCAGCGAGTGCTCTTTGTTTCTGAAATGATTGTATATTAAAAGGTTGTTGATGGCATGTCCGGATTTTCCGTTTAGCCGCAAGGCATCAGGTATATGCCGGTTCCTGAGGACAACGCATCCAAGCCACAGGGCAAATGCACTGGATGTATAATACTCCCCGCAAAGGTGCTTGTAATAAAGAAATTCGGTATTGTCAGAAAAGCAGTTCTTTTGCAGGTCATCATAAAGTTCAGTAAACCGGTAATCGCCGTTTACACCGAGCATTACCCCGTCAATCTCATCGAGCCTGGAACCGGATTTCTGCAGTAACCAGTCTATCTCCTCCAATATCTCAGCGGTGTCCGCCTTTTGGGGCGTAAAAAAGGTATGAACGCCGTCAAGAAGAACACGATTCTCTCCTTCACCTGCCTCGCCCGAGAGCATAAAAAAAGCAGAACCTTCTCCGGCTATGGTTCCAGAGGATTTACCGGACAGCAACTTCAGATTGCTTTGGGGATCTTTCCAGTAACCGAGGTACCCGTGCAATTTCATGAAATCATTCGTGCATTCATCAATCCCACCAACCAGGATATTTTTTGCCTTTTTTTCTTCCATTTGAAGCAGGGCATCCTGCAATGCACTTTCAAAAGAAAAGCACCGGTGACAATAGGTGATATTGTAATTGTGGTTTTTCAGAAGCATGGCCACATGGGCAGCCACGGCATTGTGGGTTGAATTAATAAATGGCAGTACACTGGTTACATGTTCATTGCTGATGAGCACCTCAAGCAGGAACTTCTCAAGATTATCGAGGCATCCCAGGCCTGTCCCCACAATAATCGCATCGGGAGAAATTCCGTCGGCCCTGTTGATACAGGTTTGCGAACAGGCAAGGCCCATCTTCAGGATCCGGGGCATTCGCCTCAACTGGATGGGATTAAGGAGATTCCTGTAGTCGGGTTCCACACAAACAAGATGATCGGCAATGGTTTCGATTAATTCAGGCGGGAAACCGTCGGAATTGTAGGTCTGTTGGGGAGAAATAACACTACTTGCTATGATGGCTGCTTTCATGTTATGCTTTTGAAAAGATGAGTGTTGTATTGCTTCCGCCAAATCCAAATGAATTTGACATTACATGCATTATCCTGCGCGACTCGATCTTAAGCCTGGGGAGAAAGGACAGTTCCGGCATCGGATCGGTAAAATTCATTCCGGGCAGGACAATCTGATCCCGGATGGCCATACCGGAGAATACTGCTTCCACGGCCCCGGCAGCCCCCAGGGTATGACCGGTAAATGCTTTGGTAGAACTTACCGGGGGTACCTGGCTGCCAAATACCTTATCAATGGCAATACCTTCGGACAGATCGTTGATCTCCGTGCCTGTTCCGTGTGCATTGATGTAGCTTATATCAGAAGCTTTCAGAGATGCGGATTCGAGAGCCCGGTTCATGGCCAGGATGGCTCCGAAGCCATCCGCCGTGGAAGCAGTGGCATGGTATGCTTCATTTACATTCGCATATCCGGAGACCTCACAAATGATTCTGCCGGGATCAGCGCATTCCTCTGATTCCAGCACCAGGGCAGCTGCGCCCTCTCCTATTGTCAGGCCATTCCTGTTCCTGTCAAACGGGCGACAACCGGAAGGAGATAAAATTTCAAGCGCACTGAAACCATTGAGCGTAAATCTGGTGAGTGAGTCGGCGCCTCCAACCAGAACCCTCTGGAGATGATTATTCCTGATCAGCCTTGCCCCAAGCATTACAGCGTTTGCCGATGAAGAACATGCCGTTGAGATGGTAGTCACATGATGCCGGATACCCAAATAAGCTGCCACTTTCTCCGTGCTGTCAGCGCTGTCAAGCAACCCTATCACCTGTTTGTGTTCGGCATTTTCCAGAAGTGATTTATAGTACTGTTCATTGAGATCCATGCCTCCTACCGTAGTGGCAAAGATGATCCCGGTATGCTTCTCCCGGACACTGGTCCATCCCGAGGCATGAACTGCCTGCTTTGAGGCTACCAGGGCAAGGAGGGTATTGCGCGAAAACGGCATACTGTCCTCCCGGGCGCCTGCCAGCTCCGCCAGCTCAGGGTTACTGAACCTGACTTCTGCTACGGGAATATTTTCATGAGCCGATTGAAACAAGGAGAGTTTTCCGATGCCTGTCTTCAGATTCTTAAATGCGTTAAGGGTTTCATCGGTACCGTTGCCTATAGCCGAGAGAATGCCCACACCGGTAACAAAAACCCTGGGATGCATTACCCGTTCGTATTTCGGTGATTGACGATGCACTCTGCCATAGCCCTGACATTCCGCAAAACGTTGCGTCGCTCCTTGGGATCCTCAATTTTCACTCCGTACTTTCTTTCCATCAGCAGAATCAGTTCCAGGGCATCTATCGAATCAAGTCCAAGGCCTTCAACAAACAAGGGTGTGTCGGCGTCAAAATCATCGGCAACTACATCTTCCAGGGAAAGTGCTTCAATAATATCTTGTTTGAGCTGTTTGATAAGATCTTCCATAATAGCAAATTTAACTTATAATTTGTTGTGATTCCATGGGTTCAGCATGAATTTCAATATCAATATCGTTGATTCTTCGTTCGATCTCAACTTCAATTTCGTCGCAGATTTTATGCACCTCCGTAAGGATCATATTCTCAGGCAACTCAAGATGCAGGTCGGCGAACCTGTAGCGTCCGGATTTCCTGGTTCTCAAATGGTGAAAAGAAAAACCTCTTTTTTGAATAACCTCATGGATGATGTTTGTTTCCTCTTCCGAAAGTGAGGAATCGAGCAGTGGTGAAAAAGCATTCCGGAGAAGGAGATACGATTCCCGGATGATCATCAGGGCAACTGCAATGGCAACAAGCGGATCAAGAAGCTTCCAGCCAGTGATCCACAGCAGTGATAACCCTACGGCTACACCAACAGAAGTGTATACATCGGTTTTCAAATGCAGGGCATCCGCTTCAAGCGCAATGGAATCGGTTTTTTTGGCCACCTGGTAAAGCCGGCGCGATACAAGAAAGTTTACGATGGCGGAAACAGCCATTACCGCAGCACCAATTCCGATGTTCTCAATGGGTCCCGGTGCAATCATTTTATGGACGGCTTCATAAATGATCCATCCGGCCGCAATGAAAATCAGCACGGCTTCAACCACCCCGGATACATTCTCGAATTTGCCATGGCCGTAAGGATGCTCCCTGTCAGGCGGAATATCGGACATTTTTACGGAGAAAAATGCTATAATAGCCGCCAGAAGGTCCATGCCAGAATGGATGGCCTCTGAAATGATGCTTACGGATCCGCTTATCAAACCCGCCAGGAGCTTTATTACAATCAGGCTGCTGTTGGAAATGATCGACAGGCGCGCTGTTTTAACTTTTTCAGTCATGATTTCAGTTGTATTCTCTACGCAGTTTGTGATAATACAAAGCAATCAGCAAACACAGGAGCGAAAACAGGATCATATAAACTCCGTAGTGTATGACATCAGCCAGATGCGCATTGCGTACCAGGATATCGTAAAAGCCATTGAGACCCCAGTTCAGGGGTGATGCCACGCTGATCTTCCTGAAAAGGGGCGGCATGATGAAAACCGGCACCCAGATTCCTCCAATGGCTGCCAGAATAACAACTGAAATGGAGGCGAATATAGCAGCCTGTTGATGCGTTCTTGCAATGGTTCCAACAGATATCCCGTATCCAATGGCAGCCAGGGCTGCGGCAAGAGCCATGACCGTAAGTCCGGTAAGATGGCCGTATACCGCCAGGGAAGGCAAGCCGAACATGGGAAACAGATATACTCCCATGAGTGTGATCAGGGCAAACTGTAACATGCATACCAGCAAATAAACCAATATTTTGCTGATCATGATGCTTGTATAGGAGCAGGGCATGGTAAGTAACCGGGCCAGGCTACCGTCTTCACGTTCCTTGATCATCGCGCTGGCAAAAGGTATCACGATAAAGAACATGGCAAATAGTGTCCAGGCAGGCACATTGTGTTGCACGGAATTGGGTATCACAGTTTTGTTTCCCCGGGCGACATATACCTCCTGGTATGTCACCATTTCCTGCTTGATGAGATTCAGGTTGGTTACCGGCATCATGAACCGGGTGTTGATCTCCCGGGTAAGTTCATTCAAAACGATTCGCGATTCCACCCGGTTGGCATATTCACGGATTGAACCCTGCAGGGAGGAACGCAGGGAATTTTTGGTTGCGGGATCAATATACAGCATGATTGTGATGGAATCAGGCTGGCTTAGGCTTTGTGCAGAGTCACCTGAAAAGATAAGAGCTACATTTTGACTGACCCTTTCGCGGATCTTTTGCGTTGCAGCGGCCGGAATTACAATGCCTATCTGGAACTTTCCGGCTGCAACAGCATCAATAATTGCCTGTTCAGTTGGCTTTTGTCCGTTGATGGAATGGTGGGTGTTGAAAAAGTTCGAACTCACAATCTCCTGTTCGATGGCCGCACCCAGGGAATCCGGATCGTTGTTGAGAATGATCAGGTTAATTCCGCTTTCGTTAATGGCTTTAAAAGTATTGTCCTGTAAACTGGTCATGATAAGAACCAGTGCCATGGGCATAAGGAAAAGCATGGCCAGTCCTCCCCTGTCCCTGATAATGACCAGGAAATCCTTGTAAACCAGTTTACGTATTGCACGCATGATTTAGTCCCTCAGATCTTTACCGGTAAGTTCAAGAAAAATGTCCTCCAGCCTGGCTTCCGTATTATGGGCCTTTCGGATATCATTCATTGTTCCACGGGCTATAATACGGCCTTGGTCGATAATCGCCAGGTGGGAACAAAGATTTTCCGCTTCTTCGAGATAATGCGAGGTATAAACAATGGTGGTCCCGAACTTGTTGATTTCCATCAGATTCTCAATGATCACGTTTTTGGATTGAACATCAACCCCGACGGTTGGTTCATCCAGAAAAAGGATCTGTGGATTGTGCAGGAGTCCCGCAATAAGATTCAACCTTCTTTTCATGCCTCCGGAAAACCGACCCACTTGCTGGTGCCGGCTTTTTTCGAGACCGAAAACAGAAAGCCACCGGTTAATGCCTTCTTTCAGCTCATACTTTTTTAATCCGCATATGCCACCGTATACCACGAGGTTTTCGTCTGCTGTAAGAGTCGGGTACAATGCAATTTCCTGGGGGACAACCCCAATGATCCGCCGTATTTTATGGATATCCTTATCCAATGCATACCCACCCACGGTCACGGTGCCACCGGTAGGTGCCAGCAAACCGCAAAGTATCCGGATCATGGTAGTTTTCCCGGCTCCGTTGGGGCCCAGCAATCCAAAAATCTGTCCATCCGAGACATCCATACTGACCTTGTCAACAGCCGGTTCCTGATTGCCCCTGTAGTATTTGGTCAGGTCTTTTATGTGGATGGCATTATTTCCGTTCATCAAAGGCTGATTTTCCTGAGTTGCCTAAACACCTTTTCCTCTTTGTCCGCAATTTCCAATAGCCTGTCGGCCAATTGACCATAGGTGATCTGTCCCTTATCCCTGTTCTTGAAACAGCGGGCCGCCATTACGGCAAATTCCCGCCATTGATCCCCGACACCCGTCATTTCTTTGCTCAGATCATTCAGCCAGGGCTTTTGCAATACTTCAGCACATTCCTGCAGAAATGCCGCATAAATGAACCTGAAACCGGCTCCTCCGGTCCCTATTTCTTCGAGCATTCGAATAACCTGTCCGAGGTTCAGGATAGCGGATTTTTCACCCAGTTTGACCGGCCATTGGCGCAATCTCCCGGACAGGAAACGGATGCCGTCAATGCCAAACATCGGAATCGGTATGGTAAGCATATCTTTGGCAGTTTTTCGGATGCCACGGATAATGGCAGGTCTGACATCCACTTTTTCCGGAACCTTTGAAATGCAATACATTCTTCCCCTGGGCGGATAAGTACCCCTGGCAAATCTGACCTTCCTGAGTTCCTCGCGGGAAAGTGTCTCCACATGTTCCATGATTGGATCACTTACGAAGTACCGGTCTCCCTCCCTTCCAAAAACCGTAATATTATGCGCATTGAAATGAAACCTGTACTCTTTCGGGAAATAGGGTAAATGAAATACGCCGACAAGCATGCCGACCGGAATGCCCTTTTCCAGAAGATGATCAAGTTCTTCCATGGCTTTTTCCGGGTTCCTGAATTTATATCGCTTCACTTGAATTCCCAGCCCCCGGGTAACTCTTTTAAATATTACACCTGGCCATACCCTGAAGGAAGTGACCGCCATTCCGTTCAGTTTGTAAAATGGCATGTGTGAAAAAAAGTAACCCGATCCCATTCCGAAGATCATGGGCTCGCTGAGTTTCACACCATAAAAATTCAGGAGGTTTGCTGTTACCCCGTTTTCACAGTGTGCGGCAAGATTATGTTGAAAATCAATCTTCATGTTTTATTACTATCTCGCGTAGCTTTTCCAAATCAACCAGTTCTGCCGGAGTAATATTCAAAGCCTCAGCATATTTCGCTAACACTTCCGGTCTCAGTTTTACGAAATGTTTCATTTTCAGGTGTCTCTTGATCTTCCAGCGGGAATATCCGGTATATTCCGCCAGCAGTGAAGGAGTCATTATATTCAGCTCCATATAAAATGCAATTGGACTGAGTTTTCCGGCCAATACCAGTTGCCGCTTTTCTTCCACATGTTCATAAACCTGTTCCCAGGCAAGCTGCATGGCCTCGTTCTTGGGTTTCCATCCCATGCTGAGCGTACTGGTATAATGACCGTCCTTATCCACAGCATAACATAAATCGCGGATCTTGCCCTTGATCAGGTATGCGCCATCCTGAGGTACTTCATCAATCTTCATAGCCTTCGGATCTTCCTCCTCACTTTGTATTCTGCAATATGCAATCTGTAATCTGTAATCTGTAATCTGCAATCAACATACCGTCAGCAAGGCATACGCATAGGTGAAGCGTGCACTTTCCGGCACCTGGATCAGGATTTTCTGCCCTGCTTTTAACTCCCGTGTACGGATTAATTCTTCCAGCATAAGAATAAAAGATACTGTGGCAACATTGCCAACTGTGGACAGATTGGTGAACCATTTCTCTTTTGCGATATTGATGCCGAGCTCCGCCAGTTCCTTGAGAATCGGTTCCCTGAAAAACTCGGAAGAGAGATGCGGTAAAAAATAATCAACGGTTCCAATGTCGAAATGGCGGCTTTCAATGATCTCTTTCAGAAATTGTCCGCCCATCTTAACAATGAACTCTCCCAGCATCCTGGTATCCTGTTTCAGTGAAAATATCGATTTATTCAGCCAATCTTCAGGTTCAAACCTGCACCATCCCAATAATTCACCATGCTCTCCCTTATCCGCACCGGCATACATACAGGTTTCCTTGATGTTGGCATAGGAACGGATGTCAATCCATTCGATCCGCAGCGGAAGCTTCCCGGCAGGCTTGTTTTCAATAAGAACGGCTCCGGCACCGTCAGAGAGCATCCAGCGAAGAAACTCTTTTTCAAAGGCCAGGAGAGGATTTTCTTTGAGTTTGCCTTCATTCTCGTTTTCTTTCTCAAAATACTTTGAAAGCATCCAGTGTGATAAAATTTCGGAACCGGTGCAAACCGCATTTGTGGTATTCCCCGACAGAACCGACATATAGCAAAACTTGAGTGCCTGCATACTGGCACAACATGATCCTGAGAATGAAGCTATTTCAATGGAAGGAATATCCAACAGTCCATGAATCATGGATGCCTGCGATGGCATAACCTGGTCGGGTGAGGCTGTGCCACTGGCAAGCAACTGCACTTCGTCCTTTTTAAATCTGTCGTCAAACAAAAGATTAACAGCAGCAGCTGCCAGTTCGGCATTGCTGTGTGTAATTTTGCCCCCCTTTTCAAGGGCATAATGCCGGTTGACAATGCCATTATTCCGGAGCACGATTCTTCGGGCCTTGGAAGGCTTGTGATTGATCATGCCCAGATACTCTTCCATTTCATCATTCGAAACAGGACTGTTTGGTAAGAATTTACTGACGTTGGTGATAAAAACCTCGTTTGACATTTGGAACCGACATTTTAATGAAAGTGCAAAACTAAAAAAAACATCAATAACAGCCTATGCTGATTGATATAAAGATATTTGTTTTTTAATAGTTTTGCCCCGGAAGGGCTTGATAATTTGGTAAAGCAGTGTTGCAAAGGGTGATACCAGGTAGAGCACGGCAAGCAAATAATACTTGAAGAGCCTGACACGCAAAAGGCGCGATTTTGCTCCGTAAGGACCTTTTTTTAAAATAAACCCTGCCCATAAGCGGAACATGACGATACCGCGCTTTTCAATCATCACAAGACCTGTACGGACATCTACAGCACCCGCGGAAACCAGCTTAGGCTGAAGGTTATCAAAGCCTGCCTCCTGCAGTGATTCCCTGATAATAAGACCATAACGGATTGCGCCGTCAATATCAGCCTGGGAGACTCCGGCAGGGGGAATGATCTTCATGTACCGGTCCCTTTTGCCCTTGAACATCCACCGTATAATCGATACCAGGCTTAACAGGTTAGGCGCTTTGTCATAAAGCAGAATATTACCTGCCAGCCGGCCACCGGCCTCCTGAATGTATTGTTTGATACGTGTTTGCGCCATGTACCACATATTTCGGCAGGCAATCAGTGTAATGACCGGCTTACCGTTCAGGAGCTTTTTTGTCGACTCCAGCTGAAAAAAAGCGTGAAAAGGAATGGAAGGAGAGAGGAACCAGGGCTGCCAGGCCACAATGATCAGGTCGAAATCCTCCTGCGCATCAACAGTTAAGGGTTCCAGTTCACAGGGTATGCCTTTCACACATTCAGGCATGGCCTGAAAAAATTCATCAGATGTCCACGGAAAGGGGAATAGTGGCCTGGGTTTTAATTCTTCAAAAGCAAGGTGAATTTCAGGATCTGCTTCCAGCGGTGCCGTAACCGATTTCACGATCTCCCGCAACTGTCCGGTTTGAGTATAATAAACAACAAGTACTTTTTTAGGCATGCTCATTCATTTTATCCGTCATAAATGTAAAAATAATTTATGACATTGGAGAAAAACACTTTTAGGTATTGTGTATCAGTGGGAAAGGTAAAAAAGGCCTTTCAGTAACCCACCGATATGTCTGATACAAAGACTATAATTTTTCTTATATTTTTTATTAAAATCATCCATATATATCGTATATTTGTATCGTATATGTATATCGTAAATAAATATCCGATATGAAAGTTACTGCTTTGTTGCCTGATGATCTGATCCGCGATGTACAGAAATATTCTGAAGGCAAGAATATTACAGACAGCCTTATCAAAGCGCTTAATGATTGGTTGTACATCAAACGACTTGAAAAACTTAACCAAGAACTTCAGAATGAACCGTTACAGTTCAAAGAGGGATTTTCTGCTGAATATATCAGGAAAATTAATAAACGAGTATGATCCTGGTGGATACAAGTGTATGGATTGAGTTCTTCAAACAAAATAATGATTTTATTCGCTATATGGAATCATTATTAAAGAATAGACAGGTAATAACCATTGAACCTATTTTCTCTGAGCTGATCTTTGGTGCGAAGAATGACAAGGAAAAGAATTATTTACTGGCTTACTGGAAGATTCTTCCGAAGATTAAATTTTCGTCTGATTCGCTGTTACATGCTGCAGATTTTGCGAGCAGCAGTAATTATTGTAATCTTGGTATTGGATTGATTGATGCGGTAATCATTCTTGCAGCCGTTGAAAACTCATGCAGAATTTTTACCCTGGATAAAAAAATTATTCGGACAATAGATAAAGATTACTTATTCTTAACATAAACAATTTCAGCCCTATATCTGAACCTGCGATTATTATGGTTCATCATAAAGATGCGTACCTGGATTTGAATAAAGAGTTACTCCGATTAAACTGAGGTATGAATTGAGTTCCAGGAAATGGCCCATTAAAGTATTGGCAGGAAATGAAGCTATTTCAATCTTATTATCAATGTAGACATCAATAGCCCCGGCCTTTAGGCCGGGGGCGACGGGGAATCTGAGAAAGGGTGATTTGTTTATTAATCAGGGCTTTAGCCCTTATGTTTAAATGGACTATGTTTTGTTTCGACCCTTCGATATGAGGAGCCAACGGGAAGATTGTTTATATATAAAAGGGCTGAAGCCCTTATATTCTAATGAAAACCAAATATCCCAACCCCGGCCTGAAGTCCAGGGCTATTGAATATTTATAACGGATAGCTGCGGCAAATACTTCATCAAAACCAGATTAGGTAAGCATTATTATGATGAACCATTATTATAAAAAAAGGCCTTTCAGTAAACCGCTGAAAGGCCCGGGGGCTTGGTTGATAATTGGGGAAATGCATATATGCTTATTGGTGATGTGAAAAGGATAGCACTTCCATTCTGGGCTAAAAATAGTCAGTTTTTACGTGCTTACTGAGAAAGATGATATTTGCTATAGGAAGCCTCTGTTTTGGATTAGGAAACACCGGAATTCACAATGCAGATCAAACCAGTCCCTCCAGGTACCTGATCCTCATGATGGGTATTTTAAATTCGTAAGCGATGCCGTCTTTTCGCAGTATGCACAAACGCTTTCCCCGTTGCACCTTTTCGAGGTATGCCAGGTTGATGATCACCGAGCGGTTGATGCGGGCAAAGCTTCCCTGGGGAAGGATCTCCTCGATAGAGCCCAGGTTCATGGTCACCACCTCATGTTTTTCCTTACCCAGGTGAATCTCCGAGTAATTCCAGTCGGCCTGGATGTAAACAATATCCTGGGGATTCATCATGATAAATCCTCCTGTTGTGTTAAACCGGATCTTTTTGCCTGCGGTTTGCGCAAGCAAAAGATGGTAACTGATCACCTGTTTCTTTTCCTTGAACCTGGAAAGGAACCGCTCAACAGCCAGGACGAGTTCTCTGTCATCAACCGGCTTCAATAAATAATCGAACGCTGATGCCCTGATCGCCTGGATGGCAAACTTGTCAAAACCAGTTACAAATATTACAAATGGCCTCACATCGGTATGACTTAGGGCTTCCATGATGTCAAAACCACTCATGCCGGGCATTTGAATATCCAGAAAAACCAGGTCCGGTTTCTTCAGTAAAATGTTCGTCAATGCTTGTTTGGGATCATTTATTTTATCGAGGATCCGAAGCTGTGAACTCACTGATGACAGTTTTTCCGTCAGCGCATCTGCTGCCGGCGCTTCATCATCAATGATCAGGCAATTCACAACCGTGATTTCATTTTTCCGGTTTTTCATTCCTGTTCGATATTAATATCCTGACCCTGGTTCCTGCAGGATTGCCGGAGTCGTCATACAAATCTATAATTTCTGTTTTGATTTTTCCCGGATGGTACCGGTTGAATAATTGCGAATAGTTTTCCATGACTGCCAATCCCTTCCCGGTTGATTCACCGCCATGTGTCCGGGCATATTCCCGGCCCACGCCGTCATCCTGTATCTCCATCTCAAGAGATTCTCCCCTTTTATGAACACGGATGACCAGCATACCCCTGTGGCCAAGAAGCATTATTCCGTGCTTCAGCGCGTTTTCCGCATGAATTTGAAGGATCATCTTGGGAACCTGAATATTCACATTCACTGCAGGATCAATATCGAGATGATAATCAAATTTGTCCCTGAACCTGAATTTTTCCAGCGCAAGATAGTTCCCGGTAAATTCAATTTCCTCCTGCAGGGTTCGCTGAATCTGGTCGGATGACATGAGCAAGGAACGATGCAACCGGGAGAAATGTAGCAGAAGCTGTTTGGCTTCTTCCTTCCCCTTATCAGAAATGCTGACTATGATTGAATTTACGGCATTCATGATGAAATGCGGATCGAGCTGATTGCGGATAATCTGAAGCTGAAGCTCGGTTATCTTTTTCTCGGTTTCCTGCTTTTTCCTGAGTTGATCCCGTTGAATTTTCCGCACAAGCCAGGTAAATAGAAGAATACTCAGGTAAATGCCGGCATATTTCAGAAATCTAATCTTGTACAACGGGTTGAGGCCATATTGAAACAGGGAAAAGGAGGTACCTGACTGGATATAAAACAGGGGGGATTGTCCTTTCTTTTTCAGGAATGAAAAAACAGTTCCCTTTTCACCTTCCCCATCCACCGAGAGACTAACCGGATGATTCAGTTCATTTCGAAAAACCAGCAGCTGCTTTCTTTGCTGATCAGAGATCACCACTTCCTGGATGCCATCCTGATCCATGTCAATCAGCATGACAACACCCGCCGTGTATACAGGAACCGTCTTTCTGAGAATAAAAGAAGTATCGTAGAGATCGAATCCCTCCCTGGACCTCCAGAGCAGCAACCATGAAAACCCTTTTTTATCCCTCAGGGAAAAAGCCTCCTGGGTGTTACCCGGCACAGGAAGCTTCTTGATGATTTTCCCGTTTGGATCAATGCGCAACAGCATATTTGAATCGCCCTGGTTCTCCGGCGGGCGATACAATGCCGCCAGGACAGGCGCATGTAGGTTCCCTGAAAGTACCACAGGTTTCAGGTTTGAATACTGACCCGGAAATGCCAGGGGCTTGAAAGCAAATAACAGCTTCCTGTTCAATACCATCAGCCATGTATTCCGGTCGGGATAAGGAATCGCCGAATCACGAACATTCGATGCCGCATAACCATAAGGTATGATTTCTTTCTCCTGATCACCGTCGATATCCTCCTGCAGTATCCCCTGCAAAAAGTAACCGCTTTCCGGTGAAATCACAAGGGTGTCACTCGCTGCATTCCATGCAAAAACGGTTCTCGGTTTTAGCGAGTAACCGGTGCCGATCCCAAAAATGAGCTCCTTGATGCCATCCCCTGTGAGATCATCCATCTCAGCTGGTAAGATGTAGGGATCATATTTGTTTTTTCGTTTTCCCACCCTTGCAATAAACCGGTTTCCGGGCGGAATTCCTGCATCCCTGTAATCCGGAATGACATGCAACAAGACAGAGTCACCGGAAAGGGTAAAAACATAAATCTCTTTCATGCCATCGTCATCCCTGTCACCTGTGATGACTGTGCCCGGCACCTGGACAAAATCGTATCTTCCCCTGAAAGTCCATTGATCCAGCACTCCGTTGGTATTGGCTACGGTCAATCCTGCCGTGCCCAGACTATTATGAAAGACAGCTATCCTTTCACTTTTGCCGTCATAATCCAGATCGTCATAACGGACGACCTGCTCGTTCATATAGGTGCCTTTTTCGATAAGTGTGGCGGAATATTTATCGGTTCCAACCGGAATAATCAGCAAAATGAGGATTGTTGCCCAAAGAGACAGCAGAACGGGATTCAACAAAACAGATAATATGCGTTTTATACCAAACAATGATGCTGTTCCTTATACCATAAACATACGCATTGGTTTAACAATATACAAGTATCTCCTTGACATAAATCAGAAGCTGCCGGGATAAAATAATATTGCGAGCCGTGTTTTGCACTATATTTGTATACTTCATCGTAAATTCACGGGATAAAACTACAAGAATCTTGTTTTTGACCAATACGCTAATTCAATCGTTCAATGGCAGAATCCCAGCAAAAGCTGATCCGGGGTCCGGTTGTTCTTGAGGAAATACATTCCTCAGGACGATGTATGGCTAATTTTGAGAATAAGTCCGTATATCTTGATTTCGGTATCCCGGGGGAAACCGTGACGTATGCCCTGGAGAGAAGAAAACAGGGTTACAGGGCGGGTCAGGTAATTGAACTTATCACTCCTTCCCCCCACCGGATTGATCCTTTTTGTATCCACTACCGGCAATGTGGTGGATGCGCCTGGCAGCATATCGATTACCCTTTTCAACTGGAGCTGAAGCACAGGATACTGACCAATGCCCTGAACAAATATGAGATCAATACACCCAAGGTACCTGCGGTAGTGCCCTCTCCGGATATTCATTATTTCCGGCACCGGCTGGAATACACTTTTTCCTCTTCCTATCCAAAGGAGATGCAAAACGCAGAGGCAGCAGGTACCGGGGCAATCCTGGGATTTCACCGTTACGGTGACCCGGACAAAATCCTGGATATCAAAGAATGCTATCTTCAGTCTGAACCTTCACGCACCATTTGTGAATTCGTTAAATCATTTTGCGTGGACCAGGGATATGAATTTTACAACCACGAACAAAAAACAGGGTTCCTGAGAAGCCTTTCCATACGGGTGACCCGGTCGGGTGAGGCTCTTGTGGTGATTGGATTTGCCATAGACCGTCCGGTTCAAAGAGAGATCCTGCTTAAGAAATTGCAGGAAGAATTTCCATCTATCGTATCCCTGTGCTGGACAATTCACGTATCGCACAGCCATAGCCAACTTCAGGGCGAGATAATTCCTTTTGGAGGAACCAAACCTTACCTTTACATGATGCTGGCCGGCAATCGTTTCCGCGTTCATGCCTCTTCTTTCTTTCAGCCCAATTCCCGGCAAGCCGAACGAATTTTCGTGACCGCACGTGAATGGGTGGATCTTTCAGGGAATGAAAAAGTTTACGATCTCTATTCCGGCGTGGGAACATTTGCTTTGTTCTTGGCATCCTATGCGCGCCACGTCACTGCCATTGAAGGCTCCTCGCTTGCCATTGAAGATGCCAGGGAAAACGCCCTGCTTAACGGAATCAGCAACGTGGAATTCATTACCGGTGATGTACTTCTCACTTTCAAACCCGGTTTATTATCGGAGCTTGGCAAGCCCGATCT
>JAFGGU010000049.1 GCA_016930375.1 Bacteroidales bacterium | reverse complement strand
GGCGGAATCATCATTCCATTTGCGGGAATCAAGCTTATCGATTTGCTGCTGGAATTTGCAGGGTTGATTTAGGAGTAAATACAATGAATGAAACTTAAATTAATTTTCATGAAAACACAATTCATTATATCATTAAAGATCCTACTGGTTATGATCATTCTTACAGGAATTGCTTATCCATTATTCATGACCGGCGTTGCACAGCTGACTTATCCGACAAGGGCGAATGGAAGCCTGGTAATGAAAGAGGGAAAAGTTGCCGGTTCAGCATTAATCGGCCAGCAGTTCGACAGCACTATTTATTTCTGGTCAAGGCCTTCTGTCATCGATTATTATCCCATACCGTCCGGTGCATCCAATCTGGGGCCTACCAGTGAAAAATTGGCAAAGCAAATCACGGAAAGACGTGATTTGTTCAGGAAAGGCAATTTACTGACCGATGGACCGGTCATTCCCGCAGAAATGATCTCTGCCTCGGCCAGCGGTCTCGATCCCCACATTTCTCCGGAAGCGGCCTTGCTTCAACTGGAGAGGGTGGCTTTGGCACGGAATTTTACGGATGCCCAAAAAGAACAATTGTTGCAGCTTGTTAATAGCAAGATTGAAAAACCGCAGTTTTCCATCCTTGGTGAAAGCAGAATCAATGTTTTTGAACTAAATTTAAATCTGGATAAAATCAGATAATGGTTTACGAAGAAAACAGGCCTGATCCTGATGAACTCTTGGCTTCCCTGATCCGGGAAGAAGAAAAAGGCAAAAACGGGAAGCTGAAAATATTTTTCGGAATGTGCGCAGGCGTCGGGAAGACGTATACCATGCTGCAGGCTGCCCATGCTGAAAAGCTGAAAGGAAGCGACATCATTATCGGATATGTCGAAACGCACAACCGGACGGAAACGGCTGAACTGGCGGAAGGATTTGAAATAATTCCGCGTAGAACCTACCCATACAAAAGTGCTTCGGTAGAGGAAATGGACCTGGATGCTATCATTGCCCGGAAACCCCGGATTGCCATTGTGGATGAGCTGGCCCATACAAATGCTCCCGGCAGCCGGCATGCCAAAAGGTACCAGGATGTGCAGGAGATTCTGGAATCCGGCATCGATGTTTACACTACATTAAATGTTCAACACCTGGAAAGCCGGTCAGATCTGGTAGCGCAAATTACCGGCATTATCGTAAGGGAAACCCTGCCGGACGAAATTTTTGAGAATGCAGATGAAGTTGAACTGGTTGACCTGGCCCCTGATGAATTGCTGCAACGGCTGTCCGAAGGAAAGGTTTATACCCCTGATCGTTCCAGGCAGGCTATGGAAAATTTCTTCCGCAAGGGGAATATTACTGCATTGCGCGAGATGGCATTGCGTATAGTTGCCGATCGTGTTGACAAGCAGTTACACGATTACATGCATCAGAAAGGGATCCGGGGCCCCTGGAAATCAGGTTTGAGTCTGCTTGTTGCCATGGATTACAGCCAGCAGTCGACCCGATTGTTGCGCTGGGCAAAAAACCTGTCGTATTCAATGGGGGCGATTATACAGGCAATTTATATTGAAACTTCTCATCAGTTAACCACCAAAGAACGGGAGCAACTCGATAAAAACATCAACCTGGCCAAGCAGCTGGGAATTAAGTTTCGGATTATCACAAATTATGATATCGTTAAAGCCATTGTTGACTTTGCCCTGAAAGAAAATGTTACACATATTGTAGTAGGTAAACCACGTGTCCGCAATGTTATATCCATGTTCAGGCTGGGTAATTTTGTAAACCGGTTGATCCGATACAGCGGAAATATCGATGTTTACATTCTGGGATCCGATAGCCATGCCAAAGATCGTTTCAGGAAAAAAGTCTCGATTCCTGCTTTTACACCAAACATCGCTCAATATCTTACTACTTCGCTCATCGTTATTCTGGCTTCTGTTCTTTGTTATTTAGCCAAAGATGTAGTCGGTTACCAGGTAATATCATTTGCTTTACTGTTTTTGGTTTCCATTCTCGCCCTTTTCTTTGGCACGGGCCCCATCTTACTTGTCGCAGCATTAAGCGCCCTGATCTGGGACTTTTTTTTCATTCCTCCGCCCTTTACATTGCACATCAACGATCCCGTTGATGTGATGATGCTGATCATGTTCTTCATCATTGCGCTTCTTAACGGCATTCTGACATCAAGGGTCCGCCATCAGGAGAAAAAAATCAGGATACGTGAAGAACGCACTCATGCACTATATCAGTTGACAAGAGAACTCACCATGGCATCCGGTATTGATGAGGTTTTAAAAATTGCCCTGAAATCCATTCAGAGGAATTTTAACCTGAATTGCGCCATTTTTCTTAAAAACGAATTAAACCAGCTCGAAAGCGAGGTTCGGCATCACACTACCCTGCAATTTTCTGAAAACGACAAGAGCATTGCCATGTGGGTATTCCGGCACTCGATCAAAGCCGGAAAACACACGGATACCCTACCATCCACCGATTACACTTTCTACCCCCTTGCCGGGAATAGCAGTAACATGGGAGTAATTGCTGTTGTACATTTGATAGTATTTACCCAAGGTGAGACACAGTTCTGGGAAGCATTTGTTGCTCAGATTTCGGGTAAATTCGAACGTGAGTTCCTGCGTGAAGCCACCAAAAATGCCTATATACTGAATGAATCGGATAAACTGTATAAAACCCTTTTCAATTCCATTTCACATGAGTTGCGTATCCCTGTCGCCACTATCATGGGAGCTTCTGACTCGCTTCTTGACACCAGTCACAGTGACCAGGTGAGAGCCGAGTTAAGCAGTGAAATTTTCAAAGCCTCAGAACGGCTCAACCGACTTATTGAGAACCTCCTTAGCATGTCACGCCTGGAAAGCGGCAGGATCACCCCGCATATGGACTGGTGTGATGTGCATGATCTGGTAAACCGGATTACCGATAATCTGAAAACTGAATTGGCGCCTTTTAACATGATGGTGGTGATACCCGATGATATGCCTTTGGTTAAACTCGATTTTGGATTAATGGAACAGGTGCTTCATAATCTGGTGTATAACGCCTGTCAATATGCCGCCAAGAACTCCAGTCTGCGCATTAAAATTTACTATGATCACAAAAATTTTGTTTTGGAAGTAATGGACCGAGGTCCTGGCTTTCCTAAAGAAGCGCTTCCTTTTATTTTCAATAAGTTTTACAGGGTTGAAGGAAGCAAGGCAGGGGGTACCGGTCTGGGTTTATCCATCGTAAAAGGTTTCGTGGAAGCGCAAAAAGGTACTGTGTCGGTTGAAAATCGTCAGAACGGCGGTGCCCGGTTTACAGTAAAAATACCATCGGAGATTCCTGAAATTGAAAACATGCCATTGCAATGACAGAAACCCTTTTGATCATCGATGATGAGATTCAGATCCGTCGTTTACTTGAAATAACGCTTACTGCCCATGGATACAAAATTATTAAGGCAGGAGATGGTAAGGAAGGTATGCTGGTTGCTGCGAGCCATCAGCCTTCCTGTATAATTTTAGACCTGGGCCTGCCGGATACGGATGGATTGGAAGTTCTCAAAAAGCTGCGCACCTGGTACCAAAAACCAATTATTATTTTGTCCGTCAGAAATTCAGAAGAAGATGTCATTAAGGCATTGGATAACGGAGCCAATGACTATCTTACAAAACCATTCCGCACCGGTGAAATGCTGGCACGCATCAGATCTGCTTTGAGACAGAATAAAGGGGATGAACAGGCAACAAGCTTTGTGTTCAATGATCTTGATATTGATATTGTCAATCACATTGTACGCAGACAAAACAAAATCCTGAAACTTACTTCTACAGAATTTAATCTGCTGGCCCTGCTGGCAAAAAATGCAGGGAGGGTCCTTACGCACCAATACATTCTGAAAGAAATCTGGGGATATTCCTATCTTGAACAGACCCAGTATTTAAGAGTATTTGTCGCGCAACTCAGGAAAAAGATCGAGGAGGATCCTTCCAAACCCAGGCTTCTGATCACGGAATCGGGAATTGGCTACAGGTTTGGGAATTAATTACCATTTGACATTAGGGAACGCGTCCAGCTACCCGGAATATTCTTAATGTTTGAATAGTGTAAATTATTTGAATATTGTAATTTATGCTTTGAAATTTGTTATAAATGATTTTGGAAATCAAGTACTTTTGCTGCAGAATCATTAACATTCAGGCCAATGAATGTAAATTTCTCTAAGATATGTCTGATTTTATTTCTTTCAGGGTTTGAGCTGTTTTCTTTTTCACAAAATGCAGACACGGCCAAACCTGCCAGTCGTTTTACCACGGTAGTAACGCTTACCACCAAGGGAATATCTACCATTCCCAATTTAACATTGGGCAAACCTGCAGTTTTGTTTGATATGATCGTGGGAAGGAAACTGACCTTTGAACCTCAATTCCGGTTTGCCCTTGATGGAAAACCATGGACTTTTGTGTTTTGGTGGCGCTACAAATTATGGCAAAGTGAAAAGTTTTCAATTGTCATGGGGGCACATCCGGCTTATTCTTTCAAAACCATACATGACACAATTGGAGGTGTTTCAAAAGAAATCATTGCCGTCAACCGATACCTGGCAGGAGATCTGGCACCCGTTTTTCTGCTCACGGATAATTTCGGAATAGGTCTGTATTACCTTTACTCCCATGGCATCGACAAAGATGCCACCAACAATACCCATTTGGTTGCATTGAGGGCCAATTTACTGAATATCAAGGTCTCTGATAAGTTTTATATGCGGTTTAATCCCCAGGTGTATTACCTGAATATGGACGAAAAATATGGATTTTACTTTAACGCTGCACTGGTCCTGGCCAGGGAGAATTTTCCGCTTTCGGCTTCAGCACTCATCAACAGATCCATACAAACCGAAATTCCTGCAAAGGTTGACTTTCTCTGGAATGTAAGTCTGGTTTACACCTTTACCAGGCAATATGTAGAGAAATGAGCGCTTTGACGGCCAATCAACGGTGTTTTATTTGAAGTTTGTAAATTGTATCCCAAGGACAAGATTTGACACAAATTACTTTTCACCGATACATATCTTCCCCCAATGTAATATGCGGCGGATAGGCATATATGTTTTTGTTTCATAACAGGCCAATAATTCAATACTATGGCCCTTTGGACAGTCCGGGTCAATTTTAATTACCGAACTGGGGGTAAACCCATCCGGCCATTTTGCGGGCAGCATTTCGGTCACCAGTTGTTCCTGGTCTGCGATGATATATGGGTCATTGCTGTATAGCCTCGTCCGATGACCATCCACCAATATCATGATGTTTTCTCCGGGTTCTGCAATCCCATCTCCATTGCCGGTTCCAAATAAACTGTCTGCCGGACTGTATCTGTCTATGATAGTAAAGTTGCCGAATTCCGGAACATCAAAAAAAACGGGAACAATCAGCTCGTCCTTAAATACAGTATCGTGTAATACGATTTGGATTGTAAACTTGATTTGAGCGGGAGCGGCATCATCAGGTGCCTTCTTATTGCAGTATATGTTGAATGGGGGAGACAGGGTCAACCGGTTTTCAGATTCAAGGATTACGGGCAATTCCCTGGTTTCTATAGTTACGGAGCTGTCGGGGCATGAAAGTACAAGTGTCGCTTTCTGACCGTTTCGTTTCAGTCCACCGCGGTTAAATAATTTCAGATGAAGCTTGCTTTTCTGTCCGGCACGGATATAGCGGTCATTATTTTCTAAAACATAATCAAAACATATCATGTCCGGGGGATCCCCTTCCTGATAAATCCCAAATTCATAGCCTTTTCCTTCACATTGCAGGGATAGTTCACCCTGATTATTGCTCTCAACAATTTCATTACTTGTTTTTTCGTCGGACTTCCGGATGCTGACAATATTGTATTTCGTATTTGGGCTGTAAACAGGTGCAGTAATGATCTCCATGGTCAGGGAATCTATGCCGGGCCCGTCAGGCAGCCATTTCTGACTGTATAATCCGAAACCATTTGGATTAACATCCTTTAAATAGATAAAGCCGGGCAACTTTAAATTGCTTTTTACTTTGTAGTTCCATACCTCAAACTCGGGATAAAAATCGTAATGCGACCATTTACCGGAACGGGCCAAAGGATTTTTAAAAGCATTTGCCACGTAGGACATTGCTTTTTCAAAAACCACGGTTTTTCCGGGATCATCTATTTTATGTCCTCCCTCGAATAATTCATAGGCATATTTCAGGTCTCCCTCCCATTGGGCAGCTTTATTGACTTCCTCATTCAAATAAAACAGTTCATCGTAATCTGAATTATGCAAGAGAAGTTGAACATCCTGTAAATTCCTGAAAGTATGGCGGACAGGATATAACTGGTGGCGTTCGGGATAACCCATGTAGAATTCGGGACTGCCGTGAAGATTGGCTGCAGCACAAATTCTATCGGGGTATTTCCCTGCAAGGTAAAATGACATGATTCCTCCCATGCTGAATCCGATAATACCCCGATGTTGCCTGTCGGGAAGAGTCCGGAAAGTGCTGTCTACATGATTGATGAGTTCTATGAAATAATCTTTCATCTGAATCCGGAACTTCACGTCGGAATGGTTACCGATGTTATAGGGCCTGGGTTCTTCTTCAGTAATATTTCCATCCCACATTACTAAAATTACCCTGTACTTGTCCACCAACGTTTTCAGAAGCCCATACTCAAGCCTGGCGTTATCATCCTTAAAGTACCGGCCACCCCAGCCATGGAAGAAATAAATAACCGGAAACCGGTCATGGGTTGATTCGTACCCTTGCGGAAAAAAAATCCGAAAGTACTTTGTATGGCCAAAAACATGGCTTTCATGGCTTAGATCGGTGTATGCCTGGGTTCCTGCAGAATCCTGAGCCTGCGTTTTGCCTGTCATGATAATCAGGAAGACGGTAATGATGAAGATCATGCTTGAACTCTTTGGAGATAATGGGTTCTTTTTCATTCAAATCAGGGTTTGTAGAATAAACATATATTTGAATAAGATCTTTTCATGGTAATTCAATCCAATTTCCATCAAATGCAATTTACAATATTTGAAGGCCGTGGCCAAGCAGTTTTTGATTAAATGGAATCCGGACTCTAAAGCATAACTTTCTTTGTGTTGGATTTAAGAAATAAACAGATATATTTCTAACTTTAAAAGTAAAACAGATAAGATGAGCGTAGAAAGGACATTTGATTTACTTGACAGATACAAAGAGCGCCTTGCAAAAGAAGATGCTCTTTGCGGCAAGAAGAATGGGGTATGGCAAAAATACAGTTCGGGAGATTATATCGATTTCTCCTATAACTTCTGTTATGGCCTTCTTGAGATGGGGATAAAAAAGGGGGATAAGATCATTACCGTGTCGAACAACCGCCCCGAATGGAACTTTGCTGATATGGGAATGTCAATGATCGGAGTTATTCACGTTCCGGTTTTTACTTCCCTCAACGCCGCCGAATATCAGTATATTATCGAACACAGTGAGGCGAAACTCGTCCTTGTATCCGATAAGAAATTATACAGTATTGTGAGTTCTGCAGCAGCAGCTTCAGGCCTGCAGGTTCAGATTTTCTCATTCGATGAAATCGACGGGGTGAAGAACTGGTCTGCAATTATTGAAACCGGAAGGTTAAACTCCCTGAAGCACAGTCAGACAGTTGAATTGATAAAAAGTACCATCAATGCGGATGATTTTGCGTCACTTATTTATACATCAGGAACAACAGGCAGGGCCAAAGGTGTAATGCTCACCCACAGGAATATGGTCAGCAATTTTCTGTCCGCAGCTTCCGTCTTCAACCTGCGACCGGAAGACAAATTTCTCAGCATTTTGCCGTTATGCCATGTAGGAGGCAGACTGGGGAATTATCAGACCCAGTGCAGCGGAGCCAGTATATATTATGCAGAAAACATGGGATCCATAGCTGCAAACATGGCTGAAATAAAACCGGACGGTTTCGATGCCGTTCCGAGGGTCCTTGAAAAATTTTATGATGTAATCATTTCAAAAGGCAATAAGCTTGAGGGCATTAAAAAAAAGTTATTCTTTTGGGCTGTAGACCTCGGATTGGAGTATAAACCATTTGGCGAAAACGGTTGGTTGTACGAACTAAAACTGAGAATCGCTGACAGGCTTATTTTCAGCAAATGGCGCCAGGCTCTGGGTGGCAATGTCAGAATAGTCGGGTGTGGAGGAGCCAGTTTGCAATCAAGACTCGAGCGTGTCTTCTGGGCAGCAGGGATTAAAATAGTAAATATGTACGGCCTTACCGAAACTTCTCCGATTATCACGATCAACAGGACAGAAAAGGGGAAAGTCAGGCTTGGTTCGGTTGGAACAGTGATAGAGGGCGTCGAGATCAAAATTGCAGATGATGGGGAAATATTGTGCAAGGGGCCGAATGTCACGCCCGGTTATTACAGGGATCCCGAACTTACAAAACAGGCCTTTGACAAGGATGGGTGGTTCCATACAGGAGATATAGGACATATCGAAAACGGATTCCTTATGGTAACCGACCGGAAGAAGGAGATCTTCAAACTCTCGAACGGGAAATTCATTGCTCCTCAAATCATTGAAAATGTTTTTAAGGAATCGCCGATCATTGACCAGATCATGGTCATCGGAGAGCATGAAAAGTTCGCAAGCGCTTTAATATCACCTAATTTCAAGTATTTCGACGACTGGAAAGAGTCAAAAAATGTCGCATTCTCAGGCAACGAAGAACTTATTCAGCAGCCTGCTGTTCAGTCATTCTTTTCAACTGAAATTGAGAATCTGAATAAGAAGTTGAGCCCTCCTGAAAGACTGAACCGTTTCAGGCTGGTTCAGGACGAATGGACACCGGCAACAGGGGAATTATCACCCACCTTAAAGCTTAAGCGACAATTTATCCAGGATAAATACAAAGATCTTATTTCACAGATTTACCTGAAATAGGTAAGTTAGCCACGTTCCAATGAAAAATGAGGCTAATATTCTCACACGAATGAATCTCCTTCAGGTCGCCGATAGAAAAACGGAAGCCATGTTTCTTGATGTAGCCCGGATTATCAACAGGAACGACAAAACCTGGGTATGTCCTCTCGATAAAGATATTCAGGGAATATTCGACCCGCGCATAAATACGTATTTCAAGCATGGAATCGTTGAAAGGTGGGTACTTACTGATGATACAAAAGGACTGATTGGTAGGATAGCCGCTTTTGTCGATTTTAACCTGGCGGATTCTTATGAACAACCCACAGGGGGTACCGGTTTTTTTGAATGTATTGATGATAAAGACGCTGCATTTCTTCTTTTTGACACTGCCAGGGAGTGGCTGAAAGCAAAGGGTATGGAAGCGATGGATGGTCCCATTAATTTTGGAGAGACCGATAAATATTGGGGCTTGCTGGTAAACGGATTTACACATCCTTCCTTCGATGTGCCTTATAACCAACCCTATTACCAAAATTTGTTTGAATCCTATGGATTTCAGGTGTACTACAAAATGGAAGGATTTCATCTGGATATCACAAAGCCGTTGCCGGAAAGACTCAGGAAAATAGCAGAATGGATACTCCATAAACCGGGATACGAGTTCAAGCATTTTACATGGAAAGAGGAGGAAGAACTTACGAAAGACTTTATTGAAGTGTTCAATGAAGCATGGGCTTCATTTAAGAAAAATTTTGAACCTCTGGAACCCGGGTATATCAGGGAAACCTTAAGAAAGGCCAAACCAGTTTTAGATGAAGAGTTCATCTGGATTGCCTATTTTGAAGGGAAACCCATCGGAATATATCTCATGTTCCCCGATCTCAACCAAATACTGAAGCACCTGCGCGGAAAACTTGGTTTGTTGGATGTGCTGAAGTTTCTGTGGTTAAAAAAAAGAAATACCATAACAAGGGCAAAAGGTCTCCTGATGGGTGTCATACCTAAGTACCAGAACCTGGGAATTGAATCGGCATTCATACAAAACCTGGCAGAGGTTTTCAGGAACAAACCTCATTACACGGAAATTGAGTTCTCCTGGGTGGCGGATTTCAATCCCAAGATGAGAAAGACATTCATTGCGGTTGGCTGCATCCCTGTTAAGGAATATATTACCTACAGGTACCTGTTTGACAGATCCAAAGAATTTAAAAGATATCCCATCCATGAAATATGACATCATTATCATCGGCGCAGGACTTGGCGGATTAACCGCAGGGGCAAAGCTTTCCCGTGAGGGGAAAAAGGTACTTGTGATCGAACAGCATGATCGCCCCGGTGGGTACGCAACTACTTTTAACAGGGGTGACTTCACGCTTGAGGTGGGCCTGCATGAGATGTATGGTCCCTCGCCCGGTGATGTGGAGACTAAGATATTCAACGACCTTGAGGTGTTTAATAATGTAGAATTCATAAGGCTACCTGAATTCTACAGGTTTATCAATGACCGTATTGATATAACCATACCCCATGATCCAAAGGTTGCCACAGAAAGATTATCAGGCCTTTTTCCAATGGAAGCGGATGGTATCAGCGCATATTTTGACCAAATCCTGAAACCCAGGAAGAAAGCTGCTGATAATGAACAGCATGATACCAGTCTTGGAGAATTTCTTGACTCAATAATACACAGCGAAGACCTGAAGCTTATACTATTGGGCAATCTCGGATATTACCACGACGATCCCTACTCTCTTTCACTGGCTTACTACTCCGCTTCACAGGGAAGCTATTTCACCGGTGGTGCAAGCTTTATTAAGGGTGGTTCGCAGCAATTATCAGATCATCTTGCAGCTTATATTAGAAATCACGGCGGGGAGGTTCTTTTAAACCATGTTGTTACCTGCACTGAAACGGACGGTCATAAAGTTACCGGCGTACTTTACAAAAGAAAAGGTATACGCAGAACCGGCATACTTAAGGCCATGGCAGATGAAATCATAGCCAATACAGCCATGCCCAATGTTGCGGATCTCTTGCCTGCAGAACATGGCAGCGCATTGAAAAGCGAATTGCAGCATCAGAAAACGGGAGCCTCCCTGCTGACCTTGTATTTTGGGTTCAACAAACCGCTTAAGGAACTCGGTAATAAGCATTATTCGACGTTTATTTATGACCGCATGGTTAAATCACAAAAGGGTATTCTTGAAAACAACAGGGAAGATTTCACATCGCGGAATTTCACTTTTATTGACTATAGTCAGGTTGATTCAGAGCTGGCTCCTGCCGGTAAAAGCGTGGGCGCAATTTGTTGCATCGATTACCTGAAAGACTGGGAAAACCTTGATAGAAAAGCTTATTTGGCAAAGAAAGAACAGGTAGCCTCTGTCTTTATCCAGCGATTGGAAAAACTGATCCCCGGAGTTGGAAACATTATTGAATACCATGAGGTGGGCACCCCTGCCACGCTCAAACGCTACACCTTTAATCCCGGTGGAGCGGTTTATGGTTTTGCACAGACACCCGGCAGAAAAATTATTGACACTTCAAAACTGCCTGATAATCTTCATTTTGCTTCTGCCTGGGGAAAAACAGGAGGCGGCTTCTCAGGGGTTATTTATAGTGGTTATTTATGCGCCATGCATATTTTGCGTAAGCGCTCCTGATTGGCCGGGGGTAAACAGGGAATTCCCATTATTAAATTTCCTGTCGAGCAGTAAATCTACCACCTGTACTCCATTCATCATGGTACCATACAGGCCGTGGGCAAATTTGGGTTGATACAGGTTTTTAACAGGGGTTTTCATAGGCAGGCGTTTGGGTCCGAATTGTGTAACCAGTGAAGCCATATCGTAAATACTGCCTGTCGGAGACCCTGAAAACCTCGCATATGTTGCGGGTGTTGCTATATCTTTTACCACGATATGTTTTTTCAGATCGGGGATAAAATACTTCTCTGCAATATCAATCAGGAAATCTGCCAGTTTTTCCTTTTCTGCCTGGTATTTTTCATAGTTGCTTTCACGCAGTTCTTTCCATCCATTCAGGGCCCAGGGCGTACTACGAATAGTGATGGTATTTTTAGTTTTTGTTGTCAACGAAGGACAGATGACCGCTGCATGAAAGCAATCTTTGGAGAAGCCATGATTCCCGGCGAGAAATGCATTAAATAGCCTTTCAGCTGTCCCCAGTCCGGTAGAGACCACATTGTAGGGATAATCGAGATCAAGTTTTGTAAGATCAATCCTGTCATCCAGTCCAAGAGCAACATTTACTGATGAAGGAGACATGATGGTGTTCTCAAGTTTTTTGATGTATTTTTCCGGGAGATGCTCATCTCCCACCAAACGGCGCATAGCCAGCATCGGATCAACCGTGGTGATCACCTTGTCGGCACTTATCAAAGATCTTTCACCTTTTACTATCACTCCCGATACAACGCCATCTTTCACATCTATTTTCTCAACTTCAGCATTAAAAAATATTTCACCCCCCATTGACTGGAATTTTTCGGCCAATTTTGCAGGATACTCATCGAAGAAACCAAGGGGACGGAAACACCTGGTCATAGAGGAGAGCATAGCTCCTGTTGCAAGAATTGCAGAAGCACGGCCGGAAGGAACACCGGAAAAAGAAGTAAAAGTTTCCATAACCTCCCTTAAACGCGGATCTGTAATTTTAAATTTATCGAGTAACCCGGAGTAGGTACGATTCAGGTTGGCAATTACTTTGGGTGCCTTAAACGGAGTTGCAAGGGTATCTTTCAGTGTGGCATTCACTTTCAGTTTCCTCACCTGCTTAAAAAGATCCACGGAATATTCCATTAGCGCAGAAATTTTTTCAGCATCCGCAGGAAATTTTTCCACCAGGTACCTGGTAAAATTCTCAGATCCTGCAGGAATCAGGTATTGTTCTACATGGTCCCCGTTGACAACAAGCCTTCGCATAAAGTTTTTCTCATATCTCTTCAACGGTAAATCAATATCAAGATATTCGAGAATATCCACAATATCAGGGAATAGCTGGGTGGTTTCAAAAACATATCCCCCTCTTTCATAGGCAGTACTATATCCTCCGGGGTAGCTGTTTTTTTCAATGATCAGGGTTTTCATCCCCGTTGTATTCTTTAGCCACATTAATCCGGATGACAGTCCGCTTAGTCCTGCGCCGATAATGATCAGATCGTAGCGATCCCGGCCTGAATAATTCGATGACAAGGTGTCTCGCCTGAGTTGGTGGGTATTTTTCATTACCTTTTTTTAAGGGTCCTAAAAAGACACAATTTAGGGAAATTTTAAGAATAATTGTCCTGCTGATTTTCCTTCGGAATGTCAACTGACTGTAAGTTGCTGATCCTTGATGAACCAAACAATGGGTTGGATATCCCGTCAATAAGTCAGTTCAGAATAATCATGGCCAATTCAGTCAACCATTGTATGCCTGTATAACTGTCATACTCTGATATACAGAACCAGTTCTGTTATTATGTGTGAGGCACAAAATTAATTTTGCTTAAATTGGATACTGGCTTCAATGCCATAATGGTCTGACAAGTTGAATTCATGTTTATCCTTATATTCTTTAAGCACAAGTATTCGACGGGAAATACTATTAACCAATTGTTTATTACGTATCAGGATGTAATCAATAAGCTGCTTTTTCCCGTCTTTTTTTTGGGCCAGTTCATTGTCAACTTCATCATAAGAGGTCTGTATTTCACCTGCCAGAATACCGTTGTCCGAATCAAGGATTGTTAACATGTTGCGGTAATTTTTCTGATCATCCATTTCGATATTGAAATCTCCGCATATGATTTGTGGAACGTTTTCAACGGTGTAATTTCCAAGAAGTTTTTCTTTAATTTCCATGCATTGCTGATGTCTTATATGATCAGGACTATTAGCCTGCAGGTGTGTGCATACCAATTGAAATCTCTGTTCATGCCATATACCTTCCAATAAAACTGCACCCTTACGAGCTATCTTGTCTATCCCATAGCAGGTTTGAAATTCGATTTCCGAGAGACTTCGCAGTGGAATCTTGCTGAATACCCAGATTCCGCTGTTGATTCTGAATGAGTAAGGCAATTTATTGACGGGTCCATAGTTGTATGGAAAGTAGTTTTTCAGAACCTTCTTAAGAATTACTCTGGCTTGACGATCAAAGGCTTCTTCAAATATAACAATATCATAATCGAATTTTGGTATTTGATTAGCAATGGCTTTAGCTCTTTTAACATTGTGATTAATCAGGGAGCCATACGGAAGCATATAAATATTCCACGAAAGGATTTTCAGATATTGCTGTTCCTGGGGATTACCATGTATCTTATTTTCACCGGACGAGACCAGCCGGTGTGTATTCAGGAGTAATAAGGTGAGAATAGTTGCGAGTACTGGAAAACTATGGACTTTTGTCATGAAAATGGACTATTTCCGATGACAAAAGTATCTTCTCAATGTTATACGTAACTTAAGGTGATTTTACAAGTGTGTTAATTTTCAATGAAGTCAAGATGTGTCACTCTCCATTATAAAATCTTAACATAAACTTAATATACGTGCAAAATAAAATAGCTTTAAATTTGAATTCAATTTAAATTATTCAACTATGAAAAGTAAAAGAATCTCAAGAACAATTAAGGATTCCTTACATCTTATTGAAGATTTTAAAAGAAAAGAAAAATCATTCATCAATGATGAAGACAAGGAACATTTTGAGAAGTATGTGAGCAACCATGAAAATGCCGTTGGATTGAAAAATGAGATTTCTGTACTTAAGGATGATCTTAAATTAAAAGAGAAAGAAATTGTAAAAACCATTAAGAAATTGTCGAAAAGCAAAAAAATTGCACAAAAGGCACTTAAAAGAACGAAGAAAGTATTGAAACCCGGAACACCTGAACTTCAGGTTGATAAGCCTTTAACTGCAAAGAAAGCTTCGCTCCGAAAAAAAAGGGATAAGTCCAAAAAGACAAATGAAACAAAAGTCACACAATAAATTAGAAATCATTTGAAGAAGTAAGCCTGAATCTTTTCGGGTACACTTCGCTCGATTCAAATGTGCCTGTATTGCATCCTTAATAAACTCATGTCATCCATACCTGTTGCGTATTATGGCCACTTCACCCGGCGGTAGAAATACTAACGGTTTAACCACTTTTTGAATTGAGTGGCTTTTAGTTTGCTCACGAAAACGGGATCTGTAGCGCCAGGCGTAATGAAAATCTTAAGCTTCTGCTGCCCGTAATTATGGATCTTCTCAATGCAAGTTAGCGATAAAATAAATTGCCGGTTAGCACGGTGGAACAACTTCGGATTAAGTTCACCCTCCAGTGTATCAAGACTTTCTGCCATAAAATAGCGCTTGTTATCATTTGTAACCAGCAGGGTTGTTCCGTCTTCAGTGGTAAAATAGGCAATATTGTTACTGTGCAACGGAATCAAACTGTCACCCTGATATACCAGGAACCTCTCGCGGAATGAATTCGCGGTAAGTTTTTGCACAAGTGCTTCAAAATCATCAAAACCATGTGGCTGGTGCATCATTTTATACTTGCTGAGGCTGGCCCTGAGATCAACCTCTCCAACGGGCTTCAGCAAATAATCGATACTGAAAAACTTAAATGCGTTGATGGCATATTCATCGTAGGCTGTTATAAATATAATGGGCACGTTTATTTTCAATTCCCTGAATATGGTGAAACTAAGGTCATCAGCCAGCTGAATATCCGACAGAATGAGATCAGGCAAGGCATTGTTCCGGAACCATTCCATACCGTCCTTCACGCTCTGGATAACCCCAACCACCTCTGCAGAAGGGTCGCATTCACTTATAAGCTTAATCAATCGTCTGTAAGCAGGAGCCTCATCTTCAATTACCAAAACTTTCATGTTATCATGCTTTAGATTTCCTCTGTTTGATCCTGTATTCCCTCAACGGATTTTAACAACGGAATCTTAACGATAAAATGGCCTTCCTGTTCCGATACAATCACTTCCCTGCTTACCAAAAACCTGTAGCGTTCACAAATATTGCTTAACCCGACCTTGGTAGTGGCTTCCGGCATTATGGTACGCTTTTGCCTGTTATTGGAAACAACCAGGTGATCATCCTTACAAAAAATCCGGATTTCCAGCGGAAACTTTTCGCTGATTTCATTGTGTTTAACCGCATTCTCAATGAGTAATTGCACCGTCATGGCCAGGATATGGTATTGCAAATACTTTTCGCAGATCTCAATGTTTATCTGAAGATTGTCTTCGAAACGCATTTTTAAAAGCATTACATACGATTGTGCAAATTTCATTTCGACATCCAGCAATACCCAGGTAATTTTCTGACTGTTCAGCACGTAACGGTATACCGTTGACAATTCCCTGATGTATTCTACTGCCTTTTTGGGATCTTCTTCAACCACCGTGGTCAGGGTATTCAGACTGTTGAACAGAAAATGCGGGTTGAGCCGGCTGGTGAGATTCTGGTATTGCGCTTCGATGCTCTTTTTTTTATAGCGTTCGGTTTCAACCGCCTTTTCTGACAATTTAATGAACAGGTAAAAGCTTTCATAAATGATATTGATCAGAAACGCAAAAAGCACCGATGTTACATACAGGTTCTTCGATTCCTCGGCTATGTCAAATTCGTTACACAAATCGATGTGGTCTTCCAGTAAAATGTCACCTAATGTATACAATAACCAGGAAATCAGAATGGCGCCAAGCGATGATAAAATTAGCTGCAGGGCAAGCCTTATCCAGAAACGCATTCCGGGCAAATACTTTCTGAAGACATAAATAATCCCCCTGATGATTAACCAGGCCCCAGCTACGCCCGAAAAAGAGAAGAGCACATGCATGATCATGTGTTTATTTTCGAGATGAAAGGGCCATGGCGTTAAAAAAATTACGGTTAACAGGGTAAAAAAAGGAATGGCAATGAATTTAACCAACCGTTCTAACTTCCGGAATTCGGCTTTTACCTGGGTTTCAAAGAGTGCCATCATGCGCTATTTTAATACCAGTTTATACAACACTGGTGTCACCACCCTTGTAAAGATAGTTGAACTTATTAATCCGCCAATGATGGTTATGGCCAACGGCGAAAATAAGTCGGATCCCTGAACCGCCAGCGGCATTAAACCGCCAATGGCTGTAAGCGTGGTAAGAATAATGGGAATAAACCGGATCTGCCCGGCTGTTTTTATAGCTTCGTCAATGTCTTTACCCTCGCCCCGCAACTGGTTTGCATAATCAACCAGGATAATGGAGTTTTTCACTTCAATGCCTATCAGACTGATCATGCCCACAAAGGCTGAGAACGAGAAGGTATAACCGGTTACCAGTAGCAGCAATATGCTGCCGATAATTCCCAGCGGTATGGATGAAGCTACAATCAGCGCCCCCTTAATGGTATGGAACTCCAGCATAAGTATCAGCAGTATCACAAAAAAAGTAACCATAATGGCTATGTTCATATTGCCGAACGTTTCTTTCCGGCTTGCATATTCACCAAACGGCTCAAAACGGTAGTCATCGGGAAGCTCTATGCTTTCCATGCGTGCCAGCACCACTTTGGTTACCTTATCGGTTACATAACCCGGTAAAACATCTGCCCTAACTGTTACGCTACGCTCCCGTTCGTAATGTTCAATAAGGGTTGACGAAGTCTGCAGATCCACATCGGCAAGCTGCTTTAGCGGAATCTGCGCTCCGGATAACGAGCCAATATAAATTTTATCGAGGTCTTCCAGCATCTTCCGGTTGGCGCTGTTGAGGGTAACCCTGATGTTGTATTCGTTACCGTCTTTGTCGATAAAGTTACCGGCCGATAAACCCGCCATGGCCATACGGATGGTTTTCTGTATTTCATACACAGGTACCCCCAGCATGCCTGCCTTATCCTTGTTAACAGATACCTTCAGCTCAAGCGTGGTTTCATCCATGGAATGCTGAACCGCAGTTGTTCCTTCAATGCTTTTGAGCAGGTTTTCGCCAATAACCGCCAGTCGTTTTAAAGTGTCGAGGTTCGGACCAAAAAACGATATTTCAATGGGCGCATCTTCAGGCGGACCATTCTTAAATTCTTTGATGGTTATTTCAGCCCCCGGAAAACAGCTTAGAGATTTGTCAAGTTGTTCGAGAAAAACCGGCGTCTTTTGCTGGTGGTAATGCTGCAACTGAACGAAAAGCTGCGCAAAACCCGGGTTCTCGCTTTCCTGAACCGTATTGTAATAGATCATCGGATTGCCCTTTCCCACGTTGGTGCAGTAACTATCTATCTCGTCAAAACCATCCAGTATCTTCTCTGCCTTCCGGGTAATGCTGTCGGTATAAGCCAGACTGGTTCCGGGCGACATTTCAATATTGATCAGGAATTGTGGCTTTTCGGCCTTCGGAAACAGGCTGAACCCCACAACCGGTAACAGCATAAGGCTTCCGGCAACAGCAACCACCGCTATCAACATAGTGGTCTTTGGATATTGCAACCCAAGCAGCAACAACCGCTGATAAGGTCCATTATTTACCTTATTCAGCATCCTGAGGAAAGCATTTTCACGCTCAAAGTCACTTTCTTTCAGAAACCGCGAGGCAATAAAAGGCGTAAGGGTGAATGACACCAGCAACGAGGCCAGTAAGGTAAATACCACTGCTGCCGGCATGCTTTTCATAAATTCGCCCGATTCTCCCGGCAGCATAATGATGGGAACAAAAGCCACTATCATGGTGGCCGTGCAACCAATTACGGCCCAGCTGATCTGGCTGGTTGCCTTTAATGTTGCTTCGTACCGGTTGTATCCCTGGCGCATATGACGTACAATGTTTTCAACCACCACTATCGAATCGTCTACCAAAAGTCCCAATGAAATGATCAGGCCAACAATTGACAACTGGTTGATGGAGAACCCGGTGAGGTACATGGCAGTCAGCCCTATCAACAGCGAGGTTGGAATAGCAATCATTACAATGAGGGATGCACGGGTGCCAAGTGGCAAAAGCGTGATCAGAATAAGCAGGATGGCTATCCCGAAATCCTCGTAAAGCCGATTAAGACGCGAATTAACCGTTACCGACTGATCAAAAGCCTTTACCAACGTCATGGATTCGGGTATTGTTTTTATAAACCCGTTAACATCGTCGTTAACCGACTTCACTACCTGGAAAATATTGGTGCCTTCTTTCTGATTGGCAGATATAAAAACAGCCCTGCGTCCATTGTACCTGCCTATATGTTGCTGATCGGCATAGTCGTAAGAAACATTTGCCAGATCGCGTAAACGAACAATATTTCCATTTGCCGCATTTACAATGGTATTGCCAACATCGACAACCGTTTTGTAATTACCTGTAGTTTTGATATTGAGTTTGCGATGCCCCATTTCCACTTCGCCTCCGGGGATGTTGGCATTGCTGCCCTGAATGGCCGCCAATACATTATTGATGGGAATTTTTTTTTGCGCCAGTTTCTGTAAATCTATTTCAATCAGTATTTCCTGTTTGGGATAAGCGCTTACTTCAACCTTCTTAATGGCATCGGTTTTCTCAATTACCCGCTTTAGTCGTTCGGCTTGCCTTTCGAGATCGGCAAACGAAGCGTTTTCCGATACCAGTGCATATTGCAGGATATTGACATTGGTGGTTGACCAACGGTACACCTCCAGGCTATACAAATCGGCAGGTAACGAAGCCCTGTTATTGTTGATTTGCCTTAGCACCTCGTCGTATTTCCGGTCTTCGTCAACGCCCAAATTAAACTCCACGTTCACCAAAGCAACACCATCGTTCATAGAACTTGAAAAATTTTTAATATCGTCAAGCTCATTCAAAGCCTCCTCCAGCGGTTCCACAACAAGTTGTTCCATGTCGCCGGGACTGGCGCCCGGATAAACAGCCACGGCATAGAAAAAGGCACCGTTCAAGGGCGGATCCTCACTGCGCGGCATATTTCTGAAGGCATTGACCCCTAACAGGGCAATCATCACAAAAATGGCGATGGTAATCTGGTAATTTTTTAAGGTGAGTCTGGTAAGCATAAATAACAGGTATATAGCTTGTTAATAATTACCCAAAATGACTTTCGATCCGTTTTCGAGGTGGGCAGCGCCTTCGGTAATCACCAGCCCCATTTTGTTAATGGGTTCTTCTACGGCCACATATTGGTTATCGAGGTAAGCAATGGTAACCGGAATTCTTTTCGCAGTAGTATCGGCTTTCTCAACAACATAAACATATCCTTTAGACCCGCCTGCCCCGGTAATGGCCTCTGGTGGAATTAGGGTCACCACCTGGTTATGTTCGGTTTCGATATCTACTACGGCAACCAGTCCGTTAATCATACGTTCATTTCCCGGTTCAACGGTAAGCTCAACCTCAAAAGTTCCGGTATGCGGATCGGCTGTCTCTGAAAGTTGAGAAACATAGGCTGAAATTTTTTTCCCCGGATAAGCATCAAAAACCACAACAGCCTTGTCACCCTTACGAACCTTAACAATATCCTTATCGGCGAGACCTGCTTCTACAATCCATTCGTCTCTGCCCAGTTCGCTAAAAACAAGCACAGGCGTTCCGGGCCCGGTAAGTTCATGTGTTTCGGCCAGGGTAGCAATAATCAACCCATCCGAAGGCGCTGTAATTTTTGAGTATTGCTGATTAAAGGCCGCGATATTATGATTCCTTTCCGCAATTTCGTGTGCCAATGTGACGTCCTGCAATTGTTCAAGCGTGGCCACCGTGTCGCGGTACAGGTTTTTGACCCGCGAAAGGTCGCGTTCAGCCTTTTCCAGCGCCAGCCGTGCCTGGTCGGCCTGCGAAGCTATTTCAGTCATTTCGAGTGAAGCCAGCAACTGGCCTTTCCTTACTTTTTGCCCTGGTTCAACATATATGGCCGAAATTATTCCTCCGGTTTTAAACGACATTTTTATCATACACCTGGAAGATAAAATGCCGGAGCAATGAATGGGAACCACGGCCTCCGTTTCTATCAGCTTTTCTGCTTTAACACATACCACTTCCTCGTGAAACATTATTGCGGGCCTCTGTGTACACTGGTTGAATAATCCCATTACAATACAGGCAACCGATATCATCGTAATTGTTTTCATCTGATTCATAGTTTATTATTATGGTATATTGGATTTTAACGATTGAGTAGACCGAGGTCATAACCGGAATAAGCCCTTTCAAGCTCAGTTAACCGGATAAGGGTTTCGAAATGCGAAACGGCATAATTGATCTGCGAGCTGGTTAACTGGTTCCGGGCATCAAGCAAATCGAGCAACGATTTCTGGCCAATGGCGTACTGTTTGCTTACTACTTTATAATAGGCCTGCGAGCTGTTAAGCGAACTGCAAGAGGCTTCTTCCGCTTTTACCGATGCCAGCCAATTACCTTCTGACACCCGGCATTGCATTTCGATTTGCTGTTCGGTTTCGCCAAGCTTTTGCCGGAGTATGTCTGTTTCAATCTTTGCACGCGAAAGCTCGCTCCGGTTGCGAAACCCACTGAACAGGGGCCACGAAAGATTGATGGTATTCATGATATACTGCTGGCTTTTGTCAAACTTATAGGCATATCCCTGGTAGCCGACATCGGTAATATTGGTAATCTCGGGCAGCACGTAAGCCTTTTTCATATTCACATAATAGCCGGTGGATTTTAATGCACTGTATAACTGTTGCAGCTCTTCACGGTGCTGTTCTCCCTGCTGGTTAACAACAAACGACTGCTGCCCGGATGTCCCAAACATTGTACTGTCGATAACAATATCGTGCTGCAAAGGCCGGTTTAGCAAAAAATTAAAAAAAGAGGCTGCAGTATTCCTGTCACTTTCGGCTTTGGCAAGTTGCGCAGTTACCCTGCTGACTTCAGCATCTATCCGGTATAATTTCTCGGGTCCGGCCATCTGGTTTTCCACCAGTTTTTGATTCACCCGCCTGGCTTCATTCACCAGTTCAAGTGCGCTGCAGTATGCATCAACCACCTTTAGGACCTGCAAATACCTGTAATATGCACTCTTTATTTCCTTTATGAGCTCCCGTTTGTACACGTTAATCTCCGCCTGTGAGCCGGTGATCATCTCCTGCTTTATTTTGTGGTTGTAATATATTTCTGCATTTACCAAGGGTGTGATAACGCGTATTTTGGTGTCGTGGTAATTGTTCGGGAGAAATTCTATTTCCTGGTTGGCAATCTGGGAAAATCCTCCTGTTTGTCCCATACTTTCGAGTATGCTGTTCAGCGAGGAGTAGACGCCATTAAGCATATCGCCAACCGGCATTTCGATGGATCGTCCCCCGGTGGCCAGCATGTATTGTGCACTGAGTTCTGCCGAAGGGTAAAAGAGTCCGTTTGCTTCTTTAAGGGCGTGAATGCTCAGGGCCAAGTTCAGTTCCTTCTGTTTCAGGGCCAGGTTATTTTCCATTCCCGCAACAATGTATTCATCGAGTATTCCGCCAGTCTGGGCTAAACACCCGAAACCCGGAGTCAACAGGGCAACAGCAAAGAGTATTGAGGCAATGCAGCTTTGATAACAGTTTCGCATAATAATAGGTTTATGACAACGGCATAAAATTTTTGCCGTAAAACTATAATGCTACAAAGCCGCATAAAATAAAAAACCGGTAGAGGGGATATTTTCAACGGTGAAATGGATGGATGGCAGGCTGAACAAATACAACCGACATCTCACAATTGCCAACAGACAAAAGGTGGTATACTTATCTCTTCTTTCTTCTTCGAACTTATGCCTTCCTTCTTCTCCCAAACTCCCTTTGTACCAACAATCTCGGGATTAATGAGCCGTGGGACGGCAAAAAACTATGACATCCCGTTTCCAGCAGTTTTCCCCAGCTTATAACCATCTGGTCAACATCTTCGGCATAAGGAGTAAATCTGGAATGACTTAAAATGCCAAACATGGCGTCACCCACAATGGCAAGCTCATCATCAACAATAAGGCTGACGGAGCCCGGGGTATGACCTGGCGTATGTATCAGACAGGCATTGAAGCCGATTCCGTTGAGCTATTCTGTTCATAATACCTGCTGTTAATATTTTTGCGATGTAGAAATGCTCTGACAATTACAAACATAGCTAAAAACGAAAATATTTGACGATAAATTAATTAGTCGCTTTTACCCGAAAAGAATCCCTGAACTTTACTTTTGGTTTTTTCGGCCATGGAATATACTGCTGGTACAACAATCAGTGATAAAAGCATAGAACTGGTCATACCGCCAATTAGCCCCCAACCTAATCCACTTTTCCATTCGCTTCCTGTACCGTGTGACAGGGCTATTGGTAACATCCCAATTACAGTAGCCCCTGCTGTCATGAGAATCGGGCGTAAACGCAATTTTACAGCAAGGGTAAGAGCTTCGTGTATTTCCTTTCCTTCTTTTCGCAAGGTGTTGGTAAAATCAACCACCAGAATGGCATTTTTGAGTACCAGTCCTACCAGCATAATAATGCCAAGCATGGTAAAGATACTCAGCGTTTCTCCGGCCAGTGCCAATGCAAGCAAGGCGCCAATTATCGAAAGCGGAATGGAAAACAATACCACAAACGGATGAAGATAGCTTTCGTACAAAGCTACCATGATAAGATAAACCAACACAATGGCAATAAGTAATGCAGAAGATAGACTACCAAATGCATCATCCTGGTATTTAATATCTGATTCGGGAAGATATGTTACGCCTTCTGGAAATTTTGTATTGTCGAGCAACTCGAAAAGGTCATTCGCAATGTCGCCTACTGCCCTCCCCAATGCCTGAGATTCCAGCGTTATCGAAGAAATCCTCCCATAGCGTTCGAGTTTTGATGTTCCGGTTTGCTCGGTAATTGTGGCAAACTGTTTGAGTTTTACTGTTTGTCCTGCATTATTCAAAAAGGTGAGGTTTTCTACATCGGCCTCAGATTTACGATTAAAAGCATCGAGCCTTATGTTGATGTCGTACTCATAATCGCCTTCCTGAAATTTACTGTCGGTATTACCACTGAATGATGACTGGATGGTCGCGCCTACCATTTCAGCAGATAATGCCAGGCGGGCCATTTTTTCTTTGTCAATTTTTATCACTATTTCCGGGTTTCCACCTTCAATAGATAGTTTCACATTATTAGTACCCGGTATTTTAGAAATTTGTTCACGCATTTTTTCAGCAAAAGCATACAAAGTATCGGTGTCCGATGCCCTGAAAACTATCTGAATTGGGGTTTCATCAGCACCGCCGATCAAACTTACTACAGCCGAGCGCACTTTGACATCAGTAAAGGTTTCGTTCAATTCGCGTTCTAGCCTTTTTACAAAAAGACTTGAGGAAATACTCCGTTTTGTTTTGTCGATAAGTTTGACATTGATTTCCGATTTATAATTGCCACTTTGTGACACCAGCATACCTGATACACTGCCAACTGTAGTGTAAATATTCACAACTTCAGGTTTTTTGCTTATGGCTTCTTCAATTTTCCGGGTAATGGTATTGTTTTGTTGCAACGTGTAATTTTTCGGATATTCTATGTTAACAATACATTCGCCCACATCACCTATACTCATAAACTCCGAACCTATGAAACCCCCGGCAATCAGCATAACAGAGGCAATAAACAAACCGGTGGCAATTGCCATGGTAGCAATCTTATGGCGTAACGACCATGCTAACATACGTTGTATAAAACCGGAGAAATAGTTTATTCCTTCTTCAAATGCAGTAATAACCTTTCCCCAAACTGTTCTCCGGTCAAGGTGTTCGAGTTTTGAAAAGCGTGAAGTAAGCAATGGCACCACGGTAAACGCCACTAAAAGGCTTAATATTACTGAGATTACCACTACCATTGCAAACGGGGCTATGATGGGTGAAATAATACTTTTGGATAATGCCACCGGCAGAAAAACAACAAGAAGAACAAGCGTAATGGAAACAACACTCAGCCCAATTTCCCTCACTCCATCAATAGTCGCCTGTAACCGGGGTTTCCCCATTTCGAGGTGGCGATATATGTTTTCCAGAACCACAATGGCATCGTCAACCAATGTACCAATTACCAAAGACATGGCCAACAACGTCATCAGGTTAAGCGTATAACCAACCAGCTTCATTCCAATAAACGATGCCACTACTGACAGTGGAACCGCTATCATAACAATAACTGCATTCCGCACCCCGTGCAGGAAAAAAAGCATTATGAATGTTACCAGGATAATAGCCATGATTAAGTCTTT
>JAFGGU010000048.1 GCA_016930375.1 Bacteroidales bacterium | reverse complement strand
AATGGTGAAGTTGGCAGCCGCAAGGGTGAGAGGTGTATCCTCGGTAGTGGTGAGGGTAACCTGTCCGGTTATCGAAGGCGGATCGTTAACAGCCGTAACTGCGAATGTTGCATCGTCCGAGTCTGAAAGCGGATCAGTCGCATCATCATCCGTGGCAATGAAGGTTATTGTCTCACTGCCATTCCATTCATTACCGGGAGTGGTAATGGTTGCAACGCGATTTACAATAGAAACGCTCAAACTGGAATTGCCTGAAAAAGTCCAGGCAATATTGGCATCAGAGGTTTCATTGTCCGAAACATAATCATCCAGATTTATGGTAGCAAAAGAACTTCCTTCCGGTAAAGTTTGTCCTGGAATATCGGAAACAATGGGGGTCGTGTTGGTAACTGCCGAACTGATAACTAGATCAAGCGCTTCACCTGGAGCATTTGTTAAGGTAACTTCTCCTGAGACATTCCCTCCTAAACCATCACTCAAATCTACATGCAAAATATCTCCTGCAATCCAATCCGTGGGGAAACTTCCTACCTGTACCTGATAATAGCCAGTTCCAAAATAAATAACGTAATTACACCCTGGTGAACTTTGAGTGAGTATTTCTCCTGAACGACCTAAAATATAAGCAGTAAAAGTTACTGTAGAAGGGGAGCTATTATCGGAATATTTTACAGTCCCTCCGACAGAATGCATGGTACCTGCTTGTACCAAAGGAGTTACCAATATAAAGATAACAACTGTAATAAAGAGAATCACTTGCCTTTTTAAAGGGATGTAAGTTTTCATTTCAGGTCAATTTAGATTAATCACACATTTATTTGTTCAGGCTGTTTTTCAATAGAGATTACCTCATTAATACTGATTTTTTCATCAACAGGGTTTTATTGCTTTTTAAAATGTAGATATACATTCCCTTTGATAAAGTATTGCCATGATTATCCTGGCCATTCCACATGACTTCATAACTACCTGCGGGTTTGTAATCATTAACCAGTGTTCTATGTTTTTCACCGGTTATACCATACACTTCAATCTCAACAAACCCGTCTTGCGGGATCTGGTAATGGATAATTGTATAATCTGTAAATGGATTAGGTGTGTTTTGAGATAAAAGATAACCAGCCGATGTTTCATCTATAATAATATCTTTTCCGGCATCTGCAGGCTCATTGGTAAGCACAACTTCCACTTCGTCAAGTTGCAAACCGCTTTTATTTGAAAACACCACTTTTATTATATCACCAGCTTTCCAGCCTGAAGCAAATGAATGGCATTGAACTATCCAGTAGCCCTCCTTTATGAAACATCCAGCAGATTGATTGTTTATGCTTTCCTCTGGTTTTCCTATTTTATGTGCACTATAGCTAATTTCACTTTCGATTATACCATGATCATTGATAACTAATTTTCCCCATATCAGGTGTGGGGCACATTCTTTCATGTTATGGTTATCAGCAAAAAGAGCGTTCTTTTTACCTCCACTAACCATAGGCCAGATAGTGTTTTCACTGACATTTACATAATAGGGATAACCAACTCGTACTCCAAAATTGGACGGCGGGATAAAGGATAAATATTGATCCGAGCCTTGTGTACTTGCATTCCATTTGGCGATGCTGTTACAATTCGGAATATCCGCCATCAATTCTGATGCGGTTTTAATTTCAGTTTTATCAAGTGTAAGCATTACTTCGTTGAAATCTGTTGAGGGTGTAGTAATAAGATTGAAGGTGGGTTCTACAATCTCACCTGTCAGTGTAAATACAGCATCATATGTTACATTAACATAATAAGGGTATCCCATTTCAATTGAGAAGTTCGATGGCGGAATGAATGATATATACTGATCATATCCTTGAGTAGCTGCATTCCAACGTCCAACTGAATTGCATCCTGGTACAATACTTAACAGTTCTGAAGCATTTGTTACATTGCTAAAATTTAAAGGAAGCGCAATTTCATTGAAATCGGTGGATGGGGTGGTTATCAGGGTAAAATCAAATTTACCAACAGTTGATGAATTGCCACTTTCAAAAGCACCAACATTTGCAGTAACAATATAGAAATAATTCTTGCTTGCATTTCCAACAATATCAAGATCAGTCCATTGAACCCCTAATGTGCCAGGCTCCTGATCAATAATATTTGAAGCAATCCTGTTTGTTCCATTGATTTTATCAGGTGAAAAAAATGCAACAGTGTCCCTATATACCTTGTAAGTTATTGAGCCGAGCAACTGCTCCCAAGTTAACTGGAGATCATTCCCATTAATCGGCAGAACGCCTGTTATAACCGGAGATTGTAATGCGGAAAGTGTTACAAGTCCGGCATTATCTGAAGGATTATTACTTAAGGTAATTGAAATAAAACCTACTTCACCGCTTCCTGCATCTGTAAAACTTATATTCATGGTTTCTCCTGCGGCCCAACCAGTGGGTAATGTGGAACATTGTACCCACCAATATCCACCTGAATATGCACATCCGGCTGAGGATTGGGTAAGAATTTCTGTTGGTCTTGAAGTGATATAGGCACTGAATGTCATCTCACCATTAAGAGGTACTGTATTTAACGATGTTCTGACTGAACCTCCAACTGAATGTATGGTATGAGACAAAGAAGATAATTCCACGTTAAACTGCTGTGTCGCATCCGTCCATCCCATGTCCGGACTTTCAGAAGCTGTAACCGTCGGCGTGCCAACCGTATTGTCCTTATAATAGAAACTGACAGCATGTGATCCGGCAGGTATGATTACTGTGGTAATGCTTGCCCAGCTTTCCTTGTTCATCGAGAATGTGCCGGTGGCCGAAGTAGTTGACAGCTGTATGGTAACGTCTGAATCTACATTCACCGGATCTCCCGAAGGATTTTGAACTTCAAGAGTAATTGTGGAAGAAGGGAATGTTGTAAAGATGGTCTGGGTTGCTGATGTGAATGCGAGATTGTTATTTGATCCTGAAACTGTAATTACAAATTCCTGGTTTACCGGAATCAGACCATCTGTTACGCGAATAGTTACATTGTAAGCGTTTCCCACGTGACTGTTATCCGGGGTTCCTGATAAAATCTTTGTTGCAGGATCAAAGGTTAGCCAGGCAGGCAGAACGACTGCTTCGAAGGTCAGATTGTCCAAATCCACATCACTGGCTGCAACTGTATATGAATAAAGTGAACCTGAACTTGCTGATGTGATTGGAGTTGATGTAAAGACCGGAGCATCGTTAACGGGTGATACTGTGAAAATGGCATTATCGGAACCCGAGAGCGGCGTGGCATCATCATCGGTGGCTGTAAAAGTAATGGTTTCACTGCCATTCCAGTCGGGATTGGTATTGGTAATGGTAGCTACACGATCCACAATGGAAACCGAGAGATTGGAATTTCCCGAGTAACTCCAGGAGATAGCAGCATCCGGTGTATGATCGTCGGTTACATAATCATCCAACACAATGGTACTGAAGTTACTTCCCTCAGGTGTGCTCTGATTGGGTATGCCGGAAACCTCCGGCGCGCTGTTGACATCCAATACATGAATAAGAAAAAAAGAATGAACCGGGTCATGTCCGTCATCCAGATATATCGTGTATGTATAATCTCCTGCATCGCCGCTTTGCGGAGTGCCGGAAACCACATGTGTTTCGGTATTAAAACTCAACCAACCGGGCAGGTTCTCAGCGGACCAGGTAATAGGGTCTCCGTCCACATCAGCAGCTGTAAAAGTAAAGGAGTAAGCATCCCCGACATTGATGGTAACAACACCCGGAGTGGAAACGAAATTCGGGTAATCATTGACAGGATTGACTGCTACAGTTGCACCATAAACGTCACTTGAAGCGCTTCCGTCGCTTACTGTGACAGGTACCGTAAGTGTTCCATTATAATTCAAGGAAGGTCTGATGGTTGTGCCGGTCCTGGTATAATTAGCGCCGGTATTCACAGTAAGGGTAAAAGGTCCCGTGGGATTATCCACATCTGTTATGGTGAAATTAGCCGGAGTGAGAACAAGGTCATTGTCTTCATTAACCGACAGAACCATTTGTCCGGTAATTACCGGAGCATCATTCACAGCAGTAACGGTAAATACGGCACTTTCTGAATCAAATAGGGGATTGACAGGATCATCATCCGTTGCTGTGAAGGTGATCGTTTCGCTGCCATTCCAGTTCTCATCAATGGGAGTGATCCATGCGATCCTGTCAGTAACCGTTATGGAAAGGTCTGTGTTACCTGAAAAAGTCCATATGATATTTTCATCGGGTGTTTCAGCATCCGTGACATAACCATCCAGGGAAATCCCGGAAAAGGGATTACCTTCGCCGACACTTCTGTTTCCGATTGAGCTGACCACCGGAGCCGTATTGGTTTGCGCCGGTGATGTGCCGGCAAGAATAACAAAGGCTGAGGTTCCGGGATCAAATGTAAGCGAACCACCCACCATGGTCAACTCAATGTCTGTAATCTCCACACCTGCACTGGCATCCCACATTTTAAAGGTTGCTGTATGCCCGATTATGTATCCATCCGTCACGCCTGGTGTCACAGGATCATCTTTTGAAGCAGGGACCGAAAGCGGCCAGGTGCCTTCAAATACGGCAACACCGACACAATATGTGCCGTCAAAAACGGCAACTTCATCACCGGTTTGCAATGCGGTTCCATCAATATTGCTGCCCGTCCAGGCATAAAAATTCATTTGTTCTGTTCCGTACCCGGGGTAAACAACGGTGAAATGGGTTTGTGAGAGCCCAATGCCAAGGTTAATCAACACTGTGGCAACAGCAAGTATAATTCGCTTCATGGGATTATGGGGTTTTGAGTTATTCATACGGATTCAGGAAAGTAAAATTCAGAGCAACAATAAGAAACATGATGGGTATAATAGAGCCCAACAAAGTAATTTTGACGTCGGGTGATTTGATTGAAAGGACCCAATATCAGAAAACCATCATTTGTGAGAATGTGCAATTTTTGAAGCACCATGTGGGAATGCAGGTTAGGTCATTGTTCAGGTCAGGATTAAGGGTCGGTCATAAAAGTAATATTTGTAATACAATGTATCAATACACCTAAAGTGGTATTTTTAAAGGAATACCACTGTGAGAGTATGTGTAAGTTACTGACTGACAGTATCAACATAATCTCACTTTGTTGAAGCTGTTGAAAACCTATTGAAAACTAATCAATCACTTCAATCGTTTTCACCAGTGCCTTATTTCCAGCCACCATCCTGCAGAAATAAACTCCCGGTTTCAGTTTTTCCTGGCGGTTATCGGAACCGTCCCAGGTAATTTCATAGGAACCTGCTTCCCTGGTGCTGTTGACCAATGTGGCCAGCCTTTGTCCAAGCACATCATAGATGGAAAGGTCAACCTTAGTTTTTTCTCCGATGGTAAATGGTATGGTGGTTTCCAGGTTGAAGGGATTCGGGTAATTGTCTCCCAGGGAAGTTATGCCGGCACCAGGTACCGTATTCCCTAAGTCCAATATGGCTGCCGTGGTACCCATGGGTTCAAATACACCGGAATAGCCATTCAGGTATTCAATGGATCCTATCGGGATTTCGTTACTCATGGATTCATTCCATATCCTGAATGTCATGCTGTTACCGGCAGTGAAACCATCTTTTACGTCGGTGGTGGGATCATCGGCTGTTACAAACAGGGAGTAGACATCCTGATTCCCGATCTTAACAGCGCCGACACAATGATCGCCGTCGTATACCGCAATCTCATCACCGGGTTGCAGTGATGATTCCTCGTTATCTGCAATGGTGAGATAAACATTCATGTGGTCATAGCCATTGCCCTCCCAGGTTGTTTTAAAATGCACCGGGTCAGCACTGAACGGCCGGGTTGTTTTCAAACCGCCGGTGCCGGAGGGTGTGATGGTAAGAACATCATCCGAAGATACCCGCACTTTATAACCTTCACCTGGTTCGAAATTGCCGATGTTGTTGATCCAGCCCAGTTCAAACGGCATGGGTTCGATGGCGGCGCCGGTTTCATCCTGGACCTTCATCAGGCTGCCGGAAGCAATAAGCTCATCCAGGACATCCATGGCGTTTTGCGGGGCCGGGGCAGGGTAACCGATAATGTTCCAGCCGGTGAGCAATCCAATGTCTACCGGTTCGCTGATGGTCGTACCAGAAATTGCAAGGTTTGTCGTTTGGTTCACCCTGATCTTGTATCCTTCAGTCATGCTCCAGTTCCCAATATTGTTGATCCATCCCATATCAAGCGGCATAGGCTCAATGGCGGCACCGGTCTCATCCTGCACCTTGATCAGGCTGCCCTCAGAGATCAAGGGCTGGAGGATGTTCATCATGGAAACATTTTCGGGCGTAACGTTCAAGGAGAAGATATTCCATCCTTCAGTAAGGTTGATGGATTGCTCTGTAATCTCTGAAAATACCGCTGTGACATACCTTGGAGCACTCATAACAATCGATTGGGGATTGGTCATCCCTGCAAGATCACCCTGCCAGGAGTAGAACACATAGCCTGAGTTTGCTACTGCCCTAAGTTCAGCCGAGGTCCCACTGTTGTAATATCCGTCGGGCGACGTTGGATTTACAGCAATGCTTCCGTATGAGGAAGGTGAAACTGATGTTGTGAGCAGATTTTGAGTCAAGAAATCAGCGGTGTATGTTGTTGTTCCCTCGGGTACTGTTACAGTATGGCCAATCGCTCCTCCATCATTCCAGTTTTGCCAGACATAACGAGTTCCTCCTGTCCCCTGTGGTGAGCTTGTACCGATCATGTGGGAGCTCCCTGTAATCCAGGTAAAAGTTTGTGAGGAATTATAGGTTACTCCATCCACAGAGAAGCTGCGGCCCAAAGGATTTGTTTGCACTATTACCTGATTACGTGCATTAAGGATTATCGGATTCGCATAATCAGGAACCAGATTGGGAACAAATTCGCAAACCTCTTCGACATCATAAATTTTTTCGGTGACAATATTGTAGAATTTAAATCTGATTAAGTCACCAGAAGCATTATCATTGAAAACCATAATTTTGTAAACTTTAATTCCCGTGGATGGAAAAATCACCGAAGTGGTTTGTGCACCTCTGATTTCTCCATTGATGTAAGCAATCAGCGCTCCGTTGGGCATATAGGTTTCGCCTTTTTTCACCCTGAAAACCATTTCGGTGCTCAGTTCAAACCGGCTGGCAAACTCACTGTTGCTTGGGATATCGGGCAGCGTCAATTGGGCATTTACTGCAACCGGCAACCAAAAAAGCAGAGCAAGGAATATTAGTAACTGACCTTTTATAGGGATAGATTTTTTCATCTGATTTTTTTTAATACACCCGGCGTACATCTGAGGGACGATAGCGTGCACTTGATGCATTATACTTAATGGCTCCGCCTGAGGTAGTTTTCATCATATACCCGGTCAGCACCCTAAGGGAGTCGAGGTCGCCAGTCCAACCCGAACCCGGGTGGTAAATGGCTGAAGCTTGTTTAGACTTCAGTAGTATTTCTCCGGGTGGCAGCGTGGATAAATCAAAGGCCTCACTAAGTTTTGCATTGCCTATCAGGATGAATCCGATCCTGTTCCATCCCGGAGAAACCGGTATACTGACAAGTGCTGGATTTATTTCTTTCCCTGTTAATCTGAAAAGTGTAGGCGGTGTATGTATGCCGTCACCTGCAGATGCTATTTTGAAGTGCAGCATTTCGTATTGCGGCAGGTTGTTTAAATCACCGAACCAACCTATGGATGTGTAATAAACTGCTGAAGCTGTTGCCGATTTGATATAATCAAGATTTGTCAATGGAAGGCTTCCTAAAATCGAACTCACGTTCAGATTAGCAGGAACGGCACTTAGCGAAATCCAGTTCCAACCTGGCCAAATTCTTTGCGCAAGGTGGACCGTCGGTATAAGGACTTCTACCGAGTATATATTTCTTATAATTCCATCCTCAGCCGTGACGGTGTATGAAACCGGCGAGATGAAATTCTGGGTAGAACCACTGGCTGGTGAGATGGTCGCCTGAGGCGATATCTGAAACGTGGGAGCCAAAGCCCGGATATCATATCCATAGGGCATGTATAAGAATACTCTATAAGTCACAGGGTCAACCTCTACGGAATCGGCGTTCACTTCCTGCGCGCTCAGAATCAATGCTTCGGAGCTCAATAAATTAGTTCGTGCCTGTAATCCGATTGAATAAAGGAATACACCCAGGCAAATAAGAGCAAACCTTTTCATAGCTTAAAGTTTTTACGTGTTGGTGAACCAGCCAAAAGAATATAGGTCAGGCTGTTCTTCTTTTTGAAGAAAAAATGCATCTTTTTCATGCATGAAAGAAGCCGGGTTAGGTTATGGTTCAGGTTCGAATCAAGGGTCGAACATAAATATACCTAATATTTTAAAATGGATCAATACACCCAAAGGGGTATTTTTGGGTCAATGGCAATGATGAGCATGGTCAATCGGAGCTATAATATCGCCCCGCAGGGGCTTTCGGTTGAGCCTGTTGAAAGTTCCGTAAGGGTGATATTATGGTTACATCATGAAACCATTCATCAATCAATCACTTCAATCGTTTTCACCAGTACCTTATTTCCAGCCACCATCCTGCAGAAATAAATTCCCGGTTTCAGTTTCTCCCGGCGGTTGTCGGAACCGTCCCAGGTAATCTCGTAGGAACCCGCTTCCCTGGTGCTGTTGACCAATGTGGCCAGCCTTTGTCCAAGCACATCATAGATGGAGAGGTCGACCTTTGTTTTTTCTCCGATCGTAAAGGGTATGGTGGTTTCCAGGTTGAAAGGATTCGGGTAATTGTCTCCCAGGGAAGTTATGCCGGCACCAGGTTCCATATTCCCCAGGCCCAATATAGCGGCCGTGGTTCCCATGGGTTCAAATACACCGGAATAACCAGTCAGGAATTCAATCGAACTGATCTGGATTTCGGTATTCATAGCTTCATTCCATATCCTGAAACTTATACCGTTACCCGCTGTGAACCCGTCCTTTGCTTCGGTGGTGGGATCATCGGCAGAAACGGCTAATGCATACATTTTCTGATGTTGATCCTGATTCCCGATTTTGATGGCACCTACGCAAAGTTCGCCGTCGTATACTCCAATTTCATCGCTGGGTTGCAGCGATGACTCTTCGCGCTCTGCTATGCTGAGATAAATATTCATGTGGTCATAGCCATTGCCTTCCCAGGTCTTTTTGAAATGGAGCGGGACACCTGGGGCAGGACGGGTTGCCTTCAATCCACCTGTTCCTGTGGGGGAGATGGTCAGGATATCGTTGGCTGCCACGCGAACCTTATAGCCTTCACCCGGATCGAATGTGCCGATATTGTTAATCCAGCCCAGTTCAAACGGCATGGGTTCGATGGCGGCGCCGGTTTCGTCCTGGACCTTCATCAGGCTGCCCGAAGTAATAAGATCATTCAAAACTTCCATGGCATCCTGCGATGTGGAAGAAGGATACCCGACAATGTTCCAGCCTGCGAGCAGGTCAATGGCAACCGGATCTGTAAAGATGGTTCCGGTTAAATTGAGGTAAGTCGGCGCGTTCACTTTGATCTTGTAGCTTTCAGTTGCACTCCAGTTGCCGATATTATCGATCCATGTACCCAAAGCAGTTACATACTCAATAGCTGCTCCGGTCTCGCTCTGCACCTTCACCAGCGTGCCATTATCGATGAGCGGCTGGACAATGCTCATCATGGCAATGTTGTCAGGTGTAACATACAGCGAGAAGATATTCCAGCCGGTCTGCAGGAAGGTATGCTGACTATCGGTGTTGGAAGTAACGGAAACATGGAATGGATTGGAATATATCGTCAGTTCAATAGCCACCGTGTTGGTCACCTGGCAGGTATAGTCGCCGGCATCGGTGAGTTCAGCAGCGGTTATCACATAATCAGGGGATTGTGCGCCTATTATTGCCATACCGTCCTTATACCATTGATAAACGTTGTTCGCGCCACCGCAGGTAACGGACAGGGTGAAGGGATCGCCGGTGTTCAGGGAGAGGAACTGTTCAGTGCCGATATTAAGTTGGGGCGAATAAAATAAATAATCGACCGGTTTATCAATGTTGCATTCAATGTCTTCAAATGTGAATTCATTGTTTGAGATGAAAAGTCCGCGTAAGTTCAAAAGGCCCTCAAGGCATGGCAGTTCGCTGAAATGATTGTTTTCAATTTGCAACCATTCTAGTGAGGTTTGGTTAATGCTCACCGGGATTGGACCCTCAAAATTATTATTACCCAGATATAATGAATTAAGGTTTATCAAATTACCGATCTCAGGTGGAATGGTTCCATTGAGTTGATTTCCGCTTAGATTAAGTGAATACAGGGATGACATATTGCCCACGGAAGCAGGGATGGTGCCTGTAAAACCGTTATATGACAAATCCAGATAGCCAAGGTTTGGCATATTAAACAGATGAACCGGTAATTCACCCTGAACATTCAGATTGGCCAAACCCAGGGAATGCATTTGATACATCTGACCTATGGCTATGAGGTCAATACTGCTAATGCTATTGTAGCTAAGATTAAGCACAATCAGATTTTCAAGAGCATAAACTCCATTCGGCAGGTCTCCGCTCAATTGGTTAGCCGGGATATCCAAACTGACCAGTTTTGTCAGATTTCCGAGTTCAGCCGGAATGGTTCCACTGAGTTGATTATAGCCCAGCCACAAGTAATTGAGCTCAGTAAGATTACCCAGTTCCGGTGGCAATACTCCTGTAAGGTTATTTTGCCACAGGTCAAGTTGTGTTACCCTTCCACCCATCATTCCTATTCCGTACCATGTATTTAATGGTCCGGTAAGCCAGTTTTCACGGTTGGTCCAGTTGGGACCATCGGTGGCGTTATATAAAGCTACCAACGCAAGTGAATCATTTACAAAGCCTTGTCCTTTAACAAATATGTTGATGGGATAGGAGTATAACGTAAGATCAGTTGCTATCGTATTGGTCACCTGGCAGGTATAGCTGCCTGTTTCAGCTTCGGTGACATTTTGCAGCAGGTAGGAGTTGGTTTGGGCCGAAGGCAAAGCAATACCATCTTTGAACCACAGGTACAGATTATTATTTCCTCCTGTGGTAACGGACATGGAATAATTCTCACCTTCATCCAGATTTATTGTAAGCGGTTCACCAATATTCTTTTGGGGTGAATAGTAAAAATAGCTCGCAGGTCGACCGATGTTGGGTTCAATGTCTTCGAAGGTAAAGTAATTGTCTCCCATCCATAATCCTTGAAGGTTTGTCAATCCATCGAGAACCGGTAGATCAGTGAACTGGTTACTACTGATATCCATATATTCAAGTGGTAACTGATTAATTTCATCAGGTATGGAACCTGACAATTGGTTATAGTAAAGATACAGATAACGTAAATTTGTCAGATTTGCAATTTCCGGTGAAAGGACACCGGAAATCTGATTGCCTCCGAGATTGATGAAATATAATGAAGTACTATAATATAGTTCGGTTGGAATCTCACCGGTAAATGCGTTATTGGCCAGATCAAGATGCGAAATACCGGGTAACAGGAAAAGGCCGGATGGTAAAGTGCCTGTAAGGTTAAGTCCGGACAATTGCAGATACTGCAATTGATTCATATTACTAATCAGCTGCAAATCGATATTGGTGATGCTATTATAGTTTAAGCCCAGTTGTGTCAGGCTAGACATTGAATAGATCCCTGCAGGCAGATCTCCAGTGAGCTGGTTGCCGCAAAGGTTCAGTCCTGTCAGATTTGTCAGATTCCCGATCTCAGAAGGTATCTGACCGGAGAGATTGTTATAGGCAAGACTCAGGAATGTCAGTCTATTCAAATTGCCTATTTCAGAAGGAATTACTCCTGTAATGTTATTATTCCAGAATGAAAGCTCAGTAACCCTGCCACCTTCAAGATATACACCATACCAGGTATTCAAAGGACCAGTAAGCCAATTGTCATGATTGGTCCAGTTAGGTCCGTCGGTAGCATTGTAAAACGCAACCAGCGCCAGGGAATCCGTAACAATGGCCGGATCATAAACAGAAATGTGGATGGGTTGGGAATAGATCGTTAGGTCAGTCGCCACCGTATTGGTAACCTGGCAATGGTAATCACCGGCATCCGTTGGAAGAGCATTTGAAATCTGGTATTCAGTGGATTGGGCGCCGGGAATGGGTTGCCAGTTTTTAAACCATTGGTATTGGTTGTGGGTTCCACCGCAAGTAACATTCATGTTAAAACTGTCGCCAATATCCAAATGCACGAATTGTTCTTCGCCGATGTTGGATTGGGGAGAATAATAAAATTGATCTGAAGGTATTCCAATATTCGATTCAATATCTTCAAATGCAAGACTGTTATTTTGAATCCATAAATTTTTTAGCTTTTGAAAGCTACTAATATTTGGAAAATCTGAAAAATCATTCTGATCTAAAATCAACCATTCCAAAGAATCCAGATTTGCTATTGATTCGGGAATAGTTCCCTCCAGGTTATTCATACGCGCATTAAAAGACCTCAGTAAGTTCAGGTTACCAATTGAAGGTGAAATTAATCCTGTGAACTCATTATCCGCTATAAAGAGATATTGTAATTTGATAAGGTTCCACAAGCCATCAGGTAATAGACCAGAGAAATTATTTGCTGCCAAATTAAGATATCCCATTTCCGATAGAGTAAATAATTCAACAGGAATTGGATTTTCAAGATTGTTTTCTCCAAGTCCCAATTCTGATAGCTGATTCAAATTACTGATTAAGGGAGAAATCGTACCTGAAAGATCATTATAGTCAAGATGCAATGTCATCAGATTTGTAACAAAAAATAGTTCTTCAGGAATTATGCCATTTAATTGATTGTGCCAAACATTAAAAGATCTCAAATTTGCAAGTTGGCCAATCATTGGTGAGATTGTACAGGATAAATTATTGGTACCCAGATACAGATAAACAACATTTGTTAAATTGTAAAATTCCAGGGGAATACTTCCGGTTAAATTGTTATTTGAGAGATTTAAACCGGTTACTCTGCCATTGTTTAAGGTAACTCCATACCATGTATTTAGTGAACCGGTAAGCCAGTTATCTTTGTTCGTCCAATTATTACCAGCTGTTGAATTGTATAATGCAACAAGTGCCAAAGAATCCTGTTCAAGTAAACAGGGAGTATTTTTATTATAGTAAATTGCGCCAATATCAGAATTCGTTCCATCCGGATCAAGAGGTAATTCAGGTGAACCGGCATCGATGCAAGGTGATTTACATGTTAAAGAAAGATCCCTATCAACATTATTCGAAAAAAGCGGATTGCTGTTGAAATTACCATTATTGCCTATAATATTGTCGAGACCAACAACATCAGAGCTATTGCTATAAAACGTATTGTATTTTATCGCAATTTGATTGGGATTTACCGGGTTAACGAAATGAATGCCATAGTTATAATCATAAATGATATTATTAATGATTTTAATTTCTGAACCGCCATCAATATATATTGCCTGTTCCCCGTTAACAAATGTATTGTTTTCAAGCAAAGGAGAAGAATTTTCATTAACAAAAATACCGTATTGTACGTCGCGGATTATGCAATTTCTTATTGTGGATTTATTATCCAGGGCATTCATAAGAAAAGCCCTGCCCACACCCGGTATAAAATTACTGACTGTCAGGGTAAAGCCTTCAAAAACTATATTATTCACATGATCAAACAATACGACACCAAAACCTGAGCATTCACCTGAAATAATAGTTTTTTGGCAACCTGCCCCTGTTACAGAGATCCCGGATTTCATTACGACATTCTCAAAATATGTCCCGGGAAGTACGTAAACCCGATCACCTGCTGAAGACATATCAATTCCCCTTTGAATAGATGCATAAGGATTTTCAACGGAACCATCTCCTGTCAGGTTTGATCCAAAGGTTGCTACGTAGAAAATATTATCCCCGTTGGGATAGTATTTTGGATAGTATTGCAGTTTTTCAGATTCCAATCCTGAATTGTCAATTGCTTTGATGAATACGTTGTTTTCACCTTGTTTCAGCATGATTATTGCTTGCCAATTTGACAATTCCCCGTTAATTTCTGTCCATGGATCATCATTTACCTTGATCAGTAACTTACGAACTTCGCCATCGGAATCTGATGACATTCCGGATACGGTTACTGAAGACGTACTGAATATTTCGTCTAATAGAGTGTTTACAGAAACAGAAGGTGGACTATTGTATTGTCCAAGCTGGTTTATATTAACGATGGTGGTTTTATTAGCTGCACTTAAATATACATTGCCTGTCCTGTATGTATTTGATGTATTCTCATCAAAATATACTGTCATTTGCCGGTTGTTTGTTCTGGAAGCATTCAACCACTCAACATTTTCCATGATAATCCAATCTGTATTGGATGCAATATCAAACAATCTTGAAACCTGTGAGGATTTGATTGTGATTGTGTCAGGATCAGCTTCAATATATGGGGAAATGTAATTTAGTTTGATGGTGAAACTGTATACCAGAGGTGAATTTGTTAAATCCGAAACAGTAATTGTGACAATACCGTTGCACCTGATCTCCGGATCGGTTGAAACATAAAGCATTCCATCAGAGAGAAAAAGATCATTAATTAATATTTTATCATTATCGCTTGTAACATTATAGGTTAAGGCATCTCCATTAGGGTCCCAAAACAACTGGTTAAGATCTCCTATGAACCTGGTTTCTCCGGGATTCATATTTTGAGACGGAATATTATTAAGGATTTCCGGTTGTCCGGTTGAACTTGTTATGCTGTATGCAACAGGATTACTGACTCCTCCGTTGTTCACTATGGTCAGGTTTCCGCTTGATACTCCGTCGGGAATCGTAATGGTGATGCCTGTACCGGACCAACTTCCAATAATACCCTCTAAATCGTTTAAACGCGCGGTTCCTGAAGATCCAAAATTGTTGCCGGAAATTATAACCTGATCATCAGCAGCAAATGAAGAAGCTGATAAACCTGTTATTTCAGGTGCGGGAGGTAAAACAGTTATGGAAAGCTCTCGCAGAAACTGGTAGTCGTTGTTTAGTTCAGACATAATCCAGAAGGTATGTATTCCTGGCGAGGTTCCTGATGGAATATTAAAATGATACTTTATATTGTGATTGCTATTGTATCTTTCCTCTGAAACGAACCAGGCTTCAATATTTGTATAATCGCCGCTTGAATGGGCAAAAAACCTTGAATTTGTAACAAAGGTTGTAGCGCTGCATGATGCATCAAAATAGATATCTTCTCCCGGACTGCCACTGATATTGGTATTAACGAATTCTACATAATTTGGATTTTCAGTGCCAAAACTAATATATGCATATTGGTCTTCTAAACATTCCTCAACATATAAAACCTGTTGTTTGCTGTCAAATTCGCGAAAATCCCTACTGTTTATACGTTCGGCTGATTCTGAATTGAATTTAATACGAATGTAGTCGTTATCATAGATATATGTTAACTCGTAGGTATTGTCTCCAAATTCATGCACCAAATCATTCTCATCAAAATACACCCATGAATCTGAATTTGTAAATAAATATTGTCTTGTCGGACCATCCTGGCCAACTATCAGTGATTTGGAAATAGTATTATTGGAGATGTCTTCATCTTTTTCATTAGTTACCGTAAAAATACACCGGTAATTTCCCTCCGTATTTTCTGTAGTCAGGTATTCTGAAATAGTGATGGTTTGTCCCTGAGAAAGACTAGCGATTGTACCTGATGATTCATCAATAAGGTTTCCGGACGGATTGTACAATTCAAAGCGATAGTCTACATTTGTATATATTTTATCGGGACTGTCTGAATTATTGTTTACAAAGACTCTTAATAGAACATCCTGACCGGATGTCATGTAAGTTGGAATTGCCGTAATATCTGCAACACGAATATCCCAGCCGTCAGCGTTTAATATAACTGCAATCTGATCTTCAAAACCATCCGGTTCTCTAATATTATCTCCAATTGCCGAGAATGCCTTAAAATAGTAATTATAGGTTCCTGTACCATTAAAAGAATGGGTGTAAGTATATTCAACGCCTTCCTCCCATGTGGTTGAAGATGGATCGGGATAGCCATCATAATTGATGGGTATCTCAACTTCGTCCAAGACTAGGTAAATATTTTGCGGTGCTTGGTTGGACGGATCAACATAAAGAACTTTAAAATCAACGGCAGAATTTACAAATACCTGTTCAGGAATAATTCTCCCGGCAAGGTAAGCCGGTTGAACCGGGTACTCTCCAATGGTCACCCCGTTTCCATCCAGGTACAAATAGCCGTTCTCAAAATCTACTCTAGTTTTGTTTTCATTATCTACATATTCAGTGGAAACAGGCATTCCGAGTGAGGAACTCACGTTGCCCAATTCCTCCCATTTATTCCAGATCGTTTCACTGAGCCAGAAGGCAAGGTTATTATTTGAAACAAGTACAAGCGCACCATTGGTCATCTCTTGCTTTTGCAAACCGTTATAACTTATTACCTCCTCAATTGGCAATCCTGTCAATTTATTGAAGTAACTGTTATTGGTTGAATTCTTATGCAACTCAAAGGCGTTCTTGAATTCAGCTTTTCTTATGCCTGACATATAGCCTACCATGTATTCGTAGGCAGCGAGGATGTCCAATTTTCCGGCCCCCCATCTTTCTTTTGGCATATTACCATTATTAAAAGCAGATTTTTTTAAAATGTCTTTAATTTCTTGAGGACTTAGTTCTTTAAAATTCTGCAGCAGTAGAGCAATTGCTCCTGTGACATGTGGCGCGGCCATACTGGTTCCAGACATCAATCCATAACCACCATTTTTCATTGCAGAAAAAATACTAGACCCTGGTGCAGTTATATCTGGTTTTGTTATCCCATTTTCAATTCTCAATGGTCCCTGGCTACTATAATGAGCCGTAAGTCCATTCCATTCATCATAAGCAGTAACAGTTATAACTTCTGCAGATGTAGCTGGTAATGATAATGTTTGATGCGAATCACCATTAAAAAAAGAAACTTTTGGTGCATGAGGGCTACATTCTTCACGACTGTATGCATCAATTATAGCATTTGCATTACCATTATTTCTCAAATTAATAACTATCCCTGTTAAATTAGGAGGAATGTAGATATTATCACCAATTATGTCATTAAAACCAAGTGTTATTACATTGTCATTATTGTTAACATCTGGTCCATAATTACTTATGGATACTCTATCCGTATTATGATAAAACCAAGTTTCCTCTTGTCCAAGCATTACCCATGAACTAGTTGAACCATCAACTTCTACCTGTACATCTAAATTTGCTCCTTCACCATACCATATTTCAATTTTTAATTCAGGAACATTGTTTCCACGAAAATCATAATCAAGGATTGTGAATGAAATAGCCTCTCCAATTGCTATTGAATCACGATAATGTTTACAAATACCGAAACCTTGATCCCCTGCATTGCCTGCAGATACGACAAGTGCTACTTCGTTCTCTAGAATGATTCCATTAATAGCTTGTTCAAAATTTGTTGTGCCATCATGAGGTCCTAATTCCCAACCTAAACTTGCATTTACGATTAAAGGTGATTGACCTACATAAGATACCATTTCATAAAAGGATTTTAAGAAAGTGTTCGATGTAATTGAAACATAGTCATTATAGTTAATAAAATCATCACTAGAATATCCACCAAATAGAATATTTGAATTGTATGCAACTCCTCTATTCGTATCCGCATCACCACGTCCTGCTGCAATCCCCCCTACATGAGTTCCATGATCATCTGGTGATCCACTTACATTAAATTTTTCCTTTATCCGTGAATTACCATATTCATCTTTAAAGGTTATATGTTCTTCAAATGGAGTACCATCAATGATTCCAACATATACTCCTGTCCCATCAATATTTGTATCAAGTTGTACAGTAGTATTTCCTGTCCATACGTCATTTGCATTGATATCATCAACACTAGTATCTAAAAGCTTTCTTAATTTCATTGAAGGCTCAACGGAAATTACTTCAGGTATTTTGCTGAGTTCGTTTAAATTGTTGATCGATATTGTTCCAAGAGCGAAGGAATATTCACTAAAATCAATGAATGTCTGATTATGCAATAATTCATTCAGCTTTGTTTTTGCTGCGGGCAGGCATTTAATCAATACATCTATTTCAGGATTTTCAGTTTCAATGTTTCTTATATCAAGATGCCTAGATTTGAACTTGGTGTATTGCTTAAACGATTCTTTGATTTCTTTGGACCTGAAAAAAGGTTTTTGTTCTTTATACTTAAATGAGATTCCTTTCAGTTCATAATTTAGCTTTGACATTTCCTCTTTTGTAAGGTGTCTGTCAAGACTTTTAGGTTGGGCATATATATTGTGAATATTAATCTGAAACAATAATGCAAGGACAATAAGATTTGTCCTCAATAATAGAATGACTGTTTTCATCGATATTATCTTTTTTTATTAAATCCAAAAGAAGACTCCAATAAGTATTAATGAATATCTTTTTTATGGTTGCACTATTTGTTGTTTTAAAATAATTCTATTATTTTCACAATCACTTCATCCTTCACCACCATCCTACACCAATAAATCCCTGCACTTACCTTGTCCTTATGCTGATTGGTTCCATCCCATATTGTTTCAAAGGATCCTTGTTCCATTAAACCCATCACCAGAGTCTTGACCCTCTGTCCGAGCATGTTGTAAATTGCAATATCAACTTCCGTCTTTTCGCCAATAGTGTAAGATATAATGGTTTCCTCCCTGAACGGATTCGGGTAATTGTCCCCCAATGAGGTTGTCAAGGTATTCATAGCACTGCTTTCCACGTTCAGTAACGCCATAGTGGTTCCTAACGGTTCAAATGCCTCAAAATATCCCGGGAGGTAATCAACGGATTGAATCATGATCTCAGCATTATCAGCAGCCCTCCATACCCTGAATTCCATGGTATTTCCCGTTGTGAATCCGTCGGTTTCCGAGGTGGTAGGATCGTCGGCTGATACGATCAATGAAAGCAAATGCTGACTCTGAGGCTGATTCCCGATGCGAAACGCACCTACACAAAGAATGCCATCATACACGGCAATTTCGTCTCCCGGTTGGAGGGTTGAACCGTCTTCAGAATCCACGCTGAGATAAACATTCATATGGTCATAGCCATTCCCCATCCAGGCTGTTTTGAAATGATGCGGCACGCTTGCTTCAGACCGGGTCGATTTAAGTCCTCCTGGACCGGGGGGATTGATAGTTAATAGGGCATCACCGGAAACTCGGATTTTATAACCTTTACCAGGATTAAATTCTACAACATTGTCGATCCACCCCGTATATCCGGCTAATGGTTCAATGGCATTGCCGGATTCGTCCTGAACTTTCCTCAAACTGCCGGAGGAAATAAGTTCACTGAGCAGTGTCATGGCGTTCTGAGGTGAGGAATAAGGATATCCTATGATGTTCCACCCGGTCAGCAAGGGTATTTCCATTGCCTGGGTAGAGGGAAGTCCTGTAACTGAGAAAGTTCCGGGTGTATTAGTCCTCAGCTTATAACCTTCTGAAATACTCCAGTTTCCTATATTATTGAACCAGTTGGTATTGAGTGGATTGATTTCAATGGATGCGCCTGCTTCGTCCTGTAACTTCACCAGGTTACCTGCCTGAATCAAGGGTTGAACAATTTGCATCATATCAATAATGTCAGGGACAACATGAAATGATATTATATTCCAACCTTCAGCAAGGAGTATAAGCTGATCTGTCTGCATCTCATAATTTATCTGGTACGTACTGGTTACACCGGTTGCAAAGTTGTTATCGCCACTTAGAAAGGTTATTTCGTAAACAGATGATTCCTTTTGTTCACTGGTATCCCATATCTTAAAACTCGCCTGATGACCGACAGTGTAACCATCGTTGTAAGGTGTCTCCGGATTATCTCTTGAAACCTTGATCTCAAAAGGATTACTACTTGTCGGAATTACGGTCAGAATGCCTCTTCCTACACAAAGCCCTCCATCGAAAATTCCGATCTCATCACCCGGCTGCATATCTGAACCGTTGATTTTTGCAGATGTTGCGGTGAAATACATACAATCAATTCCATCTCCCGCAAAGACCGCATTAAAGTGCCTGTTGCTCATCGGTTCTTTATAATCGGGAACTCCGTTGTTATTGCTGTCATCATTGGTCGGATCACCATCGTGATTGCTGTCTTCATCAACTGTCGGCGTTCCATCCCCGTCATCATCGGTGTCGATAAAATTGGGAAGTCCGTCGCTGTCCGTATCATCATTCTCAAAATCTCCATCCTGGTTTATATCTTCGATGGAATTTGGTATGCTGTCATTGTCTGTATCCAGATTTGCATTGAATTCAATGCATTCCTGACAGTTCGGAATGCCATCGTTATCACTGTCAAGACTTTCACTGTCCCTGACACAGCGAACCGACAATCCTTCATAGTGCTGTGCCATGCCGTAATCTAAAAATGATGAGTTGAAGGAAAGGTGCGTGATCAGTTGATAACCACCGTAATAGTGATGCCCGGAACTTGACCAGAATTGTGTATAATCACCGTAACCAGTATAATCACCGACATAATCTATCTTACCAGTGGGAAGAGCGGTAAATCCGCTTTCGTTGGTTGCTGCTATGTTGGGTGGTGTCCAGTGTAATGTGCCATCCTCCTTCATTTTGCCGCCGGCATTCTCTCTTCCTCCAAGGTAGGTGGCCAATTCATCCCATTCAGCATAAGAAGGAACATGCCATCCACAAGGGCAGCTTTGCATATAAAAATTAAGGGTATACAGGATCCCATTTTGCATTTCATACCCGTTAGGATAAGGGAAATAACCGTAGTCAGTTAATTCTTCCGGGGCATAGGCCATATTCTCTCTAGTCCACCACTGATTACCAATTTTTTCCGTTTGATAGGTTGTTCCATCGCGAAAATCAGTCAGGTTACCATTATCCTTTTCCTGCAAAGGCCATAAACCTTCTGCATAGAGGGCAGAAACCTCTGGCTCATTGAGTGCCCTGTTATAGATCCTGAGGTCATTGATTGCACCGATAAAAAAACCTATATTGATGGATTGTTGTGTATTTTGAAGCGAAATAATAGTGGCAATCTTCGTTGTATCCAATACACCGTCGATATAATATGACAGGATGCTGTTCTGTCCGTTCCATATAAGAACAATATGGTACCACCTGTTTTTGATCAGGTTTTTACTTGTCTTCAAGGTATCACTTGTAGGAGAATTGTATAAAATTCCCGTGAGCAAACCTTCCTTTATTTTTAAAGCAAATTCATGATTATTTGATCCGCTGCCGTCCAATCGGGACAGCACAGTGAATTCACAGGATTCACATTCATTATCATCTCTGATCCAGGCTGAAAAAGTGATGCCGGAAGCAGTGGAAAAATCCAACGAGGTACTGGCAGGAATGGCAACGGTATAGTTTGAGAATCCCAGAGTATATTGGGCATAGGATCCGGCACTGTTAGAAGCGAAGCCTACCTGAGAGTCGGCAATTCCATTGTTACCATTCCCGCTTTCGTCATTGGCATTCCCATTAAAAGGATAATACGCCACCAGTCCGTTGGTTGGGATTTGGCCGCTGGAGAAGATGTGAATAGAAAGAAAAACTAAAATCACATAAATACTGGAAATGAAGGATAGTTTCATCAAATTGTAAATGTCTGGTTAGTCCAAAAAAAGAGTTTTATATAAAATCTGTTCATTAATCAATCACTTCAATCGTTTTCACCAGTACTTCATTTTCCGCTACCATCCTGCAAAAGTAAATCCCTGCCTTCACCTTTTCCTGCTGGTTATTGGCGCCGTCCCAGACAATTGTATAGGAACCCGGTTCCTGTGTGGCTTTCAACAGTGTGGTGATCCGCTGTCCCAGCACATCGTAAATGGTCAACTCAACCTGTGCTGTTTTGCCAAGATTGTAAGGTATGGTGGTTTCCTCCCTGAAAGGATTCGGGTAATTGTCACCCAGGGATGTTGTCCAGGTGTTTATTCCATTGCTTTCCAAGTTCAATCCCGCCACGGTTGTTCCTAACGGTTCAAATACATCAGAATACCCCGGCAGGTAATAAACCGATCGAATCCTGATCTCGGAATTGTCAGCAGCACGCCACAATTTGAAAGTCATGGCATTCCCGGCTGTGAAACCATCCAGGATTTCTGAAGTTGTAGGATCGTCGGCGGAAACAACCAGGGAATATAGATTCTGTAAATGATTACCTATTTTGACTGTGCCTACGCAAAGATCGCCGTCAAATAAGGCAATTTCATCGCCGGACTGAAGTGCTGAACCCTCCTCAGTTGTGAGGGTGAGGTAAATGTTCATATGGTCATACCCATTCCCATTCCAGGCCTTGATGAAATGCTGGGGAATGCCAGTGACCTGTCGGGTTGATTTCAAACCGCCTGTTCCGGAAGGATCGATGGTCAGGTTACTAATATTTGCTACCCGTACCTTATAACCTTCTCCCGGTTCAAAATCTCCGATGTTGTTGACCCATCCCATGTTCAGCGGCATAGGCTCGATGGCAGCGCCGGCTTCATCCTGCACTTTCATCAGATTTTCCGAAACAACCAGGTCATTTAGGACCGTCATTGCATTCTGGGATGCAGCGGCAGGATAACCGATAATGTTCCATCCGGTATTGAGATCAATATCAGTGGGTTCACTGATGGGTATTCCGGTAACAGTCAGGTTGGTATTTTGATTGACCCGGATCTTGTATCCTTCGGTTGCCGCCCAGTTCCCGATGTTGTCATTCCAACCCATATTGAGTGGTAAAGGCTCTATGGCGGCCCCGGTCTCATTTTGGATTTTAACCAGACTGCCAGCATCAATCAGGGGCTGAACAATGGCCAGCATGGCTGTATTATCCGGTACAACGTTTAAGGAAAATATGTTCCATCCATTTGCCAGGGAAATTACCTGTTCAACCTGGGACGTTCCCGTGATTTCGTACCAGCAGGAGGCCCCGGCATCCAGTGTGTTATTGCCTATCAGGTAAGTGATGTCATAGGTGAATGATTCCCTTTCCTCGCTGGCATTCCACAATTTGAAAGTGGCCAGGTGCCCGGTTATATAACCGTCGATTTCAGGAGTTTCAGGATCATCACGAGACACCCTGATCTCAAGGTAATCGGTGCCGTTGAGGACTTCTGTCAGTACCCCGGCCCCCACGCATAGCTCTCCGTCAAAAATACCGATCTCGTCTCCGGGCTGCATATCAGTACCGTCAAGCTGCGCCCTCATGGCATAAAAATTCATATGATCCATGCCGTTGCCGGACCATATCCTGGTAAAGTGAGGCATCTGGGGCGTATACCTGCACAATCCGTTATCAGTAGCGATCAGGATACTGCCCTGAAAATCCTCAGTAATGGAATAAATTGTATTACTGGAAAGCCCGCTGTTTTCCATGGTAAAGCTTTCCCATGTGCTGCCATCGAATTTGCTCAGTCCGGAATAAGTGCCAAACCAGATATTTCCCATTTGATCCTGATACAGTGAATAAACCTGATCCGAAATAAGGTCGCTGTTTCCGGTATTATAGGTAATCCAGGAAGATCCGTCGAACCGGGTAACGCCATAACCATTCCAGCCAAATCCCAGCCACACATTTCCGGTATTATCCATTAAGGAACACAATACACCATTGGAAGGAATGCCGCTGTTGCTTGTATTGTAATTGCTCCAGGTGGTACCGTCAAATTTGCTCAGGCCTCCTGTATCACCAAAACCTCCGATCATACCGAACCACATGGTATGATCCGCATCTTCCATTATCCCGCCATCCCATATTATATTGCCGGCTATACCGCTATTAGCAGTATTGTAAATTGTCAATGTATGCGAAACGGTTTCAAGTTTGGCTGCACCAGAGCCCCAGCTTCCCAGCCAGATATTGCCCGCATGGTCTTCAGAAAGTGACAGTACATGCGTAAAGTTATCATAGATTGTCCAGGATGTGCCGTCAAATTTTCCATAACCCCAGGTATCGAGCGCTACCCAAATATTTCCATTGCGGTCTTCCAGCAAATCCAGTACATTGCCTGTCAAACCACTGTTGTTATTATAGAGAGTCCATATCCCGGTAGCTGCATCTAGTTTTGAAACCTCACCATAAGGATTACCCACCCAGATATTGCCTAAATGATCTGTAGTGACACAACGCGTATAGTTGCTGGTCAGTCCATTGCAGGTGCTGTAATTTGTCCAGTTTTCGTAAGAATCATTTCCAAAAACGAACCTGTTGGTTTGGAGTGCATGATTGGCATGGGGATCACCACTGTTTAAAAGTGTCGATACGTATAAGGAATAATAACCGGTAATGGATAGGTCGGCGGTTGTAGTAAAAGTGTATTCAACAGTATCTTTGGGCGATATGAGAAGGGTTACTGTTTCTGGTGCACCGATCGCCATCCCGTTAACCGAATAGGTAATGTCAAACTGGTTAATGGCTTCGGAGCCGAAATTAAGCAGTCTGACCGAAATATTACCTGCCGGATTACCGCATTCGGGAAAATTAACCAGATCGATAATTTTAATGGCCTGTGCCGGCATATTCTCTGTATAATCCATCAAACGGGCAACCCCGTACAATCTTGTATCCCACCAATCACCATTGATCGAGGAGTTCCAGCCGATCACGGTTGTTGCCGGATCTTCACCGTCTCTGTCTGTTACGCTGATATCAAATCCCAGGTGATCCATCAACGGATATCCGAGGTCCTGAAGTGAGAAGGCAACTTCCAGCTGGTACCCATCGTGTTGAGAATTTGTTTGAAGACGGTAATGAAAACCGTTGAATTCTCTTGAGACGTTAAATCCTTCCGGCCACAAAAAGGTAAAATAAAAGTCATCATTATCCTGATTGCGGTTTCTGGAGTTGTTCATGTCAAATGCCACATTGATCTTATCAGTCTCACCATTCCAGGCACCGTAGATATTGTCGAGTGAGTCGTCGGTTACACTAATCAGGAGATAGATGCTGTCAAGGTCCCAGCATGCCTTATATTCAGCGGACAGATCAGCGGGACTCTCCAGGGTCCCTTTTTTCAGCTTTGTTATGTCTTTCGGGATGATGTTGTTCCAAATGACATCATCAGCTGAGCCATCAATTGCCGGAGGTGCAGACGTGAAGGCCATCCTGATCGTATCGGGGTCAGGTATGATATCAATGCCAGCTGCATTATTCGCTTCACTTACAAGCGAGCCATTGTCTGTCGCAGTAATATCCAGGTAATAGTGGTTTCCCGGTACCCAGTCATGCATTATGAAATTACCATAATAGCCGTCATTGATTCCTCCGTCCCAGTGTTCACCGTCATCATATAAACTCATCGAGGCGACTATATTTTCATCGGGAGTTTCGACATTCACAATTACAGAAGAGACCGAGGAAGGCAAATCCAGGATTCTTGAAGTAATTACTGCGCCTTCATCTGCTGCAATATAAAACGGACTTACACCGACTTCCATAATGATCGGCGGGCCATCAAGATAAGTATAAGATATCCCCTGCGGGCCACCGAAACATCCCATGTCATTCCTTGAACCATCAACATCATTAAAGCCGGGATCAGGATTTCCCATATCGATACACGGAGAGCCAAGCCGTAAGTTATAATCACCCATGTCGGGATTTTGAAAAAACGGGTTTGCCGATATGTTACCATCACCGGCAAGCAAAAAATGCGCATTTGTGTAAGTAATATTGGTGATATAATCAAGATAAAAACTACCGTTATTGTTATCCCACACAATACAATTCTGAACAGCCATATTGGAGCTCACGGCGATGAACTGGCCCATGTTGCTGGTAATGGTTGAATTGACGATGGAACCTGATTCATTGCTCACATTAATCGCTTCGATTCCGGTATTGTTGGTAATCAGGCAATTTTTAATGTTGACTTCACCAAACCTGGCAACAATGGCTCCTACACCATGTGTCGAAAGGTTTCCGGAAATTAAGCAATTAATGATGGTATTGGTCCCTCCCATACACGCAATACCCCCGGAATAAAAACTTTCCTCAAGATCATGTGTATTATTTACAATCACACAATGATCGATTGTGAGGGTGCTTTCCAGGGAATGTATGCCTCCTCCGCCATAGGAGGCAACCCGGCCATGCTGAATGGTAAAACCTTTTATTACGCTCGGCCCAGAGTACCGGAAGAATACAACCTTGTCAATGGCATTGCCATCGATTATTGTATTGGATATATAGCTTTCAAATTCCGAGATGAGGAATAGGGAACCCAACACTATTCCTTTAGATTCGATACTGATATTCTCAAAATAAGTTCCCGGATGAACAAGGACCGTATCGCCGGTCACCGCTGCATCGATACCCTCCTGTATTGTGTTGAAAGGATAGAGCGTGCTTCCGTCTTCAATTCCGGAAGTATTGGCAATGTCAACAAAAAGCGTTTGGCCGGTTTGTGAAAAAATATTTCCAAAATAGAAAAGGAGACTCATGAAGAAAAAAAAGCAAATAGTTGGTCGGGTAGATATAGTTTTCATTGTGTGAAATATTGAGAGGTTCATAGGAGGTACCGAGGTAAAATGCCAAGGTGAGAAAAGGAATAAAATTCTTTCAAAGGCATGAAAGAAATGGGGTTAGGGTATAGATATTAATTTAGGTCCGTTATAAAAATAACATTTGGCTAACAATGTATCAATACACCCAAAGTGGTATTTTTATGAAATAGCGATTTCTGATGAGCAAATAGAATATACCATTGTGGACTAGGCGATTTATTGATGGAAGGAATAAGGATGCCAGTTTCCCGGTAATATCAGAACTATATACTGGTTGATCTTCTTTTGCTATTGCATTACCTCGATTGTTTTGACCGAAACATAGTTACCGGCAATCATTTTACATATATATATACCGGGAGGGACCTTATTGCCACCCTGATCCGTGGCATTCCAAACAGCGGTATAGGATCCGCTGTCCATTTTTTGCGAGACCAGGATCTTCACTTTTTCTCCCAGCAGGTTAAAAAGGGTAATATTCACCGGTAAGGTTTCACCCAAAGTGAATTCAAATGTGGTTTCAAGCTGGAACGGATTCGGATAATTATCACCCAGGGAAGTGATCAGCCCTTCTGGTCCTTCAGCAGGAAAGTAAACTGATGCAGCAGTGGTTCCCATCGGTTCAAATACGTCAGTATATCCTGCAAAGAAACGTACTGAGTTAACAGGGATTTCTTTGTTGTCATTTGCCCTCCAGATCCTGAAGTGCATGGCATGCCCTTTCATAAATCCATCGGTTTCCGGGGTCACCGGATCATCAGCGGATACGGCAACAGGGAGAAACTTGTCGGTTGGGTTGTTTACTACAGCAGCACCTACGCAGATATCACCGTCATAGACGGCAATTTCATCTCCGGACTGCAAACCAGAGGGATTTGAAATTTCAGTCAGGTATATGTTCATGTGGTCATACCCGTTTCCTTCCCATGCCGGGATGAAATGCTGCGGAGCGCTGCTGAACGCCTGTGCGGATTTAAGTCCGGCCGATCCTGTTGGTGTGATGGTCAGAAGATCATTATTGGATACACGTACCTTGTAACCTTCACCGGGTTCAAAATTTCCGATATTGTCGATCCATCCTGCATTCAGGGGCATCGGTTCGATGGCAGTACCGGTTTCGGACTGCACTTTCAGCAGGGTGTTTGACGTGATCAGTTCATCCAGCACAGCAAGGGCTTCCTGGGAAGAAGAAGCAGGATACCCGATGATGTTCCACCCGGCCAGCAGTGAGATGGCCACAGGCTGTGTAGCGGGCTGACCAGCGACAGAAAGTATAGAAGGCGCATTCAAACGGATCTTGTAGCCTTCGGTGACAGTCCAGTCTCCGATATTATTGAGCCAGGTTCCTGATCCCGGAATGATTTCAATCGCCGCACCTGTTTCATCCTGGACCTTCACCAGGATGCCTTCATCGATAAGGGGCTGTAAAATACTTAACATATTGGCATTGTCAGGATAAACATGGAGGGAGAATATATTCCATCCGTTCTGAAGCAGGATCTCCTGAACTGTCGGATTGGACAGGTTTATTAGGAGATAGACAAATCCCGCTTCGTTTTGATATATTGAGTTCTGGGCAATGCCTATTGAGAATGACTGACCGCCAAGTCCCAGTTCACGGTAATTTGCAGAACTGCTCACCCCGCCAAATGCCCCGAATGCATCAAAAGAAGTTGAAGTGATCTGGCTTATGCCGTTAAAAACGCAAAGGAAGAATATCAAGACAGTAACCGGCCATCTTTTAGTTGATGTTGTATACATTTTTATACCTTAGATTTTTAAAAAAGGCTTTATCATTCAGCATCCTTTATACAGCGTACTGAAAAACCGGAACTTTTTTGACTGCCATAGTTGTCGAGTATGCCGTTATCATAAGCAAAAATCCTTCCCCCGGCATTGTCAGCATCAACTTCGTCAGAGCTCATGTAATGTCCGTATCCGCCCATATAGCCAAATGCAGAGGAATATCGGCCACCCCCGGGAAGTGCTGTAAACCCTGATTCGTTACTGGCCCCGGTATTGGGTGGGTTCCAGTGTGATGTACCGGTTTCTTTGAGTTTTCCACCGGCTACACTTGCGCCGCCGAGAAATTCCGCTAAAACTGACCATTCAATGTCATTTGGCACATGCCAGCCTGACGGGCAAACATTTCGGCTGTCAGTAATCGCATACCAAGTATATAATCTGCCATAGACGGCAACATTATCTTCATTTCCATCATAAGGCCATTGATATTTTGGAGTGCTTTCAGAGCTTATATCCATAATCGCCGGTGTTGTAGTTCCAATAATGTCACCATTGCGATATTTGGTTGATTTTAAATTTTCCACCAACCAGGTCTGCGTGCCAATAACAACCGTGTTATAAATATTTCCATCAGCATCAGTAGGAGGAGATGCTGCTGAGGTGCCATCGTAATTCATCCATTCCTCGCCATTGTAAAAATTGGGCTTTTTAGTTGTCAGGTTATAGATCATAAGTCCTTCTACTGGTGCTATGAAATCTCTCTGCAACTGTGTCATGCGCGGGGATAAAAATCCCTTGGATGTACTGCTGATATCAAGGGCTGCACTAGGATCGGGTGCAGAGGTTCCGATGCCTACCTTGCCTTGAATATAATAAATATCATCCAGGTTCCTCTTCCAAATTGTGGTGTCGGTGATTATTCCTGTTAAACTCTCTGCTGTCTGGGAGTGTAAAGCATACGGAACACTAACCATTTGTTTCCGTGGGACCATCTCAGGCTCGGCGCCGACGGCTACTCCGAGATACCTTGGAGATCCCTCGAAAAGAGAAAGATCAAGCGGATTCAACGAACCCAGAAGCAACGAATAAATCCCGTTAGTGATTTGCACACTCTGTGTTTCCGACCAGATCGGAATACCCCCTTCTGTTGTTTCATAAATTGCAAAAACCAGGTTGTATGTTCCATCAGCGACCGGCAGATTTGTCGCCGGGTTTACCAGCCTGGCCTGGTAATTTATCAATCTTGGTATTTGTGCTTCTGCAAACGAAATGACTAAATTCAGCAGGATCGTCAGAATTGCAGTGTTGAAGAAGATTCTTTGTTTCATAGAAAAAAAATTTATGATATTGAAATAATTTTCCGGGTGAAAAAAGCCCGGAATTTTCCGGGCTTTTAATTTATGTTATTGTGTCAGTTCCACGGTTTTTACAGCCACATAATCACCGGCAATCATTCTGCAAATATAAATGCCGGGGGGAACCCTGTTACTGCGATGGTCGGTTGCATCCCATACCGAGGTATAAGAACCCCCTTCCATCGTTTGTGAAACCAGGATCTTCACCTTTTCACCCAGTAAATTATAGAGGGTGATGTTCACGGGTAAAGTTTCGCCCAAAGTAAAGTTGAAGGTGGTTTCAAGCACAAACGGATTCGGATAATTGTCACCAAAGGAAGTAACAAGTTCTGACATTCCGTTTGCAGGAATACTTACCCCGGCAACCGTCGTTCCCATGGGTTCAAATACATCGGTATATCCTGCATAGAAGTACACTGAGTTTACATGGGTTTCGCTGTTATCAGCAGTCCTCCAAATTCTGAAGCTCATGGAATTGCCCTTCACGAATCCATCGATCTCAGTCGTTGCTGGATCATCTGCTGATACTGCCACCGAAACAAACTTTTCAGATCGATTTCCGATCACGGCAACACCTACACAGACATCGCCATCATAAACCGAGATCTCATCACCGGGTTTTAAATTCGAAACTTCCGACATTTCAGTCAGGTAAATATTCATATGATCATACCCGTTTCCGGTCCAGTTAGGCTGGAAATGCTGCGGTTGCAGCTCAGCGCTTGCCGACTTGAGTCCGCCTGTAATGTCCGAGGGGGTAATGGTCAGAACATCTGCGATTGAAACCCGGATCTTGTATCCTTCACCCGGTTCCAGGTTATGGATATTATCGATCCATCCCATGTTCATGGGCATAGGTTCAATCGCTGCACCGGTTTCGGACTGCACCTTCAGCAGGTTTTCCGAAGTGATAAGCTCATCCAATGCTGTCATGGCAACCTGGGGAGTGGAGGAGGGATAACCCATGATGTTCCATCCGCCAAGAAGACCAATATTCACGGGTTGCGAGAGAGGTCTGCCGGTCACTGAAAGGGTCGTGGAAGCATTCACCCTGATCTTGTAGCCTTCGGTCCTGCGCCAGTAATGGATATTATCAAGCCATGCACCGCCGGGCATTTGTTCAATAGCAGCGCCTGATTCATTTTGCACCTTCATCAGGCTTCCTTCATTGATCAGCGGTTGCAGAATGCCCATCATAGAAGTATCATCCGGGGTAACAAACAATGAAAAGACGTTCCAACCATTGGTCAGGGAGATTTCCTGGTTTACAGTAAGATAACCGTTGATCTCATACCAGGTTGTTGCTCCGATATCAAACACATTGGTTCCGGAGGTATAGGTAACATTACAGTTTGCGATTTCTCGTTGTTCACTGTCATCCCAAAGCCTGAATGAGGCGGTATTGCCTGCCGTGTAGCCATCCTTTTCCGGTGTTGTCGGTTCATCGCGTGATACCCTGATCTCGAAGTAATTAATATCATCGATAACCAAAGTAAGAACGCCGGTTCCTACACATGCGTCCCCGTCGAAAATACCGATCTCATCGCCCGGTTGCATCGGGATGCCTTCAATCGTGGCAGATGTGGCATAGAAATTCATGTGATCCTGGCCGTTACCGGTCCAGACAGGAACAAAATGCGTTTCGGGCGGGACAGTTCCCATAACGTATTCATCTATCCCCCTGCCAGTCCCAAACCACATATTGCCTTCATGGTCCTGTCCGATCGAATTGATCGAGTTACTGGTAAGCCCGCTGTTATCCATGGTGAAATTTTCCCAGGAGGTACCGTCAAACCTGCTTACACCCTGACCCCAGGAACCAAACCACAGACTGCCTTCGGAGTCTTCAAAAATGTTGAATATTTTATCCGATGCAATACCGCTGTTGCCTGTGTTGTAGGTTGTAAAGGTGGTCCCGTCGAACCTGGTCACACCATTAACGTTGTTGTCGTTCATGGCCCAACCATGTGCGAGCCAGATGTTCCCCTGGCTGTCCAGCAGCGATCCCCAGTAGGTATTGTTGGGAATACTGCTGTTTCCGGAATTGTAAACGGTCCATATGGTTCCGTCAAATTTGGCCAGTCCTCCGCCCAGTGTGGCGAACCACATGTTGTTTTCACTGTCCTCCATGATAGCGCCATACCACATGTCATTGCTGGGCAGGCCACTGTTCGCAGTCGTATAAGCCGTCCAGGTATCGCTCGCGCGATCCCATTTCCTGACGCCATATCCCCAGGTTCCGAACCACATGTTGCCGGCATGGTCTTCCATGATGCTAAGAACATGAATATTTTCAGGATTATTGGAGGTCCATGATGTGCCATCAAACATGACAACAGCAGCAGTACCGTCGAGCCCAACCCAGATATTCCCCAGGTGATCTTCGCAGAGCGCGGAAGAAGAGTTATTATCAAAGCCACTGTTATCGGAATTGTACAATGTCCAGGTGCCGGAGAGGTTATCCAGCCGAGCCACACCTGTGCCGTTGAGAGCTGCCCAGATATTACCCTGACTGTCCTCCAGGACATACCTTACATTACCGGCAGGCATCCCGTTACACTGGTTGTAAGAAATCCAGTCTTCCCATGTATCACTGCCGAATACAAAATACTGCGTTTCGAGGGATTCGTTTGCGAGTGGATCGCCACCGTTGAGAAGGCTGGTGACATACAGTGTATAATTACCCATTGCTGACAGATCAGCAAGTGTTGAGAAGGTAAATGAAACCGTGTCACCCGGGATTAAAGTTACAGCTACTGTTTCTACCGGATCGATGCTTGTTCCGTTGATGGAGTATGTGATATCAAACTGATCAATGTTTACTGTTCCCGTATTCAGCAATCTGACCGTTATCGCTGCATCAGCGGTGCCACAGACCGGGAAATCAACCACATCAACCACTTTAATGGCCTGATCCGGTGCATCATATTTGCAGAGGCCATAAGATGTCGAAAACCAGATATCACCATTGGCGTCTTCGGTGATGGAGTTTACACTGTTGCTCGTTAGACCACTGTTCTCCATGGTGAAGTTCTGCCAGGTAGTTCCGTTGAATTTACTGACACCGTTTCCCCAGGAACCAAACCAGAGATTTCCGTTGTGATCTTCAAAAATATTGGAGATGACATCGCTGGTCAATCCGCTATTGCCGGTATTATAAACCTGGAAATAGGAACCATTGAATCGTGAAACACCCTGGTTGCTCCATCCATGTGCCAGCCAGATGTCGCCGTTATGATCCATCAAAGAACCCAGTACCAGGTCATTCGGTATTCCGCTAGTGCTTGTATTGAATACGGTCCAGTTGGTCCCGTCGAATTTGACCAGACCGCCGGATATCGTGCCAAACCACATATTGTTTTCCCCGTCTTCCATAATGGCGCCATACCACATGTCATGGCTGGGTAATCCACTGTTCTGATTGTTATAGGTGGTCCAGGTATCTGTTGACCTTTCCCACTTCCTCAGACCGCTTGAACCCCATGTCCCGAACCACATATTGCCGGCATGGTCTTCAAACATGGTCAGAACATGCACGTTACCCAGGTTATTGGATGTCCAGTTGGTGCCGTCAAACGACCGGACAATGCCGTCTTCACCATCCAAACCAATCCAGATGATCCCGTAGCTGTCTTCGAATACGGTGATGGCATTGTTATTCGAAAATCCGCTGTTATCGGAATTGAATACTTCCCATAAGCCGGTGTCATGATCAAGTTTCGCAGCCCCTCCGTTGGAGGTACCCGCCCAGATATTACCCTGGCTGTCCTCCATCACAAAACGAGTACTGTTATCGGGTAAACCGTTGCAGGTGCTGTAGGTAGTCCATCTTTCATAAGCATCGGTGCCAAATACAAATCTTTCCGTGGTCAATGCAAAATTCGCATGCGGATCACCACTATTCAGAAGCGTTGCAATATTGAAACTGTATCTGCCGGTAACTGTCAATACGGCCGGTGTAGTAAATGTATATTCGACAGTGTCTCCCGGATTGATGATCATATTAACCGTTTCCACCGGATCAATGGTATCCCCGTTCAATGAGTACATGATATCAAACTGTTCAACAGGCAATATGCCGAAATTGGTTATCAGTACTTTAACTTCAGCCGCACCGGTAGCACATTCGGCGAAATCAACAAGATCAACTACTTTCAATGCCTGATCCGGCATGTTTGCATCATAATCCAGCAAAGTGGCAATGCCGTTCAAACCGGGATTGGTGTAATTCAGATTGATCTCTGAATTCCAGAAAAGCAAAGCGGTGGCAGGATCCTCACCATCGCGGTCCATGATATCGATATCAAAACCCAATGTTTCAGCAAGGGGGTAACCAAGATCCTTCAAAGAGAGCGCCATCTCAAGTTGATAACCATCATGGTTAGCATTCGTTTGGTGAACATATCTGAACCCGCTGAAATTACGGTTCGGATTGAATCCGCCTTCCCAGATTACAGTCATATCCCAGTCGTTTTGATCATAGAAGGATCCTCGTGAGTTATCCATATCCAGGTAGAGACTGATCTTATCATTATCCCATCCCTGGGTGCCATGGATATTATCCAGGGAATCATCGACCACATTGATTAATACGAACAAACTGTCCAGGTTCCAGCAAGCCTTAAATGAAGCCGACAGGTCCCCTGCATTGTCGATTGGTCCCCAGAGATGTTTGGTGACAGGTACTGCAGCAATTGAATTCCAGACCGGCTCATCGTCGAGTCCGTTGACATTCATCACCTCATGGGTGAAAGGCAGATTGACATTATCGGGAGATATGATGCCGTCAAATCCGCTGGCGCTATTCACTGATAAGACATTGCTATTATCATCTGATGCAACAAGGTCGACAAAATAATGCTGGCCGGAAGTCCAGTTATCTGCAACGGAATTTCCAAAGATACCATCTCCGGCACCATTGTCGCTGTGAGCTCCGTCGTCGTACAGCAACACAGAGGCTATGACGGTCTCATCGGGACTTTCAATATCTGCTGTTACAGAACTTACCAGCGTCTGGGCATCCAACAAGCTGGCAGTGATCGTCAATTGCTGACCGCTTGTAACATAGGCCGGATTGACATTAACATAATTTAATACAGGTGGTCCGTCGAGATAAGTATAGGAAGATCCTGTGGCACTGCCGTAATGCCCCATATCATTCCGGGTACCGTCCGGGTCATTGTAGGCGAAATCAGGATCTCCGGAATCGATACAGGGTGAATTTACCTGAAGATGGTAATCCCCCATATTGATATTCATGAATACCGGATTAGTGTGTATAACTCCAGTGCCAAACATGGGTACTTGTGTGCATGAATACCTTACACTCCCAGGATTTCCCCAGGAATCACTATTGTTGTTCCATTCTATACTATTGAATATAATGACAGGAGAGTTGTTAAACCCGAATGCCCTGGAGTTATTGACAATAGTTGTGTTCATAATATTACCTGACACATTATCATAGTGCAATGCCAGGTTACCGGCATTGTTACCGATGAGGGTATTCACTACATTGATTTCACCATTTGATGCACGAATTCCAGCAGCTCCACCGGAAGTATAATTTTCTGTAATGATGCAATTGTATAACGACAGATTTCCTCCTTCGGAGATTATTCCACCAGCGCCCCATTCATCCTGACCGATTCCATTATTATGCTTTATAATGCAATTGGAAACTATACAATATCCACAATTTTCAAACTGGATCCCTCCAGCACCAAATGACGGAGCCTGGCCGTTTTGTATTGTAAAACCATGGATTGTCAAATCGGATGATTGAACCACTAAAACAGTACCATTAAGATTTCCATCGATAATGGTGTTCAAAACATCATTTTCATCCCCGGAATTTGCAAAAAGTGAGTTCAGTATAATGTTCTTATTATTGATGTTCAGATTTTCGGAGTATGTTCCTGGCCATACAAGTATCACGTCTCCTCCAATAGATGCATCTATTGCTTCCTGTATGGTATTATAAGCGTGGCTTTCGCTTCCGTCTTCGATTCCTGAAGTATTGCCGATATTGACATGTATAGTACGATCGGTATTGGACCGGTAGGCAAAGGTGGAGAGTTCATGCCAGCTGTGTCCGTCATAAGCATCTACAAAGACTTCCCATGTATAAATGCTGCCTTCAGTAAGCGGTATACCGGTTGCGTCATCATTATAAAGCACCGAGGTATCAGTAATGCCGTTTTTCGTCCATACAATATCCCATCCGTTCGATTCATAAACATATATAAAGTAAGATTCTGCATGTTCAACCGGATTCCAGCTGAAAACCGGAGACACTGGTGTCAGAATCCCGTTATTTTCCGGAATGATTGTTCGCGGGTAATCAATGGCATAGTCGAGTATGTCGGTACTGATTGATGAATTGACTGAGTTATCGGTAACGTTAAAGGAATAAATTCCCACGGCCGGAGCCTGCGGAAGATCCCAGACATAATCCCCATACCGGCCATCACCTGGACCATCATCACCATGCTGTCCATCATCATATAAAGTATAGGTAACGAAATCAGGCGAAGTAACAGTAACCGACTGAATATCTGAAAGTCCCTGCGGATCATTGACATCCGCCATCAGGCGTATGCCTGCATGTTCACTGCCGGCATTGTTACCATGGTACATGGAAAAGACATTGGCGTAAGTGAATAATGGATTTTCTGTATTGGTGGAATAGGTAAAAGAAATCATATTATGCCATGTAGCACAATGATCTCCCCAGGTGGAAATTTCCCATCGATATTTTGATCCTTCAGTCAGTAATTGACCAGTTCCATCATTGTTATAAACCACCGATGTAACGCCAACCGGAATGTCCTGATTCCAGAGTTGGTTGTAGTTTATATCATATACCGTCACATGGTAACCGGTGATACCTTCTACAGGATCCCAGGAGAATGTTGGAGTTGCCGTTGAGACGAATTCATTATTGGCGGGCTGTACATTGCGTGGGAAGTCCTGTGCCTGTGCCAATGCATGTATTTGAGTATCTGTAAGCTCCGCAAGATCAGTTACAGTATATGTGTAGTCACCCAGGGCCGGTGGTTGGTTGGATGACCACTGGCCATTCCAGGCACCCGGATCGCCATCATTCCTGCTTAGAGTAATAACCTCGAGGTTTGGGGTAGTTAGTGTTACGGATTGTATATCATCCAATCCCTGCGGGTCATTGACCCTGGCCATCAATTCGATATAGTATTGATCTGTACCTTCATCATCGCCATAATGTCTGTACCAGAGGCCGGAATTTCCAATAAAAGGCTTGTACGGATCGGAGGACCAGGCAAAGCTGGACCAGTCATGCCAGCTACGTGAATCATCCAGACTGGCGTCTACCTGCCAGTGATAGGTAACTTCTTGCTGAAGCTCCGGACCGCTGTATTGGACGGAGGTACCACCGGTGACTTCCTGGTTCCATATGTTATTGTTATTGGCATCGAACACGGTAACCCAGTAATTGCTTACCCCGGGAACGGCATCCCAACTGAGAACGGGTGTTGGTGAGTTTATAACCGAATTGTTTACCGGTTGAATATTTCTCGGGTAATCAATTATCAGATCAAGGTTATCGCGCGCAGTTGCCGCATGAAGATCGTTATCAGTGACCGTAAACACATATTCTCCCAGCGGTGGCGGTGCCTCATTGAAACTCCAGATATGTATACCATAGCTGCCATCGTTGGCTTGAGGGTCCCCATTCATCCCGTCATCGTAAAGAGTATAAGTCACATTATCAGGTGAGGTTGCCGTCACGGTTTGAATATTTCCAGGTCCCTGCGGATCTCCTGCGATCACATAAAGTTCGAGCGCCCATCCTTCGTTTCCCTGGTCATCACCACGGTGCATGGAACGAACACCAGGCTGGCTTGCGATCGGAGTAACAAGATCGGTGGAATAAGTGAAAGTCACGTTATCATGCCAGCTGATCGCATCATCGTAACCTGCGTTCACATTCAGGTAATAAGTCCTGCCCTCCTGAAGTGCCTGCCCTGTGGCATTATCATTGTATACTATGGACGTGCCGGTTATGTCTCCGCGTGACCACACGCTGGTATTACCGTCATTAACATCAATCCAGTAACTGGTCGCTCCCGGAACTTCATTCCAACTTAGGGTGGGAGTTGCAGTAGTTACAAATGAATTTTGTGCCGGTTGAATATTTCTCGGGATATCTATAACATGATCAAGTATGTCATTCATCGCGGCTGTATTGGTCTGTTCATCTGTAACAGTGAAAACGTATTCTCCGGTAACCGGTGCTTCAGTGAGATTCCATATATTATTTCCAAAATAACCGTCGCCGGCCCCGTTATCAGCATGCTGGCCATCATCGTATAACTCGAAAACAGCACCTCCCGGGGCAGCAACAGTTACGGATGCAATATTCTCCAAACCCTGGGGATCCATGACATTCAGGCGAAGTTCCAGACCATAGTTTTCATATACCTGGTCCCTTCCCCAATGCCTCGATTGAACCGAAGGATTTTCGGCAACAGGACTTATCCCGTCGGTTGAATACGTAAACGTCAGCCATTCCTGCCAGCTCCTGCCTTCCTCGGTATAGGCCTGCAGTTGCCAACGGTAACCGTGATTCGGTGAAAGGTCGGACCCTATGCCATCGTAATTGTGCTCAACCGAGTTGGTGGATAAGTCGTTGCGATTCCAGACATTGTTACCCTGGATATCCTGAACATCAATAGCATAAGAAGTTGCACCCTGAACGGCATCCCAGGTATAGATCGGGTTGGGTGAGTTAACAATGCCGCCATGTAAGGGTGACATATTTTCCGGTACTGCAGGGATACTTTGCAAAGGATCCATTACTGTTGCCGTATGGGCAGATCCGTCTGTGGCAGTGAAAGTATAATCGCCAATGGCAGGTGCCACTGTCATGGGCAGGTCGTAATTGGAGAACCTGTTGTCGCCAGCATTGCCGTCACCATGCATCCCGTCGTTGTATAATGTATAGATTTCGCCTCCGGGGGCGGTTACAGTGACGGAAGTGATATCCGCTATGCCTTGCGGATCCGCTACATCCGCATTCAATTCCAGCCTGTATTGTTCAGTACCATTGGTAAAACGATCATGAACGGTATAAACCTGCGTATAGGAAATTAGGGGTTTATCAGGATCACTTGAATAAATGAAAGTAGCTCCATCGTGCCAGCTTCGGGCGTCAATGACGGTTGAGGTACCTACATTCCAATTATAAGTGTTGCCGTCAATAAATGCCGGACCAGAATATTCAATTGAATTGGTTGCAGTGTTTCCTGACCATATCTGGTTGTTTGTGTTATCACGAATGCTGACCCCGTAATCAGTTACACCAGATACTGCCTGCCAGGTGAACGTGATGTTGCCGTCACTGATTATGGTATTATTTGCCGGATTTAAGTTTCTCGGGTAGTCAATCACATTGTCCAACACATCACTTACAGATGTTGTGTGGCCCTCCACATCAGTAACTGTGAATGTATATGTGCCTAAGGGAGGAGGTGTCTGGTTGAACTCCCAGATATGAACACCATACCTTCCGTTGTTGGCTTCATCATCGCCATTCTGCCCGTTGTCAAATAAGGAATATATTGCACCGGTCGGAGAAGTGACCGTCACGGACGAAATATTTCCGGATCCTTGCGGATCGGCAGCATTCACAAAAAGTTCCAGTCCATATCCTTCATTGCCGCAATCATCTCCGTGATGCATGGAATACACACCAGGATCGGAAACAAATGGATCAGTTGTATTGTCTGAATAAATAAAAGTTGTCCATTCATGCCAGCTTCTTCCATCATCGACCTGGGTTGATACCTGCCATTGATACATTTGTCCTTCGATCAGGGGTAAACCAGAGAGGTTATCATTATATACTATGGATGTTCCGTTAATGTCATTCTGACTCCAGACATTGTTGTGTTGCATATCATGAACTCCAATCCAGTAGTAAGAAGCCTCTGAAACACCATCCCACGAAAAAGTTGGCGTTGAGGTATTTACTACAGCATTGTTCAAAGGAAGAGTATTCCTTGGTACATCAATGACCCTTTGCAGAACGTCGCTTGTAACGGCCGTGTTATCATCAATATCTGTTACTGTGAATGTATAAGTTCCGAGAGGAGGTGCGTCTGAGAAATTCCAGATGTGAACACCGAACCTGCCGTTATTAGCAGGATCATCCCCATTCTGGCCGTTATCAAAAAGGGTATATACTGCCCCGGTTGGAGAGGTAGCAGTTACAGAGGCAATATTGTCGGGTCCCTGCGGATCCGATGCATTTACATATAATTCAAGGGCATAGTTTTCATTTCCATTGAAATTGATGGAATGCATGGATCCGGCATATGCATTGTAGGCAACAGGATTCGCTGTGCTTGAGGAATAGGTAAACGTTATGGGTTCCTGCCAGCTGCGTCCGTCATTGCCAAAAGCCTGCAGTTGCCATTGATAAATACTCCCGTCCGTTAAGGCTTGTCCGGCACCATTAAGGTTGTATTCAATGCTGTTGGTTGTAATGTCTCCATAATTCCAGAGGTTATTACCATTGACATCCATAACATCGATATAATAGTTGTTGACATCCGGAACGGCATCCCAGGTAAAAGTAGGATGTTCCGAAACGGTCATAAACGCGCCATTTGCCGGAGTCATATTTCCGGGAATACTTATTATCTGTTGTAGTGCATCCGTTGCCGTTGCAGTATTGGCTGATCCGTCTGCTACTGTGAAGATATAATCCCCCAATGCCGGAGGCTCGGCACCGGTGAGTATGTTCAACCCATAGTTTCCATCACCGGGTGCTCCGTCAGCATGTTGTCCGTCGTCAAAAAGATCCCAAACGGAATTGTCAGGTAATGTGACTTTAACTGAAGAAATATCCCCGGGTCCCTGCGGATCCTGGGCCATTACCGATAATTCAATGCCATATTGTTCATGTCCGTCTCTAAAACGATCATGATAGGAGGAAGCATGGGGGTATCCGGCACTCGGGGCAAACTGGTCAAGCACGGTAAAAACGCCATCGCTGACATCCACCGGGTCCCCGTCCGTATCCGCAACCCTGATCAGACATTCGGTACAGGGCTCATTGGGTACATCCCATGAATAATTTCCGTTATCAGTGATACCAGCCTCGATGGTTGCCCACCCTATGCCATTGTTTCTTGAAAATTCAAGCGTTACATTGCCACTGGTACCAAATGAATTCCAGGATATCAAATATTCATTTCCACCCTGCCAGAATTCACCTCCGTTAGGAGCATTAATCCGGATACCCGGATTTACGCTAAATTCATCCGGCGTTCGGGCTTTGTTTGAAATACGGATCTCATCCAGAGCACCTAGAAATTCACCTGTGTGAGAATTAACACCAATATCCAGTATCCCATCATTATCAGGACTACCCTGCCAGGGAATGGGTGCCTGACTATCCAGAAATCCATCAATATAGCATAAGATGGATTCATAAGTATTAACAAAAGCCACATGATGCCATGTATCATCAGCAACATCGCGGATGCTCATTATGCCGCAGTTACCGGCCTCCCCATCCAGAGTTGGATCGTTGTATAATGAAATCGCTATTTTGTTGTTTTCGATATTTGTAAACCAACCCCTTCCTGTTGTTCCCAGGGTAGTATTGCCACGCTTATGCATGGGATGCCCTCCGGAATTGGGAGGCGCTTTTACCCAGAATTCAATGGTATAAGAACCTGTACCAAAATTAAGAGACTCATCATTCGTTACAGATATTTGATCTGATGCAGTATAAAACTCTCTGGCACTCCCAAATTGTCCGCTTCCGACAGTTGTCCCTATTATGGATCCGTTATTCCCGTTTCCGCTGAAATCATAAGCCGAAGTACCGCTCGTTTCATTCAAATGCCACAAACCTATGGTATTGGCATCAGTCACATATTCTCCCGCGAGCGTTTCCGGCAGAATAACAAAGGCGGCGTCACTGACATCAACAGGATCACCGTCCACGTCACTTATCCTTACAATACAATCTGTCGAAGGATTAGATGGGACCGACCATGAATAGCTTCCTCCATCAGGTATGCTGGTAACTATCTCAAACCAATCGGTTCCTCCATTTGCAGAGTATTCAAGCCGGACATTTCCACTGGTACCACCCGGTGTCCAGAGAATGTCGTGACTGGCACCAATTAACCATACCTCTCCGCCATTGGGAGTTTGAACTGTAATCTGGGTGTAACCATTTAAACTGCTCAGGGTGAGAATTAACAAGCAGATTAAGCAATTTGTCAGGCAATGGTAAAGGTTTTTCATATTGGGGTAATTTAATAGTGGACGGGTTAAGAATTAGACAGGAAATTACGTGCGGGTGTTTGGTTGAAAAGTGACACGCACAATCCTTTAAGAAAAATCTGGAGATAATGTACAATGTAGATAGAACACGTGTGAAAACACGTCTTGCACTGAAAGCATTCGTTTCATGACCTTTCAAATACATGAAAGCGTCGGGTTTGCGTCTTTAGGAAAAAAGAAGTAAGGGTCGGAGATAAAAGTAGTTATTCACTACCTTTCCATCAATACACCCAAAGTGGTATTTTTAAGAAGAGAACAATTAATCCAAACCGTTTTGAAAGGCATACTTTATCAGGGTACGGCTGTTTTTCAGCCCCAGCTTGTGGATAATTTTCTTGCGGTGGGTTTTGGCAGTATGGATACTGATATTGAGAACCTCAGCAATTTCTTTGTCTGTATTCCCGTTGGCGATGAGTTGAAGGATCTTTCGCTCCCTTACGCTGATTAATTTGTATAATTCCTCGTGCGGAATTAGGGCTGTCTTTTCTGCCAGTCTGAGTAAATGGAGATTGAGACCCTGGATATCAATTTCACTGGCTGACGCCAGCAGGTAGTGATAACTTCCATCGGGATTGTTTTCATAGATGCTGCTTGTGGCCATTATCCAGATCCAATGATTATCCTTCGTCCTTATTTTAAAAACGGAAGGTCCATTACCGTCCGGTTTACCATTCAGATGCCTGATGGATTCAGCCAGGTTTTCCTGGAAATCAGGATGAAAAAGAGATAAGATTTCGTCTGAAGTCATGCTGGTCAATTCATCAAATGAAAATCCCAGTTTTTTGGACATGTATTTATTTGTCCAGATGAGTTTCAGTAACCGGATATCGACGATACATACAAAGGCTTCCAGTTTATCCAGTATTGTATTGGCCAGATTACCGTTTATTTTACCAAGGGGAAGGTAAAAAAAGCCTTCCAGGTTCTCGCTTGAGTCTTTCATCCACATTTTGTAAGATATTTCCTTAAACTACGTTATTTTCATAACAATGCCAATTAAATTACACAAAAGTCATTAAAAATGTGATCAATGAATAAAATTATTCCGTTCTGATTTCCGCCACTCCTCCTTCCAGTCCCTCACCCTCTGCCTTGAGGGTTATAGTTCCGGGATCGGCAGAAGGTCTGACAATCACCTGGGCTCTGCCGCGGAAGGTTGTGATCACCGGCTGGCCGATGCTTTCCATATCAAAAGGACAGGCATTTCCGCTGCCAGCGATTGCACCGTTTCCTGAAAGACTTAATTTCACCTGCCTGGCTGCATCATTTACCAGCTGCCCGAATTCATCCACAATTTCAATGTTTATGTAGGAAAGATCATTCCGGTCAGCCCTGATCGGATTCCTGTCGGCCGTAAGTCTTATACCTGCAGGTGAACCGGTGGTTTTCAGCACCTTTACGGCAAGGATGTTTTCTCTATCATAGGCAGTGACCTTTAGTTCACCCGGTTCATAGGGCACGTCAAAGGTTGCGGTCAGTTTTGTGGCCTCAGATACTTCTTTTTCCCCGATCACCCTGTTGTTCAGCTCAAGTCGTACCCTGGAACCTTTGGTGTATACCGAAACTCGCAAAGGTTTATCTTCATTGCCCTGCCAGTTCCACGAGGGCCATTCATCATACCAGCCCCAATAACTGATCTTTTCTGTTTTACCGACTGGAACAGGTGCATGCACGTTGATTTCGAGTTGGCTGTTTCCCCATATCACATCGCGATAAAGCATCTGCGGCTTTTTATACCCTGTAATGTCAATATCGCCGCACCAGGCATTGAACCAGGGCCATGTCATGGCGAAAACATCTTTCTGATCCCCGGTCAGATACTGTGTATGGCCGATGCCCGTTTCGCCCAGGTAATCCATACCTGTCCATACAAAATCACCTATTACCCAGGGATGCCTTTCCACCTGCTGCCAGTTTCCGAAAGCATCCATGGGCACTGATTCGGTTCCCATCATGATCCTTTCAGGAAAAAGCTCGTGATCCGATTCATAGCGTTGAAACTGATAATTATACCCGCCAACGGTCAGCAATTCAAATGCCGGCGCCGTGGCTTCCCACCTCCTGCCGGGATTGTCCCAGAATTCACAGATGGCATTGGTGAAGAATCGTGTCGTATCCATTTGCCTGATAAAAGATATCATGGACTTCGCAATCCTGACTCCGCTGGTGTCGGCTCTTTCATTGATTTCGTTGCCTATGCTCCAGAATACAATGCTCGGGTGGTTCCGGTCGCGCATGATCATGGCCTTCACATCTTTCTTCCACCACGATTTAAAAAAGCGGTGATAATCCTGCGGATTTTTGGGCCGTTCCCACATATCAAAGGTCTCATCGATCACCAGCATACCCAGCCGGTCGCAGGCATTGAGGAAGGCTTCCGAGGGAGGATTGTGGCTGGTTCGGATGGCATTGAAGCCATTGGCTTTCATGATCTCCACGCGGCGCTCCTCAGCCCGGTCAAAAGCAGCTGCGCCGAGCAATCCGTTATCATGATGCATGCAAGCACCCTTGAGCTCAACAGGTTCTCCATTCAGCAGAAATCCTTTTTCTGCGGAGACTTCAATTGTTCTGATACCAAAAGATTGAACAAACCGGTCGGTAATTTTACCTTTCACTTCGACAGTCACGTCCGCCTGGTAAAGGGCAGGGGAGGAAACGGACCAGAGCCGGGGATCATCGACTGTCATGATCTGTTTCAACAATGCCTCACCCGACGCGGAAATGGTTACCGTATCTTCGGTTGTTGCGGAAATTATGCCATCAGGGGCTTTAATTTGCGTAATAATTCTGGCAGAAACATCTTCCTTACTGTCATTCAGGGCATTAATATCCAGACTTACCCGGGCGGATTCACCAGGGTCTACAGTCATGGTGACCCGGACTCCCCATACTGCAATGTGCACAGGCTGCGTAACTGTGAGATGAACATTCCGGTAAATACCCGATCCGGAATACCATCGGCTGTTGCGTCCGGTGTTGAGGACTTTTACGGCTATGATATTGTCCTCTCCTGTTTCATTCAGCAGCGGGGTGATATCAAAATAGAACGGGGTATAGCCATAAACATGATTGCCTGCAACTTTACCATTCACCCACACCTCCGCCTCCATGTAAACGCCATCAAACCGAAGAATAACGGTTTTGCCGGCATCGTTTTTTGGAAGAATGAAATGTTTGCGATACCAGCCGGTGCCTCCCAGTGCATAACCTGTGGAGGTGGCACCGGAACTCTTTTTCGAGAACGGACCGATTTGTTCCTGACCATCGGGCAGGTCCGCAATGCTCCAGTCGTGCGGAAGATCGACATTTAGCCACTGTGAATCATCAAATCCCGGTTGCTCCGCACCAACCAGACTATCGCGCACAAATTTCCAGCCATCATTGAATAACCGGTCGCGCTCAGCCAGGTTCACCTGCTGAGAAGTCCGGCAACCTGCCATGAAAAGCAGACATAACGGTACAAGGCAAATCACAAAAGTTTTTTTCATCGTAAAGCCAGATTAGGTTCCAATTGTCGTATTATTTCATCGGGTAATAACTCAACAGCCTGTCATATCTGCTGTGCCTGTCGTGATAATATACCAGAACAGCATATTCATTGGCTGTCTCATAATGGTTTCCTTCAAATATCCCGGGATCCAGCGCTCCAGTCCGATCCTCTAAAGCGTAACAGTAATCATACATACCCTGCTTTAAAAGCAGAACCGCCTCGAAACATCCATTTGCCGGGTTAAACCTCATTTTATTCCAGTCCTGCGCAGTCCAGTCAGAGAAATCTCCTGCGACATAAACGTTCTCACCGGAATAGAATGCCGGTGGAGCAAAAGTGAAATGGACAAATATATAGTCAGCTTCTGTATGCCTGTCATCCGCCTTTTCCCGGTCGATATAGTAACCACCATTGAAATCGGTTTTGGAAAAGTAGGGTTTGCCCTCCCTGTCTTCATCTGTTTTCAGGATGACATGGTAATATGGATTTCGGAAATCAATGGCAGCAATATTTTCGGACTGGTATTTCATGCTTTTGATATCCATGCTCCGGAATTCATTTCCTCCTGAAAACAGGGCGAAGGGATGATCGGCATATTCAAGCTGGCCGGGTTTAAAGAAGGATGGTTTTCCCGGCATTACCGCAGCGTCGTCGCGTTTATTTTGCACAATCACTACCGTAATATCATTCAGTGGATCACGGATCTGTTTGTCGTCAAAACTGATGGTGAGATCCAGTTGCTGCCCTGTTTCGGTGTATTCTCCCGGTGGAGGTTGTTTAATGCGGCCGGTCACCTGAATTGTTTTTTCGGTAACATAAAACCGGCGGGTGAACAGGATCTTATCCGGATCGTGCTCCTCGTAGACAACAAGGGCATAATTACCGCTCAAAACAGGCATGCAATCTTCTTCGGGGAAAATCAACCGATAGTGCGTGAAATCGAGGGTTGTATTAAAAGAAGAGGATGATTCCCGTATAACTCCCTGACCAAATCCTGTGAGATATTCTCCGGGTGACAGGTCCGACAGGCGCCAGTTCGCGTCACAATGCACCAGGGTATAACCAAAACTTCGTTTGTCAGCGGAGAGATCATCGAAACGCAATTCAAGCTTTTGATCAGAGCCTGCTTCGATGACAGCCGATGCAAGTTCCCAGGTGGCGCTTCGAATCAGTACGCTTCGGATATCCGTTTCAAAAATCCTGTTGTAAATGGTGTCTAGATAATATTTTTCGTTTGTTGTTAAACCAAAAACACCAATAGGTGTTAGTAGAATAACAATGGAGATTTGCTTGAGCAGAGCAGGTATTTTCATGGGATTGCAGACGGTTTAATCACCAAAAATTAAAATTAGGAATAAAATTGGTAATTAATATTTGATGTGTATATTTATGTGGATATTTAGAGATTTGTAAAAAGTTTTGAATTCCCTACCAATGAAAAAGTATAATTTCCTTCCGTGGACTGTAACGTTTGTCAGAATCATTATTGGCTGGCACTTTTTTTATGAAGGTATCGTAAAGTTGTTTAGCAGCACATGGACGGCAGCCCCTTATCTGTCGGGTTCACGCTGGATCTTTGGCGGGCTTTTTCAGGCTATTGTTAATAATAATGTCCTGATGAGTATTACGGATACACTGAACGTATTGGGATTGACATTCATCGGACTTGCATTGATACTGGGTGTTTATACACGACTTGCATCATTTTGTGGCGCATTGTTAATGCTCCTCTATTTTATAGCTTATCCGCCTTTTCTCGGCTTTATGCAGGGTATAGCGGCAGAAGGCTCTTACCTGTGGGTAAACAGAAATTTGATAGAACTATTGGTGCTATTGGCTTTGGGACTTGCCCCCGATGGATACATGTACGGACTGGACAGATTAATCAAGGCCTGGAAGGACTCGAAGATACACAAACCGGTTCCTGCCGCGGATGGTCCTAATGATACAGGATTGGTCACCGCAGGAGTAAACCGGCGGGATGCCATCCGGGATCTTGTTTCCATACCGGTTCTGGGCGCCTTTGCATATGCGCTTTACAGGAAGAAAAAGTTCAACAGCTGGGAAGAGAAGTTTCTTGCCCAGGGGGCTAAAACCGATGCAACATCGGGAGCTACCCTCATGAGTTTTGAGTTCACTTCGCTGAAAAGCCTGAAGGCCCCCTGTCCTCATGGTAAGATCGGGAATCTTGACCTCAGCCGGCTTATCGCGGGAGGAAACCTCATCGGTGGTTGGGCGCATTCGAGGGACCTATTGTATGTTTCAAAGCTTGTTAAAGCCTATCATAATGATGACAAGGTAATTCAAACCCTGTCCATCGCAGAAAAATGCGGCATCAATGCCTTGCTCTGCAATCCTTCACTGGCAAGGATCATTCATAAATACTGGAATGAAACGGATGGCAAGATACAGTTCATTTCGGATTGTCAATTGGGCCTTGATTTTATTGGAGGGGCAAAGATGTCGGTGGACCTTAAAGCATCTGCTGCCTATTGTGGCGGTGAAATGACCGACCGGTTTGCAGCCGCCGGAAAATTTGATGTTATCCGGCAGGGTCTCGACATTATCCGCGCTGCGGGCATACCTGCAGGTATCGGCGCTCATAAAATCGAAGCTATTGAAGCCTGTGTGAAAGAGGGAATCATACCTGATTTCTGGATGAAAACCATACACAGCTGGAATTATTGGTCCTCCATGGCCGGTGAACCCGGCAAGGAATGGATGGATAACCGGTTCGATTACAATCCCGACAGGACCATTGAGTTTATGAATACGCTCGGACAACCCTGGATTGGATTTAAAGTGCTTGCTGCCGGGGCGATTAAACCTGAGGAAGGATTCAAGTATGCATTTGAGAATGGTACTGATTTTATCACGGTCGGCATGTATGATTTCCAGATTGTGGATGATGTCAATATGGTGAATGATATACTTCCTCAGGTCCAGAACAGAAAACGTCCCTGGTGCGGATAATCATTGACAGAATTTATAAAGACATACCAATGCTAAAGGTTCATAAAATAAGGAAAGGATTTAACATTAACCTGGCCGGCAAGGCGGAGAAGTTGTTCGGTAAAACAAATCCGTCTGAATTCTATGCCGTTAAGCCGGGCGATTTTCATGGCCTGGTTCCAAAACTTGAGGTTAAGGAAGGGAGTCCGGTAAGGGCTGGGACACCTTTGTTCGTCGATAAGAATAATCCTTTGATCCGGTTTACTTCCCCGGTCAGCGGAGAGGTGGTATCCGTCAACCGGGGTGAAAGAAGGGTTATTCTGGAGGTGATCGTGAAAGCTGACGGCAACCAGGAATCTGAATCCTTCCTGGCTGGCGATCCACAGGCCATGTCTCGCGAAGAGATCATTAACAATCTGATGAAAAGCGGGCTATGGCCTTCCATCCGGCAGCGTCCCTATAACATTGTTGCCGCTCCGAAGGACATACCTAAATCCATTTTTATCTCCGCCTTTGATACGGCGCCCCTGGCACCCGATTACGATTTTTTAATCCAGGGCTCGGAATCAGATTTCCAGGTTGGTATTGATGCGTTATCAAAACTTACTTCCGGCAGGGTACATATTAATGTGAGCGACGAATATCCTGCCTCCCAGGCCTTTACGCAAGCCCGGAACGCACAGGTCAATTACTTCAGAGGCCCTCACCCTGCGGGCAATGTGAGTGTGCAGATCCAACGGCTTGATCCTTTGAACAAAGGAGAGATCATTTGGGTGGTGACTCCCCAGGATGTAATAGTAATTGGCAGATTATTTACGAAAGGTGTTTACGACGCATCAAAAATAATCGCATTAGCCGGCTCGGAAGTCATTCATCCGCGTTATTACCGAATAATTGGCGGGGCATCCATAAAAAGCATTGTGGATGGGAATATCGGCAAATCCGAACATCGGTACATCAGCGGGAATCCGCTTACCGGGGCCAAGGTTGGTCATGGCGGATTTATAGGGTACTACGACTCGCAGGTAACCGTGCTTCCCGAAGGAAATCATTTTGAATTTCTGGGTTGGGCGTTGCCGGGCTTCAGCAAATTTAGTTTTTCACGTTCATTCTGGTCCTGGCTTTCTCCGGACCGTGGCTATAAAATGGATACAAACCTGCACGGAGGGCACAGGCCTTTTGTGCTCACCGGACTTTATGAGCAGGTCTTCCCTATGGATATTTATCCCATGCAGTTGCTCAAGGCAATCCTTGCTGAAGATATCGATCAAATGGAAAGGCTTGGCATTTATGAAGTAGTTGAAGAGGATTTTGCCCTGTGTGAATTTGTATGCCCCTCCAAAACCGAAATGCAGGTGCTTATTCGTAAGGGCCTTGACCTGATGAAACAGGAAATGAGTTGAACCGATAAATTACACGAAGTGTATGAAGTCAATCAGAAAATATATCGACAGAATAAAACCCAATTTTGAAAAGGGAGGGAAATTTGAAAAGTTGAGTTCGACTTTTGATGCTTTTGAAACTTTTCTGTTTGTTCCTGACAAAGTAACCCAATCCGGTGCTCATATACGTGACAGCCTCGACATGAAGCGGACCATGACGGTTGTTATTATTGCCCTCATCCCCGCTTTATTGTTCGGAATTTACAATGCCGGTTACCAGCATTTTCTTTCAATTGGGGTTACCAAAACCTTTTGGGAGGTTTTTGGATTAGGATTTCTGAAAGTCCTTCCGATCATCATTGTATCCTATGTAACCGGGTTGGCCATTGAATTTATCTTTGCCCAGATCAGAGGCCATGAAGTGAATGAGGGCTTCCTGGTGTCCGGCATGTTAATACCACTTATTATGCCGGTTGATGTTCCGCTTTGGATGGTGGCTGTCTCCACAGCCTTTGCCGTGATCATCGGTAAGGAAGTTTTCGGTGGAACAGGGATGAACATATTGAACCCGGCCCTGACGGCAAGAGCGTTTTTGTTTTTTGCCTATCCTTCGGAGATGACAGGCGACAAAATATGGATTGCCGGACTGACGAAAGGTGAAAATGTGATTGATGGTTTCTCAGGTGCCACCCCCCTCGGAAACCTGGCCCAGGGTATCATGGGTCATTTGCCCAATGACACGGACGCTTTCCTGGGATTTATGCCGGGATCAATAGGTGAAACTTCAAAACTGGCCATCCTGATCGGCGCTTTCATACTTTTATATACAGGCGTCGGAAGCTGGAAAATCATGCTTTCTACTTTTGCGGGAGGGTTATTCCTGGGATTAGTTTTCAACGCATTTGCAGCCAATGACTATATGACATTGCCAGCCTACAGGCATTTTCTGTATGGAGGTTTTACTTTTGGGGCGGTGTTTATGGCTACTGATCCCGTAACCGCATCGCAAACGGAAACCGGTAAATGGATTTACGGTTTTCTTACCGGAATGCTGGCGATACTTATCCGTGTTCTCAACCCGGCATATCCCGAAGGCATGATGCTTGCCATTTTACTGATGAATGTTTTTGCTCCCCTGATTGACTATTATGTTGTTGAATCCAATATCGGCCGTCGGTTAAGGCGACTTAAAAAAGTAACTGTCAATAATGTTAATTAACCGGTAAATAGACAAAGTATGAAAGTTCAAAGCAATTCCTACACGTTCTTGTATTCAACCATTGTGGTGCTTATTGTTGCCACCGGACTTGCCATTTTTTCAACGGCGCTCCGGCCCGCTCAAACCAGGAACGTAGAATTAGAGAAGAAACAGAATATCCTGAGCTCATTGCGTGTAAAATCCGACAGAGCTACCGTGGAAAAATTATACACCGAATATATAAAAGACAGTTATACAGTCAATTACAAGGGTGATAAGGTCATTGGGATTGATCCCTTTAAAGTGAACCTTCGTGAAGAGCTGAAAAAATCACCCTCAAAACGCAATTTGCCTGCTTTCGAGGCCACTAAAAATGACAGCAGTTTTCTGGTGATACCCGTTTATGGAAAAGGTTTGTGGGGACCCATCTGGGGATATATGTCATTTCAGAAAGAAGCAACATCATCGGAGGGTTTACCGCACTTTAATACCATTTACGGCGTAACGTTTGATCACAAAGGTGAAACTCCGGGTCTTGGCGCTGAGATCAATCAGCCTTTTTTCCAGGTTCCGTTCAGAGGGAAAAAGATATTCGATGATGAGGGTGTCTTTGTGTCGGTTGATGTGGTAAAAGGTGGCGCTAATCCGATATCACTGCATGAGGTTGATGGCATCTCCGGTGGTACTATAACAAGCAAGGGATTGGAAGCCATGATTGACTCCTGCCTGGTGAGCTATCAGAATTATTTCAAATTGAACAATTGACGCACTATACGATATGAAGAATCTGAAATTATTGACAAATCCCCTGAACAATGAGAATCCTATTACGGTTCAGGTGCTGGGTATCTGTTCGGCTTTGGCTGTAACAGTGCAAATGAAGCCGGCCATTGTAATGGCGCTCTCGGTAACTGTGGTGACGGCCTTTTCAAACCTGATCATTTCCCTGGGAAGAAATACCATTCCCCCTCGTATCAGGATCATCATTCAGCTGGTGGTTGTGGCATTCCTGGTAATCGTAGTGGATCAGGTTCTAAAAGCCTATGTATATGATGTAAGCAAAAAACTTTCAGTTTTTGTTGGTCTGATCATCACCAACTGCATTATTATGGGGCGTCTTGAGGCTTTTGCCATGAGCAACAAACCCTGGGATTCATTACTCGATGGAATTGGAAGCGGAGCGGGCTACGGTTTGGTTTTAATAGCCATTTCAACACTGAGAGAATTCTTTGGCAGCGGCTCTTTAATGGGCTTCCAGGTTATTCCGGAAGGTTTTTATCAAATGGGATACAAGGACAACGGAATGATGATCCTGCCGCCTATGGCTCTTATCTCCGTTGGAATAATAATATGGGTTCAAAGAAGTTTCAATAAAAAGCTTATTGAAAATTAAACGAACGCGAAAACACGGATCTGAAAACTATGGAAAACCTTTTTGACCTTTTTGTTCGGAACGTTTTTATCGAGAATATGGTGTTTGCCTATTTTCTCGGTATGTGCTCCTATCTGGCTGTTTCAAAAACCGTCAAAACTTCAGTTGGTTTGGGAATTGCGGTTATTTTTGTAGTAACCATAACAGTCCCCGTAAACTGGCTGATGGAGAACTACCTGCTGAAAGCCGGTGCTCTCAAATGGCTGGGAGCTTCCTTTGAAACTGTTGATCTCAGCTTTCTGAGCTTTCTGTTATTTATAGCCGTAATCGCCGCCATGGTGCAGCTTATTGAAATGGTTGTTGAAAAATTCGCGCCTGCCTTGTACAATGCACTTGGTATATTTCTTCCCCTCATTGCTGTGAACTGTGCTGTGCTGGGTGCTGCCCTGTTTATGCAGGAACGTGAATATGGAACCATTACCGAGGCAACTGTATACGGATTTGGCGCAGGATTTGGCTGGGCATTGGCTATTGTGGTACTGGCCGCCATTCGTGAGAAACTGAAATATTCCAATGTTCCCGCGCCGCTGAGAGGGCTTGGATTGGCCTTTATATTAACCGGACTGCTGGCCATTGCTTTTATGGGATTCAGCGGGATAAAAATCTGATTAAAAATTCTGAAAATGTTTGATCTATGGGCATTTTACAAATAATCTTACTGAGTATCGTTGTTTTTCTTGGGATTACCCTGATTCTTGTCGGAATGCTGTTGTATGCCAAATCCAGGCTGACGGCAGGAGGCACGGTGAAAATCAAGATTAACGATGAAAAGGAGCTTGAAGTAGCGCCGGGTTCTTCCCTTCTGGCAACCTTGTCACAGGAGAAACTTTTCCTCCCGTCAGCCTGCGGGGGCGGAGGGACATGCGGTCTATGCCGGTGCCAGATAACAAGCGGCGGAGGGTCCATCCTGCCTACCGAAATGGGTTTTTTCAACCGCAAACAGGTCCATGATCACTGGCGTTTGGGTTGTCAGGTGAAAGTCAGGGAAGACATGGAAATTCATGTTCCCGAAGAAGTCCTCGGCATCAGGAAATGGGAATGTGAGGTGGTCTCCAACCGCAATGTTGCCACATTCATCAAGGAATTTGTTGTTAAACTGCCTCCGGGTGAAGCATTGCAATTTAAATCGGGCGGATATATCCAGATTGATGTGCCGCTGTATGAAATGACATTCCGGGATATTGACGTGGAACCGCAGTTCCGTGATGAGTGGGACAAATTTAAAATGTGGGATCTGAAGATGAAAAACACAACAGAAACCTTCAGAGCCTATTCCATGGCCAATCATCCGGCAGAAGGGAATATCGTTATGCTTAACATCAGGATAGCCACTCCACCCTGGGATAAATCAGCAGGAGGCTTTAAGAATGTACCTCCCGGAATATGCTCTTCTTTTATTTTCTCAAGGAAACCCGGTGATAAAGTTGTTGTTTCAGGTCCATACGGAGAATTCTTTATCAAAAATACGGAACGCGAAATGGTATATATCGGCGGAGGAGCTGGCATGGCCCCGCTTCGGTCGCATATTTTTCATCTTTTCAATACACTTAAAACCAACCGGAAAGTGTCATACTGGTATGGCGCCAGATCAAAGCGCGAGATTT
>JAFGGU010000047.1 GCA_016930375.1 Bacteroidales bacterium | reverse complement strand
TGCTCGAGTATCTCTATCCTCTTCTGTATCGGGGGATGGGTTGCAAAGAGAGTACCTATAGAGAAAGAAGATTTTTTCAATTCTACCTGGGGATTTTCGATAAACATCTGGGCCACATCTTTTCTCTGCACTGCTTCAATGGTTGGATCGGCAGAGATCTTCCTGAGGGCTGAAGCAAGGGCAAGCGGATTTCTTGTGAGTTCTGCCGATCCGGCATCGGCAAGATATTCGCGTTTACGTGAAAGAGCGAACCTGAAAAGGGTTGCAATCAGATATCCCACCAGTGCAAGAACCAGGGCAATGATCATGGCTGCTCCCCCACTGCCCTTTTTTCCGCGCGACAAACTTCCGAAACGTATTGATCTGAAAATGGCTTCAGAGATAAAAGCAAAAATACCCACAAAGACGATTGAGATGATCAGAAGCCGTACATCCCTGTTGCGGATATGAGTGAGCTCATGGGCAATAACTGCTTCAAGCTCACTGTCATCCAGTTTGTTAATAATACCACGCGACAATGTAACTGTATATGTCTTCGGGCTCAAACCACTGGCAAAAGCATTCAGGGAATCATCTTCAATGATGTTCACTTTAGGCATCTGCATTCCCCTTGATATGCATAGGTTTTCCACCAGGTTATAAACCCTTTTATTCTCATTTCTTTCCAGGGGCTTCGAAGAGGTGGCTTTATTGATCATGGCACTATGAGAAAGCCATGCTATTGTAAACCAGATTATTACTCCTATTGCAACCCAGGGGATGGTATGCAGGAAATTATTATTGATAACAGGCAAAAGGTTATATTGATATTGTACCGGATCTGCTGAAAAATAATGAGATTTTGTCAGTTCCGTAAAAAAGAAAAAGAGCCAGGTCAGCCCGAAAAAGACCACCGGGAACATCAACAGAATCAATACGGAATTAAAGTTATTTCTGCTGATCTGGCTCTGCAGTCCAAAGTAGTTCATTTGATACTAAAATGTATTACATAATTCAGAACTGGATCTTCGGTGGTGTTTCCGCGGCTTCACGCTGGTCACCAAGCTCGAACATAGGTTCTGCTTTGAAATTGAACATCCCGGCAATAATGTTCGATGGAAAAACCTGTGTGGCAACATTCAGTTCTTTGGTGGCTGAATTAAAGAACCGGCGCGATGCTGCTATCTTGTTCTCCACATCCGAGATTTCATTTTGCAGATCCAGAAAGTTCTGGCTTGCCTTTAGGTCCGGATATGCTTCCACTGCAACCCTGAGACCGGCAAGGGCATTGTCTAATAATCCTTCTGCAGCAATCTTATCATTGATTGAATTTGCCTTCATCGCTGCGGCACGTGCTTCGGTAACTTTCGTAAGAACTTCACGCTCATGCTGCATATAGCCCCTTACCGTTTCAACCAGCTGTGGTATCATATCATGCCTTTGCTTCAGCTGTACATCCACATCGGCAAATGCCTGCTGCCTGTTATTTCTCAGTCTCACCAGGCGGTTGTAAAGAGAGATTACAAAAAGGACCAATATAACGATGATCCCCAGAATTATAAGCAGAACTACCATTGTAATAAGTTTAAATGATTGATAATGAATAACGCCATGATTTAAAAAGAACAAATATACTAATATATTGTTTTGTTTTGACGAATGAACAAGGTCTTACCACCTTTACATACAAAGCAGAGCACATTTAAAAAAGTTTAACAAAGTTTAATATCTTTATTTTTTTGTGTAATCATCAAAAACAACCATAATGAAATCAAACTTTTCTAAAAAATTATCTGAAATTAAAATCGGGATCAGTATTCTTGCCTATGGTATTTTATTTTCATTTAATGTCATCGCTCAACCATCCGGTGGGCCATACGGTCCGGTTCGGCAGACCTGGCAGTTGCCCAAAGTGGATGGTAAAATATATTATGTTGCACCGGATGGGGATAAAGAAGCCACTGGAGAAAAACTGGAGAAACCAACCACCATCGAAGCGGCTTTTGAAAGGGTAAAAACCGGTGATGCCATTATTATGAGGGGTGGAACATACAGGACCGGCAATCTTATCCTGAACCAGGGAATAACTATCCAGCCTTATATGGATGAACTCCCTGTCATGAAGGGAACATATGTGGCAGACCAATGGAGGGATCTGAGGAATGGCCTGTGGACCACAAAATGGGATCATTTGTTCCCATCCGCTCCTGCCGACTGGTGGATGCGCAACAGGAGCGGCAAAGAAACTCCCCTGCACCGGTTTAATGATGATATGGTTTTTATTGATGGTAGGTTTTTACAGGCCGCCGGATATGAAGGAGAAGTGGACGATAACTCTTTCTACATCGACTATCAGACAGGTACTGTTTATATCGGTACTGATCCAAAAAACAAACTGGTGGAGATTACTGCATTTAATGTTGCCATACACAGGATAAACGGAGATTGCCATGGAAAAAAAACCGACCACAAAGGACCGGTCATCAGGGGTATTACCTTTACACAGTATGCTTACCGTGCCATTGAATTTGACGGCAAAAATCCGGAAGGTATTTCACCTGAGTCTGCCCACGGCAAAGATGTGGTGGGGACCACGCTTGAGCATTGCACAATTTCTTTCTGTTCCCGTGTGGCAGCTTATCTGAGGGGTGATAAGCTGACTCTGAAAAACTGCAAGGTCAGTGATACCAGTACCGAAGGTATCTATGTCCTCAGCTCTTCAGATGTATTGCTGGAAAAGAATATTTTCATGCGCAACAATATTGAGCACATTACCGGATACTATCCGGCCGCAGTGAAGATTTTCAACCAATGTTACCGCGTGACCTGTCGGGATAACCTGGTTTTGGACCATCCATATTCCAACGGGATCTGGTATGATGTGGGCAATGTAGACGGCCGATTTCTGAACAACTGGGTGGAAGGTGTAGGAATGGCCCACAGACGAATAACCGGGAAACAGACATGGCCCAGTGAAAGCGGATTCTTTTTCGAAATTTCAAAAGGTACGATCTGTGCAGGAAATGTGTTTGTCAATTGTGATTTCGGGATACACATACTCAACAGTTGTGATGCACAAGTATATCAGAACACATTCGTAAACAGTGTTGCATGTTTTTCCAGAAATGAAAGAAGTGCCGTAGGGGATCATTTCGGATGGCACCCGGCCACCGGTCCTGATGTTGATAAGCGTGAAGGCCATGTTTTTATCAATAACCTCATGAGTGGTGATGCCGGTTTTGACAAGCCCTTATTGTTAGTTTGGCAACCACCCATGCTCTGTGAAAAACTTAACAGGCCCCACTTTAAACAGATTGATCATAACGTTTATGTGCAGACATCAGATAACAGGAACACACACCTGATATTATGGAGCCCTGTCAAAAATGATTCCTGTATCATTGGATTCAACTCACCTGTTGAAATCCATGAGTTGTATCCTGAATTTGCAGGCCATAGTTCACTTTATAAGGATTACAGTGTCTTCAAAAGCCCTGATCTGGGTAATTATCAGCTGATCCCTGAATTCCCCGGTACTAAGACAGCAGCCATATTACCTGATGAAATCAGGCTCCTTCTCAACCTTCCGAAACAGGATATTCCATATGTTGGTGCGTATCCTTTGGTTCGGTGAATAATAAAGCATTTTTCTTCCCATGGAGGGGCTGTGTTATAATTCAGTTTAAATGTTGAACTACCTTAAATTTTTGAAGCAAATAAAGGAACATAGGCTTAAAATATTCTCTGAAGAAGATCAATGACGGCATTTTCATTTAAACTGAATTATAATACTGCCCCGAAACAGATAGGGGGAAGAAAAATGATGATGTAACTTAGCCTCAAAATAGAAGTATTAAAATCGAATAAAGTGAAACCGGAGAGCAGAAGGATCATAAGTTTCAAAGAAGAACTGAAAGAACTGGCTGTTTTATTCCTCAAACTGGGCAGTATAGCTTTTGGAGGGCCGGCAGCACATCTGGCCATGTTTGAGGATGAGGTGGTAAGGAAACGCCGCTGGATGACACATGAGCACTTCCTGGATCTTTACGGGGCTACCAACCTGATCCCCGGCCCGAACAGCACTGAAATGACCATACATATAGGTAAGGAAAGGGCAGGATGGCGGGGTATGATGGTTGCCGGATTATGTTTCATTCTGCCTGCTGTGATCATTTCAGGGATCCTGGGCTGGGTGTACAAAAAATACGGTTCACTACCCGAGGTCAAACCATGGATTTACGGCATACAGCCTGCCATTATAGCCATCATTCTAAGGGCTGTTTTTCAGCTGGGCAGGAAAGCAATAAAATCGGCCGGACTGGCCATCCTGGGTATCGGAGCCCTGGCCGCATGCCTGGAAGGGATTAATGATATACTGGTCATGTTCATTGCCGGTTTCCTTGCAATCCTCTGGGCCATTCAGAGATACAAACCCGG
>JAFGGU010000046.1 GCA_016930375.1 Bacteroidales bacterium | reverse complement strand
TGCATATACGTCAATGGATTTCAGTACCCGTGACCAGTATCGGCACGTTATAGAAAAGATTGCAAAAAAATGCAGCTTTTCGGAAATTGAAGTAGCACATAAATCCATTGAACTTGCAAAAAAGGGAGCTGAATTGAACGGACCAGCGGACCGATCAGCCCATGTTGGGTTTTACCTCATTGGTAAAGGCTTATCACAGTTAGAGTACCTTACAAAAACAAAACAAACGTTGCCATCAGTAGGCAGGAGGTCCGTTTTCCGTTTTCCGCTGTTTTATTACCTGGGTTCAATTGTCGTATTAACGCTGACATTAAGTTGGAGGCTTATTGAGAAAGCCCAAAACGATGGAATCGACAACTGGCATTTATGGGTCTTAGGCTTTTTGTTGATTTTATGTACCAGTTACCTGTCAGTAGCTCTCGTGAACTGGCTGACTGCATTTTTTGTCAACCCACGTCCCTTGCCACGACTTGATTACGCAAAAGGAATCCCGCCGGAATCGCGATCGCTGGTAGTTGTTCCTTCAATGATAACAAGCCCTCAAAATATTGAAGATCTGGCAGAAGCTTTGGAGGTAAGGTTTCTGGCTAACCAGGATGAAAACCTGCACTTTGGATTGTTAACCGATTTTAAAGACGCACCCCAGGAGCAATTAGCCGAAGACGACCCCTTAATTCAATTGGTCAGCAGGAAAATTGCGGAACTCAATGAAAAATACCCGGGAGAAAGCAAGGATACTTTTTATCTGTTTCACCGGCCACGGAAATGGAATGCAACAGAACGGCTATGGATGGGTTATGAGCGAAAAAGAGGAAAGCTTTCGGATCTGAATGCACTGTTGCGTGGAGGTCCCGAAGATGAATTTTCAGTAATCATTGGCAATCGGGATGTGTTGCAAAAAATCAGGTATGTCATCACGCTTGACTCTGATACACAGTTACCCCGCGATTCGGCACAACAGTTTATTGGGACTATGGCGCATCCGCTGAACAAACCATACTATGATATAAGAAAACAGCGAATTACGGATGGGTATAGCATTCTTCAGCCCAGGGTTGCTGTGAGTTTGCCAGGGACTAACCGATCGAGGTATGCTAAGTTATTTGGCAGTGAACCGGGTATAGATCCATACACGCGGGCCATATCTGATGTCTACCAGGATTTGTTTGGCGAAGGATCCTTCATTGGCAAAGGTATTTACGATGTTGATTTTTTTGAGCAAACACTCAAGGATCGGTTTTCGGAAAACAGGATTCTGAGTCATGATCTGTTAGAAGGTTGTTATGCCCGTTCGGGATTGTTAAGCGACGTGCTGCTCTTTGAAGAATATCCTGCCAGTTACAAGGCAGATGTCGACCGGCGATCGCGTTGGATAAGGGGCGATTGGCAATTGATCCCGTGGTTGCTGCCTTTCTTGCCAAAGGTTAGTGGGGTATCCCGAAAAAACCCGTTGTCTATTTTATCGTGGTGGAAAATACTGGATAACCTCAGACGCAGTCTTATTCCGTTGGCATTGACATTGCTGCTGTTAGCAGGCTGGACAATTTTATCATCACCCTTGTTTTGGACGCTGGTGGTGATTGGCATTATTTTAATGCCACCCATACTCATTTCAGTTGTAAACATTCTTCAGAAACCTGAGGAAGTAATGCTGATGCAACACCTGAAGGCGGCTGAAGAAATACTTGCCCGGCAACTTTACCAGGTCGCATTCTTTTTCGTAAGCCTTCCTTACGAAGCATATTATAGTACAATCGCTATATTGCGAACTTGCTGGAGACTGATGATCTCAAAGAAACGACTTCTCGAATGGAATACTGCTGCAAGAGATGAATCCCATTACCGTTTCAACCTTCCCGGCGCCTTTCGTATCATGTGGATATCCCCGATGATTGCAGTACTTACTGCAATTTGTCTTTTGTTTTTCAATCCGCAAGCGCTTGTTATGGTATGGCCTGTACTACTACTTTGGTTTGCTTTTCCATTTATGGCCTGGTGGATCAGCAAGCCTTTGGTGCTGCATACAGCAAAACTTACAGCAGAACAATTCCGCTTTCTCAGGATATTGTCTCGTAAAACCTGGTCGTTTTTTGAAACTTTTGTCGGACCCGATGATAATTGGTTACCCCCAGACAACTATCAGGAACAACCTGTTTCCGTAGTAGCACACCGGACTTCACCAACAAATATCGGACTTTCACTTCTGGCAAATTTGTCAGCGTATGATTTTGGTTATATTCATACCGGTGAGCTTCTTGGACGAACAGCGAAAACCTTCGATACACTGAAATCGCTGGAAAGGTATCAGGGCCATTTCTTTAACTGGTATGATACCCAAACCCTGAAACCCCTCAGGCCGCTTTATATCTCATCGGTCGACAGCGGAAATCTGGCAGGTCACCTGTTAACACTGCAACAGGGATTACTCGCCCTGCCTGATCAATCAATTGTTGGTACCCGGCTATTTGAGGGTATGATGGATACAATGCAGGTTCTTATAGCGCATGCAGGAAAGTCGATCCCTGAACCCGTTACGCAGTTTCGTAAATACTTGCACGGAATCATCAATGAGCCCCCGGTAACGCTTGTTAATATAAGGAAATGCCTGGAAAAACTTTCGGTATCTTCTGCCGAAATAGAAAGTTCATTCACTGTCGATGCAGATGAGGCTTTCAGGGTATGGGCAAAAAAGCTTTCACAGCATTGTCAGCATGCCCTTGATGAGTTTAAACAACTGGTTCCATGGTCAAACGATGCTGGTTCATCTGAAGCATCGAACAATAATGAAGATATGAATGCGATCCCGACCTTGCGTAAAATGGCCCATAGTAATGATCATGCAAGGGAAATGATTGCATTAATTGAATCACTTGCCCGGCAATCCCTGGAATTTGCCAATATGGAATACGGGTTTCTTTATGATAGATCGCGTCATCTGCAAACGGTAGGATATAATGTTGAAGACCGGCGACGCGATTCGAGCTATTATGATTTACTGGCATCCGAAGCCAGGTTGTCGAGTTTTGTAGCTATTGCACAGGACCAGGTTCCACAGGAAAGTTGGTTTGCACTTGGTCGGCTGCTTACAACTGTTGATGGTGAATCCATTCTTCTTTCGTGGAGCGGGTCCATGTTTGAGTACCTTATGCCGCTGTTGGTTATGCCCTGTTATGAAAACAGTTTACTTTATCAGACCTGTAAAGCAGCGGTTATCAGGCAAATAAATTACGGAAAATTAAAAGGTATACCATGGGGTATTTCGGAATCGGGATACAATAGCGTTGATGTTCAGCAAAATTATCAGTATCGTGCATTTGGTGTACCGGGTCTTGGGCTTAAAAGAGGACTCTCCGAGGATATGGTCATAGCACCCTATGCAACAGCTCTTGCGCTGATGGTAATGCCTGAGGAAGCATGTGCCAATCTTGAGCTGCTTGCCGATGAGGGATTTATGGGTGAATTTGGCTTCTATGAAGCCATTGATTATACATCCGCTCGTGTACCAAGAGGGCAGTCCAATGCTATTGTAAAGTCCTTTATGGCGCATCATGAGGGGATGAGTTTTCTCTCATTGGCTTATGTATTACTTAATCGTCCGATGCAGAAGCGCTTTGAATCGGACCCTTTGTTACGGGCAACCCTTTTGCTGCTTCAGGAGAGGATTCCAAGGGCCACAGCATCCTTTTCACATATTTCAGGGATTCTAAATGTTCAAACTACTGATGATAATCAGGAGATGCCGCTTCGTGTGTTTAATACCCCTGACACACCATTTCCGGAGGTCAACTTATTATCAAACGGAGGCCGGTATCGGGTAGTGATTACCAACGCAGGTGGCGGATACAGTAGCTGGAAAGATATTGCTGTGACACGTTGGCGTGAAGACTGTACTTGTGATAACTGGGGCTCTTTTTGTTATATACGTGATACCGAGAGCGGAAATTTCTGGTCAACCACCTATCAACCTACGCTTCAGCGCCCTGAAAAATATGAGGCGATTTTTACTGAAGGAAGGGCAGAGTTTCGTCGTCGCGACTATGATATTGACGCCCATACTGAAATTGTTGTCTCCCCCGAAGACGACATTGAATTGAGAAGGGTAAAGGTGGCAAACCGCACACGTACGGACAGGATTATTGATATTACCAGCTATGCTGAAGTTGTACTGGCACCAAATGGAGCTGATTTGGCGCATCCCGCATTCAGTAATCTCTTTGTTCAAACAGAAATTATCCATGAACGACAGGCAATTTTGTGTACGCGACGACCGAGATCTGCAGATGAACAACCGCCCTGGATGTTTCACCTGATGGCAGTTCATGGCGCTGAAATCAGGAATATAAC
>JAFGGU010000045.1 GCA_016930375.1 Bacteroidales bacterium | reverse complement strand
TTGCCTGGTATGCCATGCACAAATGGCTTCAGAATTTTGCCTATAAAACAAACCTGAGCTGGTGGGTTTTTCTGGCAGCAGGAGCAGCAGCAGTGGCAGTTGCCTTGTTGACGGTGAGCTGGCAGAGTTGGCGAGCGGCAAGCAGGAATCCGGTGGAGGCGCTGAGGTATGAATAGTTCAATTAACAATTAACAATGAACAATTAACAATGAACAATGAACAATGAACAATGAACAATATGAATAAAAACCATTAACACTATGAAAGATAATATCGTTGTAAGCAAATCGTTCGCATTTTCCGTAAGTATTGTTAGGATGTATCAATCACTAATTGCAGAAAAACGTGAGTTTACATTATCAAAACAACTATTAAGAAGCGGCACTTCCATTGGAGCAAATATTGAAGAAGCAGTTGGAGGAGTATCAAAAAAGGAGTTTACTGTAAAAATGGCAATAGCCTATAAAGAAGCCAGAGAAACGAAGTATTGGTTAAGACTTTTATATGCTACTGACTATCTGACTAATGACCAGTTCACTCCAATTTTAGCAAATTGCGAAGAACTTCTTAAAATTCTATATAGTATCATTAATACATCCAGGAATTAATCTTAATCCTATTTTATTGAAATATCTATTGTTCATTGCTAATTACTAATTGTTAATTGATAAAAAGATGATCACACTAAAAAACATCTACAAGTACTACGATTCCAAGTTTCAACGGAATTTCATTCTGAAAGATATCGATCTCGACGTGGCCGAAGGCGAATTTATCTCCGTCATGGGTCCCAGCGGTGCCGGTAAATCCACACTGCTGAACATCATCGGGTTGCTGGATGATCCTTCCGAAGGTGAATATTACTTTCTGGAAAAGCCGGTGCATAACCTGAAGGAAAAACAGAAAACGGAATATCACCGGAGCCATATCGGTTTTATTTTCCAGGCTTACCACCTTATTGAAGAACTGAATGTGTACGAAAACATCGAAACGCCGCTGGTATACAGGGGAATTAAAGCCAAAGAAAGGCAGGCCATTGTAGCCGATATGCTCGACCGGTTCAATATGGTGGCAAAAAGCGACCTTTTTCCGCAGCAGCTTTCAGGAGGTCAGCAGCAGCTGGTGGGCATAGCCCGTGCCATTGCCGGGAAACCCAAATTACTCCTGGCGGATGAGCCCACCGGTAACCTGCATTCCGACCAGGGACGGGTGATCATGGATTTGCTGAAAAAGCTCAACCACGATGGCATGACCATAATACAGGTCACGCATAACGGGGAGTTCGCCAAATATGCCAATCGGATAATAAGGATTGAAGACGGTGTTATCAGATCATAGTCATCATTTGATCAGATCAATTAACCCGAATCAAAATGATACCCTATAAATTAAAAGTCGCCTTCCGGTTTTTTACGAGAGCCAGGAGTTTTACCATGCTAAATATCGCAGGGTTGGTGATTGGGATCACATTGTTTACACTGATATCCCTGCTATTGAATTATGAATTTTCATTCGACGGATTTCATCCCAACAGGAATAAAATCCTCCAGGTTTGTGAACATGATCTCAAATCGGGCGAATTCTATGCACACACAGGACTTCCTTTACCCTTAACACTGAAGAGCGATTTTCCTGAAGTAAAATATGTGACCGGCGTCTGGAAAATGCTTTATGAGGAAAGTAAAATCAAATATCAGAATGTAGAATATTCGGGATTTACAGGAGCTTCGGTTGATCCGGATTTTTTTAACATTTTTAATTACCGGGTAATCCTCGGTGATATTCGGTCGGCACTTCAAACACCTGATAATATCGCTGTTTCAAAATCATTATCTCACAAAATCTTTGGCAGTGAAAACCCGATTGGAAAAACGCTTTCCTTGAACCAATATAATTTTACTGTATCTCAATTGTACGATGATCTGCCGGAAAACTCGTCCGTAAAATTCGACATCCTGTTTTCTGATAAACTCCGTGAAATCATTATCCCGGATTACAAGGTTGCCTGGTGGAACGGTGGCATAAAAACCTATGTAATGCTTCAGGACAATTTTCCCATTGAAGATTTCAATAAGAATTTAAAAGGAATACCGAACAAATATTATCCTGATTTTTTAAAAGGACGCAGCACCTTCTTTACACTTCCATTTGCAAAAGCCCATTCTAATACATCCATACTGAACAGTGATCCACCTGCTGTTTCAACCACCTATTTATTGTTACTTGGAAGCATTGCATTCATCATTTTGTTGATCGCCTGTGCAAATTATGTGAATCTTACCCTTGCAAGAGCATTTAAGCTGAATGTCGATGCAGGAATCCGGCGGATTGTCGGAGCCGGTTCGCAGGATATTATCTCCATACAACTGCTTTATGCTTTCCTCAGCATCTCTGCTGCATTAATTATATCAGTGCCCGTCAGCCAGTTATGTTTACCTTTGTTCGAGAAGCTGGCAGAGCGACCGCTTGCAGGGCAAATGGATAATGTAAACGTATGGTTGCTTACCCTGGGAGCATCAGCTGTTGTTGCCCTGATATCAGGATTCATTCCAGGAAAGATTTTTTCAAAAGTAAACCTGGCTAAAATTATCAAAAGCAAGGGAACATTTATATTAACCTACAAGGAAGCCCACAATGGTCTGTTGATTTTCCAGTTTGCACTGACAATTGCATTAATCACCTCGCAGTTTTTCATTCTGAAGCAGATCTCCTTCATGAAAAATGCTGATCTCGGGTTTGATAACAGCAACCTGCTGTCAGTCAATTTGGGAAATATTGAGGCCGGATATGAAGAAAAATATGTAAAAAGCAAATTATATAAGGAGAAATTGGAGTCAGCCGGTTTACAATTTGGGTTGGCGACAGGAACGATCACAGAAAACATACCCGGGTATTATTATCAAAACTCATTTACGGTCAATCCCGTGGATGCTGTTGTGGATGAATGCCTTGTAACCTCTACAGCTGTTGATGAAAACTTCAGCAGAGTATTCGAGGTGAATGTCGTGCATGGAAGATTCTTTTCAGAAGACTTTGGGAATGACAGGCAGGCTTTTATTATCAATGAAACAGCCCTGAAAAAATTCGGGTGGAAGGATATTGAAAGCAAGTTTTTAAAACTGAGCCATGAAGGGGATGTTTTGCCAGTAATTGGCGTAATGAAAGATATCCACATCGCCACGCTGAAACAGCCTATATCGCCCATGATATACCGCTACGGGCAACACAATAATTTCCCTGCATTTCTTACTTTTAGGGTTGAACCCGATCATACTGTTAATGCCCTGGCATTCATGAAGAAAGAATGGACTACCCTGTTTCCCGGAGCTCCGTTCGATTATCTGATGGTGAAAGAGACCTATTTCAAGAATTATGAAGAAGAACAACGGTTATCGAAGATTGTAGGCATTTTCGCAATGCTTGCCATCACCTTATCGCTTTTTGGCCTGATGGGTTTGATCCTGTTTTATGCGGAAAGCAGGACCAAGGAAATCGGAATTCGGAAGGTAAACGGTGCCCGTATAGGACAAGTAATGGCCATGCTCAATATAGAATTTTTCAAATGGATTGCCATCGCTTTTGTCATCGCCTGCCCCATCGCCTGGTATGCCATGCATAAATGGTTGCAGAACTTTGCTTATAAGACTGAATTGAACTGGTGGGTGTTTGCATCGGCAGGTATTGTGGTGGCAGCAGTTGCGCTGCTCACGGTGAGTTGGCAAAGCTGGCGGGCGGCAACGAGGAATCCGGTGGAGGCGTTACGGTATGAATGAACAATTAACAATGAACAATTAACAATTAACAATGAACAATTAACAATGAACAATGAACAGAAAACAATTGTAATTAATTCATTATGAAGATCATCCAAAAATTACAGCAAGGTTTATCGTGGTTTAGTATCAACCTGTTGGGCCTTAGCGTTGCCATGGCTTGTGTGATAGCAGCCTTTTTATACACAGGGAATGAGTTGAGCTACGACAGGATGCACTCAAAGACAGGCAGAATCTATCGGGTGACCACTGACAGCAATGATGGAGAAACTTCTATGCATCCCGCAAGGGTTGCCGGTGACTGGCCGGGACAATTAATGACCGGATACCATGCCATTGAAAAGATGGTGCGACTGGTACCATTCCGGAAAGCGGTTGTGAAAATAGGGGATCAAAAGTTCTACACCCTGAATGCCTTCTCTACTGACAGTTCATTTTTTGATGTTTTCGATTTTAAGATCATTTCTGGAAATCGTGAAAAGGCATTATCCCTTCCCGGACGGGCATTCATCAGTCAAAGCCTGGCCATTAAATATTATGGCAGTACAGATATCATCGGCCGCGAAATAACCATTTTTCATCAGCAGGATCCGAATCCCAAAACCTTCATCATTGATGGCGTAATGGAAGATTTCCCGGGCAATTCCCATTTTCATGCCGAACTTCTTACCTCTTTCACTTCAGTTGAAGACCGCACGACCTGGGCTTACACATATTACCTGATGAAAGAAGGAACCAACGTGGAAGCCCTCCGCAGCGATATACAATCCAAATGGGAAAAAGAAAACTCCGATGATTCTCCTGTTCAGATCCTGCATTTGCAGCCCCTTGCCGATATTCACCTCTTCAGCCATAAAACCAGGGAAATGGAAAAGAATGGTGACATCCGTTCCCTCATTCTGCTGGGAAGCGGTGTACTTATTATTTTTTTGATAGCGATGATCAACTTTCTGAATCTGAACCGTGTTCAATTCATTTCCGCGATGCGGTCCGTTAAGGTACGAATGATCATCGGTGCATCCAAATTGCGCCTGGCCTGTGAAATGGCTTCGCGATCGCTGGTATTGTCGCTGGCATCCTTTGGAATCGGAATGATTATTGCGCTTGAAATCGGTAATATCCTTGGCTCCAGAGCCATCCAATCCAGCGAGATAAAAAGTCTTATTTGGCTTGCTCTCGGTTATATATTAGTCATAGCGCTGGTTGCAGTATTGCCGCTTTTCACTTCAGGTTTTTCACTCTCACTGAAAGAAACGGGCATCAGGCGTAACCGCTATGCCATACCCCTGGTGGTTCAGTTTGCCCTCTCGGTTATTGCCATTATATGCACTATTGGACTATACCGGCAAATGCAATACATGCGCAACCAGCATCCGGCATCACGAAATGCCAATATGCTGGTACTATCAGATAATCCCTGGGATGTCATCCAACGTTACGAAACACTCAAAAGTCAACTGCTCGAAAACACCTGCATCAAAAACGTAACGGCAGCCATGGAGGAACCGGGTGGTGATGTACTTGACAACAGTCCTTTCGAAATGGAAGGCATCGATCCAAACAATGAACTGGCAATCAATATTTTCACCAATGATCCTAATTTTTTCGACTTTCTGAACATAAAACCTCTTGCCGGTACCACCCGGATAGAGTATACACCTTCGATACAATGGGAACTTGATGCAGTTCAATTAAGCACATTACGAAATACAGGTAAAGCAAAGCAGATCGTTGCCGAAAGGGAACATAAACTCGGCAATTACCGCGAGAAATACATCCTGAACCAAAGTGCCCTCAACATGCTGGGTATTGCGGATCCCCGCGAGGTTATAGGGAAACGGTTCCGGCTGACTTTTTTCCTCCCCGATCTTTTTCCCGAAGGTGAAGTAATTGGGGTGGTTCCCGATATCCGTTACACCAATCTTTACAACGAAGAAAAGCCCCTTGTTTTCACACCCCGTAAGACCTTTAATTCGACTTTCATTATCGAAATTGATCCTTTGCAGCGAAAAAAGGCCATTGAAACGCTCCATTCAACCTGGGAAAAAGTCAATCCCGAATTTCCCCTGCAGTATGAATATATCACCGATGCATACCGGAAAGTTTACACTGCCGAATATGCACAGTCCAATGTACTTTCGCTTTTCGCGCTTATCTCCGTCATTATTTCAACAATGGGTGTATTCGCTATTGCCGTATTCAGCATGCAACGAAGGACCAAGGAAATAGGTATCCGCAAAGTGAACGGAGCCAGGGTAATAGATATTATGAAAATTCTGAACAAAAAGTTCGTCCTGTGGGTGACTGTTGCCTTTGTCATTGCCTGCCCCATTGCGTGGTATGCCATGCACAAATGGCTCGAACACTTTGCCTATAGGATAACCCTGAGCTGGTGGATATTTGCAACAGCAGGAGCCGTGGCATTGGCAGTTACGCTGCTCATGGTCAGTTGGCAGAGCTGGCGGGCGGCAAGCAGGAACCCGGTGGAGGCATTGAGGTATGAATAGCCTGGAACAATGATAATATCTCCCGCGGAACTAACCCTTCTCTTGCTTTTTGCCGGATATTGAAGTAATTTTATCATGCCTGTTTAAATACCGCAGTCATGAAAGCAAATGCATTCAGTTTCCTGCTTTTGGTATTGTTTTTACCGACAGCACAATGCAGCAACCGACAAAAAAACTATACAAGCCTGGATGTCAGCGCAGTTGCATCGGACGAAGGGGATACTATTATTAACAGAAAGCCGGCCGTAGCCGGTTCTTTTTACCCCGGGAACCGGGATGCATTGATGAAACAAATTGCCGCTTTGTTTAAGGATGCCACATCCCATAAAAAGCTTGATAATGTTGTAGCCCTGATCTCGCCGCATGCCGGGTATGTTTACTCGGGAAAAGTTGCCGCCTCTGCCTACAATCAGCTCTCCCCTGATAAAAAATTTGACAACATTTTCATTATCGGCGCCAGTCATTATGTTGGCTTTGGCGGAGCCGCCATTTATTGCGACGGAAATTTTACCACACCCCTGGGAATCGCAAGGGTCAATATTCCGCTTTCCAGAAAAATCATACAGGAGAATCCCACCCTCTTTGTTTCCAACGCTGATGTGCATACGCCTGAGCATAGCATTGAAGTGCAGATCCCGTTTCTGCAATATCTCTATAAAGATGAGCTGCAGATCATTCCAATCCTGCTGGGTACACAAAAACCAGCAACCATTCAAAAGATAGCTGAAGCGCTAAAACCTTATTTCAAGGGCAGCAACCTATTTGTGATCAGCACTGACTTTTCACATTACCCGGTTTACCAGGAAGCCTGTCAGGTGGATGCATTGACTGCCGATGCCATTGTTGGGAATTCATCCGCTGCGTTTCTAAAGACAATTAAAACCAATGAAAGCAAAGGGATTCCCAATCTGGCAACCAGTATCTGTGGCTGGACCGGTGTTCTGACACTGCTTGATATCACTGAAAATGATCCTGACATACATTACACAAAGCTGAATTACATGAATTCCGGTGATGCTCCCGATGGAGATAAAACCCGCGTAGTTGGTTATCATGCCATTGCTGTGACTTCAGATACTGACGTTTCAAAAGCAAATCAAAGTAATTACAGTCTGACCAAAGAAGAAAAAGATCAATTACTCCGCATTGCTCGGAAATCCATTGACAACTACCTTGAATCCGGAAATTTGACGAAAATCGATACCAAAGGATTTTCTGATAAACTTCTGACGCATGCCGGAGCTTTTGTAACGCTCAATCTAAACGGGCAATTAAGAGGCTGTATTGGTCAGTTCACTGCTGATATTCCTCTTTACCAGGTTGTGCAGGAAATGGCCATTTCCGCCGCCACGCGGGATAACCGTTTCAGACCTCTGACAACTGCTGAATTAAATCATACAGATATTGAGATCTCAGTCCTGACCCCTATGCAACGGATCCAATCGATAGATGTAATTGAACTGGGACGGCATGGTATTTACATCAGAAAGGGCAATCGAGGTGGAACCTTTTTACCACAGGTAGCCAATCAGACCGGTTGGACAAGGGAAGAATTCCTGGGTCACTGTGCCCGTGACAAAGCCGGTATTGGCTGGGATGGATGGAAAGATGCCGAGATCTACGTTTATGAAGCTTATGTTTTCGGTGAGTGATGGATTCCGTGCGGAAAATCGGCAAAAATCGAATCCTTACTGCCCTGTTTGTGCTTGGTTTATCGAGTATCATGTCACAACTAATCGTTATCAGGGAACTTCTGAATATTTTCCAGGGGAATGAGCTGATTATCGGGATGATTCTTGCAATATGGATGTTGCATACTGCCCTGGGATCAAAACTGGGAAAGGGACTTACAGGAAAATCAGGTAACCGGAAAATGATAGCCCGCATGTTTTCATTGGCAGGCATCCTTCCGGCTTTGACCATCATCCTGCTGTACGTCCTCGAAACACATCTTTTTCCACCCGGTACAACCAAGGGTTTCATAACGACGTTCCTCTTTTGTTTTTTTTTATTACTGCCTTTCTGCATTATTTCCGGTATGCTGTTTACCCTGCTTGCCACTGCTATATCTCTTGCTTCGGAACAAAACAAGATCTCAGAGGCATATGGCTGGGAATCCCTTGGTAGTCTGGCTGCCGGCATCTTATTCAGCCTTTTGCTGTCACGCTGGCTTGGAACTTTTCAGCTGCTTGCCCTGATTATCCTGATCAATCTGACCATTTACATGTTGTTAATGTGTAGTGTCAAACCATACTGGAAGATTCTTCTGATACCAGTTATATGGACCACCCTTGCTCTATTTCTAATTGTGACTCCTGCCGAAAAACGAATAAAATCACTACACTTTAAGAACCAGGACCTGATATACACGAAAGACACTCCCTATGGCAATGTATCGGTCACAAATACAGCCGGACAATTCAATTTTTATGAGAACGGAGGTTTGTCATTCACAACGGAGAATCGAATCATGCCTGAAGAAGCAATTCATTTTACGCTGTTACAGCTTAAAAAGCCTGAGCACATTCTGATTGTTTCGGGAGGTAAAAATGGAATGGCAGGAGAAGTTTTAAAATACCCATCCATTCAGCATATCGATTATTTCGAAATCAATCCCTGGCTGATCCAGGCAGAAAACCGTTTCTCAGATCCCTTACATTCCGATAAACTCAATGTAGTCAGCAAAGATGCACGCAGATGGATCAGTAAGTCAGCATCGAAGTATGATGCCATTATTGTTAACACCCATGATCCATCCAATGCGCAGGTAAACAGGTATTATACGCTTGAATTTTTTGCTGAAACGAAAAATGCCCTTCGGCGCAACGGAGTGCTCTCCGTCAGCCTGAGTCCGACTGCGAATTACATGAGCGCGGGTGCAAAAGAAATTAACAGTGTCATCTACCAAACGCTAAAAAAGGTATTTCAGCGGGTAGTGGTCATACCGGGGGAAAGGAATTACTTCCTCGCATCGGATAATGAGCTGCATCTTAATATTTCAAAGCGAGTTGTAGCGTCAGGGATCGAAACAGAATATGTCAACCCTGGTTATATCGACGATGATCTGCTTAAACAGAACAGTCAGCTTATTATGCATGAAATATCCGGCGAATCCGCCAGGATCAATCAGGATTTGACCCCACTGGCTTACTTTCTTCAGATCAACTATTGGTTAAGTATTTGGCAGGCAAAAGTCTGGGTCATTATAATTCTGGTGCTTCTGTTGCTTCTTATCTTAGTTCTTTCAAAAAGCATCAGTGCTGTAGGAGCCGGCATCTTTGCCGGCGGATTTGCAGGTGCATCGGCTGAATTTCTGGTTATCATTGTTTATCAGATCCTATACGGCTATGTATATCAGATGCTGGGGATCATTATTGCCTTTTATATGACCGGACTGGCTGCAGGCGCAATCATGGGTATTCGTTCCGGGACAGGAGTCTCTTACCGATCCTACATTTTCTTGCAGATCATCCTGTTGCAAATGGTAATCTTCCTTCCTTTCCTGATCCTATTCCTTTCCCGATTCAGCAATATGCCGGAATGGACCGGACAAACGTTTTTGTTAATAATAACAGGGCTCATTGCACTGGTTACCGGACTTGAATTCAATATAGCCAGCAGGCTGGAAAAGCAAAAAATCGAAAATATAGCAGGTAACCTGTATGGCATTGATCTGGCGGGAGCCGCTTCGGGGACTCTGCTGGTTTCGCTGGTTTGTTTTCCGGTAATGGGACTTTTCAATACATGCCTGCTTATTGCCGGATTAATCCTCTCAGGAATTTTGGTGATGGCAATCTATGGCAAAAAGTATTCCTGATGCAGCATTTGCCGGCTGATTCCCGGAAAAATTAAGTAACTTTGGTCAAATGCCGATACCATGGGGTCAAATATCAGCAAGAGGACGTTTATAAAAAGTGCTTGTTTTGCAGCAGCAGGGTCTATTTGTTTCGACCCGCTTTCTGCATCTGTTGAAGGAAAATCAGGAAAGGTCAGTTCTTCAGCATATGATTTATGGAAGTGGAGTAAAGAATGCATGCATTATGAAATAACACCCAAAGGCACTAAATGTCTGATTTGTCCCAATGCTTGTGTGCGGATGAACGGAGAGACCACGCTCTGCAGGAACAGGGTTAACTACAAGGGAAAACTGTATTCAATCGCATATGGCAATCCATGCGCCATGCATGTTGATCCGATCGAAAAGAAACCATTGTATCATTTTTTGCCTGGTACGCGTTCTTTCTCAATCGCAACCGCCGGATGCAATTTGGCCTGTCTGAATTGTCAAAACTGGTCCATTTCCCAGGCCAGTCCCAAAGAAACCCGGAACTACAGTCTGATGCCTGAAAAAGTGACTGAACAAGCTGTTTCTAATAAGTGTCGATCCATTTCCTATACCTATTCGGAACCCATCACCTTTTATGAATATGTCTATGATTCATCGGTAATTGCCAGGCGTGCCGGCATCAGGAACGTGATGGTATCCAACGGTTACATCAACGAGAGGCCATTGCGTGACCTTTGCAAGGTGCTGGACGCAGCGAATATTGATTTGAAATCGTTTGATGAGAATATTTATTCAAAGCTAAACGCCGGAGAACTTCAACCGGTTTTAAATTCCCTGAAAATCTTCAAACAGGAAGGCGTATGGCTCGAAATAACCAACCTGGTGATACCGGGATGGACCGATAACCTGGAAATGATCAGGAAAATGTGTGACTGGCTTTACCAAAATGATTTTCAGGATACCCCGTTGCATTTTTCACGATTTCAGCCGTTGTATAAATTGAATCATCTGCCTCCCACCCCTGTCGCCACACTTGAAAAAGCAAAGGCCATCGCACTGAATGCCGGTTTGAAATTCGTTTATATCGGAAATGTACCGGGATCTTCCGCTATCAGTACTTTCTGCCCGAAATGCAAAAAGACAATTGTTGAAAGGAACGGCTTTTCGATTGTCAAAAATGCGATCAAAAACGGGAATTGCAGTTTTTGCGGAACAAAGATCCCCGGAAGGTGGACCTAATTTGTAAAGAAAACCAGCATTGCAGCAGCCGAAGCGATGATAAGGGCTCCCATTGGCAACACCATGCGGATCAGCTGCACAGTTGACATATCATACCTGTTCCAGGTCCTGCTGAGGTTTCTCAGGCTGAAGTGCAATCCTGTTAGTATCAACAAAGCCTGAAGCCACGGTATCAGTCTGGGTAAAAACTGATGCCAGGGAATATTGGCAGTCCCGAAAAAATCCCATCCCCATCCAAAAGGATCAGACGCGGACTGGATGATGAACGTGATATTGACAAACAGCATGGGAATGACAAAGGCGATCCACATCATCAGACCCAAAGGAAGAATTGCCCCGGCAGAATTTAAAAAGACTTCCCTTACATGCAGTTTTGTTTTGGTCCATCTGGCGCTGGTCCATGAAAGCAAGTATACCAATCCGGGAACAACCAGCAGGGCGAGTGTCCAGATAATCAAGGCGTATATGCCGAACAGGTCCCAGTTCTTTTTATCGAGGATGTTGACATAATCCCGGACCAATGGCCAATGGCCCTCATAGAGAACACTGTATACGATAGCCAGGGTAAAAATGGCCAGCGTAAGCCATGCTTCACCCAGGTTGCGGCTTCCAAGTTCTGAAGCAAATGAGCTTTTCGACAATGTCACATTGTTGTAAAGGCAGCTTCGTGTGCACTCCATGCAAAGTCCGCAATCTGAATTTCCCTTTATTTCGCCCACGTTGAGCCCGTAAGGGCAACCCCAACCTTTCGGACTTCCTTTCTGGCAATAATGGGGTTTACAATTATCGCAGACTTCCTGTGACCGGCTGCGGATGCCCAGGGAACTCATCCTGGAAAAAGGGCCTACGAACACACTTACGGGGCATACGTACCTGCAGAATGTCCTGATTTCCCATATCAGCGCCATAAATGTAGGCACCAGCAAAAGTCCCAGAACAGCGAATCCCGAAATCCGCGGTCTTGCCACAAGCGTGGTTGAGAAAGTAGCCAGGCACATAAAAACAAACAGTTTCAACCAGTCATTGCTCAGCCGGGCGGGCCATTTCAAAAACAAACCTGCATATTTATGGTTATACTCCCTGGTTTTACCCTTTAACGGTGTAAAGAATGATTTACGCTGCAGTAAATCACCAAACAAAGGTAATGGACAGATGGTGCACCATATCCTTCCCAGGAAAGGAGTCAACAAGGCAACGAGCAAAAACAACCAGATGGCCCACATCATGAGCACGCCCAGATTCCGGCCTGACATCTGGGTACCGAACAGGCAGGTGAGAATGACAATGTAGATCATCATCATTGCCAGGATAGTCAGAATCGTTTGCGGCCAGCGGGAAATGAGAATTTTTTTCAGGAAAGGATATTTAAGAAACAGATCTGTGAAATCCGAATTTTTCACTGATGATTCAATACCCCCTCCGGAATTCCGGTAAAGTCCGAGGATCCAGAGGAACAATATGCCAACAAGGCAACCCAGTCCAAAAATTAATAGCGTATTGGGCAGGATGACCAGTTTTCCGGATTCAAAGGCATGCATGGGCCCACACCAAACATGGCACCGATAATTGCTTTTTGACACCAGGTAATTTAAAACTCCGGCATGCCTTGCAGTTAAAGTATATTCACGAGTTATTGATGATTTTCTTGAAGGATCTTTGGCGCTGAAAACCTCAACTTCATCACGGGCAGGACTTACCTTCACATCCATATCAAATTCTTCCAGGAAAAAGGAGTGTCCCGTATCATCGGTTGAAAATGTCAGATGCAGGCGGTCTCCCCTGTTGCATCTTATAACAGAGGGATCTTTACCATAACGGAAACTCCTGATGTGAATGTACCTGTCAACCGATTCTTGTGCAAAAAACTGTGCGATAACAGCTGGAACTAATCCAAAACCAAAAATGATGGTAATTCTGAGAAGTGCCTTCCGAAAATCTTTCATCCCTCCTAATTCTGATCAATAATAATTATTCTTTTTAAAAGAACCATGCGTCAATATACAATTTGACTAGATTTGTGGTGTAAAAACATATTTTGCACTACTTATTGATGATGATATGGCAAATGGAAGCGCTCCCAAAAAAGTAAAAAATAGTTTTAAAAACTTAATTCCTTACATGCTTGTCTTACTGTTACTGGTAGGTGTACCCATGCTTTTTTTGAATTACCAGGCTAAACACAGCGGTATGACCTGGGGCGAGGTCATTAAAAGGATAATGACAAAGACAGGTGATAAAGAGGTAGTATCGGACAACATTGCAGGCAAGAAAATTGATTTTCTAAATCCCAGGCCCATCGGCCAGGGATTTACAGAACCACCTCTTATTTCTCATCTTCAGGTGACCGATCTCGATAATGACAGCTTGCTCGATGTATTGGTATGTGATGCCAAGAGCAATTCCATCAACTGGATCAGGCAATATCCGCCGGACACTTACACGGAATCTGTGCTTTCAGATGAACTTATCGCCCCTGCGCATGTTCAGGCAATGGATTTTGACGGTGATGGTGATAAGGACCTGATGGTAGCCGTATTGGGTATGCTGTTCCCGAACAATGACAAGATTGGTTCAGTTGTCATACTCGAAAATGACGGAAAGTTCAATTTCAGCAAACATGTTCTTGTAGAAAAAATTGCGCGTGTGTCAGATGTGCGGGCAGGCGACCTGGACAATGACGGTGATATGGACCTGGCTGTTGCACAATTTGGTTATGATGACGGAGAAACCCGCTGGATGGAAAACCTGGGCAACTGGAAATTCGAAAGTCATATATTGCAGAACCTTTCGGGTCCCGTTAATGTGGAAATCCTGGATATTGATAAAGATAATGATATGGATATCATTTCTTTGGTAAGCCAGGAATGGGAAGAAATTTATTGTTATATCAATGACGGAAAGGGAGTTTTCCAGCCCAACCTTCTTTTTGGCTCGAGCAACCAGGATTTTGGATCCAGTGGCATTTACATTTCCGATGTTGATCTCGACGGTGACGATGATATCCTATACACCAACGGGGATGCGTTTGATTATATTCCTCCCCAGGGAAGACCCTGGCATGGCGTTCAATGGTTTGAGAATAAGGGCGGCCTGAAGTTCGAGTACCACAGGATTTGCACTTTTACGGGTGCTTACAATGCCCGCCCTTACGATATTGATGACGATGGAGACCTCGATCTATTCGCCGTAAGTGCCTTTAATTTATGGGATAAACCCGAATCCCAGAGTTTCATCTGGATTGAGAATACAGGAAACATGCAATTCATAAGGCATGATATAACCAATAATCCGACTCACATCATTACTCTTGAACTGGGGGATTTTAACAGGGACGGACTGATTGATATGGTGTCAGGAAACATGCATACCTATCCGCCATACGACCGCATGAACAGAATTACACTCTGGACCAACAACGGAGGATTGTCAAAGAAACAATAGCTGAATATAAACTTTAGCAGTACTTTTGAACGGTCATGAACTATAGCAAAAAAGTTGGTTTGTTATGCCCTGCGTTGATCATTATGTTCGGGTTATCAATGCAGGCGCAGGTATTAAAGGATACCGCCACTTTCAGACTGATGTGCAGGGGTGTGGATTACATCTATGATCTGCAATTCGTTCAGGCCCGGGAAGTATACCGTCAAATCGAGACAAAGTATCCTGGCCATCCCATGAACTATGTTTACAGGGGCCTGATAACCTATTGGGAGCACTACCCGTTGGTTCCATCATCTCCCAACCATCAGTCTTTTGAAAATGATCTGAGGAAGGCTATTGAAATCTGTGAAGAGAAATCCCATCCTGCTGACGCTGCCGAATACCTGTTGACAAATCTGGGAGCCAGAGGATTGCTTCTTCTGTATTATGCTGATAATGATGAGAGTATGGATGTCATCTCCCTGGCTTCCAGCACCTATCAATACTTAAAACAGGCATTCGATTATACCAGTGCATACAGTGATTTTTATTTTTTCACAGGTCTCTACAATTATTACAGGGAAGCTTACCCGGAAGCTCACCCGGTTTACAAGCCGCTTGCCTTTCTTTTTCCAAAGGGGGACAAGGTTAAAGGACTGAAAGAGCTGCAGATCGCCTCAAAAAAAGCCATCGTACTTAAAGCAGAAGCCTTTTCCTTTCTGGCCGGAATTTATATCAGTTTCGAGAACAATTTTGAACAGGCTTATCAATTCAGTAAAACACTTCATGAATTATACCCGCGTAATATGCAATATAAGGCGGTTTACATTAAAAACCTGCTCCTTGTGAAACAATACAGCGAAGCTGAAAGCATGATCAATATAAACCGAAAGAATAGCAATAACGCCTACTTTCAGGCTCAGCTGTCAATTCTGAATGGAATCCTGTACGAGAAAAAGTACAACAACCTGAAGCAGGCTCAGACCTACTATTCCCGGGGATTAAAGGACATATCCCCGTTTGGAGAATTTGGCAATGAATTCAAGGCCTATGCTTATTTCGGCCTGAGCCGTATCAGCGAAGCAAATGGTGATAAGCATTATAAAAAGCTTTACAGAAAACAGGCCATGGATCTGGCGGCCTTTAAAAAAGTGAATTTCGATGAATAAATTCAGACAAATCTCTCTCTCTGCTGGAGATTCATCAATCCCCACAACAGCGCAATGACTGAACCGATTCCCAGTATCAGCCGGTTCTGATGTACCACGTTCATCCACACTGAGAGGTTCATATCCACAGGCACATTGTAAGGATTTAAAAACAGATTCCACTTGCTTTTCTCGAGCGGTTCATTCATCATGAAAAACAGCAGGCCGATGATGATCATGACGACCGCTGCGCCATTGCCATTCCGGATGAGTGTGGTGAACATAAAGGTAAGACAGGCCAGAAAAAACAATGGACTCATGAGTTGAACCACCATTTTCAGAATGGGTATCTGAACGATGGAAAACCATGTAAAAGCTGACATCAGCAGCAACAAAAAAACAACCAGCAGTATGGACATGACAAAACGCAAAACATATACCTTATACCGGTAATCCGGTACCCCGAAAATGATCTCAAGCATACGGGTGTCCTTATCGTTTTGAATGTTATATACCACAGGGTAAAACATAATCAGTACCCCAGGAAATAACAACAGGTCGTAAATATCAGAGGTATCAATCGTGTTTTCGGAGAAAAGCATAATGCCGACAATCACCAGGAAAAACAACCAAGCAGAAATCAGAAAATAAATGAATCTGCCTGAAAATACTATCTTTAGGTTGTAGGATGCTATTGTATAGAGTAATCTTAAGCGTTCCGGAATTTTCATGGTGCCATTATTTTTCTTGAAGTAAACACAGGTAAGCGTCCTCCAGGTTTGCCTTCACCGTATGAGCGCCCTCAACCGGGCATTCATCGGCCATACAGCGTACGCGGATGATATCACCATCCCGCATATGATGAATGATCACATACCTTTCTTTTAGTGTTTCAAAGGTTGCCATGCCCACATCGGCCATCCATACCTTACCCTGGGCAATATGCGCCATCTCCACCGGTTCACCCAGGTAAACCAGTTCCCCGCTTCGTACCACCGCTACCTGGTTACACGAACTGGCAACATCTTCGATAATGTGTGTGGAAAATATCACGATACGATCGCGGCTTAATTCCACAAGCAGATTGCGGAAACGTATGCGTTCCCTCGGATCCAATCCGGAAGTGGGTTCATCCACAACCAAAATCCTGGGCAGATGAAGGAGAATCTGGGCAATCCCGATTCGCTGTTTCATCCCACCGGAGTAAGAACCCAGTTTTTCATGCTTATGACCTGCCATATGAACCGCGTTCAGTACATATTCAATGCGGGCTTCCCGCTGTTCACGGTTGTGCAGCTTCTTCAAAATGCCCATGTAATTCAAGAACTCCCAGGCTGTCAGATTTTCGTAAACGCCGAATTCCTGGGGAAGATAACCGATCAATCCCTGCAATTCCTCGCGTTTAACTTTGGTGTCAATACCATTGATGGTTATCTGGCCGTAACTGGGTTCCAGTATTCCGCAAACAATGCGCATGAGGGTTGATTTACCAGCCCCATTGGGTCCCAATAATCCAAACATGCCATGTTCAATATTAAAGGATACTCCCTTCAAGGCTTTAAATGGCATTCTTTTACGGCCGATCAGGGGCACATTCTTTACCAGTCGGTAGAAGGCCTTCCGCAATCCTTTAAATCGCCCCTGGAGACGATTGATGTTAATCTGTTCACGGTATAATTTATCCGATGTCACCTTGATGGCCAGTATTAAATACCAGATAACAGCTGCCGGTATTAACAGTCCGATCAATTTGTATTTCTGATAAAACAAAACCAGAAAAAGGAGCGGCATTCCCCAGTATACCGCTGCATATAACCATCTGAGGAGGCGCTGTGGCCATTTTCTTGTTCCTGCTCCGGAGTGCTTCAAAGCAAATTCTTTCACAGGTGAAACTGCTCTGAGCACCATCAGGTACAAACCAACAGGAAGCAGAAAATACCAGAAACCATTTTCAAGGTAGAAATAGATAAAATAGATCACAAAGCCCATCAATGGCAAAAGCCATAGCAAATAGTCAAAATCTTTCCAGCTGTTGAACGTTCTTGCCAACCCAAGACGCTGCCTGATCCGCAATCCTGATTTCCATTCTCTCACAAACCGGCTGTCCCGGTCGTAGATTTTTACCAGGTTACGCACCTGAATATGCAATGGCGTGGACTCATCAATCAGTTTTTCATTGGCTTTCCGCAAACTGTTTTTAACAAAATACAGCGTGGCGGGTGTAAGGATGATCAGCAGGAGAAAATCGATAATTTTCCATACGAGGGCATCTACTTCTGTGAATATCAGAAAACTTCCTCCAAGATAAATCATCATGATCATCAACTTTTCCTGCCACCTTCGGAGGAATATCCAATGCAGTGCAGTGTGAATTCCTGTATTGAGTGTGGGAATGAAAACCAGTGTCAGCAGTGTACTCAGACCAAGACCTCCGATGATGGTTATGGCAAAGGGTGCGCCAATTTCAGTGACATACTCGGCCTTGCCCATGGCAAGGGGAAACAGTGCAATGATAGTTGTGATCGATGTGATCAGTATGGGCCGGACCCTGGCAAGTCCCGCCATCATTAAGGATCTGGATGGTCCGTATCCCCGCTTCATCAAAACATTGGCGTAATCGAGCAGGATAATCCCATTGTTTACAACAATTCCGATCAGTATTACAAAGCCGGTCAGCGTGTTGGCATTGAGAAGTGAATTCCCGGTAAGGATGAGGGCAATCAATGATCCGGTTGCTGCCAGCGGAATGGCAAACAAGATAACCACCGGTCTGCTGAATGACTCAAAAACAGAGGCCAGGATCATATAAATCAGGATCAGGGCAGCCAGGATCAGAAAGCGGAAATCACTCAAATCCTGCTGCTCATGAACAACCTCAAATGTCACACCTGATGGAATTGCCATATTACTCAAAAGAGACTCCACTTCGAGCCTCGAGGTGGTCAGCAGATCCTTGTCATCCCGTACCTGCCTGATAAAGGTATATTCTACCTCAAGTTGTTTGGCCTGGTTAACGCGTTTGATGGTGGGAGCGCCCTCCGTGATACTGAAGGTACTTATGTTTTGCAGCTCGAATTGCGCATCATTCCTGCCTTTAACAGTAAGCTTTTTCAAATCGCCCAGATTTCTTTCGGTTTGTTCTGTAGGAGTTTCAGTGCGTATCTGAATATCATACTCCTCGGTGCCTTGTTTAAACTGTACTCCCGAAGAAAACTCTTGCGGGAATGAGCCCAGCTCGGTGAGTACTGTGGCTGCCTGGATATCGTACAAGGCCATGATCTGCTTATCGAAGTTCAATAAAACTTCGGGCCGGGCAGAAGGTATGTTGATATTTACCATTTCAACGGACTGCTGTTGGGTAAGATAATATTTTACCAGATTGGCCTGGGTTACCAGCTGCTCGTAATCCTCTCCCTTGATGATTACTTTTTCAGCCTCTGAGCCTATTCCCAGTATGCCTTCCATGCCGCCATCCATATCACCGCCCTCTCCTCCAAAACGTCGTGCCGAAGCAGGTGGTTCCCAGCTGAAGCTTCCCGGTTCCAATCCTGACAAACTGTTCATAATCTCCTGCTTGATCTTGGGGACTGAATAATTCCTGACTTCTCTGTATTCCTTTTCCAGCACAATGGTTATTTGGGCTTCCTCTTCATAAATCTGGCTGATAATGTCCTTTTTTTCCTTCAGGTTTTCGAGACGTTTCTCTGCATCTGCCACCAACAGGTCTGTATTGTCGAGGGTAGTGCCGCCCGGCATGGTAACATAAAGTGCCAGCTCAATGATCTCCGGTTCCTGTGATTTTATGAAACTCAAACCCAGACTTATGAGCAGGGTAGCAAAAAATACGCCGAGGGCACCCAGCGCAGTTCCTGCAGGATTCCGCATACAGGTTTTAAGAATTACGCGGTAAACCTGTATGAGCCTGTTATGGAAGGCTATTGCGCTGAAACTCTCTGCCTGGTTGCCACCACGATGCTTCAGTATGGTGTGGGTGATCATGGGGATAAGCAGCATGGCTACCACCAGCGAAACCAGCAGTGTAGATATAATGGACACCCCTATGTGTTTACCCAGAATAGCAATTAAGAAATTCTTTGAAAAAGCAAAAGGAAGGAATACCATTACTGTGGTGAGCGTAGCTGCAAAGATGGATCGCCACACTTCTGTTGTTCCCTGTATCACTGCCTTATTGGTATCGACTTTTTGAGAGGCCAGGCGGTATATGTTTTCCATAACCACCACACTGTTATCGAGCAGCATACCGATGGCAAGGGCCATACCCAGAAGTGTCAGGCTGTTGATGGAAATGCCGGCAGCATAAAAGAAATTGAAAGCAATATAAATGGATATTGGCATTGCCAAACCGATGGCCAGCACCAACCTCAGATTCTTTAAAAAGATCCAGAGAATAAAAATAGCCAGGATACCGCCGACCAAAGCCAGTTGAATGATCTGGTTGATATTGCGCTCCATTCGTTCGGCTGAATTATTCTGGATTACAATTTCAATATCCTTGTCAGACAGGTCCTTGTTTAGCTCTGCAATTTCGTCCTTGACCCGGTCCGCCAGGTCAATCATATTCGACTGGGTATCTCGGGTCAGTTGTATTGTCACGGCCTCTTTGCCGTTCACCCGGCTGTAGGAGTCCTGGTTCTTATAACCAAACCGTATGTCGGCAACATCCTTTAATCTGACGGATCCCTGCTCCCTTACTATTAATTCACTGATGGCTGACAGATCGGAGAACTCAGCAACCACATTGACAAAAACCATTCGGTTATCCTGGGTGACCATGCCTGCAAATGTCCGTGCCCTGCTGTTCTGGTTAAGCACATTCCGGATAGTGGCCGCTGTAATCCCGTAGGAATTGCAGATCTCGTCCCTGAGCCTGATCTCAACCGACTTTTCACGTCCCCCAAAAACAGCCACATTGGCAATACCATTAACGTTCAGCAACCTGTTGTTTATGTCCCGGTTCACAACCTGGCGAACGCGGTCCACTCCTCCTCCACCCCTTACCTGCAAGGTCATGAGGTTATTATTGAGCATTTCCATATCGAACCGCAAGGCCTGAACATAAAAATCGGAAGGAATGTTGTTTTTGACTTCCTCAACCTTTTCCAGCAATTTCAGGTAAGCGATCTTGATATTCGTATTCTGCCGGTAGGATATCTGGATAAAAGCCTGCTGTTGATCCACGGTGGATTCAATTTTTTCAACGCCCTTCAATGTCCCGATGGCACCTTCAAGCGGAATAACAGCCTGGTTCTCGATGTATTTCGGGTCCATTTCTAGACTGGTACCGATCTGCACGAAAAGATAAGGGATCTGCGTATTGGGAAGCAGTTCAACCGGCAACTGGCGGTAAGAAAACACGCCCAGCATTGCCAGCCCGGCAAATAACATGGCGATAAGAACCTTACGTTTGATGATGAAATGCATGGCTACAAATTAAACTACTGCAGGTTCAGAAGCCTTCTTTTTACGGTCGAAAATAAAATATACACAGGGTATTACTATCAGAGACATCACGGTAGATGCTGTTAAACCTGCTATTAATGCTATCGCCAGGGGTGAACGAAGTGCAGCGCTCTCTCCCAGGCCCAGTGTAAGCGGTAGCAAACCCAGGATGGAGGAGAAACTGGTCATAAGTATCGGCCTGATTCGGTTTTGTGCACCTTTCAGGATAGCCTCACGCAAGGAATAACCTTCCTCCCTGAACTGATTGATGGCATCCACCAGAATGATGGAATTGTTCACAGCGATCCCGCCAAGCATGATGATTCCGATATAGGCCATGATGTTCAGGGATTTTCCCAGCAGGAAAAAGGCCCATATTGAACCTGCTCCTGCCAGGGGTATGGTGAGCAATACTGTAAAGGGATGTATAAGTGATTCGAATTGAGAAGCCATGACCATGTATACCAATACGATGGAAAGCAACAAAGCAAATCCCAGGCTTGACATGGCCTCCTGCCGTTTTTGCTCCTCGCCGGTAATATGAATGGTGTATTCAGCCGGCGGTATTACGTTGGTTAATCGTTCCTGCACTTTTTCAATCACCTTATCAAAGGCGACAGTTCTGTCAACATCAGCCGTGACGGTTCCCACGCGATTCTGATTGTTGCGAAGCAGTTGCCTTGGGGATACCGATCTGTCAATCCGGGCTACCTCGTACAAAGGGATATCTCTTTGTCCGCCCTTTAATGTGATACTGTTGAATTCTGCCAGACTGATTTCCGGCAATCTTACGGTAATGTCATTCATTTCTCCTGCATCATCAAACTTGCCGGCTGCTTTCCCCATAAGTTTATCCTTTAACTGAGCGGCAATAGCATCAGCAGTCAGGTTATGCATCGAGGCTGCATACCGGTCAATGATGACATCTACTTCGGGAGCACCCTCCTCGATGCTGGTTTTCAGGTTATAAATCTCGGGGATATCCGTAAGCATCTCCTTGATTTCTTTTGTCAATGTGTCCAGCACAGCAATATCTCTTCCGGTAACCTCCACCATCAGGGGTGATTCATCGGTTCCAAGGGTGGATTCGAGCGCAGTTTCATTCTGCACCACTGTCACTTCTGCATCGGGCAGATTTTGCGTAAGTTCACTGACCTGGGCTATGATTTCAGCGGAATGCTTAACAACCGACGATTTAAGCCGGATCTTAACCAAAGCCGTATTTTCATTTTGAAATACTGATCTCTCGGAATTTGAACTGCCTGTTGGTCCTACCTGGCTGTATATGATTTCAGCCCTGTCCCCCAATACCTCTGTGAGCATGGCTTCCAAAGTCTTAACCAGGCCTTCGGTTCGCTGCAATTGCGTGCCCTCTTTCAGTTTGATTTCCAGGCTGAATTCATGGGTGCCGCCCTGGGGTATGTACTCATTGCCAACGTATGGCAAAATAAAGGCTGTCCCGATAAGGATCGCCACGGCAATGATAACCACCCTGACCCGGTTATCGATCATCCGTGACAGGAAAGAAGTATACCAGCTGAAGCGGAGTGATTTTGTGGCTGTAACCGTGCTTCGTTTGGTATACATAGTATTGAAAAGCATAGGAATAATCAGGATAGCCACGACGAGTGAAATTACCTGCGTAAATGCCACTGTCCATGCCTGATCTTTAAACAGGGCTCCCGATGCGCCATGAAGGTAAACAATCGGCAGAAAAACGACTATGGCAGTTAGGGTGGAAGAAATAATGGCACCTCCGACCTGTGATGTTCCCTTAATGCAGGAATCCTTTAAAGATTGCCCCGTTTCCAGGTTCCGGAAAATATTTTCCACGATGACAATGGCATTGTCAACCAGCATACCCGCGCCCAGCGCAAGACCGCCGATGGTCATAATATTCAGGGATAATCCTGTGAAATACATGACCACGAAAGTAGCAATGATGGAGATGGGCAGGACGATAGCTACTATTAAGGTAAGGCTGGTCCGCCTAAGGAATACGTAAAGCACAATAATCGAAAACAGGGCACCCAGAAAAGCGGTATCGCGCAATTCCCTGATGGCATTCCTGATAAAGGATGCCTGGTTCTGAACAATGGTAAACTCATACCCAGGCAATGCTTTCCGGATGGTTTCAAAAGATTTGTTGAGTTCTTCAACAGCCTTTACGGTGTTGTAGCTGGTTTCTTTATAGATGGAAAGCCCGACGCAGCGTTTGCCATTGACCCGGACGATATTCTCTGGCTCTTTGTTGGTGAAACTTACACGGGCGACATCGCGAAGGAATACGGGAACGCGGTCCGTGGAAGCAGCGGCGGTAGTAACAGTAGCAGCAGCAGTGGAAGATTGCTTGTAAGTTACAACAATGTTGTTCAGGTCGTTTTCGTCTGCAAGCAGCGATGTTCCTTTGATAATGTATCGTTTCCCCATTTCCACAATGCTTCCGCCGGAAACATTCCGGTTCATGCTCGTGATCTGCTGAACAAGGTTGTCAGTTGTAAGTCCGTATGCGTTCAAACGGTATGGATCTGTCTCCACAACGATCTCTCTTTCTTCGGTGCCTGTCAGCACAACATCTGCAACTCCTTCGAGGCGTATCAGCTCGTTCCGTATGTAGTTATCCCCTGTCCTGCGCAATTCATTCATATCGGTGATGTCAGGATGAACCATCGCCATGATCATAACAGGTGAAGCATTCGGATCATGCTGGGTGATCACAAACTCATCCACGCCGTCCTGTTGTCCATAGCTGGTCAATGCTTTCTGCAAATCCAGAAAAGCATCGTCCATATCGGTTCCCCAGTTATATTCCACCTTAACCCGGGCAGCCCCTACCATGCAGGTGGATGCCACCTGGGAAACACCTTTTAATCGCATGGCCTGCGATTCAATGCCCTCGACATACTGTTTCTCAATTTCATCAGGCGGGCGCTCCCCTGCCTTTAACTCGACAAAGATCCGCGGGGCATTGATCTCCGGAAAGAGATCAATACTGAGCTTTCCCAGGGAGATATAGCCGAGCAGCAAGATGCCCAGGATGATCATGGAAATGGTCACCGGGTAGTTGACTGCAAATTGTACGATCTTTTTCATGCCCAGGCAGCTATTTTATTTCTTTAACCTTGGAACGGTCGCGCAGTGTCTCAAATCCTTTGACAACCAGCATTTCATTTTCTTTCAGACCGGAAGTGATCTGTACTTCACGCGGATTTTCAAGACCGAATTCAACGATCCGTTCAAAAGCAATGCCTTTTTCAACAACAAATACGCTGTTACCGCGCTGTTTTGAAACAATGATCTCTTTAGGAACCACAATGGTATTTTTGGCAGAGGCGACAACAATCTCACCTTTCACGAACATACCCGGGCGCAGCAGGAGCTTCGGATTGTTTATCAGGATCATACCCTTGTAGGATCGGGTTTCAGGATCGATGGCAGGAGAAAGCTGGGTCACGGAACCCATGAGGGTATCTCCAGGCAGGGTGTAATTGGTAACCCTTACCAGCTGACCGGGTTTGGTTTCACCCATGCTCTTCTCAGGAAGGTTCACTTCCAGGTGCAGCTTACTGTAATCCATTATCTTTACCAGCAAGGCATTGGCATCAATTTTCACCCCGGGAGTAAAATAGGGCAAATCAATAATCACACCGGTAAAGGGTGCCCTGACATGCATTTTCTGCAAACGGATTAAGGCATCTTCATAATTGTAATTGGCGTTGATATAATTGATCTCGGCGTTTTTCAGTTCGCTCAGTGTCACCCCTCCCTTATCGAACAGAGATTGTTGTTTATCGAAAACCTGTTTGGTGATTTCAAGATTCAGTTTGAGTGAACTCAGCTTGATGTTATTCTCGTATTCCTTGTCGGAGATCTCGATGATTTCATTGCCCTCATTCACCCGGTCACCCAGCGCATAGGGCCTGCCGGTCGAAGGATTGGTCTTCAGCATATAATTGCCGGTAACTTCCGCTTTCAGCTGTACCTCCTTAATGGATTTAACAGCCCCGTTGATATCGATGAATTCCTCGATGGTGCCTGGCTTCACTTCTGCAACGGTAACGGGAACGGTAATGTCTTTGCCCAGGTTGTCCTGCTGGCGGTTGCAACCGATTATCATTAAGGCAATACAGAGAAATGTGACTGGGTTTTTCATAGTTTTTATAAATTATCAACTTATCTTATTCCTTAAATCTTAAATCTTAAATCTTTATTCATTCAAAAGGTTTTCCTGCAATTCCTTCGGCACAAAGCTGGTGTTGTTCTCGAAGTCCCAGAGCGATTGAATTTTCATGTTTAGCAATTCCAGTTTGTATGAAATCAGGCTGTTTGCCAGGTTCATCTTTTTTTCTGAGAGCTGATTCTGAAAAAGATTCAGGTCCATGCCGGTTAAATCTCCGTTCTTGTACCTTTCCTGGTTTATTTCATAGGTTAACTGTGCATTTTTTTCATTCTGGCGGGCAATTTCAATCTGCATGCTTAAATTCTGCAGGCTCCTGAATGTCTGACGGATGGCCAGCTCAACATGGGTGCGTTCAGAGGCGAGATTGATTTCTTCAATCTTTATAGCCGCCTCGGCGGCTTTGATCCTCGATTTTCTTTCTCCCCAGTCCCAAACCGGTATGTTAAAGGTCACCATTACCTGTGGCGAGCGTGTAGGTCTGTCGTAGATTTTTGCCAGATCAGGATCTTCGCCAATCACACCTATTGAAAGATCTACAGTGCCCGCAAATTCGTTGGTGGCTTTTGCCACCGTCAGCTGATCCTGGCTGTTTTGGAGGTTTATCTCCCGCTGTCTCAGTTCCATACGGGTTTCAAGACCATTCTGTATGGCCTTTTCCATATCCACCAGTACTTCTTTGAATTCAACATCAGTTATGATATCGAATTCCTCGCTCAAGGGCATACCGATGTACTGGCGGAAATCATCCTTGGCATTGGCAAGATTCACCTGCGCATTCTGAAGATTCGACTCGCTGGTAGCCAGGTTTAATTCAGCCTGCAGCAATTCTTCTCTGGCAGACAATCCCCCTTCCACCTTGCTTTTAATGATCTCATAACCGGCCTGCTGGTTTTTCAGCTCATCCTCGGCAACCGACAAAGCCATCTTACGCTGGTAGACCGTGTAAAAGTACGTTGTGACCTGTCTTTCGAGATATAAACGCTGAATGGCATAGCTCAGGGTTGAGTTCTCGAGTGACAGTCTCAACTGATTCAATTCCATCCTCAGTTTGTTGTAAGTAAATACCGGTTGGGAATAACTCAGAAACAAATTATTGCTGTAACCCTTTGAACGGGAATCTGTGAAGTCACTGGATGCATCCTGGTATGAAAGCTGATTCTGCAGGGTAATCCTTCCATCAGTCAGTTTAATAGGTTGAGAAACAATAAAATCTCCGTAAATCCTTTTGGTCTCTGTAGTGCTCCAGGACGAAAAAAGATTGTTGAACTCCCGGGTCTGGTTGTAATAGAAAGGTGTCAGCTGAAATTTTATAAGGGCTTTTGTTGCTGCCTCCCTGGCATTCAGGTTTTCTTTGCTGATCGTCATGCTCAGCTCAGATTTCATAATTTCCGGACTGTTTTTGATGGCTGTATTCATGGCATCCTCGAGCGTGAGGATTCGCTGGGAAAACACCGGGTAAGTCAATAATGACAATAATATCATTAAAACATATTGTTTTCCTTGGATAAACCTATTTGATTTCATATATAAATACATATTTCCTGTTATTCTACTTAATTACCCTTCAAGGGTCTTTGGACCGCTTGAAGGGTCTTTGGACCGCTTGAAGGGTTCATTGATTCAGCACCCATTTCACCGCATCTGCAAAAACAATGTCTCCGTTACTTTTATTCGAAAGTTCAATTTTCCCGGTATCTGATGAGATATACCAGGTTCCTATGTAATTCCATCCGTGATCCACATTTTCCGTTACCTGGTTGACCTTGTCAACGCCATTGTCATGGTAAACAACAAGATTGTAATCCGGGGATTTATTGGTCCGTCTCCAACCCACATTTACTTTATCAATATAATAGTAAATATCATAGGAACCCTTCGCCGGAAGTGCTGCTTTCCAGTATGCCGTGCGTTCACCGGTTCCTCCCCGGGTATAATGGGCAGAATGAACATAATTGCCGTAAAATTCGGAGCGTAAACTGGCCCTCCATTCTTTTGGAGGATTCCATGCCCAGATGGCTGAATATTTATAACGGTCATCCTTTTTACTGTTGATGAGTGATTTCAGGTAAGCCTGGTTCGCTGCTTGAACAAATCTGAAATCCTTATCCTCGTTATCTGCAACAATTTCATTGCTGCCGGTGCTTGTGTCAAAAAACGGCATGGGAACAACTCCATCCAGCGGAGGAATATTCCTGGTTTCATGAAATCCCGAAAAACCATAGATCAGATTATTGGGCAGATTCCTCGAAATATGTGTTACCAATGACATCCGGGCTGGTTCTGTATTAAAAACAAAGCCCACATCGAAGGATGAGCGGGCAGGCAGAAAAACTTTCTGAGAAAAGTCAACATTGAAGCTTTCTTCGAAAAATTCATCGCTATTCCGGTTCGGATCATTCAGTTCGACATTCAATGTAACAATGCCGCTGGTGTTTTCGGGATTGGAAATCTGGAAACGAACCTGGAATTTGCTGATCTCACCTTCTGTTATCTTATAAGTGCTGATATTCCGGATAATAAACCCGGGAAGCGTGTTTTGCAAATACCATGCCTGAACTTCCGCTGCCAGATCAATATGAAATTGGCTTTTGAACCGGTCGTTTAACTCTTCAAAGGGAATCAGGCGGTGAGGATGATCCAGAATAAGCCGGGTCAGAAATGTATCTAAGGCTTCATTTCCCTTCCTGGAACCAAAAAGATTGAACAAATGAAGTCCTTTCACCTGCACCAGGTCCCTGACAGTAATGGGGTTTCTGTCATCGTCTTCATCCGGTTCAATGCCTGTCTTCAGGATCTGTTCCAGGGACGCATCCATGAGTTCAATGCTGATCTTTTCACTCTCGCTGAGATCCTCATACCATCGTATTGTCGCTCCCTCTTTATTATTGCGCTCGCTGATGTATGTTTCCAGGGCAATTCCCAGAACGGGCCACTTTTCACTTTTCAACTGTGTAAAAAATGTCATGTAGTCCGGAAACAGTGAAAAAGTTTGCCAATTCATCAGGTAGTAATAGCTCTGTCCCCGTTTGGCCATAAAATTGCTGCGAATGAACTGGGTGAACATATCTGCCTGAATCACAACAGGAAGAACTTCTTCGTTATTGTTTTTCAAATCTCTTTCCAGTCTGTGCTTCCTGCCTCTGAAGTCCGATGAGTTGAACAAAACCCCCTTTTCGGGACAAAGAATCATTTCGGGCTGGATGGCATCACTGGCATAAGCATAAAGATGCTGATCCAGCGTAAAATCTACAGGCACTTCCGCCAGCATCAGTCTGTTAAACGGGTATTTCAATCCCAGATTGGCTTCGTATTCCTTTTTCAGGTCCCGGATGAGCGTCGGCAGTGTATCTGCAGCCTGATCAAAGAACTCTGCGAAATAATCATGCCCTTTTATCGTGTAAATTGCGTATTCGACAGAATCAACCGTAATGGCCTTCTTAACATAGTCGCCGATGAGCAGGCTGATCCTGGGCAAGGGATATTCCGGCCGGAATTCATACACACCTTCTTCCGGTTCGGTCACTGTGCCTTGCGATAGAGCCGTCAGTTGAGGACTTGTTCTGACCCTGAGAGAATACCGGGTAAAATCAGTATTGTACTGCAAAGGAACGTCAGGAGCATATCCGGTTCCAGTCACCGGATACCACATCGCTTCAGAAGTCAGACATACATAGTTCTTTTGCAGAAATGCGTATCGTTTGCTCAGTCTGAAAACTTCAAAATTGGGATTGGCGTCGAAATCTTCATGGCTTTTATCCAGGAAGGCAAGACTTTCATTGATTTTTCCCCTGTACTTCAGGTTTACCTCAATACTGTCACCGCATTTCATGGGTTCAGGCAGAATAACCTGAATGATATGCATATCCCTTTGAAATTTCGAAGGTTGGCTGCCAACCGAAAGGTTTTCCACGCCAAGACCGGGATTCAGGCTGAAAATAAGGGTGTCAACCGTTTGCATAGTTTTATTGTGCAAAGTAAGTCCGGCATTTACAGCGATCTGGCCTCCCTGGTGTTCAAGTTCCAGGTTGCAGGACACAATAGTTGGCCTTGGAAAATGAGAATACCTGTTATTGAGTGCAATGGCCTTATCCCTAAAGGCATGCAATGAATTCTTGTTGTCGAGGTATTTCCAGATCATGAGCGCGCCTGCAGCCAAAAGGCAGAGACCCATTACCAAAGGCAATCGTGAATGCCTTGGTGACTGTGGCAAGCGCTGCAGTTTGTAAATCGTAAGCAGTATCAATCCGATACCCAATACGAGGTATATAGAGCGGTGAAGAAGGATCTGGCTGAAACCGGAAAATCCACTGATGGAGGAATACATCATGGGTACCTGGTATGCGATATAATCAAAAAGGTGATAAGCCTTTTTATTCAAATAAAAAACAGTGAGCGCGATATAACCGATCAGCAGTATAAAAGTGACGGCCTGGTTCCTGACAAGCACCATAATGAAAAAGGATAAACCAAGTATGAAAACCAAGGTAGGCAGACTTATCAGGAGAGGATATGTGAAATAGGCAAGCACATTGTGCGATGTTGCATTACTCAGGAACGAGAATCCGATTCCCATCAACAGAACGATGAGGTTCAATACCAGGAATACAGCAAGTATGCCCAGGGTTTTTCCCAGGATGTATTCTCCGTTTGTCATGGAGCGGGCATAGATCACCTCAACCGTATCGTTCTTTCTATCCTGTTTCAGGAATTCAGAGGCCAGAAATACGGCAACAATGGCCTGCCCAAGGTTCAATATGATCAGGTTGGCATAGGGTATGGAAGCAGGAAGCGCTTTGTAAATCCATGGAGCGCCACTGGATATGACATTCAAGGCGGTATTAAAGATTCCCAGTCCGAACAGGACCCCCGCGGTAAAAATCCTGAAGAACCAGCTTCGCAATAAGGTCTGCATTTCATAGGTTGCGATGATGCGAATTGTATGGAATGTCATAGGACCTAAAATAGGATTAAACAATAACCGTTTCCATAAAATACACATAGGCATGTTCGAGGTTGGGTTCAATCTCAACTGCCGAAGGCAAATCGAGCCTGTCACCCACCAGCTGTATTTCCCATCCGTCCTCCGAAGGAATTGTAGAAGTTACTGCATATTTTTCCTTCAGAATATCGTATTCAACACCAGCGGTCTGCACCTGCCAGACATGCCCCCGGGCTTTCTCAACCAATACCTCCGGAGGCCCGTTGAACTGGATCTCACCTTCATTTAAAAGAGCAAGTTCACGGCACATGCTGGAAATGTCACCCACAATATGTGTAGAAAGCAGAATAATGATATCCTGCTGGCTCAGCTCGGAAAGGATGTTACGGAATCTTATCCTTTCTTCGGGATCCAGACCTGTGGTAGGCTCATCAACAATAATGATCTTAGGGCTTCCGATCAATGCCTGAGCTATGCCCAGCCGTCGTTTCATACCGCCTGACAAATTGTTCGCCAGCCGGTCCCGGGCATCAAAAAGTCCTACCTTTTCAAGCCATTCATCCACTTTTTCGCGCCGGATTGATTTTGACCGGATACCGGCTAACCCCGCTGCATAATCGAGGAATTCCCAGGTCTTCAGTTTGCTGAAGAAACGGAAATCCTGCGGAAGATAACCGAGGATACTGCGGATTTCGCCCCTGTCTTTCATCAGATCGAATCCGTTAAATGAAACCTGTCCCGTAGTTGGGGTTAATAGTGTAACTAAAATACGGATCAGGCTGGATTTACCAGCTCCGTTAGGCCCCAAAAGTCCAAACATGCCGTTTTCAATGGTCAGGTTGATGTCAGATAAAGCATGTTTTCCGTTGGGGTATATTTTGCTTAAACCACGGATTTCTATTTTCACATATAGGGTTTCTGTTATAATATGGACGCATGAAGGTAGAAAAAAATTACATTTTGAAGGTAATTACTCAACATTATCCTGTTTCAACTGTTTAAAAATTTGTTAAACAATAAGGTATAATACCAACTTATTGCAATAACAGATATTTTTGAATTTTAAATACAAATTAAATAACTATGAAAGTAAGTAAAATAGCTCTTTTTATTTTTGCTGTTGCAATAACAGGAATTGGCGTTTTATCGTGTAAACCCAAAGAAGAAACAAAAAGTCTGGCCCGTGTGGAATATTACCGCAATGTGCTCTTCAGTGAGACCAGTTATGACCTTGAAAGAGGCTCGCATTCGCTGACTCCGGAGCAAGCCAAATCCATCAACAGTTATAAATTCACCTATGACAGTATCGGCAGACTGGTATCAGTGGAATTTGTGCGGAATGATGTACTCCTGGGAAACTCATCCCTGCGGGAAGCATCCAAAATTGCATATGAATATGCCGATGGTAAGCAGATCAAACGGTTTTTCGGTAAAGACAATCAACCGATAAAAGTGGATGGCGGAGTATATACCTATGAATATTCGTTGGATTCAAACGGTGAACGCACCGGTCTGAAGTTTTATGATTCTATCGGTAACCCCATGGAAAACCGCAACAAGATCCATTCCTATATTTGGTCGAAGCTCCCGGATGGTATGCTTAAAGAAAACCGCTATACCCTTGCCAATGAAGAAACCATCATGAGTGAATTCTGTCCCTTTTATGAATTGCGATTTACCTATAATGACAAAGGATTTGTTACCCGGATGGCCAATTATCAGGGTGATTCCCTCTACAATTGCACTGCAGAAAATTGCGGCGACATCGGGGTTTCCTACTTTGCTTTTGAAACCACAGATCAGGGTGATTTGACCGGTTTTGAAGTGAAAAACACTGCAGGTCACCTGTCAAACCTATACTGGGGATGGGCAAAACGAATCAACAAGGTGGATGAAAACGGGTATGTGATCGAAAGTATGGTGTACGACCAGGATGATGAACTGGTGGGCGGTAAAATGATACCCATCACCCAGAACTCCTATGATGAGCATGGCGCGCTGATCAAATCGGTGAATATGGATAAGGACAGGAATGTAGTCAACCATCCGGAAAGCGGAATCGCCTATACGGAGTACAAATACGATGAACAGGGCCAGCGCACTGAAACCCTTCATTTTGATAAGAATAACGTCGCAGTGACTCCGAAGGGCTTCTCCATGTAATTTACGACCTATGAAAAAAACACGGATCACCGGGACAGCATTTTCCCTTCTGATTATTACGCTTTTGGCGGGATGTTCCGGTAACAAACCCGTTGATAATTTAAAACCAGGGCCGGCAGAAACAACGGAAGCAGCTGTTTCTGCCGAGCCGGTTCTCATTGACAATGAAACCTTGCTTTTGCTGAAGGATCTGACCGACAACGGCGATTACGTAAACAGCCGCGAGTTTCCTTCGCTTATAAAAGCTTCTGTGGTGTATGAAAGCCTAGGTGGAAATATTCATATTATTGACCTGAGGTCTCCCCTGCTCTTTTCACAGGGCCATATCAAAGGAGCTGTGAACAAACGTTTTGAGAAGTTGCCGGCCTATTTTGAAACCGGTATAAAACCATTTGAATCTGATAAAATCATCCTCGTCTGTGATGATGGTCAGTTGTCATCTTACACGGTATCTCTTCTCAGGCTGATGGGATATGGGAACACATTTGCCATGCGATGGGGCATGAGTTCCTGGAACAGGAAATTAGCCGAAGCCGGCTGGTTAAAGGGTTTGTCTGCAAAATATGAATCCACGCTGGAACAGGCTTCACATGAAAAACCTGCTGCGGTTGGTATGCCTGAGTTGAAGACCGGACTGACCACCGGCGCCGAAATCTCTGTCGAAAGATTCAGGAAAGTCTTCGCAGAAGGCTCCGGAAATGTTCTGATTACAGCTGACGAGGTGTATGCCGATCCCCAAAATTACTTCGTTATGAATTATGAACGAAAGGACAAGTACGACGATGGCCATATTCCGGGTGCCGTGAGGTATAAACCCGGCGCAACCCTGGGTCTCACTTCCGAGATGTCAACCATACCATCCGGTAAGATTGCTGTGGTATATTGCGGAACCGGTCATAATTCAGCGTTTGTCACTGCCTATCTGCGGCTTTTCGGCTATGACGCCCGGACGTTGAAATATGGAAACAATGCATTCATGGTTGACTGGATGCGGAAAGATGCCGCAACGCTTTCATGGCTTCCCTTTTCCAGTGCTGATATCAATGATTTTCCGGTGGTGAAGTAAGACCTGCCTGCCGGCAGGCAGGTTTAAGGTCCAAGATCTAAGATTCAAGACAACAGACTCTTATCTATATTTACAATTCCAGCCTGGTTACCGTATCAGGCTGGAATTTGTATTTTAACGCTTCATTATCCGTGCTGTCATTCAGAATATAAAGCTTTTTATAACCCAATTGGCTAAGTATCATCCACATTCTGGCAGATAAGGCGGGATCATCAGAAACCAAAACAATACTTCCACCGGCAGCGCGCAGCTTTTTCTGATAGTCTTTGTCCAGCAATTTGTCTGCCGGAATATATATGACTTCTCCCTTTGTTCCGGCTGTTTCTGTACGGTCATCCAATTCAATGATCAGTGCTTGTCCGTCAGATTCATTCAGCTGTTGTGTTGTCAGGATATTGGATTCATGGAACGACGATTCAGCCCATTTGATCGCATCATTCCGAAAGTGATCCCAGGTTAGCGATTTTATTATGACCAAAACAAGCAGTGGCAGAATAACTGCCAGGACAATAAAATACTTTTTCATCTTCAGATTGTATTATTCACAACCTCCATCTAATTTCTTTCTTTCGATTTCTTTGGACTCCCTGTATTTGACTTTCAAACTGTCAGGCAGACTGTTCACTTCCGTAAACATTTTCCGCGCCTTCATCCTGGTTTCAAAAAGGGCATTTTCCCGGGCTGAGATCCTTTCCCCGGTGAACTCACTGTTCATTACAATCCTGTACCATTCATTCAATCCCCCCTTCAACACCATACTATTTTTAAATCCCAATCCCATGGCTAGAACCAGCGCATAATTGGCCTGGTAATCACCATTGGCATAGAAAATATTCGTTACATCACGATCCAGGTAACTCTCGAGGTTCTGGGAAAGCATGGTGCTGTATGGAATATTGATGGCTCCGGGGATGGAAAAGCTTTCAAATTCATCGGCAGACCGGAGATCTACCAGTTGAACGGTGCTATCTTCTGTGACCAAAAACCGGGCCACCTGGTCGGGCGTGCAGGATGTATTTTCATCGAGGGTCTCAACCAACAGTTTTCCCGGTTTACCGTGAAAGGAATAGTTCCCCGACAATGGCAGGAATGCCAGGATGAGTCCCAGCAATAAAAGAATAGTTGTTAGAATTTGTCGTGCGTTCATACTTCTTTTGATTTTCTGAATGTTGGTTCTAGGTTCTGGGTGCTTGTTTCTGGGAAATTGGTTCTTGAATTTTTAATCTTCAACCTGCCTGCCGGCAGGCAGGTCTTAAATCTCCCCTGTAATATCCGGTCTTGCAAATTTTTTCTCTGCCAGCTCTGCCACCCAGAACATGCCGGCCGCTGCGAAGACAAGCAATAATGTAAAGAGTCCCGGAGAAATTCCGAATACATCGTTGATTTTTACAGGTCCGCGATAGGCATTTTCGGCAAGCGGCTGAATCAACGGATAGGTTTCGGCAAACAAAAACGCACCGGCCAGGCCGCCAAGCACATAAAACAATGCATCAATCTTACCGATGGACAGTGCGCTGACGCCGGTACCCGGACAAAACCCGCCCATGATAAAACCTGCCCCCATGATGACACCACCCACAATGGAAGCTGTTACGTAATATTCGTTCACGAAAACCAGGTTCAGGTTGAGAAGGCCAAAGTAGCTCAGGAATTGTGACCCAATCAGGGCTACAATGGCGGCAGTAAAGAATACTTTGAGCACGGTGGTATCATAACCGTAAAACATGCCGGCCAGCTTGCGACTTGAAGAGAATCCTGCCTGTTCAAGGCTAAAACCAAAACCAATGCCAATCACAAAGGCGATCAGCAGGTCAAGCCATACCGGAAATCCGGGTGATGAAGTTAAAGGTCCCATGATTTACAATTAACAATTAACAATTAACAATTTACAATTAACAATTAACAATTTACAATTTACAATTCTAAAGCCTCTACTCTAAATCCAGTTCTTCCTGAAAAACCAGGCAAACAGGTATGCCGATCCAAATATCGCCATCATGGTGACAAACCCGGCCACCGAAAGCACTGCCATACCCGAGAGAGCCGCACCACTTGTGCATCCTCTGGCCAGCTGCGCACCGTAAACAAAAAGTGCACCACCGATAAAGGCAAAGACCAATCGCCGTGTATTGGAAATTTTGGGAGATTTTTCAATTTTAAACTGAAGGCGTTTTGAAACCGCGCCGGAGATAAATCCCCCGGCCAGCACCCCGAATATGATCATGGTGAGCCAGTTGAACAGTGGTTTTTGTCCTTCTTCGAAGTATTTGCTGTAATACACTGATTTCTCGGCATGTGGTTTATCAACTGCGCCAACAACCGACACCACACAGTACTTGAGCCCCCCGCTTGCCCCCAGTCCACGCCCCGAAATGTACATTGCCGACAGCAGGACCAGTCCCAGCAATGTACCGGCCAGATAAGGATTCATGTATTTGGTTTTCATAGTCCATAAATCAATTGAATGGTTAAAGATAAATCATATGGTATGTAGCTTGCATGGATTAACAGAAAATTAACAAATTCTGCGCTTCAATCTGTGATTATTGCTATTTTTGAGTGATTAACCTACAACATACAACATACAACTTACAACAATTAATACCCAACTTATGCGCTTCATTGGAAATCTGATCTGGCTCATATTTGGCGGTCTCTTTACCGCGATTGAATATGTCCTCTCGAGTGTGGCTCTTATGATCACCATCATTGGCATACCCTTTGGCCTGCAAACGTTAAAACTGGCCATGCTGGAACTTTGGCCTTTCGGAGCGGAGATCCGAACCCGTGAAAATCAACCCGGATGCCTATCCACTTTGATGAATTTCATCTGGTTTTTTGTCGGCGGTATCTGGATTTTTCTTACCCACATGTTTTTTGGGATCCTGCTGGGCATAACGATCATTGGGATACCTTTTGCCAAACAGCACTTCAAACTGGCGGGACTGGCATTGACTCCTTTTGGGAGAGAGGTGGTTTACAAATAACTCTTTTCATTTAAGCAAGTAACCGAAAGTTTAAATCTCCAACACAAAGGATGTCAACCCTGTGTCAGAAGTCATGACAGTCAGCGATCCCTGATGCAGTTTAATTATTTCCTGGCAAATACTCAAACCAATACCGGAACCGTTTTTTTTAGTTGTAAAAAAAGGAACGAATATTCTCTCACGAATCTCAGGCTCAATCAATGACCCGTTATTGCTTACAATAATACGGATGCGATTTCTTAACACCGGAAGAATTACGATGCTGATCATTTTTTCTCCTGGATTCCCGTTTACTGCGTCAATGGCATTATTCACAAGATTGATCATGACCTGATTCAGCAGTTTCTTATCTGCCAGCAGAGATTTTGCCTGTATATCACGGTCAATCTTGAAGGCAATATTGCGTTCTTTCATTTCTCCGCCATACACGATACCGAGCTGTTCGACCCATTCCTCCAGGTCGAATGGCCGGATGTCCGGTTGCGGAATGCGTGAAACCTTCCTGTAATTATCAATAAAATTCAGAATACTGTTGGTTTGTTCTTCAATCACCTGCAAACTGTTCAGGGTGGTTTTCAAAACCTGGTCGTCTACTTCGGTGATTCCGATGGCCTGTCCGCCTTTATGATAGGTGGTGTACAAGGCTTTGGAGACAGAAGTCAGCGGTGATGTCAGATTCATGATTTCATGGGTCAGCACACTGATCAACTTTCGGTATGACTCCAGTTCTTTCAATTCCAATTCATGCCGTATGTCTTGAATGGAGACGAGTTTCACGGTATTCTGATCTTTCGTCAACAATGTTGCCCTGAATAAAAGGAGTTGCAGGTTGCTTTCAATAACGTGCCTGTATGTGACATCTTCACCTGGTTTAAGGTTGCAGATCGCCTCATAAAACTTGGGATTCCTGATCTTCAGAAGGCTCGGATTAGTCGAATCCGGAGATATTCCCGCATACTGACAAGCAACCCTGTTAATAAGCTCAACCTGATTGTCGGAATTGAGGACCAAAAGACCGGTAGCCGAATGTCTGATCAGGGTTTTATAATATTTCTCATTATACTCATTCTGCAATTTTATGGCCTGGAAATGTCTGTTCAGGTCATTCATGCTCTGGAACAAGCTTTTAAGACTTTTGTTGCGAATCTCAAGGGGCAACTTTGCAGTTGTGTCATTATTTCGCAGGGCATTGAAAAAGAATGACAGGGCTTTATTCGTTCCGTTGTATAAAGCGAAAATCGACCAGGTTGATAACAAAGACATGCAGAACAACAAGGATGATGCCAGGTACTTTTCCCGTGCAAAAAAATAGCCTGTGCTTATACATCCGGCAATTACAACCAATTGAACAGTATATTGTACCCTGGAATGTAGCAATCGTTCAGATACCATATTTCTTTATTTTATTGTATAATGTCTGACGGGTTATGCCCAGTTGTTCCGCTGTGATGCTCTGGTTTAATGCATTTTTTTTCAGTGTTGAAATGATCATTCTCTTTTCCATATCCTCGAGTGTTTCAGATTGCGCGATGAAACCCTGATCATTTGCACCAAGAAAGAAATCTCGTACATTAAGTTCATTCGAGTCGGTAAGTATCACGGCTTTTTCAACAGCATGCTGCAACTCCCTGATATTGCCCGGCCATGGATTGCTTTTAAGCTTGTGCAATGCCTCATCCCCGATGGATAATCCTTCCTTATTGTACTTTTTGCTGTAAATTCCCATGTAATAGATCACCAGTTCTTCAATATCCTCTGCTCTTTCACGAAGGGGTGGCAGATGAATCTGAATTGTATTCATCCTGTACAACAGGTCCTGCCTGAACTGGTTGCCTGCTATCATCTGCGCCAGATTTTTATTGGTGGCGCTGATCAGCCTGATATCCACGGAGGTTTCTGTAATGGAACCAACCGGTGTCACGTTTCGGGACTGCAGCACGGTTAACAGCTTTGATTGCAGGTTCAAAGGTATATTGCCAATCTCGTCCAGGAAAAGAGTTCCCTTGTCTGCCAGCACAAACCTGCCCACTCTATCTTCAAAAGCATTGGTAAAGGATCCCTTTTTATGTCCAAACAACTCACTCTCAAACAAGGTTTCGGTGAGGGAAGACAAATCAACCAGCACAAAAAGCTCCTCATTCCTGCCGGACAATTGATGTATCTCTCTAGCTATTAATTCTTTACCTGTTCCATTTTCACCTGTGATCAGTACATTGGCATCGGTACGGGCAATTTTTTTCACCATCTGGAGGACTTCCTGCATGGCGGGCGATTTTCCAACCATGACGGGCTTGTTACGATTGGTCTCGTTTTTGAGCAAGCTTTCCCTCGTTTTCAGTTGCATGATCTCTTTGTTGGATTTTCTGAACCTATATGCAGCTCTGAGTGTAGCAACCAATTTTTCATTATCCCAGGGTTTCAGCACAAAATCGGTTGCACCTTCTTTCAGGGCCTTTACTGCCAATTCTACATCACCATAGGCGGTAATCATCACAACTTCGACCTGGGAGAACTTTGTTTTAATTTCACGAAGCCAGAATATACCTTCATTTCCGGAGTTAATACCAGCCTTGAAATTCATGTCGAGAAGCACTACATCATAATCTGTAACCGCGAGTTCCTGCATGAGTTGTTTGTCGCTTGAAATTGTCCGCACAAGGGCAAATTCGCGTTGAAGTAATATTTGCAATGCATTCAGAATGGATTTGTTGTCATCCGCAATGAGGAGTTTGCCTTCTTTCATAAATGTGACTGGTGATTGGTGAATAGTGAATAGTGAATAGTGAATAGTGAATAGTGAATAGTGAATAGTGAATAGTGAATAGTGAATGGTTAAATGTAAAAAATTTTAACTACATATTGTAAAAATATTTTACAGTATAATCTGCTTTCTTTTTATATATATCTGTATATCTGCATATAGAACAATTGGCATAACTTTCGCATGATCAGGTAAAAAATACGATTATGATCCGAACTGTAAAACTCACCAAAATATTCCGGACTGAACTGGTTGAAACAACAGCCCTGTCAGAGGTAAACTTTGAAGTTCAGAACGGGGAGTTTGTTGCCATTATGGGTCCATCGGGGTGCGGCAAATCAACCCTGCTCAACATACTGGGTTTGCTGGACCACTCCAATTCAGGGGAATATTATTTTAACGGAACCGAAGTATCCACATTCAATGAAAGGCAGCGAACCCTTTTTCGAAAAGGCAACATCGGTTTTGTATTTCAGAGCTTCAACCTGATTGACGACCTGAATGTTTTTGAGAACGTGGAATTGCCACTGATTGCGTTAAATGTTTCCAGGGCTAAACGAAGAAAAGTGGTTGATGAAATGCTTGAAAAAATGAACATCGGACACAGGAGAGAGCATTTTCCCAGGCAATTGTCCGGCGGACAGCAACAAAGGGTTGCCGTGGCCAGGGCCCTGATCACAAAACCCAAGCTCATCCTGGCCGACGAACCTACCGGAAATCTTGATTCCCAAAACGGGGAACAGGTAATGCAGTTGCTGGAACAGTTGAATGGTGAAGGAACAACAATTGTCATGGTAACACATTCCCTGAGCCATGCTGAAAGGGCACACCGGGTGGTGAACCTGTTTGACGGGAAAATTATCACAGAACAGGTGGACCGTACTTTTGAACCCGTCCTTAAGTTTTCAGAACCTTATTAAAATTGATGCCATGATCGCTCAATCTTTTCTTATCATCATCCGGCGGTTCTTCAAGGATCCTGTTTTCTCACTTGTCACGCTGATGAGCCTGACTGTCGGATTTGCAGCCTTTGTATTACTGGGCCAATTCATGACCGGGACATTAAGCTGGGATAAACACAATATTAATTACGATCGCATATACAGGGTACAACTGTTTCAGGATCAGAAAGATAATGCAGTAAGGCATTCATCCAGTGTTACGGCAGCCCTTAGCAGGCAAGATCTACTGAAACTGCCTGAAGTTGAAAATGTAGTACTAATGCATGACGTGGGCGACAACAATAAAAATGGCACCTTTTTATCCGTGGATAAAAAGAACCAGCTCCTTACCCGGTATGGATTTTACGCCGATCAATCGGTTTTTGAGATTTTCACCTTTCGTTTCCTCGAAGGTGATCCGCAGAAAGCATTAACACGGCCATTTTCAATAGTCTTATCCAAAACCCTTGCAGATAAGCTTTTCCCAAATGTTAATGCGCTGGGCAGGCAGGTTTATGGTGAAAACAAGGTTACTTTAACCGTCACCGGAGTATATGAAGATCTGCCTCAAAGATCGCACTGGCAACCCGCCTATATTTTGCCCATGCTGTCCTTTTCTGCACTCACCGGCTGGGAAAATTATGAAGACAATTACTGGGCTTATTCTTTCTACATTTATGTTCTGCTGAAAGAAAATGCCGATCCTGCGCAGGTTAATGCCAAAATACACAACGCGCTGAAAGAATACAGAAAAGAACATTACCCCTATTTGCGACCGATGTCGAAACTATACATTGAACCTTATTATCAGCCCGATTTTTACTATGCCTTAGCCATTATGGCATTTAATGCCCTGCTCGTATTAATTCTTACTTCCATCAATTACATCAACCTGCAGACTGCCAATGCATCCACACGGTTCCGGGAAATCGGTATCAAGAAAGCAGTAGGGTTCACAAAAAAACAGTTATGGAATCAATTCATTTTTGAATCGGTTGCTCTTTCTCTGATCGGTGGAATAATAGGCCTTTTGCTGGCCCACTTTACCACACCCTTTTTTAACCGGTTGATCGGAGGTGATAAATTAACTGTATTGTTCACTGACTGGAAACTATTGATGCTTGTTTTATTTGCAGCCCTTTTAACAGGTCTTCTTTCAGGCATTCATCCCGCATTTGCCATTTCGTCGTACAATCCTGTAACCGCATTAAAGCAGAAATTCATGCAAGACAGGACAAACGGGATTAACCTTAAAAAGATCCTGGTCACCACCCAATTCAGTATATCCATATTTCTGCTTATCGTGGGCTTCATCATGTACAGACAAACCCATTATATGGTCAGCAGGGACATGGGTTTCGAATCGCATAATCTGTTATTTGCCAATATCATTACAAACAAAACAGGTCAGCTTACCGGACTGACGCAACAGTTGCTGAATCATCCTGAAATTGCAGGAGTTTGTCACTCAGACTATATTCCCTATATCCTGCCCGGCGGAAATGAAATAAGCTGGGAAGGTGCTTATCCCGACCAGAAAGTATTTGTGAGATACAGTCGTATCAGTTACGATTTTGTTCCCACATTTGACCTGAAAATGGCCAAAGGCAGAAATTTTTCACGTGAATTTCCTGCCGATTATGACAAATGTCTTGTAAACGAAACTGCTGTCCGCTTGTTTGGGTGGAAGGATCCAATTGGCAAACAGATGGAGGTTAGTAATAAAAAGTATGAAGTGATAGGTGTTATAAAAGACTATGTAGTTTTCTCGGTTCATAATCCGACGGAACCCCATTTATATAGACTTATTCCCGATTCCATCGTTTCCGACAGGGTGTATTCGGTTCGATACTCTCCCGGCCAGGAAGCCAGGGCAAAGGAAATTGTACAACGGGAATTTGAAGCCTTCTTCCCTGATGATGCCTTTGAATTTACCCATATTCAAAACCGTATCCAGAATGAAAATGCAGTTAAGGAATGGCGCAGCCTGATGAAGGTAAACATTGCCTTCGCTATTATGTCAGTCATCATTTCATCCATTGGCCTCTTTGGACTCATCCTGCTGTATGCCCGTCACAAATTAAAGGAAGTCGGTATACGCAAAGTACTGGGATTCTCTTTCGGTCAATTGTACTTCACACTTTCATCGGGTTTTATAAAACTGCTGTTTGTTTCTATAGTATTTGCCTGGCCGGCAGCATATTACGTTTATAAAATCCTTCCAGGGATTGATAAGTATCCTATTCAGATCTGGGAATTCCTTACTGCCACATTGATCATCCTCATCGTTGCAGTGGGCACCATTAGTTACCAGATTATTAAAGCTATGAGGACCAGGGTAGTTGAAGTTTTGAAAGATGAATAGGTTTATTCAATCATAAAATTAACCGGCAATTGCTTAGGAACATTTGAAAAAAACCTTTAGGTTTGTCTGCATAAAATTCAGCGGACTCATGCATACTTATATCCAGCATGTTATACTGTTTTTGAAAAGGTTTTTAGGGCTGCTGATATTGTATTCCGCCTCCCGGTTGTTCTTTTATATCCTCAATGCCGGATATTTCAGTGACATATCGAACAATCTGTTGCTGAGCGCATTCGTGACCGGCATCCGTTTTGATATAGCTGCCATTGTATTCACGAATGTAGTTTTTGTGCTGCTCTTATTACCCGGCGGTTACAAGAATAATAAACAGTTGCAGAAAGCCGGCAATGTGTTGTTTTTTACCATCAATGCCATTGCACTGATGGGAAATTTTATCGATGCTAAATTTTTCGATTTTATCAACAAGCGCTCTACCTCTTCCATTTTTTCACTGATGGGTGCCAACCGGGATGTATGGCTTATGATCCCTCGGTTTATGGTTGATTACTGGTATGTCGCGCTTACCTGGATCATCGTTATGCTGGTTTTTTGGCGATGGATGCCAAGGTTACGGTATGACAGGCTTACGAACGAAACTTTAACATTGAAATATGCTGTATTCCAGTCGCTTGCATTTTTAACATTATTTGGTTTCATGCTTTGGGGTGCCAGGGGAACCAGGCTCAAACCCATAGGCATTATTGACGCTGCTGCGCATACCGAATTAAAGGTGGTGCCACTGGTGCTGAATACACCATTTTCCATACTTAAGACCCTTGAGAATGAAAACCTGGTTAATTATCAGTATTATTCTGAAGATACCCTGAAAAAATACTACAGTACAATTCATCATTATACCTCTCCCTCTGGTATGAAAAAAATGAATATTGTTGTAGTCATTCTCGAAAGTTTCTCGAAAGAATACTCTGCCTTTCTCAATGATGGTGAAGGGTACACGCCTAACCTGGATTCCCTGTTACGACAGTCAATGGTATTTGAGAATGCCTTTGCCAATGGCACTCAGTCCTACGAGGCTTTGCCGGCCATAATTGCCGGAATACCGAGCTGGATGGACAGGCCTTACAGCGGATCCAATTATTCGGATAATGTGATTGAAAGTCTGCCTTCCCTCCTGGGGAAAAAAGGTTACCATACTTCCTTTTTTCATGGCGGCAATAACGGCACCATGGGATTTGATAATTTTGCCCGTGCAGCTGGCGCAGCCAACTATTACGGACGTGATGAATACAACAATGAAGTTGATTATGACGGTCATTGGGGAATTTGGGATGAACCCTTTTTGCAGTATTTTGCCAGGCAAGTCAATACATTTCCGCAGCCTTTCGTTGCTTCTGTATTTACCCTCTCATCGCACCATCCCTATAATATTCCCGGGAAATATAAAAACAGGTTCACCGAAGAAACGCTTCCTATACTAAAAAGTGTGAAATATGCTGATTTCGCGCTTGGTGAATTTATTAAAGCTGCCAGGCAAATGCCCTGGTACAACAACACTTTGTTTGTATTCACAGCTGACCATGCTGCACAATCGGCTGAAAAAACTTATAACAGTACCACCGGTATGTATGCTATCCCTATTGCTTTTTATTGCCCATCGGATACTGCGCTGAAAGGAATTGACAATGCGATCGGACAACAAATAGACATCATGCCCACAGTGCTGGATTATGTTGAATACCCGGAACCTTTTTTTGCTTTTGGTGTGAGCCTGCTTCAACCCGATATGCCTCATCGGGCAGTCAGTTATGTCAATGGCATATACCAGTTGGTTGAAGGTGATTACGTGATGCTGTTTGACGGAAGTGAGGTCACCTCATTTTACCCTTGGAAAGGACAGCCTGAAAACGGGGATTTTGATACCCCTGAAACTATTGACGATGCTCAGAAAATGGTGATCTACAGGAATATGGAAAGTTCGATCAGGGCAATCATCCAGACCTACAATGATTGTCTGATCCGCAACCGAACAACCTTTCAACAAAATAGGGATTCACTTGTGCAAAATCCTTTTGAAATTCAATGAAAACATTTACCTTAAACTCAAATTTGAACTGAACTAAATTTACAGGAATTATGGAAAATCCCAACAAGAACAACGCCTCAAATGCAGTTGGATCAACCAAGAACTACTGGACATCAATTGCCATCATCGGCATATTGTTTTTCATCTTTGGTTTTGCAACCTGGCTGAACGGTATTTTAATACCTTATCTAAGAATAGCTTGCGAGTTAACAACCTTCCAGTCCCTGCTGGTTGCATTTGCTTTTTATATCTCTTACTTTGTCATGGCCCTGCCTTCTTCGTGGGTACTGAACAAAACAGGTTTTAAAAATGGCATCATGGTGGGATTGTTCGTTATGGCGGTTGGCGCCTTGATTTTCATTCCTGCTGCTATGACCAGGACATATGCTCTTTTCCTGGGCGGTTTGTTTGTTATGGGAACCGGTTTGGCGCTCATGCAGACTGCGGTAAATCCTTATATCACCATTATAGGCCCTCGTGAAACTGCAGCAACACGCATCAGCATTATGGGCATCTGCAACAAGATTGCCGGTGCAGTGGCCCCGGTCATCCTGGCTTATTACATCCTGAGTGACGGAGATGCATTCGTGGCAGCATTGGCAACCATGACCGAAGCTCAAAAAATTGTTGCACTCGATGGTCTGGCAGCCCGGGTTATCGCTCCATATATAGTCATCGCGATCACACTGGTGGTTCTCGGGATTATGGTGAAATTCTCCCCTTTGCCGGAAATTGAAACAGAACCGGAAGAGGAAGCTGATCAATCTGTCGAAACAGCCAAAACCAGCATATTCCAGTTTCCGCATTTATGGCTCGGCGCTCTTGCATTGTTTTTTTATGTTGGCGTAGAGGTTATTGCAGGTGATACCATCATCCGCTACGGGATGTCTTTGGGCATACCCATTGCCCAGGCGAAGGTTTATACCAGCTATACACTTATTGCCATGGTCATAGGTTATATCCTGATTGGTCTCATCATGGTTCCCAGGATTATTTCGCAAAGAACGGCTCTTAAAATCTCAGCCTTACTCGGCGTAATATTTACGCTGTGCGCAATATTCACACAGGCCAAGACATCGGTGCTTTTTGTAGCCTTGTTAGGTTTTGCCAATGCGCTCGTTTGGCCTGCCATGTGGCCTTTGGCTATCCATGGCCTGGGCAGGTTCATTAAAACCGGGTCATCTATCCTGGTGATGATGATTGCCGGTGGTGCTTTATTACCTCTTTTATGGGGAAAACTAAGTGACGTGTTCGCAAATCATCCGCAGTATGCGTATTGGGTTTGTGTACCTTGCTACCTGTATATTCTGTATTATTCCGTGTCGGGATTCAAAGTCGGTTTGAAAGGGAATCACCTGGAATAATGCGGGTGCAATTGTTCTGGCCCCTCAACTACATTTCATATTTTCCAACCCCGGTTCATATATGGGCCGGGGTTTATTTTTCGAGATTCACCCGTATTACCCAATCTTCCTTAAGCCTTGATGAAAGCCAGAGTGATTTGACGGTTTGATCAATCGGAGTGAGATTGGTTTCACCGTTTGAGGTATTGACGATTACCCTGAAATCGGAATTTCCATCCAGATCATAATCAATGGTCTGGTCGATCATTCCAGGCAATTGCTTTCCTTTGGAAAAACTCACCTGAACCATTTGTTTCCTGTCTCCCACCAATGTAACCGCAACAGTTTTGTTTACCGTTATCAGGAGGCTGTCCTTCTCATAGGTCCGGTTTACCTCACCTCCGCTGTATACAGGATGAACTTTCATAAAAGACAAGGTTGCCAGTTGTTTGGCAAAGGCATCATTCTTGACAAATGTGACAGGGACCAGAAGAAAACAGGCCACCGCCCATAGATATGCAGGTATAGAAAGGATTTTTCTCATTTCATGGTTTTTTAATTGATCAGGGTACCTGTTTTTATCAGGTTAATTATAAGGATAATCCCAGATTGCATGGGACCACCCAAAAATATTACAAGCAGCAGAAACGCCGGGTATAAGAACAGGTTTCTGGCCCAACTGAAATTCTTGTCCACCGGGGTTCCTTTAATATGATAATGAATAGCCTGTTTTGAACAGGCGTCTATGCATTTGCCGCATTTCATGCAGGTTATGGATGGTTTTCCGGCAGCCATTTCTTCTTTGTTCAGCGAAAGTGTCGGACAGGCAGCAATACATTTCTCACAACTGCTGCATTTCTCTTTGTCAATACGCACATCAAAGACATTGATCTTGTTTGTAAGCGCCATCAGGGCGCCCATGGGACAAAGGGTGGTGCACTGAATCCGTTTGCCGGTAAGGACCGGTAAAATAATCACCAACGCGGCAAAAAGCGTCAGAAAAACAATGGTCTTCATAAGAACGGTAACAGAGGTTACTTTTTCAAACTCGGTAACGGTTTTAAAAGGGCAAAGCCAGTCGCAATATACCGGATTTAAAGACGCGGCAGAAATAAGAGCGACCAGCAGCAGGACGGCAAAAGAAATCCACCTGAAAACGGGATTGATCTTTTTGATTTTTGGTTTTTTCACGATCCGGGATGCACCGTCGTCCCATCCGCCATAAAAGCATCCCCAGCTGCAAAAGCCGCGACCAAGAGCCAGGCTGACACCAATCACAATCACCAGCATGGAAGCAATGGAGGCAAAGCCACCTATGATACTTCCGGGAAAGATGATGGATTTGGTAAGCACTGCAGGGATTATGACCATGGTGGTTACAATATGACAGAAGGGTATTTCACAAGACAATAGGGTTTCATTGTTAAAAGTCATGGATCCCCTTGTCTCAACAAGGTTTACAATGAAAGTCAGGGCAAAAAACAAAGCCAGCGTAATGAATCACAGGGCCCTGTAACGGTCAGTTTTACCGGTATAAAGGATCAGGAAGAAAAGGGAGGTCAGAAAAATAAAAGTTACGAAAAAAGCTACGGCCTTTTCAGGAGTAGACAGATCCGGCGGACCACCGGCAATAAAGACCATAATCATCAGGATCATGGGAAAAGTCAGCAGAATGGATTTCCAGATACTGCCTTCAGTCCAGTACACATTTGGTTTTTTCATCGATCATTTTGGGTTTTAATGTTTCCGGGTTTCTTCTGAAATTATATTAACATAATGATGCCTTTATAAAGATAAATAATACCGGCAAAAACGGCGGCAAATTTGCCGATAATTCTCAACACCTGTTGTTTGCGAAAAAAACCGATAAAAGGAAGCGGTATAAAGTAAACGGATGTACCGAGAAAGAAAAGAAAAAAGAAAAGAGCACTGCTGCTAACTTTTCCGGTTTCCATAGCGCCTGTAATTGCCAACAAAAATGGCGGACATAAATTCAAGCCCGTAGCAAAACCTCCCGTCAGCGGGAGCAAAAAAGGCCAGCGACGGGTGTGGATTTTTTGGTCTATAAGTTGGCTTCGCGCCAGGCAAATCTCCCTAAAACGGTGAAAACCATATACAATCATTAAAAGAGATAAAATTATATACAAGACACCGACAAAGACAGTTTTAGTAACAGAAGGTTGCAGGATGACATGACCAATCATTCCTGTTAAAATGCCAACAAGGAGATAAGCCGCCAGCCGGCCCAATAAAAAAAGAGATACTGACCCTATATTCTTGTAAATTCCCTTACCCTCTCCCATCAGATAAGGGATCAGCACCGGGCCGCAGTATGCAAGGCAAACAACACCGGTGCTTAATCCAAGGATAAAACCCGAGGAATACTGCATTTATTTTGTGCTCTGCAACTGGCCAGCTGCGCAGCTGATTGCGCCTGCTAGAAAAACAAGTGGCGCATTCCAGTTTATCGCAATTTCATTGGTGGAATAACTGCAAAGTTCATCCACATATGATAATGCCGGTAACAAGCTGCGCCTGATATCAGGGCAATCAGAAAAAACCACCGTATTGGGACCGCCTGCCAGAAATCCGGGAACAGGGTCGCTTATTTTATCACTGCCTGAAACCCGGTGATGGATATTCATGGGGGATTTCTCTCCAAATCCGGTTATAAAGCAGTATCCTGTTGGATTGACTCCTGCCAGGTAATTCATGTCATTAAGCGCCGAATGCAAATATTTTACATCATTTCGGAAGGCATAGGCAACCATTTTCAGTAGACCTTGATTGGCAATATCGCTGTTGCTTCCCCACGCCCAGTAATCGAGGCTTACCGGCCAGGCCGACTTATCGGCCAGGTTAATAAGCTGGTCCACATAGGTATAAAAGACAGTCTGGCATCTGGTATAAAGTTCCGGCTTGATTTTCCCTGAATTGGTAAGCGCTGTGATAAGACCCAGCGTTGCAACGCTTCCCCATGAGGGAGTCTGAAACTGCAATTTGTTCAACAGGCTGTCGGGGAATGCCGATCCCGTTAAGACTGTCATTTCCACTCCTGCCCAGAACCATTCATCACGTATATCGCCATCGCCATATGCCCCGGTGGAAATATCAGGAGGTTGCCGGTACAGGATACCCGGATTCTTTTTACACCAGTTCCAGGCCGCCACGGCGGCTTTACGGCAGCTGTCTGCCAGTCCGGGAAGCTCGGTTGAAAAGTCCGCCAGAATGCCTGAGGCGTGAGCCATGGTAGCGGCAAAATCAAGGGAAGCAGCGGTATTCTTCTGAATTACATACCTTTTATCATGTGCATCAGCGGGCATAACAAAAGGTTCAAAATTCAGGGTGGTCAGTTTGTGATAAACACCTCCGTCACTGTCCTGCATGGTTAGCATCCAGCGCAGGTTAAACAGTGTTTCATCGAGCAGGTCAGGCAGATTATTGCCGGATTCGGGAATAGCCAGGTTTCTGCTTTTCCAGTAAGTAGGAAAATATTCCAGGGCCAGCAGCATGGTATAGGTTGTTATTCCCGAATTGACGATGTACTTGTTATAATCTCCGGCATCATACCACCCTCCCGGGCTTGATAGGACGGTTCCTTCAGGGCGTTTTTCGGATGCTGCGGATTGATGCACATAGACTTCTCTATCCGGGTGTCCGGCTTCGCGCTGAAAAACTCCGCCGTATGCAGGAAGAATGGGATAACTGCACCGGTTGTAATAAAATGCTTTAACGGCTGCATTCGCAATATCACCATAGGGATCATCATGGATGCGGAACCGTCGTTGTTCTTTTGTACCGGGCAGGGCAAAATAGTATTCACCGGGTGCCTTTAATGCTGAAAAATCAGCTTTCTGAACCCAGTCCCCCGAATAGGACCAGAATGCAGGACCCTGAAGTTTTCCTCTGAAGACAATGTTATTATCCGCGGTGATAATACAAAAGGAATCAGCGGGCGCGCGCACCATGGCAATCTTATTCAGACCGGCCACGAATCCGTTCTGAGGCAGTAAAATCCTGTCCTCCTGATCATTCCCGGCCATAGTTTGGATAAACAGGCCCGTGATCAATACTCCCAAAATACAAAGCTTTTTCATCATAAGGTTACCTCCACCTGATGTTCTTTGTGATCATTAAAAACAGGCAAAATATTTCCTTTCACTTTTTTGCCATCCACTGTCATTTCAGACACACCCCGGTTTTTAGCTCCGGGATTCCGGATTATTATCCGGTATACTGCATTCCTGAATTTGCGGGTAACCTGGATCTCTTTCCAGGTTGCAGGAATGCACGGATCGACGCACAGACCGTTAAACTCGGGCCGGATGCCTAAAATATGCTGACTGGCAGCTACAAACGTCCACGCAGCTGCACCTGTCAGCCATGAGTTTTTGGCTTCTCCCGGCCTGAAGGCTTCCTTCCCGGCCACCATCTGCGCAAAAACGTAAGGTTCTGTCTTGTGAAGTTCTCCTTTCTCCTCTGTGTGTGCCGGAGATATACGCGTAAAGTAGTCAAATGCCCGATCACCATTTCCGTTCATGGTTTCCGCGATGATCACCCACGGATTGTTATGGCAGAACACACCGGCATTTTCCTTGTATCCCTGGGGATAGCTCGATATTTCACCATATTCAATGTAATACTTTGTAAACGCGGGGTAATTAAGTACGATACCATGTTCACAGGCCAGGTATTTGTTCACTGATTCGAGTGTTTTTGAAGCACGGCCATCATCGAGGCCCAATCCGGCCATAACACAAAAGCCCTGGGGTTCGATGAAGATTTTGCTTTCTTCGCAAGTGTGACTCCCAACCTTGTTCCCGAAGTAATCATAGGCCCTCAGGAACCAGTCTCCATCCCAACCGTGTTTATTCACGGCATCCACCATCAAGGAAACCTGCTGTTCCGCATTGTCAGCATCCTGGATTTTGTGGATCAGGCGGCAAATATCTGCATATTCCCTTCCGTATTTGATAAACATACCGGCAATAAATACCGATTCGGCCACCCCCCCGCTTTTGTTTTCTGTGGTCTGGAAAGATTCATCGGGATTGTTTGAAAAGCAGTTCAGATTCAGACAGTCATTCCAGTCGGCCCGTCCGATCAACGGCAGGTCATGCGGGCCCTTGTTATTCACAACATGGTAAAAGGAACGCTTCAGGTGCTCAAACAAGCTCGCCCTGTTGTTTTCATTGTTGTCAAAAGGCACCGATTCCTCAAGAATGCTCACATCGCCGGTTTCCTTAATATAGGCGGCCACCGCAGCTATCAGCCAAAGGGGATCATCGTTGAAATTTCCTCCGACATCACTGTTACCACGCTTTGTAAGCGGCTGATACTGGTGATAGGCTCCTCCATCCTCAAATTGCGTAGAGGCAATATCAATGATCCTTTGCTTCGCCAGGTGCGGCATCATGTGCACAAAACCGAGCAGATCCTGGTTTGAATCACGGAAACCCATACCCCGTCCGATACCTGATTCAAAATAAGATGCGCTTCTCGAAAAATAATAGGTAATGACGCACTGGTACTGATTCCAGGTATTCACCATGCGGTTGAATTTCTCGTCGGGTGTATCAGCCTGGTAACCCAAAAGAAGCGTATGCCACTTCTCTTTTACTTTCTGCAGCGCAGATTCGGCCTTTTGAGGCGTATCAAATTTCGCGATGATATTTCTGGCCGGAGCTTTATTAATGATCTGGTTTCCTGTGAATTTCTCCTTATCGGGCAGTTCAACATATCCGAGAAGAAAAACCAGTTGTTTTTGTTCCCCCGGTTTTAGGGATACTTCGAGGTAATGCGAGGCAATGGGACTCCAACCGTGTGCTTCCGTATTGTATGCGGTTTGATTCACAACCGCGTCGGGTGCTTCCAGTCCGTTGTATAAACCCAGGAATTTTTCCCTGTCAGTGTCAAATCCTTTTATGACGCTATTCGCATGGTAAAATGCATAATGATTCCTGCGCTCCCTGAATTCTGTTTTATGGTACAGGGTGCTGCCGTCGATTTCGACCTGTCCGGTGGAAAAGTTGCGCTGAAAATTCGTGGTGTCCTCCAATGCGTTCCAAAGGCACCACTCCACAAAAGAGTGAATCTTAAGGGTTTTATTCTTCCCGGAAAGGTTCTCCAGTTTCATCAGCTGAACTTCAACATGGGCATCGTCAGGAACAAAACAGGTGACTTCAGCCCTTACCTGGTTCTTCTCACCCAGGAAATGGGTGTAACCAAGACCGTGCCTGCATTCATATTTATCGAGGACAGTTTTTACCGGTTTCCAGGAAGGCGACCAAAGAACATCTTCATCCCTGATATAGAAATACTTGCCGTTTGAGTCGAGGGGGATGTTATTGTACCTGTATCGTGTTATACGCCGCAATCGGGCATCCCGGTAAAAACTATAGCCGCCCGAGGTATTGGAGATAATGGAAAAGAAATCTCCGTTTCCGAGATAGTTGATCCAGGGATATGGAGTTTGCGGAGTCGTAATCACATACTCCTTGTTCTTATCATCGAAATATCCGAATTTCATGGTTTGATTTATTTAGGTTAGTTTTTGAGCTTATTCCACCAGGTGAACTTCAGTATGACAGAAGTAACTGCTATGATGGATATGGCGATCACGAATGGTTTCCATTCACGCAATACGAGGAATACCGGAAATGCGACCAGAGAGGTTTGCCACACAATGCCGATGACCACGTTAAACATATCTCTCTTAAAGTCCTTGTTGCCTTCGAAGGAAGGATCTTCCTGGATCACCATTTTATGGACCGGCTTCCAGAAACCCCAGGGTCTGACTGATTTATAGAATTTCTTCAGCGTTTCATTGTCTTCGGGTTTGGTCAGAAAGGTACCCACAATGCAACCGATGATTGAAATGCCGAAGATGATCGGGAAGGCGTTCATATTGAAGTTATTGGCGATCGGGAACTGGCTGATCGACGAATGGCTGAAAAAGGGCATGACAAGAGATGCTGCCAAACCTGTAACCATCCCCCAGAAATACCCATAGCCATTAAACCGCCACCAATACCATTTCAGTACATTGGCAGCCGTGTAGCCGCCCCATAGGGCTGAGGTGATCCAAAGAACCACGTCGTTGATGGAGGTAATCAGAAAGCCAATGGAAACGCCGACTACCACAACCGCCAAAGAAGAGATGTAGCTTAACTTTACATATTTCTTTTCACTGGCGTTGGGATTGATAAAGCGTTTATATATGTCGTTTACAATATAAGCAGGGGCTGCATTTACAGTAGCGGCGAAATTACTCATGAAAGCAGCCAGCAATCCGGCCATCAGGAAACCTAACAAACCAACCGGAACATACGTGGCGAGTACCTGTGGCAGGATGCTCTCAAAGTCAGGCTCAGTTAGTGAAGCCGTGTAGAGCGTGTCAAAATGGACCAGGGCCAGCAAGGTAAGGCCAGCCACCATGAAGTAACGGGATGGATTCAGCACCACACTCACCAGTGAACTCATTTTGGCTGCCTCGCTCGGATTTCGTGTGGACAAAACACGCTGCATGTCATAGTTGGGAGCCGGACCGGCAGCGGAAAGGAATATACCTTTAAACAGCACCATGACGAAAAACAATCCGAACATTTCATATCCATCCTTGGCGACCCAGTCGCTAAATGCCGACAGTTTCGTCGATGCCGTACCCGACAGGTTGCTCCAGTCGAGTCCCAGATGCCAGCCGAACCAGATGTTTTTCCAGCCATCCGGGATCACAGCGGTAATGGCATCGGGAGAAATATTGCTGATGGCGATAATACCTATGGCGATTGCCGCTATGGTCAGGATTCCGTACTGTATTACTTCGGTGATGACCACGCTGAACATTCCGCCTTTCACAACATAAAAGGTTGTAATGGCCATGAGGATGAGGGCATACAGGTTTTCATTGATCTGTGGAAATCTGGCAAGCGTTTCCACATTGGAGATAAGCGGAGGTAGAAAGGCCGTGGTAAATTTGCCGATGCCTTTGAAACCATAGGAGAGAAATCCGATAACACTTACAAGAGCAAAGACTACTACAACGATATGGGATAATCTGGCTCCCATGCCGGTGCCGAAACGCGTCTTGATCCATTCTGCACCTGTCATAACATTGGACCTTCTTAACCAGGCTGACAGGTATACCATCAGGAAGATCTGGTTAAAAACAGGCCATACCCAGGGGATCCAGACGCTCTTCAATCCATACAGACAAAGCCAGTATACCAGGAGCATGGTACCGGCAATGTCAAACATGCCGGAAGCATTGGACACCCCAAGAAAATACCAGGGAAGGCTATTGCCCCCGAGAAAATAGGATTTGATGCTTTGCGAGGCTCTTTTGGATACCCAATATCCGATTACAATGGTGGCAATCAGATAAAGAATGATGATACCCAGGTCAATGTAATGTAGGTTCATAGTAAGTGATTTTATGGGTTTATGAATACTAGTATCAAATTATAAAACCGTAATGTTCCTTGCGTGTTCTTTCATACACGTCCCTGCTGAATATATAAAGCTGAGCCGGCTTATGGCGAACAGCAGTCTGTTTCTCATCGAGAGGTATGACATATTTCATCATGGAGATTTTTTTCCTGAAATTCCGGGGATCGAATGTTGTGTCCAGGATGGCTTCATACAATCGTTGGACCTGGGTAAGCGTAAATTTTTCAGAAAGTAATTCAAACCCAATAGGTTCCTGTTTCAATTTCAACTGCAGCCTTTCCAGTGCCTTCAGAAGAATTTCAACATGATCGAACGCCAGTTCCGGCAAATCGTTGACAGGAAACCATTTGACATTACGCGAAAGATGATTGGTTATCTCTACCGAGGTGCAGTCGATCAGGGAATAATATCCAATGGTAATCACATGATCCGCAATATTCAGGCCCAAACTATGGATCCAGAGCTGGTCCTTTCCTTTTAACAGTCTGTCTGTACGGCCAAAGGTGTGAAACTGCTCCAGGTAAATATCATGTAAACCGGTAAGGTCATTTAAAATTCGTATCGCCGCATCATCCGGGTTTTCTCCTTCCTGCACATGGTTGCCGGTAAGGGTATAATCGGAAAAAATGATGGAATGATTTTGCTTATCTGTTAATGTTCTTTCTACAAGAAGTACATTAAGATCCTTTGAGTCAAATCCAAAAACAACACAATCAACAGAAAGATTAGGAATGATTTGCCCAGACATAAATTGTATTATATACAATAAGTACTTTTCGGAAAGCTAATTTAGGTAAAATTACAATAGGTTATCACTCAGGTCGGAAATTTATTTGCTTTAAAGGGCTGCCCCTGCTGCCACTGCCACTGCTACTGCTACTGCCGCTGCTCCTCCCCCAACTCCCCCTCCCATCTTGCTATTACTGCCGTGGCCAGGCAATTGCCTAGTACATTTACGGAGGTACGCGCCATATCCATGAGTTCATCAATACCCAGAATGATATATACCGGCCATGCCGGCAATCCGAAATTGGCAACGGTAGCCAGCAATATCACCATGGAGGCTCTTGGAACACCGGCAACACCCTTGCTGGTGAGCATCAGGGTGAACACGATCAGCAACTGCCGGTCGAATGACAGATGAATACCCGCCACCTGGGCAACGAATATTGTCGCCAGCGAAAGATAAAGGGTTGTTCCATCGAGGTTAAAACTATACCCGGTAGGCATGACAAAGGCTACAATTTTTCTCGGAACGCCGAATTCTTCCATTCTTTCCATCGCAACAGGCAACGCTGATTCCGAACTTGTGGTTGCAAAAGCAATGGATACGGGTTCTGAAATCGCCTGGATGAATTTTTTAACGGGTATCCTGAAAAGCAAAGCCACGGGAAGAAGAACCACCAGAAGAAAAACGATCAGTGAAACATACAAAGTCGCGAGCAGTTTAAAAAGGTTGAAAAGGATATCCAGGCCCATATGGCCAATACTGTATGCAATTGCTGCAAAAACAGCAAATGGTGCAAAATACATGACAAGCTGCGTGAATTTAAACATGGTTTCCGCCAGGGCCTCGGTAAACCGGATCATTGGACTTTTAAACCTGTCCTTAATCATGGCCACCGCAATACCGAAAATAATGCTGAATATCACAATCTGTAACACCTGTCCCTCATAAATGGATTTGGCAATGTTTTCCGGAAATACATGCAGGATGATGTCACTACCGGATTGTACATCCAGGTTTTGGATGTTTTCGGTCGTGATACCTTCCGGTTGCACTACCCCTTCTCCTGCGCGGCTGATATTGATCGCGAATAATCCTATGAACAAAGCAAGTGTCGATACTATTTCGAAATATACCATTGATTTCCATCCCATTCTTCCAACCTGCCTGAGATTGGAATGGCCGGCAATCCCTACCACGATCGTAGCAAACAGCAGGGGTGCAATAATGGTTTTGATCAGGCGAAGAAAGATCTTGCTGATGACCTGAAGATGAACAGCCACACCGGGCCAGTCATATCCAAACTCAGCGCCGATAATCATGCTGATAAGTATCCAGGTTGTTAGGGATTTGCGGACAATGGCATAACCGATCAATGAGAGAATAACCAACCATCGGCTAACCATAAAAATTACGGGAGATAATCCCAGCAAGGTGAAATGATTGATAACGGCCAGTAAAGATGCCAGGAAAAGTGTAACAAGGAGTGATAACCTGATGCCGGAATTCATGTGAGACCCTGCGTATTATTTTTTAGCTTATACAAACATAGATAAATCAATTTAAAAATTGGTAATTTCCCCAACCAATAAAACCGCATTGGCCAGTCTTAAAATCATACGGGCATCAGCTGGTTCGGGCAAAACATTCAGTCTTACCCATGAGTATCTCAGATTGTTGTTTGCCGAGCGGGATAATTTCATGCATATTCTGGCCGTGACCTTCACCAACAAGGCTACGGAAGAAATGAAAAGCCGTATTATCCTGGAGCTTTTCATGCTTTCGACCGGTAAACCTTCCAAACAACTGAACGGACTGGTTCATTCCACCAAACTTTCTGAAAAACAAATTCGTGAAAAGGCCAAGGTGATCCTGAAAAGATTGCTTCACAATTATTCACGCTTTTCGGTAAGCACCATCGATTCATTTTTCCAGCGGATCATCCGGGGATTTACCAGGGAACTGGGAATACAGAACGGATATGCCATTGAACTGGACACGGACATCCTGCTGACTGAGATCATCAACAGGCTCCTGCTCCGGGCTGAGACAGACAATTCACTGTTGTCCTGGCTTACAAAATATGCTGAATCGCTTATAGAAAAGGGCGAAAGCTGGAACCTGAAAAACGGAATACGAACACTGGGCTCGGAAATTTTCAGGGAGGAATTCAGATCATTTGAAGAAGAAGCCATTCAGCGTTTCTCAGACCGTGATCTCCTGAAGAAATACAACATGGAATTGTACGCCCTGGTTAATAGAATCGGAAGCGATTACCGCAATTTTGGCATACGGGCAAAAACCATACTGAACGCCTCGGGATTGTCTGAAGAAGATTTCAGCGGTAAAGCCAGGGGTCCTGCAGGTTTCCTTTTAAAACTCGAAACCGGTGAATTTAAATCACCCACAGTTACAGCTACCAGCGCAGTAACGAGCCCCGAGAAATGGTATACTGCAAATTCACCACTCAAGTCGCGCATCACGGATGTTGCCAGCAAGGATCTCATCCCTTTGATGAAGGAGGCGATCAGCTACTATGAGAAGAACAGCAGGGTTTATTTTACAGCCAGGCTTATCCTGAAAAATCTGTATGCACTGGGGATTTTGACTGACCTCTCAGAACTGGCGGTTGCATGGTGCAATGAGAACAATACCTTTTTGTTATCGCAAGCTCCAGTGTTCCTGAACAGGATTATTGCCGGAAATGATACTCCCTTCATTTATGAGAAGGCAGGATACTGGTACCACCATTTTATGATTGATGAATTTCAGGATACTTCCTTCCTCCAATGGCTCAATTTTAAGCCACTGATAAGCAACAGCCTGTCCCAGGATTTCGATAATCTTACAGTCGGTGATGTGAAACAGTCCATCTATCGCTGGCGGAACAGCAACTGGGAAATCCTTCAAAATTACATCATCAGGGATTTCCCGCCGGGGATAACACGCGCTGTGACCCATCAGACCAACTGGCGTTCAAAACCTGAGATCATTGGGTTTAATAACCGGTTTTTCAGAACGGCGTCAGAAATCCTGCAACAGCAATATGATCAAGCCAGGCAAGAGGGACAATATTTTTCGGAACAGACTGACGAATCTGTAATTGCCGGGCTTTACGGTGATATTGATCAGAAACCCATTGACAGCAACAGTTCAGGAGGTTTCGTGCAGGTCAGTTTTTTAGATGCTGATGATGGGTCCGATTTTTCTGACAGGGTGCAAAATCAGCTTGTAAACATGCTGCGCGAGCTGCAGGACAAAGGCTATCATTTAAGCGATATCGCTGTACTGACCCGAAAAAACAGTGAGGCGAAACAACTTGCTGATTTTTTAATGAAACATGCTCATGATAATCCCGATCCGGCATACCGTTTTGATGTGATTTCCGATGAAGCGTTGAGATTGGGAAGCTCAACCCTCGTGACATTCATGATTTCCCTGCTGCAATATTGTATCGATCCAACCGACAGGACCAATATCTTCCTGCACCAGTGGATTTTCAAAACCTATATATCACCGGGTGAGAGTCTGGAGCAACCGAATTACAGTCAATTCATTGAAAAACTGGTCAGCTTCTCTCTATCCGAGATCACGGAGCGGATTATTGCCTTCTTTGGCCTGGAAAGGTTCAAAGGTGAAAGTGTCTATTTGCAGGCCTTTCGCGATCTGATCCTGGAATATGCCGGAAAAAGCAGTGGTGATATTTCCCGTTTCCTGGAACACTGGGAAGATAAGGGTAAGGAAAAATCAGTTTCTGCTCCTTCCAATCAGGATGCATTGAGAATTATTACCATCCATAAATCCAAGGGACTTGAATTCAAAATCGTGATCATTCCTTTCTGCACCTGGGAGTTGAATTCATACAGGGATATTTTCTTATGGTGCAAACCGCAGGAAAAACCGTTCAACCAGATTGACCTGCTACCCCTTAATTTTTCAGCGCAACTGAAGGATACCCTTTTCACAGCTGACTATTTCAGAGAATACCAGCACCAGCTCATCGATAACCTGAATTTGCTGTATGTGTCATTTACACGGGCCCGGGAAGGACTGTTTGTGATATGCAAATCAGGAGATCATGGCCCGCTGAGAACCGTATCTGACCTGGCTCGCCAGGTGCTGGGCGGAACAGGTTTTACAACGGGAACCCTGGTTTCAAAGGCACGCCTGGAATCTCCTAAAGTACCGGCAGAGAAAGATTATCAACCCGTTTCAATCCAGACTGCCAATAACCGGATTAAAATAGCCTTCCAGGGTAAATTAAGCATTGATCCCAATCTGGATAAGCCTGCACGGCCTCTCCATGAAGGAAAGATCCTCCATGATATTTTCACACGAATTCAAAATGCAGGCGATGTCCGGCCTGCTGTTGACCGCTTGTTGTTGCAGGGTCATATTTCCCGGTCGGAGCGCGATAAATACATTCAGCTTATCGAACGGTCTATCAGCAATCCGGACGTGTCCACATGGTTTTCAGATGACTGGAAAACAATGAATGAGGCAGAAATAGTCCTTCCCGGTGGAGACCTGAAAAGGCCCGACAGGGTTATGGTGCGCCATGGAAGAACCCTTGTTGTGGATTACAAGTTTGGGGCTCTCATGGAATCAGTCCATGAAAATCAAGTTACAGCGTATGCCAGGTTAATGCAGATTATGGGGTATGAAAATGTTGAAGCATTTTTGTGGTACGTTAGACTGGGAAAGGTTGTAAGTTGTAAGTTGTAGGTTGTAGGTTGTAAGTTGTAGGTTGTAGGTTGTAGGTTGTAGGTTGTAAGTTATTTATTCATTATGAAGTACCCATGGGGACATACAAGAAGGTTCAACAGTTATTCTGAATATATCCGAAAGTTGTTTGGCGGACGGGTGCAGAAACTCACCATTGATGCAGGATTTTCATGTCCGAACCGGGATGGGACAAAGGGAACAGGGGGCTGTACATTTTGTTTGAACGACGCCTTCAATCCATCTTATTGCCATCCGGACAAACCTGTTTCACAGCAAATAGAGGAAGGAATCGCCTTCCATGAGAAACGTTACCGGAGGGCCACACAGTATCTGGTCTATTTTCAGGCTTACACCAATACCCATGCCCCAGTTGAAACCCTGCAAAATATTTACCGGCAGGCCCTGGATTCACGGGGAATTATAGGCCTGGTAATCGGAACGAGACCGGATTGCGTGGATGATGACAAGCTGGCCCTTTTGCAGGAATTATCGCAGAAACATCACATCATGGTTGAATATGGCATCGAATCGGTTTACAATAAAACCCTCCGGCGGGTAAATCGTTGCCATACTTTCGAAGAAACCGCAGATGCGATTTATCGCACAGCTAAAAGAGGACTGCCTGCAGGAGGACATATGGTGTTCGGACTTCCCGGTGAAAGCCGGGAGGAAATGCTGCAAAGCGCAGGAATGATATCAAAACTTCCGCTCACCAGCATCAAGTTTCATCAGTTGCAACTTTTTAAGGGAACGGCAATGGCTGATGAATATCTCACGAATCCAGGCGTTTTTAAAGTGTTTGAAATGGAGGAGTATCTTGAATTTATCATCGAATATATTGAGTTGCTCGATCCCCAAATTGTAATTGAACGGATTGCCGGAGAAACCCCTCCCCGATATGCTTTGATCAGACCCTGGGGACCCAGATATGACCAGATACTCGCAAAGTTTGAAAAAATGCTGGAGGAAAAAGACAGCTGGCAGGGGAAGAGATATGGAAATTATGAATTGTGAATTATGAATTGTGAATTACTACTGATGCAATTATTTTATAAGTTAATGTATCCTTGTTTTTTTCGGTTTTGGGCCACAAAGTGGCATAATCTGAATAACCGTGGGTGATAACCCACGGAAATAAACTGTGTGAGCCAACACAGCCCTGAAGGGGCTGAATAACAGACCCGAATGTTTATCAATTCAACCCCTTCGGGGCTGAAAATGTTTTCTATCCTCTTACCCGTGGGTTATCACCCACGGTTATTCAGATATAACCCCTTCGGGGTAGAAAACAAATCAAAAAATCAAAGAACGCTTATATTATATTTA
>JAFGGU010000044.1 GCA_016930375.1 Bacteroidales bacterium | reverse complement strand
GGCTGTTGTTGCGCCCGTCATCGTCCAGGTGACTTTCGTGACCGCGCAGTTGTCGGCAAAGACCGGGTTATCCGGGTCTAAGGTGGCTGTGCATACTCCTGCATCACTGTTGACATTGATCGCTGCAGGACAGCTTGTCACCGTGGGATTTGTATTGTCTCCAATGAATACATTATAGGTGGCCAAATCTGAATTGCTACCATCATCAACATTCAGGGAAATGGTTTCACCGCCCGTACTGGTTGTCCACAGCACGGTGATCGCATTGGTGCCGGCCCCTGACTGAATACTTCCGTTACCCGTAACACCCCAGGAATAGATAAATCCATTGTTAGGAACGGAATATGGGATGGTACTGTTCGGACAAATGTTGTTAAATCCGGCATCACCAAAGTTGTAAACGGAATGAACAGTTTCGCCCGTTACTGAAAAAAAAGTTCCGGGACTGCCTTGATTGTTGTATTCCGTTGCTATCCAGTCTGCCGATCTTGCTTTATTTAATACCCGAACTTCATCAACCATACCTTTGAAGTTCTGCGTATTATTTTCTGTTTTTCCGCCGATTGCAAAATCAATTCCGATATAATCGTCGATTATTCCCGCTTGGGCCACAGTATTTCGTAGTACTCCATTGATATATAATCTGGTATTGGTTCCGTCAAAGGTCCCGGTGAGTAAATAAAAGACGCCACTGTTAATTTCAGAGCCTGAAAGAGGTTCAATTTCCACTCCTCCAATAGATGTGTGAAATCCAAGTCGATCGTCTTCCATATCATAAAACTCGAAACCATAAGGTCCCCAGGGATCAACTGCATTTGTTCCATACCACAAGGGTTTCGCCCAGGTAACCTGTGTACCAGAACGTCTAATCCAGGCTGAAACTGTAATTTCTGCGGTTGGTTCAAGAGAAGGATTGCTGGGAATGCTTATCTTATCGTCAATACCATCAAATGACCGGTACCCTCCCAGAGTCCAGGTACCACCGGTTGAACCGCTATTGCTTCCGTCATTGTTGTTGGAAGTTGCATCCAGGAAGCTGTTGTTACTGAAATGCCAGACTCCGCCATAATCGCTGTTCCAGACATTTGTCGTTGAAGGGTCGGCAGTTATCTGCGGATTTCCATATAGTAATTTAATGACGGTATTTGCAGAAGTTGACAGTGTTGGAATCCTAACCCAGGCTACCAATGTACCGGTTGTCCCATTGTAAAGTTCAATTTCAAAGTCAAGTGCATAGCCGTTTTGATCAACAAATGCTAAATCATACCCGTTAGCACTGAATACATGTCCTCCTGATCCAGGATTGCTCAAATTTACGTCACCGGAAATTCTGACCAGAAGGGGGAAATCCGTCAGATCAGCAAGCCCGGCAACTCTTGCCGGATCAATGGTGATGGTTTTCTCATATCCATACCCCAGTGAAGAAAACGGAATAGTCTGAGCCCTCATGAAGGAAATTGACCATAAACCAAGCAAAATTATCTGAACGGCAAAAGCTCCCCTGCCCTTGCCAAACCTTTGCGAGTTATGTCGGAATAAGGTTCTCATGAATGTGCCCAAAGGGATAGTACTCCCAAACTGCCGGTCAGTCAGGTATTGGTTTGCCGTAGTTTCCCTTCCGTTAAACGCTCTTAAGTTCAGTAATTTAATAATGTCTGATACTATGAAATACATGATTTTATGAACAATCATGCATAACCTGAATCAGTTTTTTTACGTGACGGAGGACAAAAAAGTTATAGAATATCAGCTGTTTATCAACTTGCCCACAAGAAAAAAGCGGAACCGTTTTAGACCGTTCCGCCTTATCGCCGCACCACTGTCTTACCGAACTGTAAAATACCGCCCGATCATGACAGTATCATTGCCCGCTTCAATTCCTCTACTTTGCTTTTCCCAACAAGCATTTCAACAAGCGTCATTGAAAAACTCATTGCCAGTCCGGGACCCCTGCCGGTTATTACATGGCCATCCACTTCAACTGCATTGCCGGTAATTGTCGCTCCGGTTAGTTTTGATTCCACTCCCGGGTAACAGGTCGCCTTTTTGCCTTTCAGCACTCCGGTACTTCCCAGTACCAGCGGAGCAGCGCAGATGGCAGCCAGCAGCTTGCCCTGCTGGCTAAAGTTCATAATTTGCTTTTTCAGGCCCTCATGGCTGTTCAAATTGTCAGAACCAGGCTGTCCGCCCGGCAATAAGATCATGTCGGCATGATCATAATCCGACTCCGTGAATAACTTATCAGCGAGCACAGTTATCCCATGTGCGCCAATAACTTCATGTTTGCCGGTTACAGAAACTGTGACTACCTCACATCCGGCACGACACAATACGTCCATCGGTGTAATTGCTTCGATTTCCTCGAAACCATTGGCAAGATGAATCAGTACTTTTTTCATGGTGAAGAATTTTAGATAAAGTTAGGTGTAAATGTTGATAATTCAAATCACCAGGCTTCCGGACTATACCCGTTCAGCTCCTTATCCAGAACTCTTGCGCGCCCTCCCAGGATGCTGTTAAGCAATTGCCAGAATGCTTTCTGATGATGCTTGTGGACGGTGTGACATAATTCATGCAGGATCACATAATCACAAAGATGCGAAGGCAACCGCATCAGATGAATGTTCAGGTTGATATCGTTGTGTCTTGAGCAACTGCCCCAGCGGGTTTTGTTATTCCGGAAAGTCACCTTGCCATACTGAAAGTGAAATTGAGCAGCAAGCTTCCTGACCTGCCCGGGAAGGTAACTTTGTGCTTCAAGGCGCCAGGCGGCCTGAATTGCTTTTCGAACCGCTTTTTGTATCCTGGGATCTTGTGTCTCTGCATGTTCCGGGAACAATACCCTTATCTGTCCGTCCCGGATGACAGTCTGTATAGTGTTCTTTTTATGGCGGCCCAGGATCAGCAAATGATCACGGGTTTGAAAGACAGTGCTTTCCTCAAAAAGAGTAATGCTTTTGTGATATCGTTCAAATCTGACCTGGCTTTTTTTGATCCATTGGCGCTTTTCCTCAACAAAACTGACAGCCGTTTCAAACGATACAAAATGCGGGATGGTCACCAGCACATTTCTGAAAGGTCTGATTGTGATCTTCAGGTTACGGGCAGCAGGTTTCCTGATAAAGCTCACCTTACCAATTTCTTTGTCCTCGATGATCCTGACCGGTTCATCCTTCATCACGCCGGATAATTTTTGCAAAAAGTACATTCTTTTTGCCATTTGTCTGAGCCAAATTTTAATTTTACAGAATGAATATACTAAATCCGTTTTACCAAAAGCTATGAATTCAAGGAAATTGTTGATATACTTATCAATAGCAGTTGTTGTGCTGATAATAATTGCTTTAATCGGGAAAAAAGCCGGTTGGTTTGGTAAATCAGTCACTTACGAAGTTACTACTGAAAAAGTATCCCGCCGGGGTATTACTGAAGTAATCACGGCCAATGGTAAAATCCAGCCGGAGACTGAGGTAAAGATAACTCCGGATGTTTCCGGCGAAATAGTTGAGCTGGTTGTAAAGGACGGGGACGCGGTAAAAAAAGGCCAGTTTCTGCTCAAGATCAAACCCGATAACTATATCTCCGCCAGAGACAGAACCCTGGCATCCTTAAATGCGGCAAGGGCTAACCTCTCCAATGCCAAAGCCATGCTGACCCAAGTGGAAGCAAGGTATGAACAAGCCCGGTTGTCTTTTAACCGGAGTAAAAAACTTTGGGATGAACGCACCATATCGGAGTCGGAGTGGGAATCAGCGCAGGCAGCCCATGATGTGGCCAAAGCTGAGGTGTCAGCATCACAGCAGAGCGTGGCCGCAGCGGAATACTCCGTTCACAGTGCTGAAGCTACGCTGAAAGAGTCCAACGAAAACCTCATCAGAACCTCTATATACGCACCGATAGATGGTACTGTAACGCTTCTCAACGTGGAAAAGGGGGAAAGGGTAGTTGGTACGGAACTGATGAGCGGGACCGATATGCTTCGGGTCGCCAATCTTGACCGGATGGAGGTGCTTACAGAGGTTAACGAGAATGATATTGTTCGTGTTAAACTGAACGATTCCGCCAATATTGAAGTGGATGCTTTCCCGGACCGGAAATTCAAAGGAATCGTGACTGAAATTGCTAATTCAGCCACAACCACCGGACTCACCACGGATCAGGTTACCAACTTTGAAGTTAAGATCCTTTTGCTCAAGGAATCATACTCCGATTTGGTCAAAGATGGAAAAAATCAGCCCTTCAGGCCTGGCATGTCAGCATCCGTAGACATCATGACTGAATCAAAAAGCGGTGTCCTCAGTATCCCCCTTCAGTCGGTGACCATGATGGCAGATTCAGTCATCAGTGCTGATTCGGTAATCAAGGGATCGGTTACAGATGAAGCCAGGGAAGTCGTTTTTGTGTATGACAAAGGAAAGGCAAAGATTACTGTTGTCAAGACCGGCATACAGGATAATGATTACATCGAAGTCCTTGAAGGGCTTAATGAAGAAATGGAAGTTATAACGGCGCCCTATAATGTGATTACCAAAAAACTTAAGGATGGTGCTTCGGTAAGGAAAGTCACCAAAGATCAGCTTAAAGAATAACTAATACTAAAATTTTGGCTGTTATTCTGAACATAGAAACTGCCACTCCATTATGTTCTGTCGCTCTTTCCGTAAATGGAAGTGTTGTATCACAACGCGAAACGTCTGAGGACCGATCACATGCCTCAAAGTTAACCTTATTCATCAAAGAGTTACTGGCAGAGAAAGGGATCGGAGTTTCCGATCTTGATGCTGTTGCCGTAGGGAAAGGTCCAGGTTCATATACCGGTCTGCGTATAGGTGTTTCAACCGCAAAAGGCTTATGTTTCGGTGCGAATCTGCCTTTGATTGCCGTACATACTTTGAAAATAATTTTCAATCAGTTGGTTGCATTTCCGGATGAATTGGTTCAATCTTTGCTTGATAAGCCTGGTATGCTATTTTGTCCTATGATTGATGCAAGAAGGATGGAAGTATTTACATGTCTTTTGAATTCCCGGGGCGACGAAATCGAGCCCGTTTCCGCCAGAATAATTGAGCAAGACTCATACCGCGCATTGCTGTCCGGCCACAATATCGTTTTTTTCGGATCAGGAATGGATAAATGCCGGAATATCCTGGCCGGAGAGCATGCTTTTTTTGTTCCGGATATATATCCGCATGCTGCTTCCCTTGCTTTGCTGGCCGAACAAAAATTCAGCCTGCAGGAGTTTGAGAATGTCGCCTATTTCGAACCCTTCTATCTTAAAGATTTCATAGCAACCATTCCCAAAAAGATTGTGCCACTTTAACTATTTTCGCAATTTTACGTTTATTATGATGCGATCCGTTAATCCAAAACATTTGCAGAATATGATAAGACTTATTTACGTTTTATTGTTACTTTGCTTTAGTGTTGCAGGTTACGGGCAAATCAAACCGGTAGCATCCAATGAAAAGCCTTATAAAGCAGGAGAAAAGCTTACTTTTACCATAAGAGTAGGTCCCATAATAGGCGGTGCAGCAACGCTGACCCTAAGACACGTCACTTATGACAACCAGCTTGTTTACCATTCCCGCGGTGAAGGGAAAACCATAGGTCTGGCAGAAAAACTTTACAGTGTCAGGGATGTCTTTGAAAGTTATTTCGATACCCAAACCGGTCTTCCATATAAAGTAGTGCGCGATGTAAAGGAAGGAAACTACAAAAAGCATGAAGAAGCTTTTATTGACCGTACCAACAACACTGCCTACAGCCTTCGTCTCGACACTACCATGCAGGTTCCTCCGGATATTCTCGACATGATCTCCCTGATTTACTTTGTCCGCACCCTTGACATGAGTAAGGCAAAATCCGGAGACGTGTTGAAGACAGTCACGTATTTTGATGACGAACTTTTCCCGTTTGAGATCCGGTACAAAGGCAAAGAGGAAGTGAAAACAAAGTATGGTAAGATCATGTGCTATCGCTTCGATCCGGTTGTTGAACCCGGTCGCATGTTCGACTCAGAAGATGACATGACCATCTGGCTATCAGCTGACAAAAATATTATCCCCATTAAAGTCAGGTTTGATCTGCTGGTGGCTTCTCTCAAAATGGACCTGGAACAGTTCTCCAACCTGAAATACCCTTTGATGTTCAGAAGGGATTAAATCCAATAGTTCCGGGTCTGAAATCCGAAGGAAACCTGTTGACATTTTTTTCGTATCTTACAGGTAATTTACCTACTTTTTGAATCCATACAGTGAAGGAAGAAAAAACAGACAAGGCGTCGATCAACAGGTTACAGCTGACTACTTTTAAGCTGCAATCTCTGTTGAACATCACGCAGGCCATCAATGAAAACCTCACCACGGAAGAGCTGCTGGAAATCTATGAAAGGCTTCTGACCAAAGACCTGAATATAGGGAAAGTACTGATATTTAAATTTGACGGCACCTGGCAATGCCTGCTCCGGTCAGGTGATGTCGGCGAATCCTATGCCTGCATCAACGTTGAAAACGACCTTTTACCCATCCAGGATATTTCTTTCATTACCTCTTCACCCAACAAAACACTGAATGCATTCGACATCGTGATTCCTGTTATCAATAAAGGCAAACCGATTGCCTATGTCATCATTGGTGATATTGAAGAAGGAGAAGGGGTAAGTCCCATCATAAAGCACCTGAATTTCATACAGACTCTCACCAACATCATCGTGGTGGCCATTGAAAACATAAGGTTTTTCAAGGATAGTCTGCGCCAGGAAGCGATCAAGAAAGAGCTTGAACTTGCCTCCAAGATGCAGAATATGCTAATCCCGAGTTCATCCATTCTTCCCAAAAATGACAGGATTTGCATGACTGCTTTTTACCTTCCGCATTTCGATGTCGGTGGTGATTATTATGATTATATTCAGCTGAGCAAGAATGAATTCGGATTCTGCATCGCTGATGTCTCGGGGAAAGGAATGTCGGCTGCCTTGCTCATGTCGAATTTTCAGGCCAACCTCAGGGCTTTGTTTACTCATGATATATCCCTGGATGCGCTGATAGAAAAGCTCAACGAACGGGTCATGGTCTCTGCCAACGGAGAAAAGTTCATCACCCTTTTCGTAGGCAAGTTCAATTATAAAACCCAGGAACTTCAATATATCAATGCAGGGCATAACCAACCCATGATGTACCTGAAAAATAAAAAGGAACTGTCCTTTCTGAGCAAGGGTTGTGTAGGTATTGGCATGATCGACGAAATACCCCTGATCCGCAAAGGCTCCGTTACCATTGAGGAACCGGCCAAAATCATTTGTTATACCGACGGACTCGTGGAGCTGATTGATGGTAAAAAAGTATCCTTCGGAACCAAAGAGTTGGAAGATTGCATCATGAACAATAACCTGATCGAAGATAACATTCAGGCTATCATAAGAAAACAGGGGATATTTGAAGGCAGTCCTGCCATCTTTGATGATATCTCAATCCTGGGGATTGAGTTCTACTAAATAAATATCCAGCGAAACAAATACGGCTGTTATTCCCCAAAAAAGAGCCGAAGCCTTATCCGTATCCAGGAAGTTATTTAAAGCTCCGTGCACCAGGTAGGTAATGAACCCGAGCAATAAGCCCAATGTCATTTGCTTCAGGTGTTTGTCCCTGATCCTGCTGTAAACCCTGAATCCTGTCATCAGGCTCATGAAGGCAACCAGCACAAACGACAGGGATCCTAAAAATCCGCTTTCTGCCAAAGGTCCAATGTATTCTGAGTGGGCATTCCCCCGGTCACCAAAGTCAGTGCTGATGCCTGTCTTCTCGGAAGAAATTTGGTACGGGGCATATTTGAACATATAGGTACCCGGGCCCCAGCCGAAGAAAGGCCGTTCACCAAACATCCGCAAGGCGCAATTCCAACGGTTGATCCGTTCCAGGTTTGATTCATCGGTGGTAATGTTGGAAATCGACTGCACATGCTCACTAAGTGTTACCGAGGAGGTCTGCCGGTTCCTTTCCATTTTCTGGATAATGGTTATGCGCTGATTGGTAAAATAAACAATAGCAATTACCCCAATAGCCAGGATATATCTGAACCTGATCTTCAGCAGCGTGAGCACAAGTATTCCGGCTGCAAACAGAACACTAATCCAGGAAGCGCGTGTGTATGACAGAACCAGGGCGATGGAAACCATTGCCCAGGTCATCCAAAGCATTATATTATTCAGCAAACTCGATTTGCGATTGAGAATCAGCCCTCCCAGTGCAAAAAACAGGATTGCCAGAATAGCGCCGTATGATGTATGATCACGAAAGAAAGGTTCCATGACAAAGTGCGCCGCATCCTTATCGAATAGTCCATACCCCAGGTGCCTGATCACGGTATAGCCAATCACCAACAGCATGGGTATGGTGTAACACCAGATGAAAACCCGGATATTGTTGTGCTTTTTGAAAACCAGGACAGCCAGCCAGTAAAAAATGGCGATAAACCAGATCCGGGCCAGCAGGAGTTTAAATGAAACAAAAGGCATTGTGCTGGTAATGCTGGTTATAAATAGCCAAAAGAGGTAGAATAAAATAACATAGGTTACGGGATGATTGAAAATCCGGCGATCCTCCAATCCGTTTTGAACCGTACGGTAAACCAGCAATATCAAAACACCAAACAGCAGGGGCTCGGTGGGTATGGCAAAATCAACAGGTGAAGATGGAAAGTATTCAATAAACTGAACGGAAATCGGAGTAAACAAAACAATCAGAAAATAAATCAGGTCGATACGTGCTATGGCGAGATAAACCAGCAAAAGGACGAGAGGCAACAGGTTAAGAAGATAGATCTCCTTATGGGTAAGCGCCATATCGGCCAAAACGTAAAGTAATACGATGGCAATTACAAAGCTGTGCTTCTTCAGATAAAGCAACAGGGGCATTTTTATTTCTCCGGTTTAATTTGATCAATGATCAGTAACACCAGCAGGGCAAACGCAAAGGTCGACAGGGTTGTCACAAATGCGATGATGGATCGCCGGGGAACAGCTTTTCGTTCAGCCTTAACAGCCCTGTCCACAATAAAAATCTGGGGCAGGGTTTGATCCACATTGATTTTGCTGGAAGCATATTTAATTTTCAACTGGCCCAGTCTCTGTATTTCAGATTCAAGCTTTTGGGACAATTCAACGTAAATACCGCCGTATTTCGACAGGGTATTCATCCGTTCTAAAATGGCATTGGCAGCAGTCCGGTTGCCTTGTGCCAGTGCAGTTGCATATGCTGTATTGAGAGATGCTGCCTGCGATTCATAATCAATTACTCCCAGTTCCCGGATCTTCCGAAGTGAATCGCTGAACAGCTCAACTTCATGCAGTGAACGGGTATATTCCTGTTCAACAATATTGAAAGCTTCAACCGCTCTTTCGCGTTGTATGTTATGAATGGTTGAATCAACAAAGGAAGCTATTTCATTGGCAATATCAGCAGCCATCTGGGGATCGGTATCCAGCACCTCAATTTCAATGGACATGAATTCTGTTCGCTTTAAACTGATGTTACCCTTGTACTTTTTATCCAACCGTGTATAAGGGAAAGAAGAAGAAGGATCAATCTTGTAATGGGCCATCAGATCAAACTTGTTGACAATGTGATCCTTGATCTGGTTAGAATGCAGGATTTGCAGCATTCTTTCGGCCTCATCATCTTCCCCAAAAGACATGATATCACGATTGTCAGTCTGAATGGATGAAGTTTCGACCAGGCTCTTGGAAAGAGATACAGAAGCAGCAGGGAAAAGCACCACGCTTGATTTGAACCTGGGTGTTATGGTTGAGGATATAATCACCGATACTATAAAAGCAAACGCCGACAGCGCAATGAGAATCCATCTTTTGCTCCAGGTAAACCTGATTAAATCAAAAGCATTGTTGACAATCGCAGGGTGAACAGTCTTGTTTTCCATCATGATTTCTTATTTACCAGTTATAAGGTAATAATTCTTTTTCCCTTTTTGAACCAGAATATATCTGTCATTCAGCAAGTCTCCGGCATTGATGCTGAGTGTTTCATCTTCAACCCTGACCTTGTTAATGCTCACTCCGCCCCCCTGGATCATTCTACGGACCTCCCCTTTGGATGAAAAAACCTGCGTTTTTTCGCCCAACAAATCAACAATGTTGATTCCGGATTTCAGCGATTCCAAATCAACCGGGAACATAGGGACTCCGTCAAATACACTCAGAAATGTATTTTCATCAAGCTTTTTCAGCGTCTCCCGGGTCCCTTTTCCAAAGAGAATCTCAGATGCCTCCGTGGCAGACTCAAGCCCTTCCCGGGAATGCACCATGAGTGTGATCTCGCTGGCAAGTTTTTTTTGAAGCAGCCTTATGTGCGGGGCTTCCATATGTTCCCGGGTTATTTCATCAATTTCCTCCCTGGATAAAAGGGTAAACAATTTGATGTATTTCCCGGCATCCTCATCCGAAACATTTAACCAAAACTGGTAGAAAGCATAGGGCGAAGTTTTCATGGGGTCGAGCCATATATTGCCCTTTTCCGATTTGCCGAATTTGCCTCCATCAGCTTTGGTGACCAGGGGACAGGTAAGCGCAAACGCTTCTCCCTCGTCCTTTCTGCGAATCAGTTCCGTGCCGGTTACAATATTGCCCCATTGATCTGATCCCCCCATCTGCAACTTACAGTTCTTATGCCTGTACAGGTAATAATAATCATACCCCTGTATAAGCTGGTAACTGAATTCGGTAAAAGATATGCCGGTTTCGAGACGCTTTTTTACGGAATCTTTCGACATCATGTAATTCACGGTGATGTGTTTCCCTACATCCCGCAGAAAACCCAAAAATGAAAATTCCCTGAACCATTCGAAATTATTCACTATTTCCGCTGAGTGGGCACCACAATTGAAATCAAGGAACTTTTCAAGTTGTTTCTTTTGACAGGATAAATTGTATTTCAGGGTTTCTTCATCCAGAAATCTCCTTTCTTCGGCTTTGAAAGACGGATCACCTATCATACCTGTTGCTCCTCCCACAAGAGCAATGGGTTTATGACCAGCTCTTTGAAAATGCACCAACATCATAATTGGCAACAAATTCCCGATATGCAATGAATCAGCGGTCGGATCGAACCCAATGTAACCGGAAGTCATTTCTTTATCCAGCTGCTCTTCCGTTCCCGGCATCATGTCGTGAATCATGCCTCTCCAAAGGAGTTCCTTAATAAACGTCATAGGTAAATTATAATTTTTCGCAAAGATAGCATTTCGCTTTTATTTAAATGAATACATCGATCTTCATGCCTGTTCCCCATTATCCGCGGCATTCCGCGATCCAGGCGGCGCAAGTGCAGGGAAGATAGTCTGCACAAAAGTTGTGAAGGGGGTAAAGAAAATAGAATTCTCACGGGAACCTTTGGGTAAAAACTGAACTCTCCGATCAATGCGGTCCACATAAGTAAGAAGAACTCCAAGAATGAGCACAATTTTGCCAATGCTGAATAAAACGCCGAGCAATCGGTTGACGAATGATAATTCAATGGCTTTGATCAGTTTTTCCATCAATTTGCCAATGATATTGACAGCAATAAAAACAAGTGCAAAGGTCAGGCCCAGGGAAGCCATATACAAAAACTCCGGATTGAGGCTGACGTGACTTTCCAGCAGACGGGCAGTGAATCCTGAAAATTTCAGTGCGCCGAAGATACCCAGCAGCAAAGCAGCCAATAATGTCAACTGCATGATGAAGCCTTTGGAGAATCCTTTATAAACCGCATAAACCAGCAAAACAATACTAAACAGGTCGATATAATTCATGGCCGGTAAAATTGTATTAATGATAAATATAACTATTTGTAATTACTTCATCACTTCATTACTTCATCACTTCAATTATCTTTGTTCATGAATCTTGAATCTTGAATCTTGAATCTTAAATCTTAAATCTTTAGTCTTTAATCTTGCATCTTTCCCCCATGTCAACCTTTCTGTTTGATAGTATCATCTTCGGGCCGGTATGGAGCCGGCGGCTTGGTGAATCGCTTGGGATTAACCTGCTTCCGGCAAATAACAAAATATGCACCTTTAATTGCGTCTATTGTGAATGCGGCCTGACTCCTTCGGGAAGTACGTCTTCTGAATTTCCCGCTGCAGGGGAGGTTAAAAACATGTTGGGGCAAAAACTCCGCAAGATGAAACAGAATAATGAATACCTGGATAGCATAACATTTGCCGGTAACGGAGAACCCACCCTGCATCCTGAATTTCCCCGGATTATGGATGATGCCATAGACGCACGGAATTTCTATTACCCCAAAGCCAACATTGCTGTTCTTTCCAATTCCACTCGTATTGATAGACCAGAAATTTTCAATGCCCTATTAAAAGCGGACCTGAACATACTCAAACTGGATTCAGCCATTGAAGAAACTCTTAATACTATCAATTGCCCGAGAGGCAATTACAGCCCTTCTGAAATAATTCAACTTTTAAAGCAGTTTCATGGCAAAGTAATCATCCAGACCTTATTTCTCAGGGGCAGGTACAATGGAATACATGTTGATAACACCACCGAAAGAGAGGTTAAGGCATGGCTTACGGCATTGGAGCAAATTCATCCTGAAATGGTCATGATTTATTCTATCGCAAGGGATACTGCAATACAGGGGCTTGAAAGCATAAGTCAGGAGGAACTGGAGATTATTGCCAATCGTGTTTCACTGGCAGGAATTAAGACCCAGGTCACTCCGTAATGATAATTCGGAAAACTTGCAACCCAAAAAAAAAGTGATCGTTTGTCCACTCGATTGGGGGTTGGGGCATTCATCTCGGATGATCGCGATAATTCATCGCTATCTCAAAAGCGATTATCAGGTAATCCTGGGAGGATCGGGGAAATCGGGTGATTTGCTTAAAGCATCCTTCCCTGGTCTGCCCTTTATTTCCATACCTTCATTTGTTGTTCGCTACTACGGAAGTGGTAAATGGCTTGCCCCTTTGCTTTTTTTCCAATTGCCCGGAATGGTACTTTCAGTTTTCCGGGAACACCGCGTGATCAGGAATATTGTTGAAGTTCATCATGTGGATGTGGTAGTTTCAGATAACCGCTATGGATTATTCTGTAAACAGGCTCATTGCATTTTTGTAACACACCAGATTTCGCCCTTACTGCCGCCCATGTTGCATTGGGTTGAATACCCTGTTTACCGGGTGATTCGTATGTTCATCCATCAGTTTAATGAATGCTGGATCCCTGATATTCCCGATCAGAAAATGAGCCTGAGTGGCAAGCTGTCTCACCGTTTCAGATTGCCACGGAATGCGTCCTTTATTGGGATACTTTCGAGGTTTGAAACAACGCCGGCAGTGAGTTTGCCTGAATCGCAGGAGAAATATGAACTGGTATTTGTACTAAGCGGACCAGAGCCCCAGCTCGGGTTATTCTTCAAAATGTCTCTGGCCCTGGCCCTGAGATTGCGCAAAAAAACAATGATCATAGCAGGATTTCACGAGGGATGCTCTTCTTCCGTGCTGCCTGAGGACGGGATGGTCACTGTGGTTCCGCATCTTAACGCATCCCATTTCAAACAGGTCCTTTTGCAGGCCCGGGCAATCATTTGCAGATCGGGATATTCAGGAATTATGGATCTGGTAACACTGGGAAAAACAGCATTGCTGGTGCCAACCCCGGGACAACCCGAACAGGAATATCTGGCAGAACATCTATCCAGGCAAGGGTACTTTTCCCGGGTTCACCAGGATGATCTGGATGAAAACAGGCTGTTGAAGTATATCGGGGAGCAATCGGCTGTCAAATAAAAAACACTGCCAGCATAACCAGAAAACCAAGTAAAAATCCCGCAAATACCTGAAGCGGATTGTGTTCACCAAGTCGCAACCGCGCAAAGCCTACGAAACCAGAGCAAATAAGGCTTATTACCAGAAAAAGCATCAGATCGGTTTCAAACCGCAGCGTAATACTCCAGATCAAACCAACCAATCCGCCCCATGCAACAGTATGCGCACTGATTTTCCAGAAATAGGAAACTGCAAGAACCAAAAGCACTGAAAGGGAAGCCGAGAACATAAATCGTTGGTAAATTTGGCTTATCGGGAGTTTACGGATAAAAAAATAAGCAGCCACATAAAATACCAGGGTGACATAAAGAGGTACCAGCCTTTCTTTGCGTTCGGAAAAATTAATGCTTTTAGCCAATCCCGAGTACAAAAACAAGGGTATGAGTCCGGCCGGCAGCAAAAAGGTCATGATAAAAACTGATATATATATAAACTGGCGGTAATGGATGTCCATATCAGCGGCATAGGTTCCTGAATTGCTGATTACCAGCAGTCCAAGCAAGGGCACAAGCAAGGGGTGAGTAATATAGGACAGCGCATTGGCTATTTGTTTCTCCATTTTATAACTCTTTACGCATGCGTGCAACAGGAATGTTTAATTGTTCACGGTATTTGGCAATGGTCCGCCGGGCAATATGATAACCCTTTTCCTTAAGAATTTCAGCCAGCCGGTCATCAGTAAGCGGATGACGTTTGTCTTCAGCATCGAGGCAGTTTTGCAGGATCTTTTTTATTTCACGTGTGGATACCTCTTCTCCCGATTCGGTTTGCATTCCTTCGGAGAAAAAGAACTTCAAGGAGAAGATGCCGAAATTGGTCTGTATGTATTTGCTGTTGGCAACCCTGGAAATCGTTGAAACATCAAGCCCGGTAATATCAGCAATATCTTTGAGAATCATGGGCCGGAGTTTGGTTTCATCTCCTGTAAGAAAGTATTCGCGCTGGTAATTGATAATTGCATTCATGGTAACCAGTAATGTGTTCTGACGCTGTCGGATAGCATCGATAAACCACCTCGCTGAATCCAGCTTTTGTTTAACAAAACTCAACGCTTCCTTTTGGCTTTTCGAGTTGTGTCCACGATTATACTGATATGCCTGAAGCATTTCCGAATATGTTTTACTAACCTTCAGGTCGGGCAAATTCCTGGAATTCAGACTGAGTTCAAGGTCACCTTCATTGTTTTCCAGCACGAAATCGGGCGTGATATGCCCAACGACCTTATTCTGCGGATCACTGTATGAGCTACCGGGCTTGGGATTCAGTTTCAGGATCTCATCCAGGGCATCTTTCAGCTGATCATCCCCGATGTTAAGCCGGGTATTTATTTTATCATAATGCTTTCTGGTGAATTCCTCGAAGAAATCCTTCAGTATCCGGTGTGCCAAAGCAACTGCGGGATTTTCCAGGTCTTTGGATTGGATCTGCAATAGCAGGCATTCCTGTAAACTGCGCGCACCAACCCCAGGTGGATCAAAATCCTGAATAATCCTAAGAATGTCAACCAGTTCAGACTCGTCGGCTTTAATATTCATCGTAAAGGCAATATCATCAACAATATTATCCAGCTTACGACGGAGGTAACCATCATCATCAATATTTCCGAGAATATAAAGGGCCAGCAAATGCTGTTTCTCATCGAGCGATCTTAAACCGAGCTGGCTTTCAAGATAATCCTGGAATGACAATCCAACTGAGAATGGTATGTCCTCTCTTTTGTCATCCTTTGAATAATTCTGGGCATTGAGTCTGTAAGACGGGTATTCATCTTCATCCACATAATCCTCGAGTGTAAACTCCTCCTTGTCCTTATCCATGGGATCGGTGCTCACATCATCTTCCTGCTTTTCAAGTTCAAGCGAACTCTCTTCAATGGCTCCTTCTTCCAGTGCCGGATTCTCCTCAATTTCTGCCTTTATCCGTTGCTCAAGCTGCATAGTGGGTATCTCCAACAGCTTAATCATTTGAATCTGCTGGGGAGACAATTTCTGCAATAACTTCTGCTGTAATCGCTGCTTAAGCATGGGGGTTCATCCTATTTATTACGATTGGATATTTTCAGAAATCGGCATTCTTGGGAAAACGCGGAAATGGAATCACATCCCGGATATTGGCCATACCCGTCACAAAAAGCAGCAATCTTTCAAAACCCAATCCAAATCCGCTGTGGGGTGCTGTGCCGAATTTTCTGGTATCGAGATACCACCCAAGTTCTTTCTCGGGCAGTTTTAGCGCTTTAATCCGTCCTTCAAGTTTTTCCAGCTCCTCTTCACGTTGCGATCCGCCAATTATTTCGCCAATTTTTGGAAATAGCACATCCATGCCACGCACAGTTTTCCCATCGTCATTCAGCTTCATATAAAAAGCCTTGATTTCCTTAGGGTAATCGGTTACAATCACCGGCTTTTTGAAATGCCGCTCTACCAGGTATCGCTCATGTTCAGTTTGTAAATCAACTCCCCACGAAACAGGAAATTCGAATTTCTCAGCAGACTGCTGAAGGATATCAACTGCCCTGGTATAGGTGATCCTTTCGAATTGATTGTTGACAACGAAATTGAGCCTGTCTATCAGTTCCTTATCATACATACCCGAAAGAAATTCAAGGTCAGCGCTGCAATTTTCAAGGGCATACCTGATGAGATACTTCAAAAAGTCCTCTGCCAGGTTCATATTGTCTTCGATCTCATAAAAGGCCATTTCAGGCTCAATCATCCAGAATTCGGCGAGATGCCTGGGTGTATTGGAATTTTCTGCCCTGAAAGTGGGGCCGAATGTATAAATGCTGGAAAGGGCCAGTGCTCCCAACTCACCCTCAAGTTGTCCGGACACCGTAAGATTGGTCTCGCGTCCGAAAAAATCCTCAGCAAAATTGACCGATCCGTCCTCCAGCAAAGGAGGATTTTTGGGATCGAGTATGGTCACCCGAAACATCTCCCCGGCACCTTCGGCATCAGAACCTGTAATGATCGGAGTATGCAGGTAAAAGAACCCATGATCATTGAAATATTTATGAACGGCAAAAGACATGGCATGCCTGATGCGCAATACTGCGCCAAATGTATTGGTTCTGGGCCTCAAATGGGCGATCTCGCGAAGGAATTCAAGTGTATGGCCCTTTTTCTGAAGGGGATATACTTCGGGATCTGCAGTACCATAGAGTTTTATTGAATCAGCGTGAATTTCAACATGCTGCTCTTTCCCCGGTGATTCAGTAAGTTTTCCCGTAACAGCAATGCAGGATCCAGTTGTGATCAGTTTAATAAGGTCCTCATCAAACCTGCTCATATCAATGACTACCTGGATATTATGAATGATAGAGCCATCGTTCAAAGCGACAAATGTTATGTTTTTGTTGCCTCGCCGGGTTCTGACCCATCCTTTTACCGTTACTTCACTACCATATTCCCTGGAAGAAAGCAGTTCTTTAATTCTCATAAAGTGAAATCAATATATTTGTAACCTGCAAAAATAGCATTTTAAGGCAGTTTTAAGACAATTTAATTTGAAAACTGCTATCGGACTTCTGCAATCAATAAAACTTATGCTTTATATTTGACACATAATGTTATTTTCTATGTCAATTTCTGTTGAGCATGTCAGTAAAATATTTGGAAGTCAGCAAGCCCTGCATGATGTGAGCTTTACTGTCAATTCAGGTGAAATTGTCGGGCTAATCGGTCCCAATGGCGCAGGAAAATCCACCCTGATGAAAATAATCTGTGCCTTGCTTGCTCCAACATCAGGAGAGGTAAAACTGAACGGTGCCAGGATATCCGGTGATTCCGATGATATAAGAAGGCTCCTGGGGTATCTGCCCGAGAATAATCCCTTGTATACCGATATGTATGTAAGAGAATTCCTGCTTTTTGTTTCAGGACTTTACAACCTGGGCAAAGAAAGCGATGACAGGGTGCGGGAGGTTATCAGGTTAACCGGTTTGGAACCGGAAATGCATAAAAGGATAGGGGTTCTCTCCAAGGGATATCGTCAACGGGTTGGCCTTGCACAGTCCATTATCCATAACCCGGAAATCCTGATCCTGGATGAACCCACCACAGGTCTTGACCCTAATCAGATCCTGGAGATAAGAAACCTGATCTCTGATTTGGGCAGGCAGAAAACAGTCATACTGTCGACCCACATCATGCAGGAAGTGGAAGCAATCTGCCAGCGAGTGATCATTATCAACCAGGGTCAGATTATTGCCAATGATCTTACCGGGAACATTGGACAACATTCCGGGAAAAAAACACATACAATCATTGTGGAATTCAGTGAAGAAATCAACTCCGAGATACTCCGGGAACTGACTTCCATCGATGAGATCAGGAAGCTGAAATCCGGTACATGGCTTATTGAAACCACCGGAAGCCATGATATACGGGAAGAACTTTTTAAACTGGCCGTGAAAAACAACCTTGTCATTCTTTCCCTTCACAAGAAAGACCGGAAGCTGGAAGACGTTTTCAGGGAACTCACCTCGTAAAAGCGTATATTTATCAACTAATTCCCTTCAATTTACCGGCATATGATTTCTCTTTTTATCTTTGCGCCGTGTATTAACTTCAAATCAATTTATTCATATGGCTTATTTATTTACTTCCGAATCAGTTTCAGAAGGACATCCCGATAAGGTTGCCGACCAAATATCTGATGCGTTACTGGATGAATTCCTCAGGCGTGATCCTGAATCCAAAGTAGCCTGCGAGACTTTGGTAACTACCGGTTTGGTTGTACTGAGCGGTGAAGTGAAAACCAATGCCTATGTTGATGTCCAGCAAGTAGCCAGGGATGTGATCAAGAAAATAGGCTACGTTCACTCCGACTATATGTTTGAAGCGGATTCCTGTGGAGTAATTTCATCCATTCATGAACAATCCCAGGATATTAACCGTGGCGTTGAGAGAGGCAATGAGGAGGATCAGGGTGCCGGGGACCAGGGAATGATGTTTGGTTATGCCTGCCTTGAAACCGATAATTACATGCCCCTTTCGCTTGAACTTTCCCATATGCTGCTCAAGGAACTGTCGGAAATCAGGTGGGAAGGCAAATTCATGAAATATTTACGACCCGACGCCAAATCTCAGGTAACTGTTGAATATGGCGATGACGCTAAGCCACTTCGGATACATACACTGGTAGTTTCAACGCAGCATGATAATTTTGGCGAAGATTCAGTAATGTTAAAAGCCATAGAAGCCGATGTAAGGTCAATCCTCATTCCGCGCGTTCTCTCCAAACTGCCGGAAAGGGTAAAAGTCCTGTTTAAAAATGATTATCTCCTGTATGTGAATCCTACAGGAAAATTTGTCATTGGTGGACCGCATGGGGATACCGGTTTGACGGGTCGCAAAATAATTGTTGACACCTATGGTGGCAAAGGAGCTCATGGCGGCGGAGCCTTTTCCGGAAAAGACAGTTCCAAAGTTGACCGTTCGGCAGCATACGCCATGCGCCATATTGCAAAAAACATGGTGGCTGCAGGTATCGCCGATGAGGCTTTGGTGCAGGTTGCTTATGCCATTGGCGTGGCAAAGCCAGTGGGGCTTTACGTTAACACTTTCGGAACTGCCAAAGTGAAAATGGATGATGGTGAAATAGCACAAAGATTATCTTCACTTTTTGATTTGAGGCCAGCAGTTATCATTAAAAGATTTGGACTAAAAAATCCGATTTTTCTGCCCACTGCTGCATACGGGCATATGGGCCGAAAACCTTATACCCAAAAGGTGACCCTTTTGACCAACGGCACTACAGTAAACAAGGAAGTTGAATTTTTTAGCTGGGAAAAACTCGATTTTGTAGATAAGATCAAAAAGGAATTCGGAATATAACCCTGCCACCCCATTCTGATCTGCTTATGCCAGAATCCATTTATAAACCAATAAAATTCCAGTTTTATGCATATCTATGAAAAGCTACTCAAAAAAGAAGCCAGCCTTTCTCTGGTGGGCCTTGGCTATGTCGGGTTACCGATTGCCCTGGCTTTTGCCCGGAAAATAAAGGTAATCGGATTTGATATAAATTCCTCCCGCATCGAAATGATGAAAAGGGGCGTTGACCCAAGTGATGAACTGGAACCTGAGGTCTTTCAAAATACCGATATTCAATTCACTACGGACAAAAATGTTTTGAAAAAGGCTGCATTTCATATTGTTGCCGTACCTACTCCCATCGACAAACATAACCTGCCTGATCTTACCCCGTTGCTTTCCGCTACAAGAACAGTTGGTTCGATTCTGAAAAAAGGAGATTATGTGGTATATGAATCCACAGTTTATCCCGGTACCACTGATGAAGAATGCCGAACAATTCTTGAAGATCTGTCCGGACTTAAATGTGGTGTTGATTTCAAGCTGGGCTATTCTCCTGAAAGAATAAACCCCGGAGATAAAGAACATACAATCACATCCATCACAAAAATAGTATCAGCCTGCGATGAAGAAGCACTTGATGAAGTAGCCAAAGTATATGCTCTCGTAGTAAAAGCCGGAGTTTTCAAGGCTTCATCGATTAAAGTCGCCGAAGCTGCCAAGATCATTGAGAATACCCAACGCGATGTTAACATTGCCCTCATGAATGAACTTTCCATGATCTTTAATAAAATGAACATAAATACTTTTGAAGTGCTTGAGGCCGCCGGCACCAAATGGAATTTCCTGAAGTTTTTTCCCGGACTGGTTGGCGGGCATTGTATAGGTGTTGATCCCTACTACCTGACCTTTAAAGCGGCTGAACTTGGTCATGCTGCCCAGGTAATCAATTCCGGACGCGCGGTTAATGATGGCATGGGAAAATACATCGCCACCGAAGTGGTTAAAAAAATCATCAAGGCCGGTAAAAACGTTCTCCACTCCAAAGTATTGGTTCTGGGTGCCACTTTTAAGGAAAACGTAAGTGATATCAGGAATTCCAAAGTAGCCGACGTCGTGAATGAACTGAAATCTTATGGCGTAACTGTAGACATCATTGACCCTTATGCATCATCAGAAGAACTGAATAAGGAATATGGTTTTTCTCTATGCAAAAAGCCGGGCAACGATTATGCAGCCATTGTGGTTGCTGTTGCGCACAAGGATTATTCCGACCTGTCAGAAGACTATTTCAGGTCGCATTTGACTGAAAAAGGTTTAGTAATGGATGTGAAGGGCATTTACCGTAAAAAGATCAAAAATCTTACCTATATAAGTTTATAAACCGGAAATTCCAAAATGACCAGCCAGAAGAAGTTTGCCATTATCGGAGTTGGCGGATATATCGCCGTAAGACATCTAAAAGCCATTAAGGACACCCAGAATATCCTGTTGGCAACACTCGATCCGGCGGACAGTGTAGGAATAATCGACAGCTATTTCCCCGATAGTCATTTTTTTGTTGAATTTGAAAGATTCGACAGGCATGTTGATAAATTGCGACGCTCGGGAATCCAGCTTGATTATGTCAGCATCTGTTCCCCTAACTACCTGCATGATTCTCATATCCGCTTTGCCCTCCGTTCAGGAGCCAATGCAATCTGTGAGAAACCTCTTGTGCTGAATCCCTGGAATATTGATGCCCTGGATGAAATTGAAAAAGATTATAACAAAAGCATCAATACGATCCTGCAATTGCGCTTGCATCCCGTTTTGATTGATCTGAAGAAGAAATTGGATTCAGCTCCTGCCAACGTAGTTCATGATCTTGATCTTACTTATGTTACCAGCCGGGGAAACTGGTATTACACATCCTGGAAAGGCAACATCCAAAAATCAGGTGGTATTGCCACCAACATTGGGATTCATTTTTTTGATATGCTGACCTGGATTTTTGGCGCTGTAAAGAAAAACGTGGTTAATGTGCTTCATACGGATAAAGCATCCGGTTACCTTGAGCTCGAGAAGGCACGTGTCAGATGGTTCCTTAGCCTGGATGCCAATGATCTGCCGGAGTCCGTCAGAGAAAAAGGTTCACGAACCTACCGTTCCATCGTCATGGATAAGACTGAGATTGAATTCAGCGAAGGATTTGCCGATTTACATACCAAAAGCTATGAAGAAATACTGGCCGGAAGGGGATTTGGATTGCAGGATGCACGTCCTTCCGTTGAGATCGTTTTCCAGATCAGGAATGCCACACCGATTGGTTTAAAAGGGGAATACCACAAATTATGTAAGAATATTAAGTAACTTCCCAAATGTAAATTTTAAAGCTTATGAACAGACAAAAAGTAGCGTTAATTACTGGAATAACCGGACAGGATGGCGCATATCTTGCTGAATTCCTGCTAAAAAAGGGTTATGTTGTTCATGGTACCAAAAGAAGAAGTTCCCTTTTCAACACAGAAAGAATTGATCATTTATACCTTGATCCGCACGTAGAAAACCGAAATTTTGTCCTCCACTACAGCGATCTGACTGACTCTACCAACCTTATACGAATCATACAGGAAACACAGCCCGATGAAGTGTATAATTTAGCGGCCATGAGCCATGTGAAAGTTAGTTTTGATACTCCTGAATATACTGCTAATGCTGATGGAATTGGAGCATTAAGAATGCTTGAAGCGATCCGTATTCTGGGACTTGTGAATAAAACCCGATTCTACCAGGCTTCCACCAGTGAACTTTACGGTCTGGTACAACAAATTCCACAATCGGAAAATACTCCCTTTTATCCGCGCAGTCCCTATGCCGTGGCTAAACTATATGCTTACTGGATAACGGTGAATTACCGTGAAGCTTATAATATGTTCGCCTGCAATGGTATACTTTTCAATCATGAATCTCCCATTCGGGGTGAAACCTTTGTCACCCGCAAAATAACCCGGGCTGTTACGCGTATTGCGCTTGGTTTACAGGACAAACTCTATCTTGGAAACCTTTCATCAAAACGTGACTGGGGTCATGCCAAAGACTATATCAGGGCGATGTACCTTATTTTGCAACAGGATCAACCCGAAGATTTTGTTATTGCTACTGGTATAACTACCGAAATACGTGAATTTGTCAGAATGGCCTTTGGCGAAGTAGGCATTGAAATTGAATTCCGCGGATCAGGAGCTGATGAAAAAGGGTTTATAAAATCCTGTGCTGATAACAGATACAAAATTGCCAGTGGTAAAGAAATATTGGCCGTTGATCCGCGCTATTTCAGACCAACCGAAGTGGACCTGTTGATTGGCGATCCAACGAAAGCAAGAACAAAGCTGAATTGGATCCCAGAATACGACTTGAAAGGCCTGGTCAGGGATATGATGCAAAGTGATATTAAACTTATGCACAAGGAAGTATTCCTGAAGAATGGGGGTTATCAGACATTAAATTATTTTGAATAATTTTGTTTTTCATAAGTTATGAAAAAAGACAGCAAAATTTATCTTGCGGGCCATACCGGACTTGTCGGCAGTGCGCTTTTGCGAAACCTTACAAAAAAGGGATATCATAATATCATAACCCGTGATTATCCCGAACTGGATCTGATGGATCAACGCTCGACCAATGAATTCTTTGCCAGGGAAAAACCGGAATATGTATTTCTGGCTGCTGCCAAAGTAGGCGGTATTGTAGCCAACAACATTTACCGGGGACAGTTCATCTATGAAAACATGATGATACAGTGCAATGTTATCCATGCCTGTTATCTGAATGGTGTGAAAAAGCTATTGTTCCTAGGCAGTTCATGTATCTATCCCAAACAGGCTCCGCAGCCTTTAAAAGAAAAATACCTCCTGACGGATGTGCTTGAATATACCAACGAACCCTATGCCATTGCCAAGATTGCGGGCATAAAAATGTGCGAAAGCTATAATATTCAGTATGGCACCAATTATATCTCGGTAATGCCCACCAATCTTTATGGCACCAATGACAATTACGATCTGGAAAAATCACACGTTTTACCAGCCATAATACGTAAGATGCATCTCGCCAAATGCCTTATTGAAGATAACTGGGAGGCCATCCGAAAGGATTTTAACAAGAGACCTGTTGAAGGTGTCGACGGCACTTCAACCACGATTGAAATCGGCGAAAAGCTTGAAAAGTATGGCATTTTCAGGCATATCTCCGCAGAATCTCCCGTAACTGTCAGGTTGTGGGGATCCGGAGTACCACGTCGTGAATTCCTGCATTCCGATGACATGGCCGATGCCTGTGTTTACGTGATGGAAAGTGTTGATTTCAAGGATCTCGTTAAGGACAAATTCTCGGATAAAATTACCTCCCGGGACTCCAAAATAGAAATCAGGAATACACACATCAATATCGGAACGGGCAAAGATTTAACTATTAAGGAATTAGCCATAATGGTGAAAGACATTATCGGTTTTGATGGTGTCATTGAGTGGGACACTTCCAAGCCCGATGGTACTTTTCAGAAACTACTCAGTGTTAAAAAAATCCACGAACTTGGCTGGCAGGAAAAAATAAGCCTGGAAGACGGAGTAAAAAGGGTTTACCAGGAGTATCTTGCTTAACTTTTTTACCTGATGAAACACCGCTACAACGCAAACAGATCAGGCACATTCCTTTTGCTATTTGCAGCCTTCGTTGCATTTGCAGCTGCTTCCTGCACTTCGCACCGGCAACTTGTGTATCTAAGAAATGTGGATTCTACTTCCACAGAAGGCTTTTACCCCAAAAGCCGTCCTGAATATCTGATCCAAACCCGCGATATCCTTTACATCAAGATCTATTCACTGAACGAGGATATGAGCAACCTGGTAAATCAGACTATTGGCTCCTACCAGCAAAACCTCTTTCAGAATGAAACAAGCTTATTTATCAACGGATATACTGTAAGTGATTCGGGTTACATTGAAATTCCCATCCTGGGTAAGGTTCTGATAGCCGGCAAAACGATGGACGAGGCTATTTCTTCCATTCGCAAACGCGCGGACCAGTTCCTGAAGGATGCAACTGTCATTGTTAAACTCATTTCATTCAAAGTTTCAGTAATCGGTGAGGTCAACCGTCCCGGCACATATAACAATTTTAACAGCCAGCTGACTGTCCTTGAAGCCGTAAGCATGGCCGGTGACATAACCGATTACGGTGACCGCAAACGGGTGCTGGTGTTGCGACCTTCCGCCGAGGGTACAAGGTCATTCCGGCTCGATCTGACAAGCAGAAATATACTTACATCGGATGGATTCTTCCTTCTCCCCAATGACATCATTTATGTTGAACCGATCAAGAACAAAACTTTCCGCATCAACATGCCTACCATTTCACTGGCATTTACATCGATTTCAACGTTGATCCTGGTGTTGAATTATATCAATAAATAATCTTTATTTGCTTCTGTACTTCCTGAATACAATATTGAAAACCGCTTTCCAGAAATAAGTCCAGTCGGTTCGGAAGGGATGTTTTTCAAACGCTTTCAGGTACCTGAGTTCAGAAGCTATAATTTCATCCAGGGTTTTGGGGTAATCAACATAGAATGGCGGGATCAGCCCGGGTTTGCTTTGGATCCGCAGTTTCTGCAGTTCAAGTGTATACAATTTAAAGTATTGCCGGCTTAAAGGCCTTACGCCAAATAATTTCAGGTCTCCTTTTAAAAGATTGATCAGCATAGGCAATTCATCCAGCCAGGAAGAACGCATTATTCTGCCCAGTGTGGTTACCCTGAAGTCATCCCTGAACTTGCCGCCCTCCTGTAATCCGGTCTTTTCATAAATATAATCCTGAAGGTACTCAGCGTAAGGATGCATGGTTCGCATTTTATAAACCTTAATAGGCTTGCCGCCTTTCCCGATTCTCTCCAGCGCAATCATCGGACCATAACTTGGATTCTTGGGATACAGGGGCTCCTTGACCTTAATGGCAACAAAATACAGGCATTTGTCGATTACCCTTTCGTCAATGATTTCAAATCCGCATGAATAGAGTCGTCCAAAAGCCTCCGCTTTGGAGAGAACGCGGTTTTCACCCCGCGTCAAGACGAAATAGATTTTCTTGGTCAGCGCAAACTTTGGGAAAACCCGTTTGATGATGAAATCAAGTGTATAGTAGAAATAATTGATGCCAGCCGGAAATTTATTAAGAATGCGCCTTTTCCGCATATTCTTGGATTCGAAATGATCAATGAAAAGTCCTCCAACCGGTAGTTTTGAATTTACCGATTCAAAGTACTTATTGATATATCGGAAATCATTTACCCGTTTTACATTCACAATACAATCAAAGGAACGCTGGATCTGTGCGTCAATATTGAATCTTGTTGTTGTGGCTATGACCAGGGTATTGGGTGAATCAATCGCAGCATAATTGATAACATAATTAAAGGCGGCTTCACCTATTTCATTTTTCAGGTACTCCTCCCTCAATTCAAAATTGTATCTTGGCACTGCTTTTTTAATGCGGAATACCGGTGTCTTCTCTTTCATCCTGATCCGGTTGGCATTAAAGAATTGTCCAGGCATACCGTTTTCATACCTGATGCGGGTATTGACAATCAGGAAATAAAACGATCCCAAAAGAAGCTCTGCCAGACTGGCAATCCCTACTGTACCCAGTACGATGAACCGTGAATAGTTAAAGCTCTGAAAAAGATACATCATGCTGGTCATGATGAAGAAAATGATTAGATTGGCTATTAGGATCTTCTTGAGGAACATCAGCCAGGTTTTAACCACCCTGAAGTTGTATTTTTCCATCGCGAATGATATAATCATCCAGATGAAAAGAAAGAGCAAAAATGAATGAAAATATCCTGTATAATAAGAAGTACTGGCTCCCGGCTTTATCCAAACACATAAGGCAAAAGAGGCAGTTACCAATAGCAAATCGCTCATAAAACCGACAATAAAACCTTTCTGCATCTTTCCAGGAGTGTAACCGAATGAATTTAAAATTCCCCTGCAAATTTACATAAAATGATACCCTAAAATGCAATCCTTTATCAACATGCAATAATAATCGGCCATGAAAAAAGCCCCGGTTGCTTAAGAGAGGTTTGCGTCAGAACGATATTGCCTAATGAAATATAACTTCGGCAATCCGGGGCTTGTGGGTATTGGTAAGAATCAGAAGGAAGATTTAGTCTTTAATTGCAATTGTCATTCATGGAGCCAGGCGTTCCGAGGTCGCCCGGGCCATAGGCGGAAGATGAAACACACCAGGACTCTGCGATTACAGCCTCCGTTACATTAAGTTTATCGGGATCCAGGCAAATGGAAGCACCGCTGGCACCTGGGAATCCATCGGAACCATAATCCACCGAACAGATGACAGACCCGTCCGTTCCGTCTGTTCCATGATTGTGAATGGAAAGAACAGCGCCGGTATTGTTCAGGGTAATGTCGGTAAGATAGGTGTATTTATCCCCGGGAACTGCATTCTCGGTACGTGCAAGAATGCAGTATCCGTGTGATGCAAGGATAACCTGAGTGTTAATAATATGACTTTCCGAATCGTTTTTTCGGATCACCAGATTCCGTAAATCAATGGCTGAGTTGGTGTTGTTGTACACCTCAAACCATTCACCTTCCGTATCTGAAAGTGATGCCGGATCGTACATGATTTCCGTAATCAGAAGACCTCCCTGCGCAATCTCGCCGGTCGCAGGCTGATTATTGCCACCGGTGATTTCAACAATTTCGACAGGATCTGTACTTTCATCCAGGTTAATTTCAAAAAGTAAAGTTCCCGTTCCGCTTGCTGCATCAATATGAATTTCGTAATGTTTTTTAGGCTGAGGCGAAGCAATAGCCCCGGTCAGTGTTGTAGTTTCGACCGATCCGTCAGATTTTTCGCGGGTCAGTACAGCGGAAATACTGAGCGGAAGGGGTTGAAAAAAACCAGCCCGGGTTTCCACCGCTGTGAATGTTAATGACCCCGCGGAATTACTGACAGTGGTTGTGTAACCGGTAAAATTGCTTTTTATATTCTCTGAATATATCACAGATACCATGGTATTTGCCAGTTCACAATTCACTGTTGCAGTATGTGAAGAGCCTGCAATGATTGTAAAAGGATCAGATTTCCCATAATAGTAGGGATTTTCAAATGCTGCCGGAGAATTATTGTCGGAATGGGCGGCCACGTAATAATTGCCAATCTCAAGCTCAATCTCAGCAGGCATTTCAGATGCCCTTTCAAATGCAATCACTTCTTCTCCCGCCGTATTGTAAATTATGATCTTAAAATCCTCCGCTCCAAGTGTTGATTTTAAATGACTGTTAACTTCATTGACATTCATGAAAAGGCCGATATTCACTTCGAGAAGGCCTTTAGGTTTAACTGGTTCGGGGTCTTCCCTCTGACAGGAATCCGCGAAAAACAAACACACAATGATGTAAGCAAGAAAACGATTTTTCATAACGCGACCATTTAGGTTTAATGAATAAGGTTAATTATTGCATTAATACCTTTGGGATTGAAAAAGTAACCCTGCTAAAAAGAAATCGAAAATTTTTTTTGAAGATTGGGGAAAGCAATCGGGTATTAAACCGGCAATGCGGTTTCGGCGAGAAAATGAGGGATCGAAAACTGAATTGATTCTTCGATCGGGATGAAACTGACAGTTATTGCATCCTTGATTTTTTTATTGGAATAAGCAAGCTCTGCCGACGCAATTTCAAGGGTCTTTTGGGTCAATCGTGGCACCTGACCTGTGAATGTTGACCGAATTGATTCAGCTGCCACAGCCATTCTCATCAAACAAGGGGTGACCGGATGAGCAGGCCGCGGCACGCCCATTGCATCGGATATCAGGTTCAGCAAAGTACGATGCGGCAAATTTTCAGAACTTACGATGTACCTTTCACTGAAAAAATTCCCATCTGTCAGCCTGATCATGGCAGTGGCAACATCACGTACATCTACATATCCTGTAGAGCCGCCCGGATAGTATTTCATCCCCGACCTGATCCGGTCAAGGATTTGCCGTGCAGAGCCCATCCACATGCCCGGACCTACAATAACAGACGGATTAACTATTACAGCCTGCAGTCCTTCATGAATTCCCCTCCAGACTTCCATTTCGCCCTTGAACTTGCTAACAGCATATGCAGAGGCTGAATTAACCGGATTCCACATCATGGTTTCACGAATAAGTTCAGAACCGTTCGATTCACCCAAAGTTGCTATTGAACTTACATGACAGAGTTTATCAATGCCCTGCTCAAGGCAGGCGTTTACAACATGAGCAACGCCCCTGGCATTGATTTGATTAAGTTCTTCACGGTCTCTGTTTTCAAACGAAACCAGTCCTGCTGCATGATATACCACTTTGATGTCCTTCAGATTTTCCCTCAGGGAATAATAATCCAGAATATCGCCCTCGATCCATTCAATTCTGTTCCAAAACTCTGAAATATTTTCCCGGTAATAACCGAAAATCTTCTTAACGTTTGTGATTTTCAGACTGTCCCTGTATAAAGCTTTAACCCGAAGGCCTTTGCCTGCCAGATCATACAAAATATGCGCTCCCAGAAAGCCGGTTGCACCGGTGACCATGATCATCTTAATGATTCTTTAGAAAATTTTGCGTCAATACGGTATACTTGGCCCTTCATTATATTTCCCTGATCAATTGAGAAAACAAACGGATAAGAGGTATTTCCGCTTTTCCGGCTATCTCAAGTATATCTTCAATTTTTGCGGGAACCAGTTGATCAGGGTCACATTCATCGGTAAGCACGGATATGGCGGCACAGGGAAGTCCCATGTGATTGGCCACAATGACTTCAGGTACAGTGGACATGCCAACGGCATCGGCAAAATTCGCCAACATCCTGTATTCTGCCCTTGTTTCGAGATTAGGTCCTAAAACTGAAACATATACGCCTTTATGAAGGACAATTTTTTCACGAATGGCGATTTCCGCCAATTTGCTATTCAGAAAACCGTCATAGGGCCGACTCATATCGGGAAAACGCGGTCCGAATTCATCCAGGTTCTTTCCTCTCAGTGGATTATCCGGAAGGAGGTTGATATGATCTTCAATCAACATCAGGCTTCCTTTCTTATAACTCAGGTTCAGGGCACCAGCAGCATTTGACAGAAGAAGATGCCGGATACCAAGACTTTTCATAACTCGGATGGGAAAGGTCACTTCCTGCAAAGAATAGCCTTCATAGTAATGAAAGCGTCCCTGCATCGCCAGAATTTTTTTACCGTGAAGAATTCCGTAAATGAGTTTCCCCGAGTGAGATTCAACGGTTGCCAGCGGAAAGTTGGGAATATTACTAAAATCAATGGCTCTGATGATGCTGAATTCATTCACCATTTTTCCCAACCCGGTACCCAGCACAATTCCGATGCCGGGATCAACAATACCTGAATCCTTTAGAAAATCTACCGTTTGTTTAATTCTGTCAAGCATACCCTAAGAAATTAACTCATTCAAAGGTAGCAATTACCTCTCAATCTCCATAAGAACTTCATCCTTGGCAACAGAATCACCGGCCTTGACATATATTTTCTGAATTTTCCCGGAAACCTGGGTAATGATTTCATTCTGCATTTTCATGGCTTCCAGAATGAGGATCGCCTCTCCTTCTTTCACCCTGGAATTTGGCTCAACGAGGAGCTCAACAATTTTTCCGGGCATCGGGGCCGATACTACCTCAAGTTTGCTGATTTCCTTGTGCTTTTCGAGATACTTTCTTCTTCGATAGGATATGGGAGATTCAATGGTGAAAGAATAACTAAGTCCGTTCAGCAAAACGGTATACTTGTTCTGGCTTTTATCAGTTATTTCGGCCAAATATTTTTTATTTTTGAACTCAAGAAAAGTAAATCCTTCCTCATCCTCAAAAATTTTAATATCCTGCTTGTGTCCGTTAATCTTTAATTCATCACTGAATGGATTCCGGATGACATACTTTTTATTGCCTTGTGTCACAGCAATGTATTCAGGTTCCTGTTGTTTTTTTATTTTAAGCAGTTTCATGGATCAGATTCTATAATGATTTAAGCCGTTTATTCAATACCCATGGGCTGATATTCCTGCCCCGCTCAAAATCAGGTTTAGCTGTGCGGTTGGTCTCAAGTTCTGCAGCAAAATCAAATGTTGCAACATAGGCAGCCAGCATCTCGTCTTCTTCATCATTGTAATAAAGCTTATCCATATCCTTTTCTATAAACGAAGTATTGAAGTCACCTTTTCTGAACTTCTTGTGATTCATAACAGCGAGGCAAAAGGGTATGGTTGTTTTAATTCCCCTGATCCAGATTTTTTTTAGCGCAGCTGTGGCGGCAGCTATCGCTTTTTCGCGGGTTTCGGCGTGCACGATCAGCTTTGCCACCATGGAATCGAAATAAGGGGTGATCACGGAATAATCCGTGATTCCGGTATCAATACGAATATTTTTACCTTTTGGGAAGGAAACCTTTTCTATGATTCCGAGATTGGGTGAAAATCCAGCCTGCACATCTTCTGCATTTATCCGGCATTCGATGGACCAGCCGGAAAGTTTGACATCTTCCTGTTTTATAGTAAGTTCCTGTCCTTCTGCAATCCTGAGCTGCCATTCCACCAGGTCAATACCCGACACAGCCTCTGTAACAGGATGTTCAACTTGAATTCGGGTATTCATTTCCATAAAGAAGTAATTTTTATCGGCATCCAGCAGAAATTCCACTGTGCCCACGGAGTGATAATACACAGCTTTGGCAACCCGGATGGCAGCTTCACCCATCTCTTTGCGCAGTTTTTCATCAATAGCGGATGACGGAGATTCTTCAATCAATTTCTGATGCTTGCGTTGGATGGAACATTCCCGCTCTCCCAGGTGTACATAATTGCCATGCCGGTCACCCATGATCTGAAATTCAATGTGTCTTGGGTTTCTGACATATTTTTCAATGAACAGGGACGAGTCGTTGAAGGCTTTTTCAGATTCATTGGCAGCCATTTTGAACATTTTCTCCATGTTGGACGCTTTTTCTACAATGCGCATCCCTCTGCCACCTCCTCCGGCTGCTGCTTTCAAAATAACCGGGTATCCAATATTTGCGGCAATTTCAGCTGCCTCCTGGGGATTTTTGACGTTTCGCTGGCTTCCCTGTAACAAGGGCACCTGGTATCGCTGTGCGATTTGTTTTGCAATGGTCTTATTCCCCATTTTGAAAATGGCAAGTGCTGAGGGGCCGACAAACAATATCTTTTCTTCCTCACATCGTCTGGCAAAATAAGGATTCTCAGCCAGGAATCCATAGCCCGGATGAATGGCATCCACCTTACATTGCCGCGCTGCTTCTATTATTCTTTCAATATCCAGAAATTCCGGAATTTCATCCTGGCTTTGGGAGAAATCAATTACATCATCCACCAGCCTAAGATATAAAGCGTTGGGTTCCTTAGCCGTTTTTATACCATAGGTTTTGATGTGCAATTTTTTGGCGGTTTCCGTAATTCTGACAGCAATTTCTCCGCGGTTTGCGATAAGCAGGCTTTTTATTTTCATCCCCACCGTATAATTTATTACAACAAATTAATACATAAAACCGGAATTACAGGGGTATATTCCCGTGTTTTCTGGATGGCACACTGACATGCTTGTTTTCCAAAGCTTCAAATGCTGCGATAAGCTTTTTACGGGTAACAGCCGGGTCAATAACCTCATCAATATATCCTTTATCATCAGCAACATAAGGATTGGCGATTTCATCCCGGTATCTTGCCGTAAGTTCCTTCTTAAGCCTGGCAGGATCTTCTGATTCGAGCAATTCTTTACGGTATAGGATTGAAACTGCTCCTTCAGGACCCATAACTGCAATTTCCGCTGTAGGCCAGGCAAAATTAAAATCTCCTCCCAGGTTTTTGCTGTTCATCACACAATAAGCCCCTCCGTATGATTTCCTAAGAATTACCGTAACTTTTGGCACCGTTGCATCGGCATAGGCATACAATAACTTAGCCCCATGCCTTATGATTCCGTTGTGTTCCTGATCAATGCCGGGCAGAAATCCGGGAACATCTTCCAGGGTAAGAATGGGTATGTTAAAAGAATCACAAAACCTGATGAAACGGGCACCCTTCACCGATGAATTGATATCCAGTGTGCCGGCGAGAACCTTGGGCTGGTTGGCGAGAATACCAATGGTTTTGCCCCTGAGCCGTCCAAAACCGATAACCAGATTCTGGGCAAAATAGGCCGATACTTCAAAAAAGGAATTCCGGTCCGTGATCAGGTTAATGATCTCCTTAATATCATAGGGCTTATTGGGATCATCAGGGATGCTTTCCCTGAAACGGTCATCCACGCGCAGGTCAGTATCGCAGTATTCAAAAAATGGAGGATTCTCCAGGTTGTTGGATGGAAGATAAGACAACAACTTCTGGACGCCACGAATGGTGTTTTCTTCGTCTTCATAAACAAAATGCGCTACCCCGCTCTTCTTCATGTGCACCATGGCGCCTCCCAGATCATCAAAGGATACGTCCTCATTCAAAACTTCCTTTACGACATTGGGACCGGTCACAAACATGTAACTGGTTTTATTGGTCATGAAAATAAAATCAGTGATGGAAGGGGAATATACCGCACCTCCCGCGGCAGGACCCATGATTACTGAAATCTGAGGAATTACGCCAGACGAGGAAACATTTCGGTTGAAAATGGACGCATATCCGGCCAGACTTGCAACCCCTTCCTGTATCCTGGCACCTCCCGAATCGATAAGACCGATCATGGGCGCACCCATCTTTGAAGCCATGTCCTGGATTTTGGCAATTTTGGCAGCATGAACCGATCCCAAAGAACCTCCCATTACTGTGAAATCCTGAGAAAATGCAAAGGCTAAACGCCCGCTGATCTTTCCAAATCCGGTAATGACTCCGTCGCCAAAGGCAGTGACTTTCTTGCCAAAATCTCCTCCTGATGCTGCAGGCATCGAAAATGCATCCACTTCTTCAAAGGTCTCCGCATCAAATAGCATGTCCATTCTTTCCCGGGCTGTCATCTTGCCCTTGAGATGCTGTTTTTCAATGATCAAATCACTTTGCTGCTCATGATAGGCTTTTGTCCTTTCCAGAAATCGCGTGTAAAGTTTCCCTTTTACATCCATGTGAAAAGTATTAAAAGTTTATTGAAAAACGGACTTGAAATGTGCGAATGAAACCGGGAGGAAGGTATCATATTTCAACGGACAGAATTGCTGCATAGATAAGTATTATCAATTTCAAATCCATTCACTGAATGCTGCCCGGATAACCAGTCTTGGGTTGTGAATCAGGCAGTTGTAAAGAACATGTGTTTTGACAGGCGCAACAAAGTTAATAATAAATAAATGACAATATCAATAGGCAATGGCATTGATCCATTAACCTATTGATCGTCTTAAACTTGAAAAGGAATTATTTTCAGCGGTTATCACCCGCCTTTTTTCGGAAATCGGAGATGATGCTCCCTGACAAATATCCTAAAATCCCACCGACAATCGAACTTGTATGCCAGTGAGATGTGATGGGACATGATCCTTTAGTACAGCCAATAAATCTCCAGTAAAGGTATCCTGCGGTTATGCCCGCTATGGTGAGAACTAAAATATACCAATGCTTTTTCAGAAATGGTACCATTACTTTACATTTAAAACATCAACGATCGCCTTCTTGAAGGTATCTTTTGGCAATGCTCCCATGGCCATTTGAGGCTGACCTTCCAGCGGAATGAACAACAAGCTTGGAATACTCTGAATCCCGAACATAGCTGAAAGTTCACGCTCTTCTTCCGTGTTTATCTTGTAAATCTCTATTTTATCATCATATTCATCTTTCAGCTCTTCAAGAACAGGCGCCACCATTCGACAGGGAGCACACCAATCCGCATAGAAATCAATAATTGCCGGTTTGGTCCCTTCGTATTTCCATTCCTTGTTCGCTTCAAAGTTGAATACCTTTTCTTTAAAGGTGTCTTTGGTCAAATGCTCTAATGCCATTGTTTTGAATTTATATTTTTAGGAACCCATCAAATATCACACCATTATATTAATATATCTATATATATAGTTTTTTACTGCCGTTTTGTCAGATCGCTTCATTTTCCACCCTAATAAACACTCTATTTGCAGGAATGTTTACAATACTTGTACAGCGGGTATTGAACAATCAATGGGTGAGCTCGGCAAATTTATGGAAGGTAAAGTGGAAACCCGGCAAAAGTTCCTGATACAACTCACCTGATTCCAACATCTCCTCGTCACCATCCTCGTACATCCATTTTAAATTTACCACTTTATGGGCCCTGTTTTGTTCAATGATCTTGAAGAAATCGAGCAATTGCTTGGAAACACTGGTATTAAAGTAATCAAGATTAATTTCTATATTAATCTTCTCTGCCGAAAAACCGGTAATCCAATCAAGAATGGGGACAAAGAACTTGACGGCATCTTCAGGCAAAGCCCTGCCTGCAATCTTCAATTCACCTGTTGTCTTTAAAGAAACCGTTGGCAGTGAATCAGTACCTTGAATAAATAAATCTTCCATGCAATGGGTTGGTTAGATCTAAAGATTTATATAAATCACTAATTTTATATGAAAGTAAAAGAAATCTAAATCCCTTGTGAAAAAACAGGATTCTTTTTATTCACCATACGCCTGATTTTTTTAAAAGATTAAAGCCTGATAATTTCTACCCTGCGGTTGGCCGCTTTGCCTTCAGATGTGGAGTTTGATGATACGGGCTCTGCTTCTCCCTTCCCATCCGTTTCGATCCGGGAAGCATTTATGCCAAAGTCCTTCTCCAGGCTGACTTTTACTGAAGCTGCCCGTCGCTTTGACAGATCCAGATTGGAGGCATCGTTCCCGTCACTGTCGGTATATCCGACAATTTTTACACGCACATCGGGATTCTCCTGCAGAACGGAGGCAATCTCTTTCAATGTGGCGTATGATTCAGGTTTTACGATATCTTTCCCGGTATCGAAATATATTCCATAGGTAATAAGTTTGCCTTCGGTGAGGAGCTTACTGCGAACATCGGGCCGGCCGGCAGCAATCCGGATATTGCTGATCAATGGTTCGCCTCCTCTGTTACTTGTACTGATCCTCAGATGATTGTATTTATAACCCGCCAGAATGCCCCTGGGCAGATCGTAGATCTTTTTCTCTTCCATGTATACCCGGATACGCTGCTTCTGAACCCAGATTTTAACCTTGTTCAGCTTTTCTGGAACAAGAAGTCCGGTTTCACTGTACCCGGAAATCTCTCCCGGATTATCGACAACGGTGACATAATTGGTAAAATGATGGGCATTGGAAGAAAAATCCAGATGAAATCCGGCATTACCGGGATATAGGTCATCATTTAATTCCATTTCAGGCTGATCATAAATGGTCAGTATGAAGCTGCAATCTCCCGAACCTTCTTTGTACTGGGGTATTACGTCAAATTCAACAGTATAATTGTCGGGGAACGGAATGGACTTCTCCAGTAAAAACACACCGTCACCCATGGGCTTGAACCATTTACCGGGATATACATTGGTTGTCATAACCTCACCGGTTGCATTGGTATTCCACAAGGCAGGGAAATCACCAACAGCATCCTGCTCAAAATTTTCAAAAAGGATCACTTTCTCCCCGGGAATAAAATCGTATTTTGAATACGTAGCAAACGCAGGTGTTGAAACCTTGGGTTCTTCAGCCCGGTCTTCGGAGGTTGTTTCTGATTTGGCAGCAGGCTTTTCCTCTTCCAAAGCATCCTCAGATTCCTCTTTTTCCTCTCCTTCACCTTTCACCGCTTCCTCAACACCTTCCTCAGCCTCATCCAAAGCCTTATCAATACCTTCATCCACACGCTGTTCTGCTCTATCCTGTATTTTACGCTTGATTTTCCCTTCAATATCAATCTGGGCATTCAGAAAAGAACCGGCAAGTAACAGGAGAAGACCTGTTAAAAACATTCTATAAGTTGCTTTCATGGTTCAACAAAGATTTGCACATTTAGGATTTCAACCGACATCCGGTTAAAACTATTCTAAAGTTACGAAAAATTTTCCTATTTATGCAGGTTCAATTCATTCCATACAAGTGCACCGGCACCTAAAACCCCTGCGTTCATATCGGGCAAACTGGACAGCAGTATTTTCACTTTATTGCGGAATATCGGCAACAGGCTCTCTTCCATGTACTTTTTGGTGGGTTGGATGATGAGTTCCTTTGAATTGGCGAGTCCTCCCAGCAGGAAAATAGCCTCGGGACTGCTATGGGCAACAGTGTCGGCCAGCTTGGAACCTAAAACCCAGCCTGTGTAATCAAAAGCCTCCCGGGCAATTGGATCACCCCTGAGAGCAGCCTCGCTGATCATTTTGGCAGTCAGGTCATTGAAGCTCACGTCTCGTAATTCACTGTCGATCTGGCGCTCAGACAATAACCAGTAGACTGTTCGCCTTATTCCACTGGCAGATGCATAGGTTTCCAGGCAGCCCTTTCTTCCACAGCCACATTCCCTGCCATTCAGCTGGGCAATAATGTGTCCCAGTTCTCCGGCAAATCCATCATTTCCGTAAACCAGGGTCCCGCCCACCACCAATCCGCTTCCCAGACCGGTTCCGAGTGTTATGACAATGAAGTCCTTCATGTTTTTTGCACCGCCGAAAACCATTTCACCAATGGCTGCCGCATTGGCATCATTTGTCAGAACAACTGTCAATTCCGGATAATACTTCCGCATTTTCTCCACCACCCGTATTTCACCCCTCCAGTTCAGATTCGCAGCATTTTCAATAGATCCGCTATAGTAATTGCCGTTGGGCGCACCCATCCCAACTCCCCTGATTTCAATTGTTCCTTTCAGATTTTGCATTGAGTTTGCAATCGCATGGCAAAGATCCTTCAGATAATCATCGAAATTAGCATGGGTGGAAGTATTGGTGTATCCTTCAACCAGGCAATTGCCTTCTCTGTCAACAATACCATACTTCGTATATGTTCCGCCAATATCAATTCCAATTACGGCTTCCTTCATAATTCAACATTTAAAAGGTTCGTCATCTTCATCAGCACCAGGGTGATGGTACAATCGGATCAAAGATAATTGAATTAAATAATTTATCTGATTTATCCTGTTGCTGCTTTCTCAAATAATTGTAATGGTGTATAGCATACACTATCAAGAAAATAACTAACTTTATTCTATATTCTGTCTCATCAAAATCTGCTGTTATGAAAAATTTTATTGTACCCATGGATTTCTCCACAGAATCATTGAATGGCTTAAAAATGGCTCTCCTGTTTGCAAAAAAAACACAGGTTAATATTTATCTGGTATACGTATTGCACAAGTCCACTGAAGCAGACAAGACGGCCCAGGAGAATGAACAGAAAACAGCTGAGGAAAACTTCGGCAAAATCATTGAAAGTTACAAGTCCCATCTTGACCATGATTCCCGGATCGATTTTATGATCAGGAAGGGCAGAATCTACCAGGAGATTGTCAACCTGGCTGCAGAATTGCCTGATTCGGTCATCACTTCATCAACGCATGGCGCTTCAGGTTTTCAGGAACTTTTTATTGGTAGCAATACCTTTCGGATCATATCTGCTACTGATAAACCCGTCATAACCTTGCGTAAAAATTTCTGTCCTGACATGATATCAAAAATCGTAATGCCCATTGATATGTCAGCAGATTCAAGGCAGAAAGTACCCTTTACGACCGAAGTGGCTAAGCTGTTCGGCGCTGAAATTCATGTGGTGGGGGTTCATAAATCCAACAACAAGCAGGATGTGAAAAAAATCAGATCCTATACCAGCCAGGTCGCCGGCTATATTGAGGGTGTATTGCATTGTGAAAGCAACGAAGTTTTCGGGGATAATATTCCTGAATTGGTTATTAATTACGCCAACACGGTAAAGGCAGACCTTATTTCCATTACAACAGAACAATCTCCCGGATTAAGTCTGATTATGGGAAATACAGCTCACCAGATCCTCAATAAAGCTGAGATCCCTGTACTCTGCCTGACGCCTAAACTACTGAGAAGGCCGGGAACATTCGTTACAGCCGGCGGATGATGATTGCAGGCTGATGGCTTGCTTTACCGTTTCTTTCCTTTAAAAATCTTCCTGATTTTGCCTGGGATTTTTACGACCGGTGTTGATGTTTCCTCATCGTAATAACCGTGTTCATATCCATATCCGTAACCGTATCCGTAGCCATAGCCATAGCCATACCGGTAGGAATAGCCATAATAACCCTTGGTGTGCACATCGTTCACAAGCAGGGTCATATTCTTCAGTCCCCTTTTGGTGTAAAGATCTTCCACCAGTTCTAAGACCTGTTTGCTTGAATAGCCATGTCTGATTACGAAAACATGGATATCCACCATTTCTTTCAGAAGCAATGCATCGGTAACTACAGCAATAGGAGGTGTGTCAATAATGATGAAATCGTATTCGACCTTCATACGGTTCATAAAATCGGCCATTCTGGCCGATTCGATTAATTCGGCCGGATTTGGGGGAACCGGACCGGAAATGGCCACAGAAAGGTTCTCCACGTTGGTGGCATGAACAATCGACTCGAAACCGTTCATTCCGGCCAGGTAAGTACTTATACCGGAATCATTATCCAGTTTGAAAATCCTGTGGATCTTTGGTTTTCGAAGATCAAGGCTAACCAGGAGCGTTTTTCGTCCGGCCATGGCAATGATGGCAGCCAGGTTGGCTGCGCAGAAAGTTTTTCCTTCACCGCTTATGGTTGACGAAATGGAAATGACCTTGTGTGTTTCGTTTTTCAAAAGATATTGCAGGTTTGCCCGTAACGAGCGGAATGATTCAGCAAGGGCAGATTTGGGATTTTCAAATACCGGAAGATCAAAAGATTTCTCATTATGACCGATGGAACCGAGTATGGGAACCGTAGTCTGCTGCTCAATGTCCTTCCGGTCCACGATCTTGTTATTGAAATATTCGATCAGTATCAGCAGCATCAGGGGCAGCAATCCACCCAATACCAAAGCCATCATATAATTCATGGATGTCTTCGGCTTTATCATGGATGCATTTTCGGGCCTAGCAATATCGAGCAAACGGTGATCCGAAGTGTTGGACGCTTTTGTAATTCCTGCCTCGGCGCGTTTTTCAAGAAGAAATGTATATATCTGATCGTTAATATTGAATTCCCGCTGAATATTAATGAGCTGCCTTTCTGTAGACGGGAGTTTCTTAATTTCTTTTTCCAGACTGTTGATGCGCTCAGCCAGATTGTTCAGGGAAATGCTGTTGGCTTCAATGAGATTGTTTACATTTTCAAGGATGTCCATCCGCAGGTTTTCAAGCTGCATGTTCAGCATGGTCAGTCTCGGATTGTTTTCATTTGAACTGAACTGCAGATTCCTTCTTTCAGTGTTCAGGTCATTGATCTGACCCACCAAAGAATTCAGCAGGGCATCCTGAATTCCCATTACCGAAGGTGCAATGATTTCAATATTGTCCTTTTTCGAAACAATATAACCCTTGATGTACTCAAAGTAGCTACCCTTAATTTCAATTTCTGCTTTCTCCGTGTTTAACAGCTCCATTTGCTGAAACAGCGCATTCCCTTCCTGACTGATGTTAATGATCCGGTTGGCTGATCTGAAATTCTGTAACCTGACACCGGCAGTTTGCAGGGAGTCAATAATTTCCCGTAGCTGTTCGTCAATGAACCGGATCGTGTTTGATGAAGTGGCGTTCTTTTCGTTAAGATTGGATAGGATATATATATGAGAGAGACGGTTGAGGTAATCGCATATCTGCTCCTTATTAGGTCCGGTAAGTGATAATGTCAGGATGGATCCCTTTTCATCGTTTACTTCAACTTCCAGCCCTGCCCGGTAACGATTTGCCAGGCCGTTCATGTCATGCAGGATAAAGTAATATTTCAGCGGAAAACTGCTCAGGCTTTTCAGACTCTCCGGGGTCCTGGGCAGCAATTTGAAATTGAAGCTGGCATGCTCAAATTCCTGACCGAAATACAAAACCTGTGAAATGCCGAATTTGTCATCAATGGTCAACCTGTAAGTCGTGGGGGACAGGATTGAAATATGCACGGGATAATTGTACTGATTGGGTTTTGTGCTATCGGTAATTACAATAAAAGGAGAGCTTTTATACAATTTTGATTCAGCAATTCCTCTCCGTCCGACAGCCGTATAGCTAATGCCAAAATCGAGGTCTTCCAGGGCGACCTGTGCCATTTTATAGGATTTCAGCACCGTGATCTCATTCTGAACAACAGCTTTGGTTCTCCTGTTGCGTACATTGGTCATGTCTTCAATGACACTTTCAATATCACCGCGGGGCGTATTTTCATTGGCAATAATTACTGAGCAGCTGGCCCTGTAAACATCTTCAGAATAACGATTTACCAGATAGGCAATGGTGAGGGCCACAAAAATGGAGAGGGCAAACCACCACCAGTTATAAAGGATTCGGTAGAGGTATTTTTTAATATCAATGCTCTCCTCTTCACGGTAAATTTCAGGATACTGATCCATAGGTCTTAATGGCTGAATATGAAAGGTGTAAAGATAGTAAAATAAAAATCCTATATTTGTTAACCTTAATAATTCTGCATGAAAAAGCTTGTCGTACTTACAGGTTCAGGAATAAGTTCAGAAAGCGGATTAAAGACTTTTAGAGAACAGGGAGGATTATGGGAGGACTATGACGTTATGGAGGTTGCCAGTTACGCTGGCTGGAGCAGAAATATGGAACTTGTGCTAAGGTTTTACAACGAGCGTCGCGCACAGCTCAAAAATGCCCGGCCCAACAAGGCTCATAAAGAACTTGCAGAACTTGAAAATTATTTTGACGTGCGCATCATTACACAGAATGTGGATAACCTGCATGAACAGGCAGGCAGTAAAAATGTGTTACATCTGCATGGAATTCTCACCCGGGCGCGAAGCACGGGCGATCCGGGGCTGGTTTATGATATCGGGTACGATCCAATAAATCCCGGAGATACCTGTGAGAAAGGATTTCAGCTCAGGCCCGACATTGTATGGTTCGGTGAAGCTGTGCCTGCCATTGAAGAGGCTGCCGCCATAACTTCCGAGGCGGATGTCTTTGTTGTGATAGGAACCTCAATGGTTGTATATCCGGCGGCCGGACTGATCGACTTTGTTCCTAAACCCACTCCGGTTTTTCTCATAGATCCCAATGATGTTGCGGTCCCCATTTACAGGCATGTTGAATTCATCAGGCAGAAGGCAGGTACCGGCACAGCTATCCTGAAGGAAAGGTTGCTAAAGGAATATTCATCCTGAAATGATGCAAAGGTCTCTTTTGATTATTTCTCTGATGTTGTTCTGCATCGCAGCAAAAGGCCAGCCTTTTCATGGCGGCATCCTGGCCGGCTTTTCTGCATCGCAAATCGACGGAGATTCTTACGCCGGTTTCGATAAACCTGGCTTGCAGGGCGGAGTATTTATCAGCGCATCACTGACATCTTATCTGGAAGCCCGCCTGGAAATTAAGTATACGGGCAGAGGGGCCAGAAATCCCGCGTCTGATGATAATACAGGCGCTTACAGGTTGGGGCTCCATTATATCGATCTGCCTGTTTTGGCCGCTGTTCAAATAAAAAAGCCTGTTTCATTTGAACTGGGTTTAATTCCCGGCTATAGGTTCTCCGCCAGGGGCGAAGATGAAGCCGGCAATCTGCCTGAAGAATACCTGGTTGACTTCCGCAAATTTGACCTGGGAACCCTGGTAGGAATACGTGTCGATCTATCTGCGAAAATCGCCGTGAATATTCGATATTCCTATTCCATTTTCTCCATCCGTGATTTGGAATCAGCCGGAGCCTATTATTCCTGGTTTGGAAAACTTTTTGGTAATTCCACCGGTGATTTTAACAACTATCTCACACTGGGGGTCAGCTATCTTTTGAAATAAGAGAAAACGATCATCCCTTGCCAAAGAAGAGATAAGCTATAAAGATCGCAGCAACAACCCCGGCAAGATCCGCTAAAAGACCTCCGGGAATTGTATAACGCGTATTTCGGATATTCACCGCTCCATAGTAAACCGCCACCGTGTAAAAGGTTGTTTCGGTGGATCCCTGCATGATACATGCGAGGCGGCCGGCAAATGAATCTGCTCCAAAATGCTGCATGATCTCCACCATTACTCCTCGTGCACCACTGCCGCTTAAGGGCTTCATAAAGGCTACCGGAAGCGCATCAACAAATCGTGTGTCCATGCCAAATAGTGCAAAAAAGCCCCCCACCCCTCCAATCAGGAAATCCAGCGACCCCGATGCCCTGAATACACCCACTGCAACAAGCATAGCCACCAGGTAGGGAATGATTTTGACTGCCACCTCAAAACCTTCCTTGGCCCCTTCAATAAAGGTTTCATACAGATTGATCCTTTTCCTGATTCCCAGGACAAGGAAAATGATGATGATGGCAAAAAGCAGAAAATTACCTGCAAATCCTGTGCGTGAGGCCATCATTGGTTGTGGTAACCGGCTGAGATACCAGATAATACCGCCCATTAGAACCGTGATTCCCGCAAGATAGGAGAGGATGACCTTATTGAATAAATTAATCCGCTGCCTGATGGAAACAAAGATCAATCCCGCCATGGTGGAAAAATACGTAGCCAGGATCATGGGAATAAAAACATCGGTGGGCACTTTCGCCCCGTTGGCCATCCGCATGGCCAGAATACTGATGGGAATGAGGGTCAGACTTGAAGTGTTCAATACAAGAAACATGATTTGCGCATCAGAAGCCCTGGCCGGGTCAGGATTCACTTCCTGCAGTTCTCTCATGGCTTTAAGGCCCAGTGGTGTGGCAGCATTGTCGAGTCCCAGCATATTGGCGCTGAAATTCATCATAATGGAACCCATGGCAGGATGGTTGGCTGGTATTCCGGGAAAAATCCGGCTGAAGAACGGGTTCATCAACCGCGACAATGCATTCACTGCTCCCCCTTTTTCACCGATTTTCATAATGCCCAGCCAGAGCGCCATCACCCCGATCAGGTAGATCGAAATCTCTACACTGCTTTTGGCCATGTCAAAAGTACTTTGTACAATGGCTGAAAAAACATCCCGGTCTGCAATTGTAAATACCAGGTTGAATTGTTCCAGGAAAAAATCCCGGAAATAGTAACCAGCAACCCTGAAAACGGCAACCAGAAATCCTATAAGAAAAAAACCGATCCAGATGTAATTTAAAACCATATCATGCAGTTATAGTGCGTCAGTCATCAGAAGCCGGGGCAAAATCGATCTGTTTACGAACCATGTTAACCCTGACAACTTCAATTTTCAAAGGATCTCCCATCTGGTACTTTTTGCCGGTGCGGCGTCCCCGGATGCAGTAATTGTCCTCGTCGTATTCGTAAAAATCACCTGCCAGTCCGCGCATCGGAATCATGCCTTCGCATTTATTCTCAAGAATTTCGACGTAAATGCCCCATTCCGTCACACCTGAAACCACGCCATCAAACTGCTGTCCGATCTTGTCTTTCATGAACTCGGCCTGTTTGTATTTTATGGAAGCTCTTTCGGCTTCCATGGCCAGGATCTCCATTTTAGAGGAATGCCTGCACATTTTTTCGTATTTTTTCTGGTTTCGCGGATGCGCTCCTGCCAGGTAATCCGCCAGCAAACGGTGCACAAGCATATCGGGATAACGACGAATCGGTGATGTAAAGTGGGTGTAGTAGTCAAAGGCAAGTCCGTAATGACCAATATTCACGGTAGAATATATTGCTTTCGCCATGGCCCGCAAAGCCAGGTTTTCCACTATATCCTGCTCGCGTGTTCCCCTTACATCTTCGAGAAGTTTATTCAGAGACAGGGCAGTCTGTTTTCCTGATTTTAAGGAAAGCTTGTACCCAAACCGTTTAATGAAATGCGAAAATTTCTGCAGCTTTTCATTATCAGGGCGATCATGTATACGGTATACAAAAGTTCTTTTCTCCTGATCCCTGGGTTTACCAATGAATTCGGCAACCCGCTTATTGGCAAGCAGCATGAATTCCTCGACGAGCTCATTGGAAAGATCGTGCTCCCTGGCATAAATTCTAACCGGACGGCCTTTTTCATCCACTTCAATTTTTACTTCCTCTCTTTCGAAAGCAATGGAACCGGCTTTAAACCGCTGCTCACGCAGAATCCTGGCAAGCTGGTTGAGTTTTAAAACTTCACGGTAAAGATCTCCTTCACCTGTATCAATTACATGCTGGGCTTCGCGGTAAGTGAACCTCCTGTCCGATTGAATTACCGTACGGCCAAACCACTCATCCAGCACTTCTGCCTGTTCGCTGACAACAAATACGGCTGAAAAACAGAGCTTATCCTCATGCGGTCGGAGTGAACAGATAAAATTGGACAGTCGTTCCGGCAGCATCGGAACTACACGATCAACAAGATATACCGACGTAGCCCTGTTCAATCCCTCCTCATCAATCAGGGTTTCTGGACTGACATAATGGGTGACATCAGCAATATGAACACCTATCTCCCATTTCTCACCGTCAAGTTGTCTTATCGACAGCGCATCGTCAAAATCTTTGGCATCATCGGGATCAATGGTCAGCGTGGGGACAGCTCTGAAATCACGTCTTGATTTATAATCAGCTTCACTGATATGATCGCTGATCCGGGCAGCTTCCTCCTCAACATCTTCCGTAAACTTGTAAGGAAGGCCAAATTCAGCAAGGATAGCATGCATTTCAGCCTCATTCTCTCCCTGGTTACCAAGAACTTCAATAATTTCTCCAAAGGGATTTTTAGCGTTCCGCGGCCATTCAGTTAGTCGCGCTATGGCTTTCTGACCATTTAAAGCACCGTTTAGTTTATCCAGAGGAATAAAGAGGTCGACCGGCATTTGCTTGCTGTCAGGCGCCAGGAATGCATATCTTTCGGAAATTTCAACGGTGCCGACGAAAGTTTCACGAGCTCTCTCGAGAATCTCAACCACTTCACCCTCGAGTGATTCAGTTTTCCTGTGGGCATATACCTCAACCTTTACCGTATCTCCATCCAATGCATGGTTCAGATTATTCTGAGAAACAAAGATAGCTTCCCTGACGGTCTCAGAAACGATATAGCCATAACCTCCCTTGGCCATATCCACCGTACCGATGACAAAACCGCTTCTGGCTTTCAACCTGAATTTTCCGGTAGAGACTTCTTCCAGGGCTTCCCTGTTCTTAAGCTCATACAACACTTCGGTGATCAGTCTTTTCTCTGCTGAATCGGTAATAAGCAGGACAGCCGAAATTTGCTTGTAATTAAACACCTTTTTGGGATGCGCGGAAAAGATCGCCAGTATGCTGTTGGACAGCTCTTTCTTATTGATGCCCTTTGGTTTGTTCCGTTGTTTATTTCTCCCCATGGTATTGAAATATTTGGAAAAGGTACAAAAGATTTTGGTAGGTCTTTATCCCGCTTGAATACTACAGGTTTTCCTTGGTGATTCCGAAAGCCTTCTCCTCTTTTTTATCGCCCAGAGGTTCAATATGGATGGCTACATCAAAAACATTGTCAATTTTCGATTTGATGGAGTCCTCCACCCGGTGGGCAATTTCGTGTGCTTCATGCAGTGTCAGTTCCCCGTCAACCTCGAGATCAATGGCAATCATGATCTTATGCCCAATATTTCTGGCCCTGACCCTGTGGGGATGATGCGCCCCCTCTACTGCATCGATGGCATCAAAAATCTTTTCATAAATCGTGCAGTCCTTGGTACCGTCCATAAGTTCCAGGCTGGTTTCCTTGAAGATATTGACAGCTACCCGGAGGACCCATAAACTAACCAGCAAAGCAGTTATGATATCGAGAACAGGCATTTTGAATACGTAAATAAAAACCAGGCCAAGCAAGACCGACCCTGAGATGATTACGTCGTTCTGCATGTTCCTGCCATTGGCGATCAACATGGCACTGTTTGTTTTCCTGCCAGCCCTGAACTGGTGGAAGGAAAGCAGCAACTTGCCCAGGATGGAAACCAGGGTGATGATAACGGCCAATTTGCCCGGCGCTTCGTGGCTGACACCGGAGATCAGTTTCCTGACGGTTGTGATCAGCAATTGCGCACCGGCAAAAAAGATGATGAAGGAGAGCAGTTTGGTGGCAATGGTATCTGCCTTGTCATACCCGTAAGGATACTTTTTGTTTGGAGCTTTGTTTAAAACCCTTGCAGTTAAAAGTGTAATTACCGATGTGATGATGTCTGTGGAAGAATCAATTCCGTCCGCCACAACAGCCAGACTGCCGGATATGAAACCTGCGACTATTTTCAGGACCGACAGAAAAGCATTCCCGAAAATGCCAACCCAGGAGGCTGATTTAATGTCCCGCTCCCGTTGTGCCATATGGTAATCTTTGCATTCCCTGGACTATTGATTTCATGCAAAAAGCAACAAACTGACTGCCATGACAACCATGCCGGCGATCACTCCGTAAATCGACAGATGAGCCTGGCCATATTCCCGGGCAGCCGGTAACAGTTCATCAATCGATATAAATATCATAATGCCGGCAACCGCAGCAAACAAAATGCCGAATACCACATCGTTCAGAAATGGCATTAGTATCAGAAATCCAATTATTGCCCCGATGGGCTCAGCCAGACCAGACAGAAAAGATAACCGGAATGCCTTGCGTTTGTTGCCGGTTGCATAATAAACCGGTACGGAGACAGCGATACCTTCGGGAATATTGTGAATGGCTATGGCCACGGCAATGGCAATACCCAGCGCAGGTTCTTTAAGTGCAGCTGTAAATGTGGCCAGCCCTTCCGGAAAATTATGAATTCCTATTGCCAGGGCAGAAAACAATCCCATACGCAAAAGCTTTTTCTTTCGGAATTCGTCCGTCGGATGCTCAGCATCTTCTATCCGTTTTAATTCGTGCGGATTTTCCATTTCCGGCACCATCCGGTCAATGATGGCGATCAATAAAACTCCGCCAAAGAAGGATGCCACCGTTGCCCAGTATCCGGCCTGGTCACCCAGAACACTGACAAGAGAGATTTTTGCCTTGAAGAATATCTCAATCATCGACACATAAATCATAACTCCTGCGGAAAATCCCAGGGAAACTGAAAGAAACTTCGTATTTGTAGTACGCGCAAAGAATGCTATTGCACTTCCTACTCCGGTTGCCAGTCCCGCAAAGAGTGTCAATCCAAACGCGAAGAAAATCGCGTGCCAATCCATGGTATTTTGATAAATTAATTTGAATTTAACAGCCGATCAATCGTTCAGGTTACTGATTTTAAACAGGGTCTTTTCATCCAGAATTTTGATCCTGCGTCCATGTAACTCGATCAGGCCATCCTGTTTAAATTCAGATAAAAGCCTGATGACAGATTCCGTCGCTGTGCCAACCATATTCGCCAATTCCTCGCGCGTGAGGGTAATCTGTAAATACTTTTCATTGTCCAGGTCGAAATCCTTGCGCAAATGGATCAGCACCTCCGCAAGCCGTTCACGAACCGTTTTTTGGGCGATATCCGTAATATAATCATTGGCTTCCCCCAGTTCCTTACAGGCAATCTGAAGTAATTCCAGGGCAAAATTGCCGTTATGCTTCACAAACTCCAGAACAGTATCAGCATGTACAAAGCAAATAAAGGCGTCCTCAAGCACTTTGGCGGATGTACAGGCCCGTTCCCGGGTTATGGTTGATCTGAATCCCATGATGTCTCCCTTTTTGGCAAAACGGATGATCTGCTCCTTACCATCAAATCCGGTTTTGTATATTTTGATGATCCCTTTCTGAACACAATAAAAACCATTAATACGACTGCCTTCCGAATAAATAATGGTACCGCGCTTGTAGGTATCCGGTTCCTGGTCGATGGGAATGATGGCAAGTTCTTCCTGCGTCAGATGCCTGAATATGGAAGAATTGTCGATGAAACATTCTTTCTTTACAGTTGTTACTTGGTTTTTCATATTTCAATATATGTCAGTGCGAATAATAGCTAAATTTGTAATAAAGGTACCAAAAAAAACAAAAAAACATGAAAGATGCAATTAATGTTAAATGGACAGGTGATATGGCCTTTGAAGCAGTTGTTGATGAACACCGGATAGTTATGGACGCCAAGCCGGAGGTTGGCGGGAAAAACAGCGGTCCACGACCTAAACCCCTGCTCATGGTTTCTCTTGCAGGCTGCACGGGCATGGATGTAATTTCGATCTTACGAAAAATGAAAGTGGAAGTGACAGGCTTTTATATGCGTGTAATTGCTGAACTTACAGAAGATCATCCTAAACGCTATACGGCGATAAAACTGATCTATGAATTTTCCGGTATTAACCTTCCGGCTGACAAGTTACAACGTGCCGTTGAACTATCCCAGGAAAAGTATTGCGGAGTAAGTGCCACACTAAAGGATTCCTGCGAGATCTCCTACGAAATCAAAATTAACGAAATATAAGAACTTTAAATAATCCCTTTTTGGCAACCCCTCTGAAACAATACCTGCAGGGCCTGGTCAGCATCTTTTACCCGCATGTTTGCGCTGCATGCGGCAGTGTGCTTTACTTTAACGAAAAAGTGTTGTGCCTGAAATGTTTTACTGAGTTGCCGAGGACAGGGTTCCATGCTCACGTTGATAATGAAGTGGCCCGTTTATTCTGGGGCCGTATCCCTGTCAGAAATGCTACTTCATTCATTCTATTCAACAAGGAAAGCCGATACCGGAAAATACTCCATGAACTGAAATACAAAGGACAGGAATTTGTGGGCACTGAAATGGGCAGGCTTTTTGGACTTGAGCTCCGGGGAACTTCTTTTGGCACGGCCGATATCATTCACCCGGTACCTTTGCATCCCTACAAACTGCGTAAAAGGGGATATAACCAGAGTGAACTGATCGCAGGTGGCATGGCTGAAATATTGCAAATTCCCCTGGTAAAAGATCTGATTATCCGGGTTGAAGATACAAGATCGCAAACCAGAAAATCACGTTATGAAAGATGGGAGAATGTCAGGAATACTTTTCGGATTCCCTTTCCTGAAGCTCTTCATAACCAGCATGTCCTGCTGGTTGATGACGTTATTACCACAGGAGCTACCATTGAAGCCTGCGCTGAAGCTCTCCTTTCGGTTCCCGGCATCACGGTGAGCATCGCATCACTGGCTTATACCAGGCTTCAGTAACTCTGATCGCCGCAACTGTAAAGTTTTTTTTTTCTTTACGCTACATTAAATAAATTTACCTCCGAAAAATAATTCACCTGAATAACAGTTAACTTATCTGACAGTAATTCCCTGTTGACAAGCAAATAATCACTGATTAACAAGTGCGCATTGAATAAATCCATTGGTTATATTTCTATTGCTGCTGCACTTCTGCTGGTCTTACCTACCAGCTGCAGTGTTCAGAAAAATACCGGCCTGTCGCGTGCATTTCACAACCTCACGGCCAAATACAATGTTTTATTCAATGGCAACGAAAGTTTTAAAAGAGGGGAAGCCCAAATCGAATCAGGATTCAGGGATGATTACTCCGAAATTCTGCCTCTCTTTCCTTTCCTGGAAAAGGATGCCGCTGGACTCTCCTCCTCAGATATGGACAGGACCATTAAAAAATGCTCAAAACTCATCTCCCTGCATTCCATAACCGCTAAACCTAAAGTCAAGGACAGCAAGAACCTTTCCCCGAAGGAGCGTGAATTTTTCAGCAGAAGAGAGTACAATCTATTTGTCGATGACGCTTACCTGTTAATGGGCAAGGCTCATCTTTACAAACAGGAATATGAGCAGTCTTCTGAAATTTTCAGGTTGATCCTGAATGATTTTAAAAACCAGTCCGTTGTGCCTGAAACCCAATTATGGCTTTCCAGATTGTTCATACAAACCGGTCAAAATAAAGATGCCTATGAAATTCTGACCATGCTTCTGAATAATGCCGAATTCCCCAAAAAACTTCTTCCTGATTTATACACCACCCTGGCAGATTATTATCTCAAACAAACGGACCCTATACAAGCGATCAGCTACCTTGAAAAAGCTTTGGTTGCAGAACGGCAAAAGAAATTACGTACGCGTTACATGTATGTTCTTGCCCAGCTTTACGAAAAAACGGGTGATCTCAAGCGTGCTTCTGATTATTATGCAGGCGTGATTAAACTGAACCCTGTATATGACATGGCATTCAATGCCCGCATTAACAGGGCGCTTGCCTATGAACAGGGATTCGGCCAGGCAGCAGATATCGAAAAGGAGCTGGATAAGATGCTGCACGATGATAAAAATACGGATTACCAGGACCAGATATACTATGCCCTGGGTAATCTTGCCAACAAAGAAGGCAGTAATGAAAAAGCGCTGACCTATTACCAGAAATCCATTGCAGCCAACACCGGCAATGACCAGCAAAAAATCAGATCCTACCTTACGCTTGCCAATCTTTATTATGCTGTACCCGATTACCCGCATGCCCAGGCTTATTATGACAGCACAGTATCACTTATTGAACCTGGTTACCCCGGGTATGAAGGCTTGTTTGCCAAATCAAAAAGCCTTACACGCCTGGTAAATGAAATCAATACGGTCCAGCTTGCTGATAGTGTATTATTGCTGGCCAGGCTGCCCAAGGAAGAATTATATGCCCGGATTGACGTATTTATTGACGCCGAGAGAAAAAAGGAGGAAGAAGCCCGGCAAAGGGAACTGCAGGAACAACTTGATGAACAATTTGGTTCTGAGGTTACCCGGCAAAGTTATGTCAGGCAGCAAACTGTTTCTGAAGCAACCCAATGGTATTTCTATAACGATGCTGCGAAAAACCTGGGTTACCGTGAATTCAAGTTGAAATGGGGAAACCGCAAACTTGAAGATCACTGGCAGCGATCTACCAAATCTTCTGTTGGTTTCACGGCGGGGACCGCCGAAGAAACGGAGACAGAGGTTGCTGAAGCAGCAATCCCCCAGCAGTCCCTCAGCAAGTTGTCACGGGAGTATTACCTTGTGAATATACCCATGACCGATTCAGCGGTTGACGCTGTTGTTAACAGTATTGAACCTGCCCTTTACAATATGGGGTTGATTTACAGGAACGAACTGAAAGACTTCGACAGGGCCAATGAATCACTCAAATCCCTGATAAAGCGATTCCCGGGTTCTGCTTACCTGCTCTCATCTTACTACAATCTTTATGGTATCGCCAGGGACCAGAACAACCAGGCCATGGCCGACTATTATAAAAATTTGATTACAAGCCAGTTTCCGCAAAGTATGTATGCTAAGGTGCTCTCTGATCCTGATTATTTTAGAGAGCTCGAAGCGGAAGAAAAGGCAGTCCGGGTGTATTACGAGCAAACCTATGAGCTTTACAGGACGGGGAATTATGCTGAGGTCATAGCCCGTGCCGACTATGCGTTGATAAATTACCCGGAAAACCCCCTCATCCCTCAGTTTACTTACCTTGGAACGCTGGCAAAAGGCAAAAATTCCGATCAGAAAATATTCCGGGAAGATCTGTCTGCCCTGGTGCTGAAATACCCGGGAACCGACATTGCCAGTGATGCGCAAAACCTGATTGATTATATGGATAAGGAACATCCTGAAATCAAAGAAGCCGAGGAAATTAAGCAAAGCAAGATTCTCTACCGGTATTCTTCCGCTGAACCCCATGTCTTTGCCTATGTCCTGGACAAAAAAATAAACACCAATCAGCTTATTTTTAACATTATTAATTTCAATCTTGATCATTTTGACGAGCTTAATTTAAGGGTTGATATTGCAGATCTGAATTCCTCCCACAACCTGATCCTGGTAAAGCCATTCCCCAACCAGCAGCAGGTTATGCAATACCTGAACACCATTCGTTCCTCTGAAGCAGTTTTTAAGGATATGCCCGAATTGCAGTTAATTCCCCTGGCCATTTCCGAGGGAAACCTGAATGTGCTGAAAGAGGATAAATCAGTTGAGCGCTACCTGATGTTTTTCAATGAAAACTACCCATGACCCCTGACCCTAAAAAAATCCGAATTCTTTGGACAGATGATGAGATTGATCTGTTGAAACCGCATATTCTTTTCCTTGAAGAAAAGGGATATTCCATTGACACGGCCACAAACGGGAGCGATGCCGTGGATAAGATCCAGAACGCGCACTTCGACCTTGTTCTGCTCGACGAAAACATGCCGGGTTTAAGCGGCATTGAAACGCTTAACAAAATCAGGGTCATCAATTCCGGCATACCGGTTGTGATGATCACTAAGAGCGAGGAAGAAAATATCATGGATACAGCCATCGGCTCAAAAATCTCCGACTACCTCATTAAACCGGTCAATCCCAAACAGATCCTGTTATCGATTAAAAAGAACCTGGACACCAAAAAGCTCATAACACGTGAAACGACTTCCGCTTACCAGGCTGAGTTTCGTAACCTGGGAAATGAGATCAACAAGGCTGTAAATTACCATCACTGGGAAGAAATTTACCGGAAAATGGTTTACTGGGAACTTGAATTGGAGCGTTCCGATGACTCAGGAATGTACGAAGTGTTGCGGATGCAGAAATCGGAAGCCGGACAGGGCTTCAGTAAGTTTATCCGCAATAATTACCTGACCTGGTTCACCGATAAGAATGCCGTCAAACCTCTCCTTTCACCCGGTGTTTTCAGGGAGAAGATCATCCCGCTCCTTGACAGGAATCAACAAGTTTTCGTCATCCTGATAGATAATTTGCGTCTTGACCAGTGGCGTATCCTTTACCCTATTATCAGTGAATATTACACGGCGGTTGATGATTCACTCTTCTGCAGCATTCTGCCTACTGCAACACAATATGCCCGCAATGCCATGTTTTCAGGTTTGATGCCACAGGAAATTTCCTCCTTGAATCCCGGTCTTTGGCTTCACGATGACGAAGAAGGAGGTAAAAACCTGAACGAGGAAGAACTGCTCCGGAAACAACTTGCGAGGCTTGGAAAAAAATACAGGGTCTATTACGAAAAGATCATCCATACAAAAACCGGTAAAAAGCTTGTGGAGAATTTTTCAAATCTCCTGAACTATGATCTTGTGGTTATTGTCTACAATTTTATCGATCTCCTGTCACATGCCAATACCGAGCTTGAAATGATCCGTGAACTGGCAGCCAATGACTCGGCTTACAGGTCGCTGATCATATCCTGGTTTCAGCATTCACAATTGCTGGATATTATCAGGTTGTTATCCGATAAAGGTATTTCGGTTGTCGTGACCACCGATCATGGATCCATACGCGTAAGCAATCCCATAAAGGTTGTTGGCGACAAAAAAACATCAGCCAATCTGCGTTATAAAATGGGGAAAAACCTCAATTACAATCCCCGTGAAGTTTTTGAGATCAGGGATCCCCATTTGGCTCACCTTCCAAAAGCGGATGTAAGTTCGGGTTACATATTTGCCCTGAATACTGACTTTTTTGCATATCCCAACAATTACAACTACTATGTGAACTACTACCGGAATACCTTTCAGCATGGCGGAATATCCATGGAAGAAATGATCGTCCCGGTGGTCACCCTGAATCCCAGGTAAGAATTGCCTCCTTATGATGCAGACTTTTAAAATCAGTTCACCGGATCAAATGGCAGAGGCTGCAAAAACTTTTCTTTTCATTGTGCAGGGATTCAGAACTTTTGCTTTTTACGGGCCCATGGGATCGGGGAAAACCACACTCATAAAAGCCATTTGCGGTGAACTCGGTGCGACCGATGTTGTTACCAGTCCTACTTTTGCCCTGGTAAATGAATACCATACCCGCCAGGGAGAAATACTTTATCACCTGGATCTTTACCGTATCAATTCCATCAGCGAGCTTTACGATTTCGGCTATGAAGAATATTTCTATAACAACCATTATATCTTCATTGAATGGGCTGATAAAGCTGAGGCTTTGCTCCCCGACGACACCGTAAAGGTAATACTGACAGAAACCGGTGTCAACAGCCGGCTCGTGCAAATCACCTTCTGAATATTCTGTTCAACACCGCCAGAAATATTTGATGATCTGTTGTATTTGTATTACCTTAGTCTGTTTGCGTCCTAATTTAACCTGAAAGTCATGGTAGATCAACGACCTGAACCTGCTAGCAATCCGTTAATGTATGGCGGCATCATACCTCAGGAAGAAATGCTTGCCGTGGGGAAAAAGTACAAAAAGCTTACCATTGGCATCCCCCGTGAAAAACAGCTGATAGAGCAACGCGTTTCGTTAACTCCCGAAGCTGTTGAAGTACTTGTTGAAAAAGGCCATGAAGTTCTTCTCGAATCAAAAGCCGGTGAGGGAGCAAGGTATAATGATAATGATTACAGCGAATGCGGTGCATTTATCATTGAAAGCAAAAAGCAGGTCTTAAATGCCGATATCATTATAAAAGTGTCTTCCCTTGAGATCAAAGAGATTGAAATGCTGAAGGGGAACCAGGTGATCCTTTCATCAGTTCATCTGACCAAACAATCAGAGGAATATATCCGCGCCCTGATGGACAAAAAAGTAACCGCATTTGCCATTGAGCAGATCAGGGATGAACACGATTACTACCCTGTAATACAATCCATGAGCGCCATTTCAGGAATTTCTGCCATTAACATTGCTGCCGAACTGCTTAGTAATCAAAACGGAGGCAAGGGAGTGCTTTTGGGAGGCATTTCGGGCATCACGCCAACCGAGGTCATTATCATTGGCGCAGATACCATTGCCGAATTTGCAGCCAGAGCGGCTCTCGGACTGGGAGCGCTTGTAAAGGTATTTGATAATTCCCCGCAAAAGCTCGAAGCCTTGCAGCGTTGCCTTGGCCTGCGGCTCCATACATCAATTTTTCATCCGAAAGTTTTACGGCGTGCTTTAAAATCGGCAGATGTTGTCATTGGAGCGCTTAACCTCTGGGATACCGGTCCGCACTATTTTGTGACCGAAGATATGGTTAAGGAAATGAAAAAGGGATCGGTCGTGATCGACCTGAGCATCGATCAGGGTGGGTGCATTGAAACATCAGAGTACAGGACATTGCAGGACTCCACCTATACCAAACATAATGTAATTCATTATACGGTTCCCAATCTGCCCTCCAGGGTTGCCCGCACTGCGTCCATCGCTTTAAGCAATATCCTCTCTCCGATCCTGGTAACCGTTGGCAGTTCAGGCGGGTTCAAGCCCTTTCTGAAAGCCAATCTGGGCGTTCGGAACAGCGTGTATATTTACAATGGAATTCTAACCAATGAATACCTGGGCAACCAATTCGGCATTCCTTCAAAAAATATTGACCTGCTGATGGCTGCGTTCTGATACAGATGACAAAAACCCTTGTTATCTGATTTCATGATCGCTATTTTTATAGGTAATTAAGATTACCCATAAATTTCATGTGCTAAGGTATGAATTATGAAAATATGCTTACCCTGAAAAGCAAGATCAGCGGTTTTGATGCGGGATCCTTGCTTGATGTAGCCGTTGGCAGAGGCGAATTTCTGAAATTTGCCATGGGAGCTTTTCGCTCATGGCAAAGCGTAGCAGGTCTCGATTTTGATGCCGACCTGCTTCAAACCGCCCGGAATGAATTTACGGGTTCCCCGGTCCTGTTGATTTTTAGTTCGGCATTAACCATGCCGTTCACGGATCATTATTTCGATACGATTACCATGTCCAATGCCATGCACCATATTGAAAAGCTTCAGCCACTCTTTGTTGAATTCAATCGCGTATGTAAAGCACAGGGTCTTATTATTATCAATGAAATGCTTAATGAAGATTTTTCCGACATGCAGGAAACCTATATGCTTTATCACCGGCTTATTGCAGAAATGGATAACCAGCTGGGACAATATCATCGGGAACCCTATACCCTGAAAGAAATTACAACATTGATCAAAGCAAGCAATTTAAAAGTTCAGGAGCAGTTCACACATTCCGAAATTACAGGCGATGCTATGAATGTCAACGAAATTCAGGCCATGTCGGATCGGCTGATCAAAAGAGTGGACCGGTTACGCGGAACCGATTTTTACTATTTTTACAGTAACAAGGCGAAAGACGTCATTGGCCGGTTCAATAAAACAGGAATCCATCGGCCCAGACATGTAACTTTTATTTTACGGAACTCTTGAATACATTCCTGTTTTTGAACCCGCAGATTAAAAATCCGGGCACGGAACCATCCTGATTTTATGTTTTAAGGGTTTGGTCTTGAAAGTATAGCTCAATGATATCTCATGGGAACCGCCTGTCTCGGCCATTAATTTGGAGACCGTGAAATCGTAGCTGTAGCCGATATTCATGTTCTTTGATTTTACTCCCAGTAGTAAGGTAAAAGCATCCCGGTTGAATACTTCTTTGTAAAAAGGAATCCCCCTGTACCAGATTCCTATAACCAGGGGGCTGCGATGCCAGTAAACACCCAGGTCAAGCTGCCTGAATTGTTGCTGTTGCCTGTAAAGGAAGGCCAGCTGAATACTGGTGGGAATGGGTCGCAGCAAGTGTTCCGGACGAACAAATTTCACGCCGCCGAAAAAGGAATACCTGACAGGAACTTTGGCAGGATTGCCATCTTCTTCTTCGTAGAAATACAAGGACTGGTTAGGTCTCAGCAGATGATCCACGCTGGTTCCCAGCCAAAAGCGGCCCGAATAGGTCAGGACGGAGGTGGAAAAGTCTATATCACCGGCTTTTTCCATGGGAACCAATTCAGCTGATACGGGCGAGTTGCCGCTTGCTGATATCTGGTCGTTCCAAAGCAATCTTTCAAAGTCAATGCCCCGTTCCGTGTAATTGAAATGCATACCTGGCCGTACATGCCAGTTTTCCGTGATACTGAAATCATAGGAGTACTGCAAACCAATGCTTGTGGTTGTTAACCGCCCGGTGCCTGCCACATCCTGGAACACCAGTATGCCGATACCGCTTTTAAACTTTTCAATGTATTTATCGAATGATACCGAATAAGTCTGGTATCCATACTTAATTTCCGGCCATTGGTTACGGTAATTAAAGGCAATGCGGTTTTTATCGGTCAATCCGGCGAAAGAAGGAGCCAGGTAAAGGTAGTTTGAATAAAATTGCGAAAACTGCGGATCCTGTGAAAATCCGAAGAAAAAGGATAAAATAAATGTCAGTATCAGGAAAATCCTCTTCATCATTACTTCCTGTTAATGCATCAGGGTAACATCACCCGATTGACCGAAGGTCTGACCCCCTGAATACTTGCCTTCCACCTTCCACACATAAACATCCTGTTTGGCCATCTTACCATCTACATAACCATCCCATCCCGTATCCTTGTCAAAGCTTTCAAAAATAAGCTCTCCCCAACGATTGAATACCATCAGGTGGTATTCTTCCACATGGTCAATGACACCCGGTTTAAATACCCGGTTCTCCTCAATGGGTGATTCAGGTCGAAATACGTTCGGAAATACTATCCTTCCCGTTGGTTCAACCAGGACAGCGGTTTCAAGAACATAGAGATCATAGCAGTCATTGGCTGTCCAAACGTTCAGCGTGACATCGTAATTCCCTTCCCTGGTATACATATGGGTTGGACTCATGTCGCTTGACCCTGTTCCATCCCCGAAGTCCCATAGATATATATCCCCGTTATCCGACAAATTGAAAAAATGCACTTCCTGGTCATTTACATATACAAACCTTGGGGCGATTTCAAAATAAGCATTGGGAAGCACCCAAACATCATTCACTGTGCTGTATGTATCAGCGCCTCCGTCACCCCAGGCTGTAAGTTTGATCTTATAGGTTCCGGGCTCATAGTAAGTGTATTCGGGATTGGGCTTATTGGAAACAGCACCATCCCCGAATTCCCACAGAAATGAGTTGGAGTAAGATGAAGTGTTCTCGAACTGTATGGTCAGGGGCATACAACCTGGTTCAACAGGCTTGAATTCAGCCACAGGCGGATGAGGCAATATCTCAACACTTTGCCATGTGCTGTCGGAACAATGTTCTCCTCTCACCACAAGCGTTATCAAATAATCGGCCGGACCCGGATAAGTATGCGGGCCAGGATCACGTTCCGTGGAGACGATATCGTCACCAAACTTCCATTGATAGGTCCAGTTACCGGTTTGTGTGGTATTGGTGAAGTATACGGTCCGGTCAGGCATCATTTGCGATGAGGGATCCGCCGTAAATGCTGCTATCGGAGCAGGATGAACGATTATTTGAGTGTACCCGGTATCTTCACAGCCAAAAAATGAGGTAGATACAAGACTCACTAGAAAGGACGTATCCCTGTCCGTAGGATTCTCAAAAGTGTGCATGATATTGAAATTACCGCTTTCCTGATAACCATCTCCAAAATCCCAGTAATAACTGAATCCTCCGGGAGTGGACGAAAGCAGTATATCCGCAGGGGCACAGGCTTTCTCGGGGTAGGTAACAATGTTCAATTCGGGATTCGGATATACTGTAATATAGTCATTGGAAGTATGCACGCAACCGTAAGCACTGATGGCCGTCAGTCTTATGTTGAAGTACTCCACCGAAGATGAATGATTCACAAAATCATGGTAGGGATTTTCCTGATTGCTGGTAGAACCATCTCCAAAATCCCATAAATAGCTTGTTGCATTGTCCGACTGGTTGAAGAAACCTGCATGCACCGGACTGCATCCGGGAACCGCATTGGTGGTAAAGGACGACAATGGAGAATCGTTATAAATAGTTATGGAATCAGATGCTGTACATCCATGGTTATCGGCAACCGTGAAAGTTAAATCATATTCGCCTCGTAAATAACTGTTGAAGAATGGATTAACTATGTCCGTTTCCGAAAGGGGCAGGGTTTGTCCGCTCCAGCTATAGGTACTGTAAATTCCAGATCCTCCGCTTACCAGAGCGTTTAAGGGCAGGTCTGTCCCCACACAGACCAGGGTATCCGCAGCCATGATCTGTGTGTGCGGATTGGCATAAACATCGACCTGGATCGTATCCGAACTATGATTGCCGTTGATATCGCTAACCGTTATCGAAACCTGGTATGTCCCCGGATCCGGTGAATTGAAAACCGGGTTTGATACATTTGTCGCTGACAGATACTGTATGTCTCCGTCCCAGGTAAAAGTATAGGAAGGTGTTCCTCCTGCGGGAACAACCGACAAATGAAGGTCATTGCCCACGCAAGCGTCTTCCTGGGTTGTGCTGATGTTCAAAACAATCACATCCGCCTTGACTTCAACGGGCTTGATGGCCGGAGGTCCGGCACAGCCGACACTGTTGGTTTCCGTAACTGTAAGATTGTAATTGCCGATGTTGGGGAACTCAACAATAACGAAGTTCTGATTCTCCAACAACAGATTTATTCCCGGTGGTATGAACCAGTCATACGTTGAACCCGGTTGGTAATTCACCGAATAGATAACATTGGTCTGGTTGATCCCGACCAGTGAAGGGCCTATTATTGTATTGGCCGCAGGAACAGGAAGTACAACAACCATTACCTCCTTTCTGCTGCTTTCACAACCGGTTGTTTCGTTGTAACTTGAAACATAAAATCTTTGGGTTGCCGTGAGATAATCCGTCAGATAAGTATTTCCCTGGATCAACAGATTACCGCCGGTCAGGCTGTCATACCATCTGCTTACGGTACCGTTGGCACCGGGAGTGGAGAACAGGTATACGGAATCGGGACCACATTGGGTAACATTTACAACGTCCGGAAATTCCGGAATTAGATTAATCTGGGCCACTACCCTTATTCTCGGACTTGTACAACCTGTTACGGAATTTATCGTCGAAACCCAGTATGAAGCAGAAGTGGTAAGATAGGGCGTTGTATAAACCAATATCGTATCAAGCAAAGTTCCGCCTATCGGCGCATCATACCAACGGTTTCCGGTACCGTTGTTCCCGATGGAAGAAGCCAGATCCACTGCTCCCTCACCGCACCGGCTTGCATTGGAGATAGCCGGCACATCCGGTATTATATCGATCCTTGCCGTGACCTGCACCCGGTTGCTTTCACAGCCCGTGCTGTCATTATAACTGCTGACCCAAAATGACACCGGGCCCGATAATACAGGTGTGGTATAGGATTCAGCCTGCACGAGCATATTTCCGCCGGTTGATGAATCATACCAACGGTTGGTGTTGCCACCGTGCCCGATGGATGCCATAAGAGTTACGCTCGCGTCACCGCAATGCTGAATATCCGAAACATCCGGATTGTCGGGTATCTCATGAATCATCACCTGAACACGCCTGCGGTCGCTTTCGCATCCTGTGGCATGGTCATAACTTGACACCCAATAGCTGGAGGTGGATGTCACAACCGGTGTGGTATAGTTAATGCTCTCCGAAAGGACGGATCCGCCCGATGAATTTTCATACCAGCGATTTACATCCCCGTTGATCCCCAGGGTGGAATTCAATATAACTGATCCCGGACCGCAAATTTCGACATCAGATGCACCGGGAATTCCCGGTGTGGGCTTATAAAAAATATCGACGGTATCAGCACTTGGAGGGCATGATCCGCTTGTTATACGCCATTCAAATGAATAAAGACCTTCCTGACCGGGAATAATTATGGCGAAAACAGCTTTTGCATGTTCATCCGGCATAAATAAAACAGTACCTGGTCCTGCGATCTGCCGCCATGTACCCGTCCCGATGCCGGGATCATTACCGATAAGTGCTGCCGTAGTACCGCAGACTGTGTCGGATGGACCGGCATCAGCCGGAGGAACCGGCATGCCGAAATCAACCTGAAGTGTGTCGGAAGTAATACAACTGCCATTTACGATCGTCCAGGCAAACTCATAAATACCTTCATTTCCCGGAAAAATCTCCACTGTCGCATTGGGATTGCCGGCACCGGGATTAAACACCGGCGGGATTCCCGAAGGGTTGGTCACAACACTCCAGTTACCGCTTCCTACTGTGGCATTATTGGCCCCGAGAGGCGCAGTAACCGAGCTGCAAAGATTCTGATCCATGCCTGCAAATGCAGTCGCAGGAGACTCATCCCGCGTTATTGTAACATTATCGGAACTTCCGGAACATATACCATACTGGCTTACCACTGTCCATCGCAACTGGTTGTTGCCAAATGATAAATTCGAAACCAGGGAAACCGGATCGTGAATATCTGAGAGTAATCCCCCGCCGGATATTACACTCCAAGTGCCCGTCCCTCCATTCCCGGCAGGCAGGGCTGCCATATTCACCGCCACTGAATCACAAACACCTCGGTCAGGACCTGCCTGAGCAGGATCAGGAGTCAGGTCGCGCAATATTTCAACCGTATCGCTTGTGGCAATACAGGCACCATATCGGCTTGTTATTGTCCATGCGAGCTTGTTCAATCCGCCTGACAAATCCGAAGCCTGCGCAAACCTGTCATGCGTATCGCTGAAATCGGCATGTCCCGTTGCAACTGACCAGGTTCCCCTCCCGTTGTTGGTAGGTGCATTGCCATGCAGGGAAGCTGTGCCCGTATTGCAAAATGCCTGGTCTAAACCTGCTGATGCGGGATCAGGCTGGAGGTCTCTGGTTATGATCACTTCATCAACCGATACACAGGGACCGTTCGTGATGGTCCATCGGAAAAGATTTGGTCCCGGTTCAAGGTCATATGCCAGGGTATTGGGATTGCCTGGGTTGTCAATTATAGCACTGCCACTGGTTGTCCATAACCCGATCCCGATCACAGGAACATTGCCATTAAGCGGGTACTGACTGTCACATATTACATCATCCGTTCCGGCATCCGGCGCAGGTGCGGGTGTATCATATATTCTGAAGGTTATTTTGCTGGGCGCGCTTGCACAGGCACCAATACTCTCGGTTACCCAGAAGGAATAACTCCCCCCTGTTGAGTTGTCGATAAAAGTAGGTGAACCCGTAGGGTCGAAACTGTTGCCCGTATGGATATGATTGGTTAACAGGGAGTCCGTGTACCAGTTGACCTGTCCTCCTGAAGTAGCCAACGTAAGGTTTATGGGACTGCCGGCGCAAAACTCAAGGGAAGGGTTGGTAATTACAGGTGGGGTGGTGATAATTTCGATCAGTGCCGTTGTGGTAATGGGATCATTGTCTCCATCAATCAGGTCCGTTGGGGGTATCGCATCAAATGGATTCCTGTCATAAGGATTGCAGATATTCCAGTTCCGGAGTGTGATCTCAAAAATATCTCCGGCGATTCCGCCCGCAGGTGCGCTTATGGGCCATGAAATCTCAGTCGGCCCGTCTGCCGGTATGGGTATTTCCACAATGGGCCCGGATACAGGCGGTAATGAATTGCCAGCCGCATCCGTCATTTGGAATACGTTCCCAAGCGGATCGCGGATGGTAACGTTGGGAATGCGGTCACCGCCAATGGTGGTTGTACCATAAATAAACTGAACCCAGCGCGTAATCCGGTTGGGTTTATCAGGTTCAATATTGATATTGCAGTTAAAAGTGGAGTTGTCTGTGAATTGTACATCAATAATATCTTCACCCTCACAGAACTGGGCCACCACAGGATCTGTGATGACCACCGCGCCGTTTTGATTGTCCCTGGCCCATGCGCTGAAAGTCTGCTCCTGCCGGCTGCTGCTGACACATTGCACGCCGTCATAAATCACATATGCTTCTGCCGTGTAGCTGCATTGGTCTGCCGGAGGATAGATATGGGATGCGGTGGCTGTAAAAATGGTATCCCCCTGGGAGATCGCAGGAACAATGGAAGTAGCGCCTGTACCATCGTTCCATACATAAAGAATTTGAACACGGGAAGGATCAACCGGTAAGAAAAACTTGTAGCGTACGTCCATGTTCAGGTTAACAGGGGCACAAACGCTTCCGGCTACTTGTCCGCTGTAATTGTCGGTGATCAGTGCGCACTGACCGGTAACCTTTTGCGAAAACAAGCTTACTAATAACGATGTTACGGTGAGTAGTTTTGTTAATGTGCCCCTCATACCTGTTGCTTGAAAATTGTGTTGCCTGACAGATCCAGTAATTATTTCAATTCATCCCCCCTCCCTTTGCCATCAGGGCTATTGCCCGGTATAAGTCATGCTTTACATTTGCTCTGAAATCTTCTGAACATAGTAAGCATATATACGCATTTTTTGACGAATGGTTTCAATCCGGTGACGAATGAGGCAACTGGATTGACAAACGTAATTATTTGACAATGCGAGGGATACCTAAAACTTTTTGACTTGTCATTTGTTAAACAAAGCAATCACCACACCTGGTACAGGTGGTAATTTACACATGAATTTTGTGTTAACCTATTAATAATAAGCAATATGGACATATCACAGATCAATTACCTTGCCGTTCTGATAGCCGCTTTGTCAAGTTTTGTGATCGGATTTCTCTGGTATGCACCCTTTTCCTTCGCAAAGGTATGGATGAGAGAAGCCGGGCTTTCCGAAGAAAAAATCAAGCAAACCAGCATGGTTAAAACATTTGGCCTTACTTTCCTCCTGGCGCTTATCATTTGCTTCAATCTGGCTGCCTTCCTAGGACCGGATGCCGGCCTTCTTTGGGGCATAACTGCCGGAGCATTGGCAGGGATCGGCTGGGCGGCCGCTTCACTTGGCACGATTTATCTGTTCGAGGGAAGATCCTTCAAGCTCTTTCTGATTAATGCCGGTTACCTGGCAATAAATTATGCAGTGGCAGGAGGAATTATCGGTATCTGGCAGTAACCGGCAGCGATTTTCAATTTCCCTGTAATCCGATACTGTCGGCAACAGCCTTCATCCCCTGAATGGTTTCCTGGATAATGAAGTCGAGTTCGCTACCCATCATGGCTGCTCCCCTTTCAATTACTTCACGGCTGGCACCGGCAGCAAAGTTCTTCATGTTCCATTTCTTTTTAACTGACCTGACTTCCAGATCGAGAATTGACCTGGAAGGCCGGATCAAAACCGATGCGGTAATCAGGCCGGTCAATTCATCAATGGTGTATAATACCTTTTCCATGATGTGAACAGGCTCCTCCTCAGAACAAATGCCCCAGCCATGACTCACCACCGATCGGATATAATCCGTGGGCCATTGCTCGTCTTCCAGAATTTTCCGTGTCATGGTGCAGTGCTGTTCGGGATATTGCTCATAATCGAGGTCATGAATCAATCCAATAATGCCCCATTTCACAACATCCTCATGATAAAGCCCGGCAAAATGACGCATAACTGCTTCCACTGAAAGCGCATGCCGGATAAGACTTTCATTTCGGTTATACTTCTGAAGCAGAACAAATGCCTGATCCCGTGTTGGTGTCATAAGCCGGTACCGGTTTAATCCCTGTAGAGATGGAAAAAACCTGCATAGGTTTTGCTGGTGACGGAACCGGTCCCCTCTTTGAAAACATGGAGCGCTTTTATCACGTAAAAATATACTCCTTCTGGTGCATCCCGGTTTGAATTTCTGATTCTCCCGTCCCATCCGTGCCAGTCTCTGATATTGCCCTCATAAGCATGTACTTTGATCCCTGCCCGGTCGAAAATCGCTATTTCAATGCTGAGAACTGAAATATCCTCGCTGCGGAAAACATCATTGCTGTTTTCCAGTGAAATCAAATCATTGTTGCCGTCATTGTTCGGTGTAAACACATTGGGGAGGGCAAACTGCGAATTAACAAGCTCAACTTCCGCGGAAATTGAATCCAGACACTCGTAAGGCATTGCAGATCTGGTAGTCAGAACAACCTTGTAAATACCTGGTTTTTTGAATTCATGAACTATTGTTAAGGTGTCGGCCCCAAATGAAATCAGCTCTCCATCACCAAAATCGATCTCATAACCCGACAAATTCCGGGAACCGGATACGTCAAACCTGTACTTTCCGGGTGCAGAAAAAATATCATCATTATAATAACTTCCGTAATTCTTCGCAGGATATTCCAATTCATCACCCAGATTCACGTATTCTGGCACTGCCAATACTGCTTTGGACTGGATGGACTCATAAAAGACCGAATCGGATCTTTTGAGTCCAAAAGGATCACTCAGGGTAAGGATGTACCAAGTATCTTCTGACGGAGGATTGTTAACCCTGGTGATCAGTCGGCTTGATGGTGTAACAGCTTCCGGATTATCTGTGCTCCACCGGATGGTATAATTTACCGAAACATTGATCCTGGCCTTTGTGTCAGGATTGAAGTAAAAAAGTGCCTTCCTGGTTGTATCAGCTCTCAGGTCGATGGACGAGCAATTGTAGTAACCGAAAAGAAGCTTATCTTCCTCGTCTTTGTTCGTAATCGTAACATCAAGATCATTGACCAGGAGCCATACCCGGAATACCTGGCTACTGGCTCCCTTGGTCATGATAACCCGGTATCCGGATGATACTGTAATGGTATCAATTGCCGAGAACCATCCGCTTGATGCCCCGGGAATGGATTTATAGGCCTCTGCCACCGGATCGTAAACCGACCATTGAAAGGACCAGCCTGATAACCTGTCGACCGAAACAGCAACCACCGAAACTGTCATTGCCACCCCAAATGAAGATTTGTTGAAAACAAAAACTTCATCCGTTCCGCCTGGCGGATTATAGGACGCAGCGAATGAATCACTTGCTTCCGGGGCAAAAATCTGCGCAGCCAGATTTATGGCAAGAAGTTTTATGGCAAAACAGAAAGTCAGAATTCTTTTAGAGAACATCCAAAACAGGGATTTTTCTACAATGCTAACTAAAAAAAACCATAATTATTATTGATCAAAATCAAATTAACCACAATGAACATAAATCGGTTATTTTTACAATCAAAACCTTAAAAATATGGCCGCACCCTATATCTTAAGCGAAACTCCCTGGAAAACTGTTCAGAATGAGCAATACACAATGGCCATCCTGCCCTGGGGTGCTACTGAAGCCCATAATTACCATCTGCCTTTCGGTACCGACAGCATCGAAACCGAATACATTGCCAGAAAATCCTGTATGAAAGCCTGGGAAAAAGGAGTGCACTCAGTTGTTTTGCCGGTAATACCATTCGGTGTAAATACCAGCCAGCTTGACATTTATATGACCATGAACCTGAATCCCACTACACAGCTTAAAATTCTCAGGGATATTCTCATGTGCCTTTCAAACCACAGCATTTCAAAACTGGTTGTATTTAACGGGCATGGCGGCAACGATTTTAAAGCACTGATCCGTGAACTTCAGCCCGAGTTTCCGGAAATATTCATCTTGCAGCTGAACTGGTATGAGGTGGTGCCCCTGGATCAGTTTTTCGAAGAAGCCGGGGATCATGCCAATGAAATGGAAACCAGCGTCATGATGCATATTGTGCCGGAGCTGGTGCTTCCGTTAACAGAAGCGGGAACCGGAAAAGCCAAGGTTCCGCGTTTTGCGGCAAGAAAGGAAGGCTGGGTCTGGTTTCCGAGGGCATGGACCCAGGTGACCCAAGACACCGGCATTGGAAATCCTAAAAAGGCTTCTGCAGAAAAAGGGCGGAAATACCTCGAGGCAATAACCGGTAAAATAGCGGACTTTTTGGTGGAATTGGATATGACCGGGCCTGATGACATTTATAAGTGAAGAGTGATGAGTTACAAATCAAACAATCCCTCCGGTGCCTCAATCACTATCATCCTCTCCTTATCATTGATCTCAAGAATGATATCCTCATGCACCGGTACCAGGTACTCATGTCCTTCATGATATACCTGCAAAAGCGGATTACTTGCCATACCCGTGATTTCTCCCGCGGTTCCTGTAAAACCCGTATGAAGATCTTTAACCCTGTAACCCGAAAGTTGTGGAATTCCGGAAAGCATTTTCCTTTTACGCTTAATCTGGCTGGCCAAAACATAAACATTCGATCCTGTCAGTTCTTTTAAACCGGTCTCCGATTGAATCCCTTCCAATTTAAGTATTATGCTGTCTGCAGATCTTTCCTGAAAACTTTCCATAAAAAAAGGAACCAGTAATCCGTCAATTTCAACGAATACTGATCCCCCCTTTTTAATGTCTTCTGCTTTTAGATCCTTCAGCCTGATCAGAGCCAAACCCTTTGTACCATGCGGCTTAGTCAGAGTGCCCAACAGTATGCAATTGTCCTTTGTAATCATCAGAACACTTTACCGTTCAACAAAACTGCGATACCGATGCCGGGATTGTCCCGGTTCTGAAAAATCCTGCCGGATCAGGCCTCTGTGTTTTCAGCCGGGTTTTCGGGTGTAGTCTTTTTCGGCTTTTCTGCTGCTGGTTTCTTGGCCGGTTCTTCAACTGCCGCTGCTTCTGCAACTTCTGTTGCTTCTGCAACTGGTTCTTCCACTGCTGCTGCTTCTGCAACTGGTTCTTCAACTGCGGTTGCTTCTGCAACTGGTTCTTCCACTTCCGCTGCTTCTGCAACTGCGGCTGCTTCTGCAACTGGTTCTTCCACTGCGGCTGCTTCTGCAACTGCTTCTTCTGCTGCTGCTGCTTCAGCAACCGCCTCTTCAGATTCAGCTTTCAGCTTTTTGGCGACTTCCAGTGCCTTGGCTTCTTTCACCTTTGTTTCAGCTTCAAGTCTTTTCTTAATTTCGTCGGTCTTACCTTTTGAAATCTTGTCAACCTGGGCTTTTAACTTGGCTTCCTTCTCGCTTAACCATTTCTGGTAACGCGATTCAGCTTCTTCTAAGGGAAAAGCACCTTTTTTACTTCCTTCGAGGAGATGCTTTTTCATCATAACACCTTTTTCCGATAAAATAGCCCTACAGGTGTCGGTAGGTTGAGCGCCCTTTTGTAACCAATCTAATGCTCTATCAAAATTTAATTCAATAGTAGCAGGATT
>JAFGGU010000043.1 GCA_016930375.1 Bacteroidales bacterium | reverse complement strand
GTGATGAAGCAATTGGCTTCCATTACCATTATCCTGATGATACCGACACTGGTGGCCAGCTTGTACGGAATGAACGTACCCAATAATTTGGAGAATAATCCGTGGGGCTTCCTGATGGTGATTTTAATATCACTTGTCGCCGCGGCATTTGGTGTTTTGATGTTCCGAAAGAAGAATTTATTTTAATATAAAAATAATTACCTTCATCTTCTGATCTTATTTATACACTATGAACCCAAAAATTCGTGTCGGGATCCTGTCCTATGGGATGTCCGGAAAGGTTTTTCATTGCCCGCTCCTGCATGTTAATCCGGGATATGTCATGTCCAAAATTATGCAGCGTTCGGCGAACGATGCACTGGACCGTTATCCTAATGTAACCATTGTGAAAGAAGCCCGGGAGATATTCAATGATCCGGAGATTGATCTGGTACTTGTAAATACTCCTGACCACACCCATTACGAGTTTACCCGGGCTGCCCTGGAAGCAGGAAAACATGTGGTGGTTGAGAAACCTTTTGTGCAGGATATCCCTGAAGGCGAAAAACTTATTGACCTGGCTCTCAGGAAGGGCAAGATAATGACTGTGTTTCAGAGCAGGAGATTTGAGGGCGATTTTCTTACCATCCGGAAAATAATCGAAAATCAGTTGCTGGGCCGTCTGGTTGAATATGAAGCCCATTTCGACCGTTTCCGCAATTTTATCAGGGATTCCTGGAAAGAAAAACCGGAAAATAAAACAGGAACACTTTACAACCTCGGTTCACACCTGGTAGATCAGGCAATGGTGTTATTCGGAATGCCCGACGCAGTGTATGCCGATATCCGGAAACAACGTACCGGTTCCCAGGTGGATGATCTTTTTGATCTCAGTTTGTTTTACCCTTCTGTAAAGGTAACACTCAAAAGCAGCTACCTGGTCCGGGAGCCCGGGCCACGCTATTTACTGCACGGCACCGAGGGATCCTATGTCAAATACGGCATAGATCCCCAGGAAGAGGCGCTGACACAGGGGCGCTATCCCAATGAAGCAGACTGGGGTAAGGAAAGTGAGGATAAATGGGGAATTCTGAATACAACGGTGAACGGACTTCATTTTCGGGGACCCGTTGAAACCCTTCCGGGCTGCTATCAGGAATTTTATAGTTCCTTATACGAAACCATCGTTAATGGCCGGGAACTGGCGGTAAAACCGCAGGAATCCCTCAACGGGATCCGTATCATCAAAGCCGCTTATGAAAGCTGCGAGAGGCGCTGCGCAGTCTTGACAAAATAAGCTACTTTTTCAAGGGAGGTTATCATATCGTATTCCTCCAGGTAGATTTCATCAGGGACACTGAGGTTGACTGTCGTGAAATTCAAAATACCTTTGATTCCTGATGATACAAGAGCTTTTGCCATTTGTTGCGCTGCATCGGCAGGTACTGTGAGCAAAGCCAGATTAATATTACGCGACGTGATTATCTCCCTCAGCCTGTCAACAGAAAAGCAATCCACAGCCGAAGCGGTGGCTCCTATTTTCTTAGGGTCAATATCAAATACAGCAACGATCTTTAACTTCGGCCTTTTATTCATGAGGTATGATGATATGGCCTTGCCCAGGTTACCGTAACCAACCACAGCCAGATTTAATACATCGGAAGGATCCATGATGCCTGCAATGACTCCGATCAGTTCGCGGATATCATAGCCACGTCGACCCTGGCTGGCATAGCCGATAAACATGATATCACGTCTTACCTGCACAGCGGTAATATTATGCATGCCGGCCAGTTCATGCGAGAAAATGTGCGTCTTGCCTTCATCGAGACAACGATGCAGCGTTCTTCTGTACTCACTCAGTCTTTCAATGGTTTTTTCCGGGAGGCTTTTCATACTTTGGGAGTTGTTGTGAGAGCTAAAATACAAAAAAAATGCGCATTACTTGTTCATACCAAAAAGTTGGAACGGATTCAATCTTTTTTATCTTTACATCACTATTCAAAATTCCCGATGAATCATCGCCGTGAAATCATTATATGTCTCGGAAGTTCCTGTTTCGCAAGAGGAAATAAAAGCCTGCTGAAAATTATTCAGCGTTACATCACTACGCATGGTCTGGGTGATAAGGTTTTTTTCAAGGGCGATCATTGTTTTGGAGATTGCAGCATTGGGCCGAATGTTAAGATTGACGGAAAAATTTACAACCAGGTCAGCGAAGAAAATATCCATCAAATACTTGCTGAAGCGCTTCAGGACTTAAAAAAGTGATGAAGTATGGAACAAAGCCCGCTCATAGGACTGGAAAAGAAGGCTTGCACAGGTTGTTACGCCTGCGTAAGAGCATGTCCGGTCAAAGCTATACATGTGCATACCGACAGTCCTATTCCGGAAATCAACATTAACCGTTGCATCGGGTGTGGTGACTGTGTTATCGTGTGCGGTCCCAAAGCCATTACGTATCGCAGCTCGATCAATGAGGCCAGAGCATTGTTTGAATCAGGAGGTACTATTGTAGCGCTGGTATCGCCCAGCATCTCAGCTGAGTTTGATGATATTTCGGATTACCGGAAGCTGGTGACTATGATAAAAGCATTGGGAATAAAATATGTCAATGAGGTTTCCTTTGCCGTTGATCTTCTGGCTTATAAATACCTGAGTCTCCTGAACGATTTTAAGGGAAGGCACTACATTACTTCCATAGATCCCGTTGTAGTTAGCTATATAGAAAAATACCACACCAATCTCATCAATAATATGGCACCCCTGGTTTCTCCCATGATTGCGATGGCAAAGGTGGTGCGCAAGATCTACGGGGAAGAGATCAGCGTGATTTATATTGGGCCTGAGATTTCGACGAAAGATGAAGCTTTGAAATTTGACAACTATGCCAGGGTGGATGTTGTCCTCACCTTCGAAGAATTACGTTTGCTTTTCAAAGAGTTTAACATTGATGAGTCGAACCTTGAATATTCCAATGTGGATGGTCCCTTAAGTTACAAAGGTACACTTTATCCCTTGCGGAACGGGTTTGCCCAAACGGCAGACATGGATGAGAACCTACTGACAGCCAGTATGTTCTCCATTGAAGGCCATAAGGAAATGATAAAAGCCATTTCGGAGTTCGAGAATAACATCACTACCATTCAGCGCCATTTATGCATAAGTTTTGGCAATGGTCTCGACGGTCCAGGTATGACGAAAAGGGGAAACAGGCTTTTCAAGGAACACCAGGTCATTAAATACGCCAATAAAAGACTGCAGAATTTCTTCAGGGTTGAATGGTATGATAACCTGCAAAGCTATATGGAGATGGATCTTTCACGGACTTTTACTGCAGATGATCAGAGACTTCCTGATCCATCACCTGAAAGAATCAGGGAAATTCTTGCTGAACTGGGTAAATCAGAAAATGACCTGACAGGATGTCTGGAATGCGGCTATGATAGCTGCATTGAATTTGCAAAAGACGTAGCCAACGGACTGACAAAGCATGAGATGTGCCTGTCCTATGTACTTAAAAGCAATGCGCAGCAAGGAGATTCACTCCGCGATATGAACGAGAAGCTTGCCCAGGCCAGAAAAGCACTTAAAGAATCTGAAGAAAAAACAGTGCTTGAAAAGGAAAGTGCGCTGCAGGCATCAGAACTCTCCAATGCCATGCTGGAAAAGTTAAGATCCGGTGTGGTTATTGTAGATAATCTGCTGAAGGTGGTAAAGGCAAATTCAACCTTCACAGCCATTCTGGGCGAGGAGGCTGAAATGATCAATGAAGTTATACCGGGTTTGGCAGGCGCTGATCTGAACCGGCTTATCCCCAGTAATTTTATCAATCTGTTCTCCTATGTTCTCACCGACAATGAAAGTATTGAAAACAGGGATATCCAGATCGGGGATAATCTTCTGAATGTTTCCATCTTCCCGATCGTCAAGGGTAAAGTTGCGGGAGGAATTATTCGCGACATGCGTGCGCCGGAAGTGCAGCGTGCGGAGGTAATAAACCGCATAACCGAAGTAATAGACCGGAACCTCGAAATGGTGCAAAAGATCGGATTCCTTTTGGGTGAGGGCGCCACTGACATTGAACATATGCTCAATTCCATTATAGAATTCTATAAAGGAGAGAACAAAAAAAAGAAAAGCTGAATTATTATGGGTGAGGATTTTTTTGTTGAAGTCGATTATCAGCAGAAACCCTATGAAGGTCAGCGTATTTGCGGCGATATTTTTCTTTCCGGCAAGGTGAAAGAAGAAAACCGCATCGTCGTGGTTTTGTCCGATGGTATGGGGCATGGCATCAAGGCAAGCGTCCTGGCTACCCTTACGGCCACTATGGCATTGAATTTTACCAAGGAGCACAAGGAGCCGGAAAGAACGGCTGAAATCATCATGAAAACCTTGCCGGAGTGCAGTGAGCGTAAAATGAACTACTCCACGTTTACAATCATTGATGTTGAGCAGAGCAACAAAGTTACCCTGCTTGAATATGAAAATCCGGAATGCATTCTGATCCGTGACCGGAAGATATTTAAACCCGAACAAAGGAGCATTGTATTGACCAGTGAGAACAATTGCGGAAAAAAAATCAGGGTTTGTTCTTTTACCCCGTTGAAAGGAGACCGTATTATTTTTTGCACGGATGGCGTTACACAGTCGGGATTAGGCACGCCACGCTTTCCTTTCGGCTGGGGAGTTGACAATGTCGGCCGTTTTGCCATCGACATGGTCAAGCAGTATCCACAGATCTCCGCCCGCAACCTGGCGGCGAAAATACTTAACATGGCATTCCGGAATGATGGCTTTCAGTCGAAGGACGACACCACATGCGGCATTATTTATTTCAGGGAACCGAGAGAATTGCTGATTTGCACGGGTCCCCCGTATAACAAGGAGGATGATACTGTTTTGGCTGCCGAAGTAAAGGAATTCAAAGGAAAGAAAATCGTGATGGGTGCTACCACCGGCGATATCGTCTCCCGTGAACTGAATCTGAAAATCGAAGATGTTTTTAAGTTTGAGGATCCCGATCTGCCCCCCATTAATGTTATGGAAAGCATCGACCTCTTTACCGAGGGCATATTGACCCTCAATAAGGTCGAAAAGATTCTGAAGGCTTATAATCCCAATACAAAACTCGGAAGAGGACCTGCTGATGAGATTGTTAAGCTCATACTGGAAAGTGATGCCATAAAAATTATCATTGGCACGCGCATCAACATTGCGCACCAGGATCCGCACCTTCCTGTGGAACTTGAGATCAGACGCACTGTTGTGAACCGGATAGCGCAGTTGCTGGAAGAAAAGTTATTGAAGAAAGTAGTGGTCAGTTATATTTAGGAGCCTACCGACCCGGCACACCCGAATCAGGCATTGTAAGTGATATACACAATAGCTTAAGACAGGAGGAATGAAAGCGACAAAATTATTTAAGGAGTTTTTTGTCAGCGAAAAAGCAGGTGGATTAATCCTCCTGGGATGTACTATTATTTCTTTGATACTGGCCAACTCCAAACTGAGCGCACAGTATTCCGGTTTATGGCAAACGCAGTTATCCGGGCACAGTCTTGAACACTGGATTGATGAAGGTTTGATGACAGTTTTCTTTCTTCTCATCGGATTGGAATTGGAAAGAGAAATCTATCTTGGAGAGTTGTCTAAAATCAAGGATGCATTGTTTCCCATATTCGGGGCTATAGGTGGAATGCTCATTCCCGCCGGAATATACTTGCTCTTCAACTATGGATCTGAGACGCAATCGGGAGCAGGGATCCCAATGGCCACTGATATAGCATTTGCGCTTGGGATATTATCTTTATTGGGCAAGCGGGTACCAACCTCGCTGAAAGTATTCCTGACAGCACTGGCTGTAATTGATGACCTGGGAGCTATACTTGTAATCGCTTTTTTTTACACCAAGGCTTTGCTATGGACCAATTTACTGATTGGATTAGGGATATTCGTGTTGCTATTGGTTTTTAACAAGCTAAAGATCAAGAACTTAATACCCTATTTACTGGGCGGTGTCTCTATGTGGTACTTTTTTTCACAATCAGGCGTTCATGCTACAATTACGGGCGTTCTGCTGGCTTTTGCCATACCTTTTTATAATGGTAATGAGAAATCACCATCCTATATTCTGCAGCACATTTTACACAAGCCGGTTGCCTTTTTCATCCTTCCGGTTTTTGCATTGGCCAACACAGCTATTGGTTTCAACTCACCTGTCGGTGATTTGTTTGCGCAATCCAGCAACTTGGGAATTGTCTTTGGACTCATTGTTGGTAAACCATTGGGCATTTTCTTATTTGCGTTTATTGCTGTAACGCTGGGCTTAAGTAGTCTTCCTGACGACCTGAACTGGAAATCCATAGCTGGAATCGGATTTTTGGGCGGAATCGGATTTACAATGTCGATTTTCATAACCCTGTTGGCTTTCGACGATGCTACCCTGATGAATAATGCAAAACTGGCAATTCTGATTTCGTCATTGGTTGCAGGAGTTTTGGGTTACATCATTTTAAAGTTTACGCTCAAAAATGAAACTGATGAAAAATACTGAATATTGTGATCAACGAAATTTGAGGTTGTAATATTTCTAAAGACAAAGAAGGTTTGTTAACCCACCTGGTCTTTCTTTTTCAGACTGAGCAGGGTATTGCACTTTTCGTAGGCTTCAATGGCAGCAAAATAGCTCAGAAGCTTGTTAAAGAAAAACTCATCATTGAATTTGGGATGGCCGAATTCAAATTTTAACTTGCCCTGAACCGTGAGGTCAAATAACTCATCATCATCCAGGATGGATGCCGGATTGATATCGGTGGTCTCTTCGTCATTCAGGGTAGGGGAATCCTTGTATTTCTCCATGAAATTCAGCAGGGCAAGCTGTAAACTTATGAAATCATTGTTTTCCGACAGCAATGACTTATTGACGGCATAACTTTTTTCGATCATATAAGTCCGCTCGGCCGATGCAGGCTGCTTTATAATTTCATTGATCTTGGTCTGATTCTTATTAATGATTTCCAGGTTATCCTTTACTCTCTTCTTAAGAAGATCAATCGTCCGTTGAATCAGCGCTTTCATATTTATTTTTATTCCTAAGCAAAATTATAGAATATTTGTCTTCCTTTTTTTATTTTTTGATAAAACAGGATAAGTTGGTTGCGAGACGACTGCTATTTGGGATTATTGACAGGACATGCGGTACGTAATCCTTACCTATTCCAAATTGGCCGGTAAATATTTTATTTTTCCATTTTATTTTATATTTGTAGGCCCGAAAAACCGGGAAACCGGTCAATTTATGATGTAACGTACTTTGAATGAGTATGATAATAAGAATCGAGATTGTTAATTAAATCAAAACATACATGAAAATCCTGGTTTGCATGAGCAATGTTCCCGACACCACCACCAAGGTCAAATTCGTTGATGATAATAAAAAGCTTGATATTACCGGTATTCAGTGGGTCATCAATCCCTGGGATGAGCTTTCGCTGACCCGGGCTCTGGAACTGAAAGACGATGCCTCTGCAGGTGTCACATCGGTGACGGTAGCCCATGTAGGCCCGGCCACGTCTGAACCTACAATCCGCAAGGCCCTTGCCATAGGTGCTGATGATGCCATCCGCGTCAATGCGGAGCCTGCTGATGCATATTACGTTGCCGCTCAGCTGGCCGAGGTGGTAAAAGCTGAAAAATATGACATCATTCTTTGTGGTATTGAATCCAGCGATCACAACGGATCCACGGTGGGAGGCATGTTATCGGAGATACTGGATTATCCTTCGGTTTCTGCCGTATCCCAGGTGAAGATCGAAAATGGACAGGCGGTGATCAACCGGGAAATTGACGGTGGCAGGGAGATCGTTTCGGTTCCTGTTCCATTTGTGGCAGTTGTTCAGAAAGGAATAGCCAAAGAGCCCCGGATTGCAGCCATGCGTGGCATCATGATGGCCCGCACCAAACCCATAAAGGTCGTTGAGCCTGTCCCCGCAGAATCCTATACTGAAGTAACCGGATTTGAGATGCCCAAACCCCGGGCAACCTGCAGGTTTATTGAGGCTGAAAATCCGAAACAGCTTATTGATCTGCTTCAGAATGAGGCCAAGGTTATTTAATCATCATCCATCAAATAAACAGGAATTATGTCAGTATTAATATATACAGAAAACTGGGACGGAAAATTCAAGAAATCAACCTTTGAATTGCTGTCCTACGGCACCCGTGTGGCGGAAATGCTTAACACATCCGCAACTGCCCTTTCGATAGGGGATGTTGATACCGTAGAATTGCAGAAACTGGGCAATTATGGAGTAAACAAAATTATCAGCGTGCAGGGAAACGAACTGAAAGTTCTGGACAACCAGGTGTATGCAAAAGCCATCGCAGAATTCTCTGTTAAAGAAGGTGCAACCGTTGTTGTGCTTTCCAATAATAATTCCGGCAAAGCCCTGGCCCCCAGGCTGGCGGTCAGATTAAAAGCAGGACTTGGTGCCGGAGTCAGCAAGTTGCCCCTCAGTACGACTCCCTTTGTTGTTCATAAGAGAGCTTATTCAGGCAATGCTTTTGCGCATCTTACCATCCGGACTGAAATCCGTGTTCTAACCCTGGCACAGAACTCCTTCGAAATCATTGAAAAAGATGCCGGTGCAACCATTGAAAACGTGACTTTTCAGATTGATAATTCCCTGGTAAAAACACAGGTTAAGGAAGTACAAAAGCAAGCCGGCAAAATCCTGTTAACCGACGCAGATGTTGTTGTATCCGGTGGCCGCGGCATGAAATCACCGGACAACTGGGGTCCGCTTGTTGAACTGGCCGACCTGCTTGGCGCAGCCACTGCCTGCTCGCGTCCGGTATCCGATGAAGGATGGAGAGGTCATGAAGAACATACGGGACAAACCGGCAAAATCATCGCTCCGAATCTCTATTTGGCCATTGGCATATCAGGAGCCACACAGCATCTTGCAGGGGTAAGTTCATCCAAGTACATCGTCGCTGTTAATACCGATAAAGATGCGCCTATTTTTGAAGCCGCCCAGTATGGTATTGTCGGTGATGCGCAGAAAGTACTTCCCAGGTTGGTGGAAGCCGTAAAGGAAATGAAAACCAGGTAAGAATGAAACAAATCATGTTCGCAGTAGCGCTGTTGCTGACGCTGGGAATCTTTGCCTTCACCGTTCACCGGATTATCGGATTTTTCAGCTTTACCAGGAAGACTTTTCCCGTCAGGGATCTCGGCAGGAGATTCGGAATCATGATGAACATCGCCTTCGGGCAGAGCAAAATATTCCGCCGGCCGGTGATCGGATTCTTTCATGCCCTGGTTTTCTGGGGCTTTTGCGTTATCCTGATGGGCAGTATTGAAATGGTGATCGATGGCCTGGCAGGAACAGATCGAGCTCTTAAGGTGCTTGGAACTGTTTATGAAGTCATTACTGCTTCAGGTGATATTTTTGCTTTATTGGTTGCCATTTCCATCATTATCTTCCTGAGCAGGAGATTGTTTTTCCGCATCAAAAGGTTTGAAGGTATTGAAATGACCGCCGCTACACACACCGATGCCAATGTTGCGCTGACGATGATCCTTTTGCTGATGTTATCCCTGCTGGGAATGAATACCTTTTATTTTGAACGTCAGATGGCTACCGGTAATCCGATCCATGGCGCTTTTCCCGTCAGCAGCCTGCTGGCCCCTTTAATCTCGGGACTTACACCCCCGGCCCTGAATGCGTTGCACGAGATCTGCTGGTGGACACATATCCTCCTGATTTTCATTTTTGCCAACATGCTGCCGTATTCAAAACACTTTCATGTATTCCTGTCTGTGCCCAATGTATTTCTTTCCCGGCTTGATCCGCTCGGCAAGCTTCCCAACATGGACAGCATTACCCGTGAGGTGAAACTGATGCTGTATCCGGATGACCCTGCTATGACGGCAGAACCTGTCACAGATGCGCCGGTTGAACGCTTCGGAGTAAAGGACGTGGAAGATGTATCCTGGAAGAATTACTTTGATTCACTTTCCTGCACGCAATGCGGCAGGTGCACTTCCGTCTGCCCGGCCAACATTACCGGCAAGCGACTGTCTCCCCGCAAGATCATCATGGATATCCGGGCACGGATGAAGGAGAAGGGCCCGGGTATGGTGAAAAATGGCCGGGAATATACGGATAATAAATCCCTGCTTCGTGATTTTATCACCGAGGAGGAATTGTGGGCGTGCACAACCTGCAACGCGTGCGCGCAGGAATGCCCGATCAACATCAATCATCCCACGATTATTGTTGATATGCGCAGGTACCTGGTAATGGAAGAAGCATCGGCTCCCGGAGAAATCAAAGCTGTTTTCAGCAATATTGAAAATAACGGAGCTCCCTGGCAGTTTTCTCCCGAGGATAGGCTGTTGTGGGCGAGAGATTTAGAGATAAGAATTAGGTGATTAGGTGATGAAGTGATTAGGTGATGAAGTGATTAGGTGATGAAGAAATGAAGATATGAAGGAAACCCCTCAAGCGGTCTTAAGACCCTTGAAGGGTGGGTATATCAAAGAAATACTAAAAGCAAATGGAGACCCTCAAGATTGAAGTACCGGTAATGGCTGAAGTATACGCCAGGGGAGAGAAGCCTGAGTATCTTTTCTGGGTTGGCTGCGCAGGAGCTTTTGATGACCGTTATAAAAAAGTAGCCAGGGCTTTTGCCAAAATAATGGCTCATCTACAGGTGAATTATGCGGTACTCGGCAAAGAAGAATCATGTACAGGAGATCCTGCCCGGCGTGCAGGTAATGAAATGCTTTACCAGATGCAGGCTTTGCAGAATATAGAAACTTTTAAAAAATACGAGGTCAGGAAAATCATTACAATCTGCCCGCATTGCTATAACATCTTTAAGAATGAATATCCCGACCTGGGAGGACACTATGAAGTGATCCACTATGTGCAGTTTCTGGATGAGCTGATCAGGAACGGGAAATTAAAACCCAACAAGGCTCTTTACAAAGAAACCAGGATTACCTATCATGATCCCTGTTACCTGGGAAGGGCAAATGACATATACGACGAACCCCGCACCATTTTGCAATCTCTGACAGGAAACCTCGTTGAAATGAAGCGCCACAAAAGCTTTGCTCTTTGCTGCGGCGCCGGCGGAGCGCAGATGTTCAAGGAAGCCGAAAAGGGGAATAAGGAAGTTTTCATGGAACGCACGGAAGATGCACTTGAGACAGGGGCATCGGTGATAGCGACAGCCTGTCCGTTCTGTATGACCATGATGACAGACGGATTGAAATACAAAAATAAGGAGGAAGAAATCAAGAATTATGATATTGTTGAATTGATTGCCATGGATTTGGATTTGTAAAATATTAACGCAATAACACTAAAAATGGAACCCAGAAAAACATTGAAAAGCGGTGAATTTCTCGTTGAAAAATTAGATGCTAAAGATATTTTCATTCCCGAAGAGTTTAACGAGGAGCAACGCATGATTGCCCAGACCTGCCAGGATTTTTTAAACACCGAGGTTTACCCGAATCTGGAAAAGATTGACAAACAGGACCGGGAACTCGTGAAGAGCATACTGAAGAAATCGGGTGAGCTGGGTTTGATGGGCATTTCCCTTCCCGAGGAGTACAATGGATTTGGACAATCTTTTGTTACCCAGATGCTGGCTGCCGAGACCATTGGCGCAGGCTATTCCTTTTCTGTTGCCTTCATGGCGCATTGTGGTATCGGCACTTTACCGATCATGTATTATGGCACTGAGCAGCAACGGCAAAAATATGTCACACGGCTGGCCACAGGAGAAATTCTGGGGGCTTATTGCCTTACTGAACCAGGCGCAGGCAGTGATGCCAATGCGGGCAAAACCAATGCGCACCTTTCTGAAGATGGGAAGCATTATATCCTCAACGGCCAGAAAATGTGGATTACCAATGCAGGATTTGCCGATATTCAGACGGTGTTTGCGAAAATTGACAACGACCGGGTCCTCAGCGCTTTTATTGTGGAAACGGATTTACCGGGTGTTGTCATTGGTCCCGATGAGCATAAAATGGGTATCAAGGGTTCTTCCACGGCGCAGATCTTTTACAATGACGTGAAAGTACCGGTTGAAAACCTGCTGGGTAACCGGGGAGAGGGATTCAGGATTGCCCTGAGCATACTGCACATGGGCCGTATCAAACTGGGCGCCAATGTTCTGGGAGCTGCCAAAAAAGCCATCAACGATTCAGTCAGGTATGCCAATGAAAGAAAGCAGTTTGGTGTGTTGATCTCAACATTTGGAGCCATCAAGCATAAACTGGCTGAGCAGGTTATCAGGACCTTTGCTGCCGAATCGGCAAATTACAGGGTGAGCAAGGATATTGATGATTTGATCGAAAAATACAAATCCGAAGGATGCGACAAAGGACGGGCTACGATCGACGGTATCAGCCATTATGCTGTGGAAGCTGCCATTCTGAAAGTATATAGCTCAGAGGTGCTCGATTTTGTAATTGATGAAGCCCTTCAGATTCACGGAGGCATGGGTTATTCAGCCGAAATGGCGGTTGAAAAGGGATATCGTGATTCCAGGATCAACCGGATATTTGAAGGCACCAATGAGATCAATCGCCTGCTTGTAGTGGATACTGCCATGAAAAGGGCCATGAAGGGCGATTTTGACCTGTTCGGAAAAGCCAAAGAGATTTACGGCAACCTGGCTGATATTTCAGAGGGTAAGTCGGGGAATGATTACTACCAGGAAAAGACAAGATACATCAGTAACTTTAAGAAGGCTGTTCTGATTGCCATTCACGGAGCATCTGCCAAATTCGAGAAGAAACTTGTGCAGGAGCAGGAAGTCCTGAACAATATAGCCAACATGATCATGGAGGTATATGTATCTGAATCACTGGCGCTCAGGGTTCAGAAACTTGAAAGTCTGAAAGGCTCTGCTGCGATCGGATTATACCGCGATATCCTGGATGTATATGTTTATGATGCTGCTGAAAAAATCAGAAAAGCTGCTTTGGATGCTGTTTATTCGGTTGCTTCAACCGAAGAAGCCCCTGTTCTGGCGAAGGCCATGGAAACGTTGACCAGAGTGGCCGGCGTTAATGTGAAGGATGCCAGGAGGAGAGTGGCGGATAAGCTGACAGAGGACAACGTTTACAAATTCTAATCCTCAAAACCCCGGGACTTGCTCCGGGGTTTTTTTTAAACCTGTCTGGTTTCTTATCCGAGATAACACCCTTTAAGGGCCCCCCCCTTCAAGGATACAATTTCTTATCAACCGGGTAGGATTTCTTTAAAACCCGTTAGGCAAAACAAACGTATAAAAAAGCTATAGTATTAATCCTATAGTAATTTTCAATGAAAATCAGATCGTTTCTCCTGCCGTTACTTTTATTACTTTTTTTTAAAAATATTCAGTCCCAGATTTATAGTTTTAAACCAATCCCCCCCTGGGTAAAAGAGGTCGGCATACCCGAAAACCCATCCGTCTCAAAGTACGATGTTCTTTCAGGATACTATTTATCACTGGCTGATTACCAGATAAATCTTGAAGAAAACAAGACATTTACGCGCCAGGTAATCAATGTTATATCCATTGTTGGAATTACTAATGCTTCTCAGTTAGCAGTTGCTTTGGATACAGCATATCAACATTTGCAAATACATCACCTTTACATATGGCGCAAAGGAAAGAAACATGACCGTACAGATTCTTTGAGTTTTGAGAAAATGAATAATGAGCAGAATCTCAATCAGGGGATTTATACTGGTCAGATAACAATGTATGATATCCTTAAAGATATCAGAAAAGATGACCTTATCGATTTCGCTTATACTATGGAAGGAATTAATCCCATTTTTGAAAATGAGAAATATGTTTTCCTTCCCATGGAGTCACTTAATCCAATAGACCTTTATTCAGTTCGTATACTTTACCGCAACGATAAAAATTATTCATTTCAATGTCAGGGCTGTGACAGCATAATTTCTACTTCTTTGATTGACGAATACAAGGTAATTGAAATGCAAAGGGAAAGCCTCCCCGCAATGAAATATGAGGATTTTATCCCAAGCAGTGATTTATGTTATGACTATTTTACTTTAAGCAGTTTTACTTCATGGAAACATGTGAATGAATGGGCACAGCGTGTTTTTGTTTTAAAAGAGGAACCCAAGCTTACCGAGGTTTTTGAAGAAATATTTACAGGTAATGAAACAACCGATGAAAAAATCAATGGCATTATTAATTATGTACAGGACGATATTCGTTATATGGGCATCGAATCGGGCATAGGCAGTATAAAGCCATTCCCTCCCGACCAGGTTGTCAGACGCCGGTTTGGAGATTGTAAGGACAAATCACTGTTAATGGTTTCTTTATTAAAAAGTATAGGTATCCAAAAAGCATATCCTGCACTGGTTAATACCGTACTAAAAAATGAAACAGCCAATCATTTTCCCGGTAATCAGATGTTCAATCACTGTATAGTAACATTTGAATATGATAATCAAACTTACTGGGTTGACCCGACATTGCATATGCAGGGTGGCAGCTACAAGGAACTTTATTGCCCGGATTATGGGAAAGCATTGATTATAGGACTCCCGGCTGACTCTCTACAATCTATATCCATCCCTGAATCGCATGCTTTTACTGAATATTTTGAAGAATTAACAGCTAACTCTTTCAGTTCACCGGCCACGCTTAAAATAAAATCAGTCCGTTATGGCTCAGATGCCGATAACAGACGCTCAGCAATGGAGTATGTTACAATTAACAATATTACGGATGAGTTAACCAATGAACTCAAACTTTTATACCCTGGTGTTAATCAAAAAGACACTCCCGAAATTCAAGATGATATCCAAAAAAATACCTTTACAACAACCTATGATTATGAAGTTGAGGTAGGTTGGCACGATGGAGATCAGGATGAGAATTTACCGGTGAAAGGATATTGGACTTTTAAATACGAACCCCTTACGGTTTATCAATACTTGAATTTGCCGGTGTTTACTGAGAGAAATTGCGATTTTCAGTTAAACTATCCTTTGCATATTAAGACTAATATGGTATTCCATTTTCCTAAGGATCTCTTTATTGTTGATCAATATAAAAGGGTTGATAACGAAGCTTACTTATTTGAAGAGAAGATTGAACAATTAAGTAAGAATTCATTGCAAATAACATATATATTTAAAACAAAGACAGATCGTATAAAAGCGAAGGATTATATAAGGATATCTGATGCCTCCAAGAAACTCATACAGGGATTACCATTGATATTTTATTTTAACAAGTAAATTGTACCAGATGAAAACTTTACTTTTTCTTCTTCTTTGTCTTTTCTCTTACCAACTCATTTCTCAGGATACGCTGATAGTTTATTATGATAAGGACTGGAAAGAAATTACGGATAAGGAAAATTCCAATTTTTACAGGAAAGCCTTTCCCGACAATGATAAGTTATGGTCTGTTCGCGATTATTATGCAAGTAAAAAAATACAAATGACCGGTGCCTATACTTCAAAAAAAATGGAAACCAGGCACGGACCTTTTACTTATTACTATGAAAATGGGCAAATTTCATCTGAAGGCCAATATATTAAGGATAAAAGAGAAGGCATGTGGAAGGAATATTATGAAAATGGACAATTACAGTATACGGGAACCTTCACAAATGATAATATTGAAGGTGTTGCAGTATACTGGCATGAGAACGGACAAAAAAAGGCTGAAGGAAAGTATTTGAACGGCATTAAGGATGGTAAATGGCGTTACTACTATGCAGGCGGGAACCTTCAAAGCGAGGAAGACTATAAAAATGGATCTGTTAAGATATGTAAATGCGTGGCATATCATGAAAATGGCGAAATAGATTGTAAAGGTGATTTACTAAATGGATTAAAACAGGGAACATGGGCTTTCTATAATGCGGACGGACGTCTCTTCCTTAAGGGCACGTTTAACAAGGGATCCATGGAAGGACAATGGACCCGCTACTTCCCTGAAGGTAGTATGCAGCTCGATTATAAATTGGGTGAATATAAAGGCAAACCTCTTGGGGGCATGGCGAGCCGGCCTTGAGCATCTGCGAAACAAAAAAACCCCATCTTTCGATGAGGTTTTTATTATTACGCCTGTGCGGATGGTCCCCCGAAGTTCATCGGTATCATCATACCCCCTTGTCCTTCAGCTTGCCTGATGGGTCCGTGCACCGATTCATATTTTGCAATATTATCCTTCAATGCATGGAGAAGCCTTTTGGCATGTTCGGGTGTAAGAATAATCCTCGATTTCACCTCGGCCTTGGGAATCCCGGGCATAACGCGAATAAAATCAACGATGAATTCGGAAGGCGAGTGGGTAATTATGGCTAAGTTTGAATATGTACCCTGTGCAACGTCTTCCTTTAGTTCAACGCTGATCTGATTCTGATTGGGATTTTTCTTTTCTTCCATACCCCGTTAGTTATGTTCTTCTTTAACTGTTTCGCGTGAGAACTTCTTTTCCTCCGTGAGTTTGTCAAATTCTTCCTTGGATCCCACGATCAGGTTGGAGAACCGGCGGTTGCCAGTACCTGCCGGAATAAGATGCCCGACAATCACATTCTCCTTCAGACCTTCGAGAAAATCAACCTTGCCGAATATGGCGGCCTCGTTGAGAACCTTGGTAGTTTCCTGGAAGGAGGCTGCAGACATGAAGCTTTGAGTTTGCAGGGCTGCCCTTGTAATACCCTGGAGGATCTGTTGTGATGTTGCAGGAATGGCCTCCCGTGCTTTAACGGGTTTCTGGTCGCGGCGTTTCAGCATGGAATTCTCATCGCGGAGTTTTCGTGCCGTAACGATCTGACCCGGTTTGAATGTTTGTGAATCACCGGATTCCTCAACCACCTTCTTGCCGAAGATCCAGTCGTTCTCTTCGAAAAATTCCCATTTATCAACAAGCTGCTTTTCCAGAAATTTAGTGTCTCCCGGATCAATGATTTCCACTTTGCGCATCATCTGACGGACAATTACCTCAAAGTGCTTGTCATTGATTTTCACGCCCTGCAGGCGGTAAACTTCCTGAACCTCATTGACAATGTATTCCTGAACTTTCGTGGGACCTTTAATGGTCAGAATATCTGAAGGGGTGATAGCACCGTCGGACAGTGCGATCCCTGCTTTAACGTAGTCATTTTCCTGAACCAGGATCTGTTTGGAAAGGGGTACCAGGTATTTTTTCAGTTGTCCGGCCCTCGTGGTGATTGTGATTTCACGGTTACCGCGTTTGACTTTGCCGAATGACACCTCGCCGTCAATTTCGGATAC
>JAFGGU010000042.1 GCA_016930375.1 Bacteroidales bacterium | reverse complement strand
TATACGGGCTTGACGAGGCATGCAATTAATATATCATGGCTTTGCCTAATAAAGAAAGGAATAATTTCATGGGCGTCCCCCTTTACTTTATTTACGACATTGACGACATGGGTAATTCTGGCATATATTCGTTTCAGAACTGATGAATCCCATCGATATACGGGGAAGGAGAAAGGATGAAACCCTACAAGTTGATTTCAACGATTGTAATAATGGTATGTTTATTCTGCGGGATCAGCATTGCATCAGCAGATAACCTGGTATGGCAAACTTCAAAAAACACGGCTGTTTCCATTGCCAAATCCGAGGGTAAATATATATTGCTCTTAGCCGGAAGAGAAATCTGTAGCAATTGCCAATATATGCAATATACGGCCTGTGAATCCATCTCTCCTCCGATCAAAGACTTAATTGAGCATTCTTTTGTACCATGGTTTTGTCATGTAGACAATAGTACGGAATGGCATGTATATGCCTCTGATTTGGGATCTTTTTATTTGCCATTGATATGCGTCATCAATCCGAATGATCAGGATAACTACCTGGATCGAACCACCGGGACTCAAAACCTCCAGACATTTTATGATAGACTGCTGCAATATCCTGCGTTAGATTCAGACGATAACCAGCCAAGAACCACTGTGGCGGGTACTGTCACTTACAACGAAACACCTGTAACGGCAATGGTGTTGGCAAATGGCAAGTACATGTTTACTGGTGGTGGCGAAGGGCGTTTTGATCTCACCGATGTTCCCTATGACGCCAATGAGGAAATCACAGTCTATGCATTCTGCAGTGGTTTTGCACCCTACAAGACAATCCTGACTGAAGGCGCCTATAATCTTGAAATAGAGATGCTGAGGGATCAAGGTGGGAAACAACTGATCGTAACAATCGACGGCATATCCGAGAGCTCAGTCAAACCAGGATGGTATGACATTTCCGGGACCATTGAAAATGAATCCGGCACAGCCTTGATTGCAATGGTTCTCGCAAACGGCCAGCACATGTTTACAAAGAATCCTGTTGGTGCATTTCATTTGACTGTGCCGTTGGATAGTAATGATAAGATAACTTTTTATGGATTCTGCAGCGGCTTTTCTCCCTATAAAATCATCGGTGGTATCGATGTTTTAAGCCAACTTTAAGTACTGAGGAGCTTCTAAATCATTCTCAGTTCATGGTAGCCGCCCGAATACCGGGGCGAAGATTTTTTCCTTTGGAAATGGCGCTCCGAATTACTCCGTCGCCTGTTTTTCCGGCTTCGGCTCGGAAGGCGGCCCCATTTATCCATCTTATATGCCCGACGCCGTTTTTAAATCATCGGTATCCGGGACTACAAAATCCCATATCTTGACTATAATGCCATCATTTACGAGGATGGTCCTGGGTATCTCACCATCGCCGAGAAGGCGCCAGAAGTCGTTACTGTTTATCTGATAAATTTCAAAAGCAGGATCAAAATCAAATATAAAGTCCTCTATTTGCTTTTGGTCGTTTATGCAAACGGAAATAACCTCGGGTAAAGTCTTGTCTTCGGCAATCATATTGAGATTATCCATCTCTTCTCTGCAATGGGAACAATCGGTTGCCAGAATAAATATGATATGCCTGCCGACAGATAAGTCTTTGTAGGGAAAGTCTTTGAGAACAAAGGGTTCAAAACCTTCTTTCACCGGACCGGTTATAGCGGTATCGATACGGTCAAGCAATGGCCCGGCTGTAACCGGCAATGAAAGTCCGGCCAGGAATGCCATGGCGGTCAGTAACTCCTTAATGAAAAAAGGCCAGCGCCTGAATGACCTGTTAAATTTCCATGCGATCATGAGGGCGGCAAAAAGGAATATATCCTCCAGCATCGCCTCTTGGGGGGTCCTCTCTACCCATGAACCGAAACATCCGCAGTCATCAGTAACACCTGTAGCCCATGCATACCCTGTTGCACTTATGAATATCAAAAATAACAAACCACCGGCAGGCACGGCTATTTTTGGATGGAAATTTACTATAAGGGCGGCGCCCAGGCAGCATTCGAAAGTCAGGAGGACCCAGGCAGAAAAGATGACCAATAATGGATCGGTTATTATCTCATAGTCGCGTATCTGGCGAATGAAGAGATCTATCTCAAAGGCTTTTTGAAGGCCTGCAAACAAAAGGACAAGTCCTACGATACCGGAAAGGATTATGGGAACCCAGGATTTTATTCTTCTTGAGATGGTCGGGCCATTACCGGAATGAGTATTTTCAGTAGACACAGGAAAAACCTCACAGAATTAGGATCGGTATTGACTGCCGGGATATGACTATCGTCCGCAGCCTGCATGTGAGCTTACCACATAATCCGCTCCTGTCTAATGAAAACTATCATATCATTTCCATTCCCGAGACAAACTTGACAAAGATCGGCAGCTACAATATTTTGTTTACATAGAAATCAAGGAGAAATTACAATGTACAAAGGAGATAACCTATCCAGTATAAATAAAGGAAAAAGTATCATCAAAGGCATATTTTTTGCTGTTTTTTATATTTTTTATTATGGCGACCTTCTTGCGACCTATCCCGGTGAGGCGAATGCATCACCTGTTATTTTGATCGAGAACGAGGTATATGACTTTGGGACTATCCTTGAAGGCATAGTGCTTACCTATGGTTTTATTATCGAAAACAAGGGAAATGAGCCCCTTTTGATCCCGAGAGTAAGATCAACCTGCGCCTGTGCTGTCGCTGATTATTCCAAGAAAGTTTTACCCGGTCAAAAAGGTTCTATTACCATTGAATTTGACAGCAACGGCTCGGGCGGAATGACTGTTGATTATAAGATACACGTGGAAACGAATGATCCCGAAAAGGGTGAGTTTGATCTTACTATTACCGGTCATGTTGATCCGATTGCAATCATTACACCGGAAAGGGCAATCCTTAAAGGCAATATGGGTGAAGAAATCAAGGCCGAACTGACCGTCACCTCAGATGCCAGGAGGCCTTTTAAAGTCATTTCGGCAGAGCCAAGGATCGGCAAAGATATATCATGCAGCCTCAAGGAAGTTGACGGTTCAAAACCGATAAAATACCAGTTGATTATTAAAAATATCAGGAAGGAAAGAGGTAAATACAGGGATTATATCACCTTGAAAACAGACAGTGATCTCCGGCCAGAAATTACAATAAAGGTACAGGCGGAAATCCTTTAATCGCATTTTATTCACTGTTATTCTTTCAAATGCAGCTTTTGGCTGATATCATCATAACGCCTACGCTCATGTCCGGCCCTCGAAGAAATCCCTTAAATCGATCAAAGACCGTATCACCCAGATGACGGCCAGGAAAAGGACGAGGTCGGCAAAATTTCATAAGTTGCTTTGGAACCAACGTTTTACTTTTCCTCACGAGTCATGGAGGTTGAAAATGACGAATACATCTATTTATAAAATTCAGACAATGGTCAGGCCCCTATTTGGGGGCTTTCGATTTCTACTAGTGCTGTTATTCTTCTACGCTATAATGCTGGCAGGGTGTGTAAGTGTTGCCCCCAGGCAGCAACGATTGGTATCCAAACCCAATATGCAGTTTTCCAGATCGGCAGTCTTTAGCTATCATGACAAACTACTCTCGCAGATAGAATCTGGCTCGGCATCCTCTATCGGCGGACAGTCGGGGAGTTGCGGTTCCTGTGTTGCTGGAGGCTCATGATGACAAGGCTAATACGTGTTTCAATTATAATGGCACTGGTGTTTCTGTTGCTGGGGGAGAATGTGACCTATGCCGGAAAAGAGGCCCCATCTTTCACCCTGCCGAAATGGGGAACGGAAAAACAGGTCAGCCTTGATGATTTATATGGGAAAATTGTTGTTCTTGATTTTTTTAATGTCAGTTGTGCAAAATGTTTTCGTGCTTCATGGGAACTTCAGATTGATATTCAGGAATTTTACGCCCCGCGTTCAGGTAATCCCAATGGTATTGAAGTTCAGGTTGTGGCTGTGAACTCTGAAGTTGCCGAATCGGAGGACATGGGTGTTTTCCTAGAAGAAACAGAACTGGATCTTGTGCTCGATGACAGTGGTGGGAAAGTTCTGCAACGCTATGGCGGAACCACTGTCCCATATATTGTGGTGATTGATGCTGCCTCAGGAACCGATGCTGCTGCGCCCAGGGTAGTATACCAATCCGGCTATGAGGGGTTAAAAAAACTTCGCGATGTCATTGATGCAATCACCGGTCACACAGAACAGGTAGAGTCAAGGCCCGGTACACAGGTGGATAAGGCTCCCGGAACTACTCCTTCACTGCAATCAATAGAGATGGACCAACGGATAACCCATGAAACCGCGCTGGATACAGCAGCTTTGATTGCCTCGGATGTTTCAGTAATAGATACACTGGTTGAATACCAACAGAAACGTCCATCAATGGAATTCACACTGGCGCTTTCTTATCGTCATATGGAGATGGATTACGCCTCTGAATATCTTGCGATCAGGCGGGAGCGTAACCTGTCGGCAGATTTTTTTAACGTCCAAAGCAGCGCAAGTTTTGACCTGAATAAGAACCTCACATTGACGATTGAGGGCGGTATTTATGACGGCTTCCAGACTTACCGTGCATTATGGCTGGATGCATTTTACCTGCACGTGTTTGATGCAATGAGTGAGTCTATAGACGATCTTAAGGGATATAAGAAGGCTAATCCCTGGGGATACAATATGTCCTCCGGTTTACGCTGGGAGTATCTTCCATCTACCGCATTTGCTGAGGCAGGAATATCTTTTCAACACGATATTGTTTCGCCGGGCTATGAGACCGGGATTTCGCTTGTCCGGCTACGCGATAATTATGATACTGTTAGCGGGTATCTGACATTTGAAAATATACTCACTCGTCGTTTACGTACTCTGGTGAAATGCAGGATCGATGATATCACTGACCGGGATGTTCGATTTACTCTTCAGGGATCGATTAATTACGCACTTGCGGAGCACTGGGTAACACGTCTTGTCGTGGCAGGTGCAAAGGAGAATCCACACTTCAGATCTAAATCCATAAATACAGTCCTGGAGAGAGACTGGCATGACACCTGGTTTGTAAATCTTTTTGGGCGTTACTATGAGGATACGAGTGAAATTGAAAATGCTGTTGCAGGTAATGCCGCAGCACCTCCGCTCCAGACCTATCAGGCCGGGTTGGGCATTCGTCGACAGGGGCACCAGACCTCCTTTAAATTTGTCATCGGCCCGTGCTTTAGCCGTTATGAGAAACAATCTCAGCGAGACAGGGCATTCGACCAGTTATATAAGGATCGTGACTGGCTTTCAGTTCAGTTTGCATTTTTGCATCAGTTTTGAGGCGAAAAAAAGAGCTAGAGATCAGAATCCAGTAATTCCTCAATTACAGCCATAAACTCTGCTGCTTCCGCCTTTAGACCATAACTATAACGCGCGGGGTGAATTCAAATTCTTCAGACCATGATTCTTTTTTATGATTTACCGGATAGCTGCAAAACTTTTTTCTTGCGTTTGAAACAGACAGGATTTTGTATATCCTGTTATTCTGTCGTAATCTTTGCAAAAGCCTAAACAATTACATTAAATCAAGATTTTTCGCTTCGCTTCGAAAGTTTACCAGCCTCTGTCTACGACAAAAAATGAATTACAGCACAGTCTCTTCGCCGGAATGACGATTGTCGGATTTTTTACGAGTCCATCAATATTAATCATTCAAAAGCAGTAATGGAACAAAAGGCATAGAAGCCGGTGTGTATTCATCCACTCCAATATCACAGTATTTGTAGTAATTATTTGTGGTCACCTCAATCCATTCGCTGTCTCTCGAATCTCCCTCAAAATCATCATCCGGGATGAAGCTGTAGTTATAGAAAACCCACTGTTCATTTGGTGGGGGGATGTATACCTTCCTTCCATATATCCCGGCATTTATGCATGGGGAGGTTGCCTTGAGATGATAATTTTCTGATGCAGGATTAACAAATAACGGATCCTGATCAATATTGTTCCCTGAATCCTCCCAGGAATAACTGTACATTTCGGAATAGTCGTTGTTGTAACCATAGAATTTCGCGTTTCCCAGGTAGGTGCCCAAGTTCAGGTCATCGCCATTATCAGCGCTGTTACCCCAAATGATATTATTGTAAAATCTCGCCATACCGTTGTTCATGTTTAAATTGATTCCCCCGCCTATTCGGGCTTGATTGCCGGTGACGGTATTATTGCAAATACAGGTATCCCCACAGGTAAAACCCTCCATAGCCACGTCTGAATCAATATCCATCCCACCTCCGTCCAAAGTCGTGACAGTGTTTTCGGCAATGATGTTGTTAGTAACGGTGATTTCTCCGGAATTCCCCCCGCTCACCGACTCGGTCTTGGCATATACTCCTCCTCCGCCCCAGTAGGTTGTATTGCCGGTTATTGTGTTATAAGAAATGATGATCTTTGCCGATGTTCCGGCATCAGCTTTAGAGTGTATATAGACGCCACCGCCATAAGAAAGATTCCCATTTGCAGTGTTCCCGTTGATGATGTTGTTTGTAAGCGTAATATCACCTGCATCGCCTGAGCCTGGTTTGTCTGACAGGAGGTATACACCGGCGCCCTGGTCGCCCGCACTGCCATTTCCATTTCGAATTGTAACACCGTCAACGGTTATGCTCCCTCCATTTGAATTATATAGATAAAGCACCCTTCCTGAATTTTGGGCATCAAGGATTGTATTTTTCGGATTGACGGTTCTTTTGGTGCAGCCCGTGTTATAGCCACCCAGTAGAGTAATGCTGTGCCCTTCGCTGGAATTAAAGGTAAAATTTCCATTGTAGATTCCCTGGCCAATTTTGATCGTATCGTCCTGTCCGTTGCCCTGCGCATCAGTGAGCCTGTCCTGGAGTTCTGTGGCATTGCTTACACAGAAATCCGCAGCATATGTACACTTAATGAAAAAAAAGGAAACAAGGATAGGAATGATAAAAACTAAGAAAAGATTTCCAAATGATTCAAACCTAAAGGTATTTTCCATGACAAATAACCTCCCTTTTTAATCATAGAAACAGTCTGATCTCAATTATTCAGCAGCAGCAGGCTTTTCACACCGGTAAGTGCTCCTCCGGGGCCTGGCCATCCGGCGAGCCGGGCCCAAAGCCACCATGCAGCATAGGCCTTCTGGTTGGCATTTAAAGGCTGTGTGTGGGCTGCCCCGCAACTGTACCAGTCAACAGTCTAGGGGGACGCCCATGATTTTATCACTTTCATTATTCTTCAATAATGAAATCATGGTGTACGGCCAATTCGGCGCCTCTCTCCACCGC
>JAFGGU010000041.1 GCA_016930375.1 Bacteroidales bacterium | reverse complement strand
CTCCTCAATTGTATCATCTTTATTACAGCATGTTAAAGAACTTCAGTAACTTCCTTAACTTCACGGCACAAGCAAAGACGCAAAGACGCCAAGAAGGATTAGAAAAGTCTCGCTAGAAGGTTAATAGGTAATTTAAGTAAGTTATTGTTAAAATAGAATCCTATGAGAGAAAATGAATTGTCATCCGCAATTGTAAATTGCTGTTACCACATTCATACCAAATTGGGACCAGGACTCCTGGAATCAGTCTATGAAGAGGTACTTTGTTATGAATTGTTGGAAATAGGATTGTCATACACCCGTCAATCAAATATACCGGTTTATTATAACAAACTTATATTGGAAATGGGGTTCCGGGCAGATATTATAGTTGAAAACAAAGTGATTATTGAGTTAAAAAGTGTTGAAAGTATTGCTCCGGTCCATAAAAAGCAATTATTGACCTATCTTAAATTAACCGGACTGAAACTGGGTTTACTTGTGAATTTTAATGAAGCTTTGATCAAGGATGGTATTTATCGAATAGTTAATAATCTTTAACATATCTACCTTTGCGCCTTTGCGTCTCTGCGTCTCTGCGAGAAACAAAAAGTCTCGAAGAGACCTAAACTATTCTTATTGCCTTTGCGCCTTTGCGTCTTTGCGAGAAACAAAAAGTCTCGAAGAGACCTAAACTATTCTTATTGCCTTTGCGCCTTTGCGTCTCTGCGAGAAATAAAGTCTCGAAGAGACCCTCATTATACTTACTGCCTTTGCGCCTTTGCGTCTTTGCGAGAAACAAAAAGTCTCGAAGAGACCTAAACTATTCTTATTGCCTTTGCGAGAAATAATCATTTCAAAAAATACGCCAGTGTGATCCCCAAAAAGTTCCCCGTTGCATAACCGATGATCCCAATGGTGATCCCCGACAGGATGATCTCCTTGTTCCGCAGGGCATTGGCCACGGTCGGCACAAAAGGCGCCGAAAAGATAAAGGCAGTGGAAGCAATGATGGTCGTATCCGCATCGATCTTAAACAACCTGGAAAACAAAACCTGGAAAAACATCGATCCCACGATTACCAGGGTTATAAACGCAGCCAGGTAAAGCGATTTTGTGGTGAATATGCTGAAATCGGCCATGGAACCCACAACGATGCAGAAGATCACAATGAGGTACATGCCGCTCTGGAAAGTTTTCCTTATTTTATTCACCCGGGGGATCAGGGACATCAGGATAGAAAATGCGGTTATGCACAATATAGTGGCTGCTGTCTGAAAATCGGCAGGGAAAAAACGCGACAGGTAAAGAGAAATCCCGGCAATGGTACCTGAAATCAACAAGGCCAGCACCAAGGGCCAGATCACCTCTTTCCTGTGAATTTCCCTGTAGGCGTCCCATCCGTCGAAATCGTCAATTTCATGGCCAATGCCCACCTTATCATTCAATGGTTTGAAAGGAGGCAGGAACTTTTTGAGAACACGTTGCGCGCTTGTGATCAGAAAAAAGAAATAGGGTATGCAGATCAGAATATCATAGGCATTCACCAGAACGAAGGTTTCAGGATCAACATGAAGGGCTTTCATGATGGAGGCCATATTGGCGGTGGCACCGATATAAACGCCGACCATCAGTCCCGCCACCTTCCAGCACTCGTTGATCTTATCCTTCAGAAAGTAATGCCCGATGACAATGATAAGCATCACGGAGAAAATGCCCAGGAGGATGGCAAAACCAGTCTTCAGGGCAAGGCGCGACCACTGCCTGATATTGATGGAAAACAGCAGAAGAGGCAGCGCGAGGGCAATGGTAACCGAGGTCAGGTTCTCCTGCAACGGCTTTATTTCCGGTTTTATCAGTCCGATATTGCCCAGGATAATGCCAAAGACATAAGCCAGGCCGACCGTTCCAAATTGATTCAGCCAGGCCGATTTTTTACATCCGTATAAAAGCAGCACCGGTCCAAGAATATAGATAGCCCCCACCAAAACCGTATTCATAATCTCCGATCTTTCGCATGAAAGTAAGGAAAAAAACAGGATCTGGTGTTCCTATGATCAAATTATTAAGCCGGAGTTAAACCTGTTAGTAATTAATCCGATTTTTTGTGCCAATCTCTGCATTTTAAGCCTAAATTAGGTTGCTATAATTCCAAAAAAAAACCGCTATGAATAAGAAGATAGTGTTTGCATCCCTGTGCATGTTTTTGATAGCTGCATGTACCAGGGAACCTCTTAAAATAGGATTCAGTGTCGGGGATTTTTCATCCGATCGCTGGAGTCAGGAACCGCAGATTTTCCAGGATGAGGCGACGGCGCTCGGCGCCCAGGTATTGTTTGAATATGCGTATGGCGATGCGAATCAACAGATTGAGCAGGTCAGGAAGCTGATTGCCTCGGATATTCAGGTTCTGATCATCTTTCCCACCAGTGCCGATAACTGGGCTCCCATCGTTGAGGAAGCGCACAAGGCCGGGATCACGGTGATTGCTTATGACCGTATGCTCAAGGATGCCGGTGTGGATTATTATTTCTCTTTTTTCAACGAAGATGTCGGCAAGCAGCAGGCGCAATATGCCGTTGATAATCGCCCGAAGGGAAATTATATAATTCTTGGAGGTCCTACTTCTGATAACAATTCCCTGCTCCTGATGCAGGGTCAGAAAAATGTGCTCCAGCCCTATATTGACAGGGGCGATATTACCATCCTGCTTGAAAAGCATCTGGAAACATGGAATTCCATAGATGCATACAATGAGATGCAGACCTTTCTGGACAAAAATAAAGTGAAGATAGATGCCATTCTGGCTGCCAATGATGAGCTGGCCGGCGGGTCGATCATGGCGCTTGAGATGGTGGAGGACAGCATGGTTATGATCATCACGGGACAGGATGCGTCGGTGGGTGGTTGTCAGAATATTCTCAATGGCAAACAGAGCATGACCGTTTACAAATCCATTCGCAACCTGGCCAGAGAAGCAGCGCAGGCTTCCGTAAAAATGGCAAAGAGTGAAAAGATCACCAATGCCACCAACCTGGTCAGTGACGGCACGAATGAGATACCGGCCGTACTGCTGAAGACGGTTGTTGTTGACAAGAATAATATGAAGGAAACGGTGATTGCCGATGGGTTCATCAAGGAGGATCAGCTGAGTTTCGCGCCGTAAATTCTTTATTAATTGCAGTCTGTAGAAAAATAGACATTAGGGCTTTCAGTAATATTCAACGACAATCCCGCCGGAGGAAAGGGCAGGGTCCATACACACACCTTCTGCAGAGTTACCATGTTATCGATCAATACAATTCCTTTTGAGGGATCGCTGACCATGGCTGTGTTTCTGAGGTCCAGCGTCGAAATCAGGTTGCTACCGCAAAAGAGTTCATACAGGGCGCTATTCATTGACAAATCCAGTGATGTTAAACTATTCCCGAAGCATACCAGCATTTCCAGAGCAGTATTGGTCGAGATATCCAGTGTGGACAATTCATTTTCATTGCAGATTAAAAACATAAGTTTAGGGTTGCCAGAAACATCAAGATTGGCAAGATTGTTATGTGCGCAAAATAAAGATGTCAACTCCGGATTATTTGAAACATCCAGGACACCGAGCGGATTTTCACTGCATCCTAATTCCTTTAGCGCTGTGTTTTTTGATACGTCCAGGATGGTAAGCTGATTTTGGTCACAATAAAGCGAAGACAACGATAATTGCTTTGTAACATCTAAGTTTGTCAGCTGGTTTCTCTGGCATACCAGATATTCCAAAAGCAGGTTACCTGAAATGTTCAGGTCGGTTAACAGGTTATCTGCGCACCATAGAGAATTTAGTTCGGTACAGCCGCTGATATCAAGATCAGTCATTTGATTATTTCCGCAAGAAAGAAATAATAATGAAACATTACCTGAAAGATCCAGGCTGCTAATATTATTATAAGGACACCCTAGTTCTTCCAATGATGTGTTTTCCGAAAGGTCCAGACTGGTCAGTCGGTTTAGGCCGCACGAAAGGTATTGCAGGTGCACAAGATCGGAAACATCCAGTGAGAACAACAAATTTTGTGTACAGGACAGGCTGTATAAATTGACGAAATGTTCAATGCCTTTCATATTCAGGATACCGCGATTGTTGAGTTCCAGATTTCCAACAGCCTCAGCTTCTTCAGGGCTAATTTCACCGTTCCCGTTCATATCTATTCCAAGATCGATCAATGCATTTAGAAAGACGCCATCGGGGATAGCCACCACGTTTTTTGATTCCGGATCTTTTTTGCATTGAATGGAAAAGACGATAATGAAAGTCAACAGCAGTGCTTTTTTCATAGTTTTGGGATTAAAGTAATCATACCAATATACAACAATCTGTCATAATTCCCAAATTTGGCATTATCAGGGAACTCCCCGCACCTGTTCCTTTCAGGCACATCCAGTATCCGGCATCCAAAATTATAAATCTTCAAAATTTTTTTTACCTTTGCAGTCCGTTAAAACCGGTCTCTTGGCCGAGGGGTTAGGCAGCGGTCTGCAAAACCGTTTACGGCGGTTCAAATCCGCCAGAGACCTCAATAAAATCCCTGCCCCGACATTTTTTGTCGGGGAGGGATTTTTCATTTGCTGCCAACGCAAACTAAAGTTTGCAGGGGGAAGCAAATGGAAAAGACCGTACCCCGCTGATAAGCGGGGCAGGGATTTTATTGAATGGCCCCCCCACCGTGATCACCGCAGGTAATCCGCAGGTATCTCAGCTTCGTCAATCAACCATTTCTAAAAGACTGTTTTTTATACAAGAAGACTTACATTCCTCTGTCTAATCCTGAACACACCTCACCGAAGATCCCATGCGCTTGTCCTCCGAAGCCCTGCCTATCCAGGTACCACTGGTACTTGTGGTGACGTTCCAGGCACTATTGACATCATATGTGGTGCTTGTCCACCAGCTTCCCCAACTGTCAAGATACTGAAAATCTCCATCTGCAAACAAACGATAGCCTCCGGGATGTGTATTGAAACTGTATTTTCCCAACTCATCGCCCGCAGTAATTTCACCGCCAAGAATTGTGATTAAGACAATCCATTCATCGTTGGTTGCCACATGCCAACCCGTTGGTGCAATATTCCGGCTGTCGGTTACAGCATACCAATTATACAAACGGCCGTAAAGTTCCACATGGTTAGGATTATTATCATAACTGCACCATGCCCCTGTGTCTAAAGCAGACCATTGAACACCGGCGGTGATATTTGGTATCGAATCGCCGTT
>JAFGGU010000040.1 GCA_016930375.1 Bacteroidales bacterium | reverse complement strand
CCGGGCGGGTGTAAATACCCGGGCGGGTGTAAATACCCGGGCGGGTGTAAATACCCGGGCGGGTGTAAATACCCGGGCGGGTGTAAAACCCGCCCCTACTGGGATACCAAAAATCATTGGGATGTATAAATCTCTGGTTTTACATTATGCCTTGCAATACATAAAAACCAATTGTCCGGATCTGATTTTAGGTAAACTCTGGCAACGCGGATATTATGATCATATTATTCGGGATTATCATGAATATGAAATAATTACTAATTATATTGGTAATAATCCATTACGTTGGAATAATGATAAATTTTTCCATCCGTGATTCCATGACATGCTCTGAGAAATTTGTGACTTCGATTTTCCCACTTCAAATCTTTTGATCATTTTATCAATTTTTACCTAACCTTTTATACCCTTATACAATAAAAACAATTTTAGGATTGGTAACCCATTTACAGCTGATTCTGTAAGGTTGTACAACATCTCTCCCCTCTTTCATGCCGAAAACGTTAAAAATCCGGTCATGGTGCTCCAGGGAGCCAACGATCCAAGAGTACTCCAGGTTGAATCGGATGAAATGGTCGCTGCGGTGAAAGAGAACAACGTGCCTGTGGAATATGTCGTTTTCCCCGATGAAGGACATGGTTTTGTGAAAAAGGAAAATGAAATCACAGGGTACGGGCAGGTCCTGGAATTTCTGGACAAATATCTGAAAGGAGACCTGAAGGATCAATAAAGTTGAACTTTGATCGGAAACCCTTAAAGAATTACGGCTGTATCGGGGTTATTGAAATGCGCCTGAAGAATATCTCTGCACCTTCGGATTGGATTTGTATTCGCCCTTTCTGAGGCTGCACATCAAAAGCTTGGTTTACCAAAATTCCATTCAGGTAAATGAGTATTTCTTTCCCTTTTGCGATGCATTCTATCCTGTTCCATTTGCCAACAGGATTCTCAATATCACTAAATCCACGGAATCCTTTAATATCCTTCCATTCCGGATCCCGCGCAAACCAGTTTATACGTCCTTCCTGAATGGTCACGGTTTTACCTGAAGGTTGATATATATAGGAACCGCCTTGCTTTTCAGGCGCAACGGGACAAGTAACGGAGAAATTTTCGCTCCCGTCACCCACTACGATAAAATCCCCGGTTCCTCCCTCAATAACCTGACATTCTATTGAATGCATCCAAATCCCCTCAGATCCTCCGTCTTCACCCACCGAGTGTAACAGGATCCCGGAATCCCTGGCATTGTTCACCCGAGGTGCATAGGTAGTATTCCCCCATTTGAATTCAACCACCAGCCTGTAGTTTTCAAATTCATCCTGCGTGGTAATACAGCCAAACTCCTCGCCGGATATCCGAAGCAGGCCTTTTGACACCGTGAACACCTTGTTGGGATCATTGTTCCTTCCCCTGTCCTTCAGGAAGGTGTACCATCCATCCAGATTTTTACCATTGAACAATTGAATTTCAGACCTTTGTAGACTCCCATTTGCTGAAGTCGAAGGATCGTTAAACCGGCTGAATCCTGTTTCCAACAGGAACGATATGGAAAGGATCAATGTCAGTAAAACATACATTCGTCTTTTCATAATGTTTCAAATTTTAGTTAAAAGAACCTGGAATGACATTAAAGGTAACCTTTTATTGCGACTATCATTTTAGGAGCTTCCTTGCATTTTTTCAAACAATTCATTAATATTGCAGCCCTGATTTTAACATCATTTCAGACACCACACCCACACCCACACTCCAGTCGGTCCCATAGCTCAGCTGGTTAGAGCACCTGACTCATAATCAGGGAGTCCCTGGTTCGAACCCAGGTGGGACCACATAAAACAGAGCGAGCGTGAGAGCGAGAGCGAACACGCTTGCACTGTTTTCTCACTCTCGTTCTCTCAAACTCATGCTTTTTTAAATCTCCTGCGCTAAGCGTAATTTTTTAACCATAGCCGTCAACTTAAGGTCTAACCGCAGAGCGGTTGAATTTGTCGTTGAAATGCTATCAATTAATATTCAACCACTCCGTGGTTGTGAGTTTTTCATTCGCTTGTTTGACAACGGGTTTAGCTTCGCTGATTTTCAATTCACCCGGCGTTATTCATATTTAAGCACTCCGTGCTTATTCTTTTGGATGGTAATTTAACAGCAATTCAATCCTTAAGTTGACGGCTATGATTTTTTAACTGCGCTTAAAATAAACTGCAGTGTCCCGAAAAAAAAAGTTGCATTTCCATTAAAAGTTACTGCCTATTTACTTAACTTTCATGTATATCATCTTCTAATTCTTCAATCCATGAAAACATACAGAGAATTCCCAAAAAATACAAATGAAATAGACATGTTAAAAGGAACATGGATATTACTATTAGCCTTAATGCCGTTATTCATGGCATGTAACACGGACAATGAAGTTAAAAATCTGTTCAATGGTAATGACCTGACCGGCTGGCACATGGATGTACCAGCCATGGATATTAATCCCGATACTACGGTCCCGTTTCTGGTCAGGAACGGTATGCTGGTTAGCCTGGGCACACCAGGAGGACATCTGATCACCGATAAAATCTACATGAACTACCGGCTTGAGGTTGAGTACCGGTTTGCCGCAACACCCGGAAATTGCGGAGTACTTGTACATGCGTCAACACCAAGAGCCCTCTACAACATGTTTCCAAGCTCGCTTGAAGTTCAGATGGAACATCAGAATGCCGGAGATTTCTGGTGTATTATAGAGGATATCACAACTCCTGACATGGAAGCACGCCGCGGTCCCAGGGAAAATTGGGGCGGTACAGAAGACAAACTCCGGAACATTAAAAATCTTTCCGACAACGCTGAAAACCCTCCGGGCCAATGGAACAACATGGTGATAGAATGTGTGGGACGGGAGATTAAGGTATGGGTTAACGGAAATCTTGTTAATTACGGGTACGATTGTACAGCCGACAGAGGACAGATTGCCATCCAGGCGGAAGGTTCAGAGGTGGAGTTCAGGAAACTTAACATAACGCCTGCTAAAAGACGCACAGACTGATCCTGCCATGTCGAGAATAGTCTGGGACAATGGGATCCATTTTCAAATTAGCACATTAGCACATTGGCCCATTATTCCTGCAATTTCTTCAGCGCATATGTCAGTAGCTTCACAATCTTATCGTGATTCTGGTTGACAAGTTCCATCTTTTCTGCCGGATCAGGCGGAAAATCGCTGTTGCGCCAGGAATCATATCCCGTGCAAAGTGACAGGGCAGCATAGGACATGCCGAGTTCCCTGGCTAAAATCACCTCCGGGGCCGTGGTCATGTTGATGGCGTCGGCATTCCAGGTGCGGTATAAGTTGGATTCGGCGCGTGACGAAGAACGTTGTCCGTCGATGGATATCACGATGCCCTTGGTATGAACTGTGATACCCTGAACAATAGCCGATTCGATCAGGTTGTCACGCAGTTCTTCGGAGAACGGTTCCGCAAGTGAAACATAATTGCTATCATGCGGATTCAGTTCTTCCAGAATACCGGTTACAGATTGCCTGGTCATGTCGATAAACTGGTCAAAGATGATCACCTCGCCCGGACAGATCTCCTCCTGCAGACTTCCGCAGGTTCCTGTAGCCATAACAAAACCACATCCGAGTTGCCGCAGGGCATACATATTGGCCCTGTAATTGATCTTTGTCGGGGGTAATTCATGGTTTTTGCCGTTCCTCGCCAGGTGGATTACATCTATCCCGTCATACTGACCGCTGTAAATTACGGGCATGGGAACTCCAAAGGGAGTATCCACGGAGATCTCAACAACGTTTGACAGGTAATCAGGCAAAGCATGTCCCGTTCCTCCGATGATGGCTACTTTCATTATTAATCCGGGTTTAAGTTTTTTTCAGGAAACAATGTAAATATACTTTTTTTGTTGGCAAGTGAAATCCCTCTTTCTGTAATTATTCCCGATATCAACCTGGCGGGGGTTATGTCAAAACCAAAGTTGACTGCCGGCATGTCTCGCGGGATGATCTCGACTTCCGATACTTTTCCGTTTATCATGCCTTCCACCATGCGCAATTCATTGGCATCACGCTCTTCGATGGGTGTCTCCAGCGCCCCTTCACCGAGTTGCCAATCAATGGTTGATGAGGGCAGGGCCGCATAAAAAGGGATGTGATTATCACGGGCAGCTAAAGCTTTGAGGTAGGTGCCGATCTTGTTGACGATATCACCATACGGCGAAGCGCGGTCACTTCCAACGATCACCATATCCACCAGACCCTTCTGCATTAAATGGCCCCCGGTGTTATCTGCGATCACGGTACAGGGAACGCCGTGCTGCGATAATTCCCAGGCAGTAAGCCTGGCACCCTGGTTGCGAGGTCGGGTTTCATCCACCCATACATGAACTTTAATGCCCTGATCATGAGCCCTGTAAATAGGTGCTGTTGCCGTACCGTAATCAATACAGGCCAGCCAGCCGGCATTGCAATGGGTCAGAATATTTACTGTATCGTTGTTCTTCCGATTACTTAACTCTTCAACGAGTTTCACCCCATATTGTCCGATTTTCAGGCAGTTTTCCCGCTCTTCATCCATAATCTGCATGGCCATGCGCTTTGCCAGTTCAACTGCCTCCTCCTTTGGCCTTAATCCCTTTAAGTCTTCTGCCACCCTGTCAACTGCCCATGATAGATTGACCGCTGTCGGTCGGGATGATTTTATAAAATTAGCCTTTTCAGTAATATACCCTTCAGAAATGCTCTTTCCCGGATGATCCAATACAGCCAGATACATGCCCAGAGCCCCGGCTGCGCCAATCAAAGGGGCCCCGCGCAGATGCATATCGCGGATCGCAATAAACATGTCTTCCGCTGTTTTGATATCTTCAATCCGGAATGCGAAAGGCAGATGGCGCTGGTCAATGATCTGCACCAGGCCTGAATTTTCTTCGTTGATCCAGATGGTTTCAAAATGATTGCCCTTTACTTTCATAAATGCCCGGAAAACATTTCTTTTGTAATAAATTAAAAATATGAATTTCGCAGATGCAATTTACAACGGAAAAACTGAAATTAAGAACATTATTTTCGACTGGGGAGGAGTAATTACTGACCTGCATCTCGGCTTAACCAGGAAGGCTTTCTCTGATTTAGGGCTCTCCATTTTCGATGAATCTGTGCCCCATGATCCGCATAATGATCTGTTTATTTCTTTCGAAACCGGAAAGATCTCTCCCCATGAATTCCGAAACAGGATCAGAAGTTTATCCTCTGTTTCGTTAACGGATACTGCCATCGACAATGCCTGGAATGCACTGCTGGGTGATCTTCCTGCTGAAAGATGGCATGTTCTCGAAAAGGCTTCCCTTCAATTCAGAACTTTTCTGCTGAGCAATACCAACGCTATTCATCTACCCTATTATTATAACCGTATCCTGGAAACCTATGGCACCCATGGCTATGCGCACCTGTTCGAAAAAACCTATTTTTCATATGAACTGGGAATGCGTAAACCCAACAGCGATATTTTTCAGCATGTCCTCGTTGATGCCGGCATCGATCCGAAAGAAACCCTGTTCATCGATGATTTTATTGAAAATATTGATACAGCACGACAACTTGGTTTCCGGACAATTCATTTGAAAGCTCCGTTAACGTTGACGGATGTATTTACGGATGTGGACTGAATTATTCATCCTTCGACTCCGCCTGCCTGGCCGGCAGGCAGGCGGAGTCGAAGGGCGACAATAGAATTATCTTATGAAATATACTTTTTTTTCCCTTTACCAGTTAATTATATTACCTGTAATCTTATGGACAACGCTATGAAGAATATTTTACTCTCACTCATCCTGCTTACTGCAACTGCTGCTGCTTCTTTTTCACAGTCTCCCGTAAAAGCCACCATCCGCCTGAAAGACGGAAAAACCATCGAAGCTTATCATTTTGGAAAGCTCGTCTGCGAATCCAACCGGTATGCAACCACACATACTATCCTTCGCGGAAAGTTCAACGGCTCACACACTGAAATCAGCGATTACAAAGACATCAGCAAACTTTTATTCACAGGCTTCACTGAAGCGCCGGCGCCATCGGTTGGCAACCAGAAAGGCACCATCACCGCCGTGAAAAGGAACGGCGTGAACGTTACGCTGGATGAAGCTGAACTGGTCATGTCATGCTTTAATCCATCCGACAAATACAACGAAATACACGTACAGGTGCTGAATCCGCTGAATGATCAAAAAACCGACCAGGCGATCGAGGTGAGAAAAATAGAATCGATAACCTTTTAGGGATCAACCCAATCCCCGTATTCCATCATTAATTTTACCATTTCATCCACCGCATTTTCTTCTGGAATTCCTGTTTTTACCACTTCCCTTGATTTATAAAGGGTGATCCTGCCTTTGCCCGCTCCCACATACCCGTAATCGGCATCGGCCATTTCACCGGGTCCGTTAACGATACATCCCATCACTCCAATTTTCAATCCTTTCAGGTGTGATGTGGCGGACTTGATCCTGGACAGCGTTTCCATCAGGTTAAAATGGGTTCTGCCGCAGGAAGGACAGGCAATGTATTCGGTTTTAAACATCCTGGCCCTGCATGCCTGCAGGATGCCGAGAGCCGTATTATTGATTGTATCAGCAGGCAGTTGATAGCTGTTGGTCAGCCATATCCCGTCCCCGAATCCTTCAATAAATGCACCTCCTAATCTGGATGCGCTTGTAAGCATAAAATCCTCTGCATTTTTCTCTTCCAGGTCGAGTTTAAATATAACCGGCACCATGCAGCTTTGATCCTTTAACCTTTTGCGCAGCCATCTCAACTCGGATTGCACACTGTCAACCGCGGGCATATAAACCAGCACGGCCTCCTGATCTGAAATCAGCTCACGGATGAAGGCATCTGTTAATTCTGCTGAAGTAGCTTTAACCAGCTTTACCCTATCGGATAAACGATCTGAACCGATGACCACAGGGAGTTGGTTCCCGCCAACATTCCCGGTTTTTCTGGTCATATGACGTGAAAAATCATACTGCCATTCGGAAAAATCAGGCACGGCAGGCGGCATATCCGGCCCGTACGCATTCATCATGTGTTCAATAATTTTTCGGGCTACGGGTATTTCGTTTTCAGGATCCTCCGTAAGCGATACCCTGATGGTGTCACCCAATCCATCAGCCAGCAAGGCGCCGATTCCACAGGCTGATTTGATCCGGCCATCCTCCCCTTCCCCGGCTTCTGTAACACCCAAATGAAGTGGAAAGTCCATTCCTTCCCCGTGCATTTTTTTCACAACCAGCCGGGTGGCATACACCATGACCCGCACATTGCTGGACTTCATAGAGACCACAACCTGATTAAAACCATGTTCCTTGCATACCCGGAGAAACTCCAGCGCCGATTCAGTCATGCCGGCAGGAGTATCACCAAATTTGCTCAGGATCCTTTCGGACAAGGATCCGTGATTCACGCCAATGCGCATAGCAATACCCTGTGTGCGACATTTTTCTACCAGGCGTTTGAATTTTTCCATGTCCGTGAAATTGCCGGGATTGATGCGCACTTTATCTGCATGCTCCGCCACCTGCAAAGCAATTTCCGGATTAAAATGCACGTCAGCAATAACAGGCGTGGAATAGCCCTTCAGCCTCAATTCCTGTTTAATGGAAGCAATGGCCCTGATATCAGCGACGGATGGCACGGTAAATCTCACATAATCAGCACCTGTCTCAATGATCCGTAAACTTTGCGCCACACTTCCGGCAATATCGCTTGTAAGGGTATTGGCCATTGACTGGATGCGGATGGGATAATCGCTACCCATCGGAATTCCGCCGACACTGACCTGATTGGTCAGCCTGCGGCAATATCTGGCAATTTCAATCATGGTAACCTGTAATTATTAGTGCAGACACATGGGTCTGCCCCTACTCCATTTCCCAAACTGCGCCGTCCTTTGTGTCCATCACCTGAATTCCCAAGGAGGCCAGTTGTTTGCGGATATGATCCGAGGCGGCATAATCCTTCCTGGCTTTTGCCTCCTGCCGCTGCTGCAACAAAAGTTTTACCACCTTATCCAGCAGTTCATTGTCATTGGAACGACCATTTTCCTCCGGCGCCAGTCCAAGCAAATCATGGGTGAAAGTCCGCATGAACTCTGTCAGCGATTCCAGGTCCTCCTTATTGATGGTCTCTTTCCGGTCAATAACCGAATTGATGATCCTCACTCCTTCGAAGAGATTTCCCAGCAATACAGGGCAATTCAGGTCATCACTCAAAGCTTTATAGGCATTTTCACGAAGGGTAATGACATCTACTGTTGAACTGGCCGAAGGCTTGAGTTTCGGGAGCAAGGATAATCCTTTCATTAAACGGTTTAATCCCTGTTCCGCTGCCTTGAGCGCATCGTTGGAAAAATCAACAGGACTGGTATAATGTGCCTGCAGCATGTAAAACCTAATGGTCATGGGTGAAAAAGCTTTTTCCAGCAAGGCATTTTTACCGGTGAACAATTCCTCGAGTGTGATAAAGTTGTTTTTTGACCGGGCCATTTTCTGACCATTGATTGTGATCATGTTATTGTGCATCCAGTAGCGGACAGGAGGCCTGCCGGTAACCACGGTGGATTGTGCCAGCTCACATTCATGATGCGGAAAGATCAAATCCATCCCCCCGCCGTGAATATCGAATTGCTCTCCGAGGTATTTCATACCCATGGATGAACATTCAAGGTGCCACCCCGGAAAGCCTTCGCTCCACAATGAAGGCCAATGCATGATATGTGTGGAATCAGCCTTTTTCCACAAGGCAAAATCCAGCGGGTAACGCTTTTCATCCTGACCTTCGAGTTCACGGGTATTATTCAGCATATCCTCAATATTCCGGCCTGAAAGTGCTCCATACCCAAATTGGTCATTGTACTTTTTCAGGTCAAAATACACTGATCCGTTGACTACATAAGCAAATCCTTTGTCGATTATGATTTTGATCAGCTGCTGCTGTTCAATGATATGTCCCGATGCATGTGGCTCTATACTGGGCTGCAGTATCCCCAGCATGTCCATGAAATGGTGATACCGGTTAATGTAATGCTGAACCACTTCCATGGGCTCAAGCTGTTCAAGCCTGGCTTTTTTTTGTATCCTGTCCTCCCCTTCCCCGGCTACTTCGTCTTCGAGGTGACCGACATCGGTGATGTTTCGCACATACCTCACCTTATATCCCAGGTGTTTCAGATAACGGAACAATACATCGAATGTGACTGCAGGACGCGCATGTCCCAAATGAGGATCACTGTATACGGTAGGCCCGCAAACATAAAGTCCTACATGAGGCGGATTCAGAGGTTCAAATTTTTCCTTGGTACGGGTAAGCGTATTGTATAAAAAAAGTTCTCTGGGCATTGTGCGGCAAATGATGAATGAACAAGGCTATAAAGATAGGGAATATCCGGATGATCAAAAACTCAGGCCCAGGGTAAAATTGACACCCGGAACCGGGGTTCTGTCTCCCGCATTCGTATTTCCCAAATAGTTGTCGGTTAATTTTCCCTCCTCATCATCGTATTCCCGGAATTTGACGGAACCCGGATTAAACTCAAATCCAAGCATAAACAGGGAATAACGAATATTGAGGCCGATGGAGTACTTCAGGCCCAGAAAGCCCATATATACGCGGTCATCAACGCCTTCTTCATTAAAAAGAGCCATGCCCCCGGCTACCCAAACCGGGTTCAACTTAAAATAGGCATCAAATACCAGACGATCTGCCGGGCTGTAGGAAAATGACGGTCCTATTTTTGACCCCAGGTAGAGATAATGAAACCCATAGCCTGCATCGGTTTGCCGGAAAAGATGGTAGGTGGCTGATAAATAGTCCACGTTGATGCCCAGGCGCATGCCATCAGCAATCTTAACCCGGTTTAACATGTAGATGGATCCGATTTCAAAAACACCTCCGATTCTTTTGGTATCAGTATCCCAATCGCTTTTATCATCCCAGCCATAATATTTCCAGCTCGGAAAGGACAGGCCAAGCCTGAAATAGGTCTGTTTCTTCAGGTCCCCTTCCTGTGAATAAACAGGAATTAACAGCACCATCCACAAAATGATTGTTGCCAGTTTTTTCATATACTTCAGATTAGGAGTTATCGCCTGGGTATACGTAATTTTTTCGCATGAGGTATATTCCGGACCGGAAAAGTTATTCCACGGCTACCAATTCTTTCATTTCCGGAAAGTTTTTCCGGATGGCCTGTTCGATACCGGCCTGCAGCGTCATCATACTGAAAGGGCACCCGTCACAGGCGCCCATAAGTCTTACTTTTACCGTGTTGTCATCGGTAAGATCAACCAGTTCAACATCTCCGCCATCAGCAACGAGGTATGGCCTGACTTCGTCAATCGCTTTGTTAATCTTCTGCAGGGCTTCTTCCCGCCAGTTATCATTCATGTTTTTTGTTTTTAGTGTGAAATATCATCCCGGGTTTTTGTTATTTCAACAACCCTGGTCGGTTCAAAATCCGTATTCCGTTTCAGCAACTGAATGACCAGGTTATCAGCAATGGTTTTAAAGGCCTCGCTGACAGGTCCTTTAACCAGTACCGATGGTTCACCGGTATCACCGCCTTCCCTGATTCCCTGTACGAGGGGAACCTGGCCGAGCAGAGCTATACCGTAACTCGCGGCCAGTTTTTTACAACCGTCTTTCCCGAAAATATAATACCTGCTATCCGGTAATTCCTCCGGGGTAAACCAGGCCATGTTTTCAACAAGGCCAAGAACCGGTACATTTACAGAAGGCGTTCTGAACATGTGGATGCCTTTTACAGCATCAGCCAGCGCCACGTCCTGTGGTGTGCTGACAATTACAGCACCTGTTACCGGAACACTCTGCACCAATGTCAGATGAATGTCACTTGTCCCCGGGGGCAAATCAACAAACATGTAATCGAGCTCACCCCAATCCGTATCACCCAAAAGTTGCTGAAAAGCACTGGAAGCCATAGGACCCCGCCAGATGGTGGCTTCGTTCGGATTAACAAAAAAACCTATGGATAAAGTTTTGACCCCATATCTAACCACCGGAATGATGATATCCTTGCCGTTCACCTTATTCACAGAAGGATTTACGAATTCTGCCTTCAGCATTTTGGGGATAGAAGGGCCGAAAATATCGGCATCAATCAACCCTACTTTTGCTCCGGCAGCAGCAAATGCTACTGCAAGATTAACCGCCACAGTTGATTTCCCGACCCCGCCCTTGCCTGATGCAATGGCGATAATATTGCGGACTTCCGGAAGAAACTTGCGGATTTCACGGTTTACAGGCTTAAGTTGCGCTTTGACATCAATGACAATTTCTGTTTCATTGCCAAAAACTTCCTGCAGCAATTTTGTACAAGCCTTTTTCAGGGAAGATTTTAACGGATCGTTAAAGGTTGGGAATTCCATAGTAAAACGGATGCGGTTGCTGTCAACCTGCAAATTGTTCACCAGGTTCATGGCAATGATATCCTTGCCTGACGCGGGATGAATTATCCTTCTTAAAACTTCCAGTACACGATCTGAAGAATCCATAGAGGGGCCTGCCTTTTATAACAGTTTAGCCATCAAAGATACTAATCTTTTCAGGGATTCTTTTATTAATTTAGATTAATTCTTTATAAGGATCCCAGAACAACTTCTTGAATTCCACAACACGGTCATTTTTAACCAAAACTCCTTCACTTTCAAGCAGCTCTTGCATTAGTTCCGGGTGCCTGAAATGGTGCTTTCCGGTTAATGTTCCGTTACGGTTTACGACCCGGTGTGCGGGAATAAGATCCGAATAAAGATGAGAGGCATTCATGGCCCATCCGACCATTCGTGACGATTGCGGAGAGCCTGTAAAACGGGCTATGGCACCATAGGTGGTAACCCGGCCGACGGGGATGCGCAATACAATTTCGTATACCCTTTCAAAAAAGTTATCCGGCTTCCTCACCGGGTGGTTCTTCAATGATTTTGTCATGGGGTAATTCAAAACAAAGGTAATGAATATTCATGCCCTGGTCCAGAAACTGCTGCTCATAAAAAGTCTTGATATCGAGAATATCATCAACGATTCCGGAATGATAAAGATCGTCGGAATGAAACCTCAGTTTGAGATTGTTCCGATCAATCAGGTCAAGTGTATACCTGTATAAAACAGGATTGTCGGTTTTCAGGTGAATGATTCCGTTGTGTTTGAGAAACCTGCGGTATGAATTCAGAAACCGGGAAGAGGTCAGCCTTTTTCTTTCTTTCTTCAGCTGTGGATCAGGAAATGTAAGCCATATTTCATCTACTTCATCCTTGCTGAAAAAAGAGCTGATCACTTCGATGCGGGTGCGCAGGAACATGACATTCATGAGGTGTTCGGTCAACGCAGTGCGGGCACCCCTCCATATTCGCGATCCTTTGATATCCACACCAATGAAGTTTTTTCCCGGGTAGCGCCTTGCGAGACCTGTTGTGTATTCGCCCTTGCCGCAACCCAACTCTAAAACCACCGGATTTTCATTGCGAAAGCATTGCCTGTTCCACAATCCTTTCAGGTGAAAATCTGTATGAAAAACTTCATCAAACCGGGGTTGAATAACATTGGCAAAGGTTTCCATCTCAGCAAACCGCTGCAATTTCTTCTTTGTCATACCTGTATAGCGTGGAATATTCTGTTGTCAGGGTTGTACATCTGATTTTTCAATCCTTAACCCAATGTCACTGATGTACTTCAAATCTTTGACCCACATCGCCTGTTCAATATCAAAAGTATAGATGCCGTGGAGCGGGAATTTTATATTTTGCCTGTAGGGATAGTAGCATGTAAATATACTGGCTGCGCCCTTCCCAAGCCACTTCCCATGTTCATCTGCCAGAATGACCTCTACGGTATCTCTCATGGAAGTACCATCAGGCGCATGCGCAGTCACAAAAAGATAGAGATTACTGAATTCGTATTTGCCCGAATTGCGGACGCTGAGCAGAATATCAAAAGCCCGGGATGAATCAGCCATATTGACATTAAACTGCAGAATATTATTATAGTTCCAGGTTTGCCCGTCGATGGAAATGAATTCTTCGAATACACTTGATTTATGGCACGAAAAGCAGATAATAACCCCGAGAATCAGGCCTATTCTTTTCATATCAACGATGGTGTTTATGGCGATGTTTATTCTGTGATTTTTGGGAGGGCTTGTCTTCAAAACGGGTTAATATCTTCTCGTCCACGGCATTCTGATACTGGTAATCAATGATAGGTGCGATGTTGCTGCTCTCAACGCTCTCCAGCTTATTCACCTTTTCACCCCGTTTGTTCATGGCAATGATCTCCCGCACCTTATCAACAGAAAGACATATAATTTCCGAAGGAGCATCTTTGCGTGAAGAATACCACATCAGCCTTTTGAATACATCCGTCTTTTGATGAAAAACCTGTCCCTGTTCTGTTTCAAGAGGTATTGAAGTATTGGGGAAATCCTTCTGCGCATCCAGGTACGAAGATAATTCATAATTGAGGCAGCATTTCAGCTTCCCGCACTGACCGGCAAGTTTCTGCGGATTCAGGGATACTTCCTGGTAACGCGCGGAATTTGTTGTTACCGAAACAAAGCTTGTAATCCATGTAGAACAGCACAATTCACGTCCGCAGGAACCTATTCCCCCGATACGGCCGGCTTCCTGTCGGGCACCGATCTGCTTCATCTCAATCCTGATTTTTAACTGGTCAGCCAGTACCTTGATCAGCTCTCTGAAATCAACGCGGTCATCCGCAATGTAATAAAAGATGGCCTTGGTTCCGTCACCCTGGTATTCAACATCGCCGATCTTCATTTCAAGTTTCAGATCCGTTGCTATTTTCCGTGATTTGATCATGGTGGCAAATTCGAGGGCCATGGATTCATTCCATTTATCAATATCAGCCGGTTTGGCTTTGCGGTAGATCTTCCTGAATTCCGTATCTTCCAGCGAGATGTTGTTCCGTTTGAGTTGTATTTTTACAATCGGCCCTACGAGTGTTACTATTCCAATATCATGACCGGGTGAGGCTTCCACAGCTACCACATCACCCCGGTTCAATTTCAACTCGTTAACATTCCTGAAAAATCCTTTTCGGGTATTTTTGAACCTTATTTCCACGATATCACATTCCTGGAGGACTTCAGGTATATTCCCCAGCCAATTGTATGTATCCAGCTTGTTACCCCCCATATCCAGGCAGGTAACAGAATCTGCGGCATCTTTGATCAATTTATGGCATCCACGGCCATTACAACCGTTGGTCATTATTTTCCTGATTAAGTATAAACAGCAAAAGTAAAAAATTAATCGTAAGGCCGAAACTAAAATGAAGCTATTAACTTAATCCCTGTTCATTCGTCAATCATCCAGTTGATTTCATGATCCCAGTTTGACCTTACCGGATCGGACATCCGGTGATAATAAACCTTCTCAGGCTGAATATGCTTCAGGTAACTGCCTGTATCCCACTGCAAGTTGCTGTTTTCATCGTAGACTGCCTTTAACACATATTTGCCGGGTGCCAGGTAATCAAAGATGACCACCCCGGATTCCGTGACGGACTTTTGCTGAAAGATTTTTTCTTTTTCATCAAGCAATTGCAGAATCATGGGGAAGTGAGGACTTCCCAGCGTCACAATCACTCTTCCGTAATAATCCGCTTTCCGGGTAGCAAATTTCAATTCCAGTGAATCATTGGCCAGTCCGAAGATATCGCTTGCAGCGCCGGGTTTTAGCAGAAGCCTGTACTGAAGGTCTTCCTGCCATTCACATGCTATATTAAAAGTCCTTATATTCAGAGAATCCAAGGATACCGTAAATGGTTGTTCAAAGCTAAGGGTATCTTCCAGCCTGAAAAATTCGATATTCCCGGGATCAATTTTCCCCAAAGGCTGTCCGGCTATAAAGGTCACTGGTTTATTGAGCTCCTGGATTTTACGGCTGGTAAGACCCGTTGCCAGTGACAGTTGCTTTTTCACCACAGCCTCTTCAGAACGGTCTCTCCGGGCCGAAATACTTCTGTCTACGGCTTTCTGGTAATTTAATGCAAAGGTATCAATACGTTCTACAAAGCGATCCATGGAGTCAGTGGTCAGAAAAGCCAGCGCAAGTTTAAGTGTATCCTGACGGGCTATCAATGTGTCAGTGATCCAGCAGGTGAGAGTATCCCTGTTTTGTGATTCTTCTCTTAAAAACCAGTCCGGGCCCGGTTTGAAATTGACCGGTGTAATTTTTACCGTATCATGCGGAGGCCGGGTGAAAGTAAAAGTAAGTTTTTCTGCCTTATCCCTTTTTCTCGAAGCAACAAAGACTTTATTGACCTCTTCCTGAAAATAAAACAAGGATACATTCAGGGCATTCAGCTTTTTACCCGGGGCAATGGTAGTGTCGGCATTTTGTCCGGTGGCCTTTTTACCTGTCCTGCCTGCTTTGGTTGCCTGATGGATGATTTTAACGGTATCTTTGATAAAGGTTACCGGTTTTACATTTGCTGGGCTGATAACCAGCAAAGAATCCAGAAAACCAATCGATTCGCTGCCAGGATCATACATACGGTTTTCGTTGGCATCTAACAGCGTAAGAATCCTGAACGTGTCGGCATGAACGTTATTGATGGAAAATAAGCCGGTTTTTCCGGCCTTTCCGATATATCTCGGAATTTCCAGAAGAGGCGCTGAGTCCGCAAGGTTTTCGTACAACATCACCAATATATCTTCTTTGGCTGCTTTCATATCAAATGCATGCAACACTTTTCCGGTAACAGACAAAGAATCGATGGTATTGCCGGTAGAAAAAACAAATTCAAAATCAGGCAGAACATTTCCTTCGTTGAGATCAGATATGGCATTTCCGAAGTTAACCGTATAGGTGGTTTGCGGAAGAAGCTCATTATTCAGGGTCACCCTCACGGATTTGTCCCTGATCCGGATAAGAGGCCTTTTTTTCAGGGGCGGTGAAATTAACAACTCTTTGTTTTGGTTTTTGAGCTGAACGTATTCATCAAAGGTGATTTCAATTTCCTTCCCGTTAAAGTTCACGGACCGGTCTTCTGGAACTCCTTCCACGAACACCGGCGGATTGACGTCTTTTATTCCTCCCGTGGGAGCGCCCACCTTGGCGCAACCACCGATCAAAATAACCAGGAGCATATACAAGGCCGATGAATAGCCTGGTTTGCCATTTGAGCTTTGGAAAAGCATAGTTCTGTGTCCCTTACCGGTTTAAGTTCCCGGGGCAAATATAAACAACAAAAGTATTGCCTTCTAGGTAGTTTTATTAGATTTGCATAAATAATTTACCATTACGCTTATGTCACTGGCTTATGTGATCTGGAATGTAAAGCCGCAATTACTTGATTTTGGAAGGTTCGAAATCAGGTATTACAGCCTTTTGTTTGCGTTGGGTTTTATTACAGGGTACATCATTTTACTGCGAATTTTTAAAAAACAGGGTCTTACCGTTGAACTGCTTGACCGGCTCACCATTTATATGGTGGTCAGCACCATCATAGGAGCACGCCTGGGACATTGCTTGTTCTATGAATTCGATTATTATATTCAACATCCACTGGAGATCATACTTCCCTGGCGCGGAACCGTTGGAGAGGATTTCGAGTTCACAGGTTTTCAGGGTTTGGCAAGCCACGGTGCAGCCATTGGTATCCTGATAGGTATTTATCTGTTTGCCCGCAAAACCAAATCGTCCTACCTGTGGACGATGGATATGATTGTTATTGTTACAGCTCTTGCAGGCTGTTTTATCCGGCTGGGTAATCTGATGAATTCGGAAATCTACGGAAACCCCACCCAAAGTAATCATGGTTTTGTCTACACACATGATCTGACAAGGCTTTTAACCGAAAAATACAAAGGTACCATTCAGCATGTCAGTTACGATAAAATGAAAGCCCCTCCCTTACAGGATCAGGCAGGAGTTCCAATGCAGATTAAGATTGAATTTTTACGCCAGATCAAAGATGAAAACCGGGTGAGGCAGTTTGCCGACGTCAATCTGTTGGTGGATTTGGCCCGGTATGATTTTGATGACAATGTTTTTCTTCTCCGGAATGATTCCCTGACTTACCAGATTGAGAAAAGAAACAAGCGTCTTTTATTAATGGCCCAAATTGGCGGACTCCCGAGACATCCCTCCCAGATCTATGAAGCGGCAAGCTACCTGTTTATCTTCCTGCTTCTCATGTATATATTTTATGCTTACAATACCAGGCTCCGGGATGGCTTTATTTTCGGCGTTTTTCTCTTTCTTGTTTTCATCGCCAGATTCTTTATCGAATTTATCAAGCAGAACCAGGAAAGTTTTGAGGATACGATGTCCCTCAACATGGGCCAGGTGTTAAGCATTCCTTTTGTAATAGCAGGACTTGCGCTGATCGTTCTCAAATGGCCCAAAAAAACCGGGAACCTTGAAACATGAGCATCATCATAGCCACGAGCGGAAACATCCGGAAAATGCTGATGCCGGAAAAAATCTCCTGTTTTCGACCCTGCTGAATTTTATCGTATCTATTGCCGAAATCATCGGCGGATTGGTTTCCAACAGTCTTGCCCTCATATCAGATGCCCTGCACAACCTCGGGGATACCTCGGCCCTGTTCATTGCATACCTGGCCCATATCATCAGTAAAAAAGAGTATACCGATAAAAAAACATTCGGTTACAAGCGAATTGAAATTCTTGCTGCCCTTTTCAACGCGATTGTTTTGGTAGTGATTATTGTTTACCTTTTCATTGAAGCCTTTCAAAGACTCCACCATCCCGAACCCATCAAAAGCCTCATCATGCTGATTGTTGCCCTGATCGGTTTCCTGGCAAACCTGATCTCGGTTCTGCTTTTAAAAGGGCATTCAGGCAAAAACATCAATATCAGGGCAGCCTATCTTCATTTGATAGGCGATACCATATCGTCGGTAGTGGTAATAGTAACGGCTTTGCTCATCTATTACTTGGATCTGTTTTGGATTGATCCCCTTGTCACTTTCCTTTTGGGGATTTACCTGCTGAAAGAGACCTATCTCATACTCAAAGAAGCCCTGGACATTCTCATGCAGGCCACGCCGCAAGGCCTTGACCTGACTGAGGTTAAAAAGTCACTTGAGTTAATTGCCGAAATTGACAACATCCACCACGTTCATGCCTGGAATCTCGATGATCAGGATATTCATTTTGAGTGCCATATAGATTTAAAGTCAGATATCAGGATCAGTGAAACTGAACAAGTCAAAGCCTCAATACTCGAAGTTCTGAAAAACAAATTCAATATCAGCCATGTTACTATTCAGTATGAATACAATTGTTGCGACGATAAAAACATGATCCATCAGAAATAATACCAGAGAACAAGCCATGAATGAATTGAAGATAAAAGTGACCGGCATGAGCTGTAATCACTGCAAAATGAATGTGGAGAATGCACTGAAGAAAATCAAGGACATCAACAGTGTTCTGGCCGATGTGAACAGCGGCGAAGTGACCTTAACCGGAGATCAGATCAACCCTGACGAGGTAAAATCAGCCATCGAAAATGCAGGCTATTCTTACGGAGGCATACTTGCATAAAGATTGACTGTTTGTATTCTCACGCGTTTTGTATATTTGCAGCATGAAAACCAAAAACTCTATTTTTAATCATTTCTAAACTGTACTTGAATGTATAAAATTGTTTTGTTACGTCACGGTGAAAGCACCTGGAACAAGGAAAACCGTTTTACCGGGTGGACTGATGTCGATTTGAGCGAGAAGGGCATGGAAGAAGCACGCAGTGCGGGCAGGGTAATGAGAGAAGCCGGTTACGAATTTGATGTGGCTTATGTTTCGGTTTTGAAACGCGCTCTAAGAACGCTCTGGCTGGCGCTCGAAGAGATGGACCAGTTGTGGATCCCATGGATCAAAACCTGGCGGTTGAATGAACGGCATTATGGAGCATTACAGGGACTTAATAAGGCCGAGACTGCAGCGCTGCATGGTGAAGAAAAAGTTAAAATATGGCGCCGGAGTTATGATGTTCCCCCTCCCCAGCTTGAAAGGTCCGATCCGAGATATCCCGGTAATCATGGGGCATACCGGAGTCTGCCTGCGAAAGATATTCCCACAACGGAATGCCTGAAAGATACCGTGGAAAGATTCCTTCCTTACTGGCACGAAACCATTGTTCCTGCCATAAAATCCGGCAAGCGTGTGCTCATCACTGCTCATGGCAACAGTCTTCGCGCATTGGTAAAGTACCTCGATGACATGTCCGACGCCGAAATCATTGAACTGAACATTCCTACCGGAATACCCCTGGTTTATGAACTTAACAACGAACTTAAACCCTTGCGGCATTATTACCTGGGGGACCAGGAGGCCATTCAGAAAGCCATGAATTCTGTTGCGAATCAGGGTAAGGCGAAGTAGTCATGCTAAAGCGTAGTTGCAAACTACGCTTAGCCTGCAGCAGAAAGCCGGGAATATAAATTGAATGCTGGGCGTAGTTTGCAACTACGCCCAACTTGTTTATGCAAATTACCACTTACCGATTCCCATCCGCCATTCGCCGAATATTCCTTCTGCAACTTGACAAATAGGTTTACATTTGATCCATAATAACTTCAGGAGGAAAATATATGGAAAAGAGACTAGATGACCAGCGCCATAACGAACGCAGAATTTGGTTCGGGGTAGGGATCATTTTACTGGGCCTGCTGTTTTTGGCCAACAATTTTGGAATTCTCGATTACGAAATACGAAGATACATCTTCCGGTGGGAAGTTATCCTCATAGTCCTGGGTCTTTTATTTACCGTAAGTGGAAGGAACCGTACTACAGGTATTATACTCCTGGTGATAGGCGGGGTCTTTTACCTCCGGGATTTTTTGCATTATGATTTCAGTTTCTGGCAAATTTTCTGGCCCGGCATGCTGATACTCGCCGGAATTCTCATACTTTTCAGGCACCAGCTTGACAAGGGATTGAATAAAAACACCAGCCTTAGCGCAGAGGATGCCATCGATGAAATAGCCGTGTTTGGCGGTGGCGACCGGGTGGTAACATCCCAGCAATTTCAGGGTGGAAAAGTGACCACTATTTTCGGCGGACTTAATTACAACCTGTTAAGAGCCAAATTGGCGCCGGGTGAAAACTATATTGACGTATTCTGCCTTTTTGGCGGTATGAATCTTATAGTTCCTGAGGGATGGACTGTGAAGATCAGGGTAATGTCGATTTTTGGAGGCTTTAGCGATAAACACCGTTTTAAGGTTCCCGATACGACGACCAATCAGGAAGGTTCCATATTGGTCATCAAGGGCACAGCAATTTTTGGCGGAGGAGAGATCAAAAACTATTACAGTTAATACACAACATCCGTTAAGTTACCATGCAAAACCCGATTCTGTCCGCCCGGAAAACATTCATTTACTACATGGGAATTTGGATCATCGTAGTATGCTTCCACACTTTCCTGATTCAGACTTCCGGTCGGATGAATTTAACCACGGCCCTGACGGACTCCATTGTGAGTAATCTGTTATTCGGCGCAATCGGGCTGGGCCTCTGGTATCCTATTTTCTTTGCCAGAGCGGAAGATGAAAAAGTGATCAGCACCGTCATCAACAATATAGTGGGATGTGTTGTGGCTGTCGGATTTTGGCTCGGACTCACTTATTTTTTGCTGGTATCCGTGTTCAGTCACGACCCCAAATACATCATTTTTCTTCGAAATTCAATACCCTGGCGGGCGGGCATCGGGATCATCTTTTATGAAGTCATCATCATGGTTTATTACCTGATCATTTTTTACCGGAACAATAAGGAAAATCAGGTGAAAGAAGCTGAACTCAAGGCCCTGGTCAAGGAATCCGAACTTAAATCGCTCAAATCTCAGATCAATCCGCATTTTCTGTTTAACAGCCTGAATTCCATCAGCTCGCTTACCATGATCGAGCCGGCAAAAGCACAGGAAATGATCATTAAACTATCTGAGTTTCTCCGGTACACCACTTCCAACAAAGAAGAAAAGCTCACTACGCTGGACCGTGAAATTGACAATATCAACCGGTACCTGGACATTGAAAAGATCAGGTTTGGAAGGCGCCTGATTGTTAAACAGGAGGTTGGCGAAAACTGCCGGAATCTGAAACTTCCGGGACTTATCCTGCAACCTTTGCTGGAGAACGCTGTCAAATATGGCGTTTATGAAAGCACCCAGGGATCTGTAATCGAAATGATATGCACGTGTAATTCATCCGCTTTGAGCATTGTGATACGCAATGGATGGGACCCGGAGTTTCAATCCAATAAAGGAGAAGGTGTCGGATTAAGAAACATCCGGAGTCGCCTGCGGATCCTTTATAACCAGGACGACCTGCTCAACATCCGAAAAGATCCTAAAAATTTTGAAATAACCATTATTTTCCCGCAAACATAACAACCATGGAAAACATCAGAGCCTTAATCATTGACGATGAAGAACTGGCCAGGGAGTTGATAAAGAACTATCTTAAAAACCAGCCCGGGATCCAGGTCATTGGCGAGTGTGAAAACGGTTTTGAAGGAGCCCGAAGTATCGCTGAACTCAAACCCGACCTGGTATTCCTTGATATTCAGATGCCCAAACTGAATGGATTCGAAATGCTCGAACTTACCGATGATCCGCCTGAAATTATATTTATCACGGCACACAACGAATTCGCCATCCGTGCTTTCGAAATGAATGCTGTGGACTACCTTCTGAAACCTTATTCACAGGACAGGTTGTTGGCAGCAGTTGAGAAAGTCAGGGAAAAAATAAGGACCGGCGGCAGAAATGATCAAAAAATCAGCCAGTTGGTACAACAACCCCTGACTGAAAAACTGGAGCGGATTGTAGTAAAGACAGGAACCAAGATCAAAGTTATTCCTGTAGATAAAATTGTGTACCTCGAAGCCCAGGACGACTACATTATGGTGTATACCGATGACAGCAAGCATCTTAAGCAAGGAACCATGAAGTTTTATGAGGACCACCTCGACGAATCAAAATTCATCAGGGTTCATCGTTCCTATATTGTACGAATAGACCAGGTGGTTCAGCTGGAGCCTTATGCAAAAGATAATTATATCCTCAAGCTGAAAAATGGTAATTCACTGAAAGTAAGCCGAAACGGCTTAAAGAACCTGAAGGAAAAATTTAATTTTTAATCAGCTCTGACAATTTCAGCGCCATATCCAGAAAAACGATCCTGCCGTTGGCGTTCCGTTCAATATCCTGTATGGCCTTGCTGAATTCTTCGGTGAGCGCCAGTATGTTAATTCCATGGACAAAGGGTGCAAAATTAGTTGTGAATTCCTTTTCCGCATCGGCCAAAAATACAAGTTCCGGCTCATTTAAGTGAAGGGCAAGGCTTTCCCGCAGTGTTCTCAGCCCGTATTCAAGAAAAGATTTCTGCTTTTCACGGGTAAGGGAGGCCAGTTCCTCTGTCTCCTTATACAATTCGGGGATACTCTTTTTGAAGCAGCTTCTCATAAGTTCCCGGAATTTCTCGAAATTATACCGGATATCCTCAGCTTCCGAAATCAGGTCCAGGGCCTTCAGATAATTGCCTGATGCCAGCCTTACAAATTCCACTGCCCTGCCGGCATCCAGAGAATGTTTATTAATCAGCGCTTCCGTAAGGGCTTCATCTCCGATACGAGCCACTTTTACGGGTATGCACCGTGATTTTACCGTGGCCAGCAGCTGATCGGGATTTTCACTCACCAGGATAAAAACTGTAAGAGGAGGCGGTTCTTCAAGCAGTTTGAGGAGCTTGTTGGATGCCTGATCATTCATTTTTTCCGGGTGCCAAAGGATTACAACCTTGTAATCCGATTCGAAGGCTTTAAGATTCAACTTGCCGGATAAACGCTTGCTCTCTTCCGTATTGATGATCCCCTGTTTATTCTCGAGATCAATGAAATCGTACCATTGCGTAAGCCTTCCATAAGGATTCCTTAAAAGAAAACTGCGCCAATCGGCCATGAAATCATCGCTTACCACATTGTCCCTGTCACCTGCACGCGTTTTGTTGACCGGGTAAACAAAATGCAGGTCGGGGTGTATATATTTGCTGTTTTTATTGCATCCGGCACAGATGCCGCATGCATCATCCTCTCCGCGGCTGGTGCAAAGAATGTACCCGGCAAATGCAAGAGCCAGTGGCAACGCTCCGGAACCTTCAGGGCCAAAGAAAAGCCAGGCATGACTTACCCGGTTCTCCTGAACAGTCTGAACTAACCTGCTTTTTAGGACCTCCTGTCCGATTATCTCCTTGAAATACATAGTACTGATGCAGTGCTGACCCGCGCAAAAATACGCAGGGGCCAAAGGTAAATAAAAATAGTTTTTTATCTTTGTTCAAGTATTAACTCAAATTAAATCAACATGCAAACAATCGATAAATTCAACTTTAAAGGGAAAAAAGCAATTGTGCGGGTGGATTTTAACGTACCCCTCGATAAGAAAACCTTTGAGGTTACGGACGACACCCGTATCAGAGGTGCTTTGCCCACTATCCATAAAATACTCTCCGATGGTGGTTCAGCGATACTGATGTCACATCTGGGCCGTCCCGATGGAGTTCCCCAGGATAAATATTCGTTAAAGCATGTTGTGCCCGCGTTGCAAAAATTGGTAGGTAAACCCGTGAAATTTGCCGATGACTGTATTGGTGAATCTGCAATAACTCTTGCGGCCGGATTAAAAGCAGGTGAAGTACTGTTGCTCGAAAACCTGAGGTTTTACCTTGAAGAGGAAGGCAAACCCAAATTGGCCGAAAACGTTACAGACGAAGAAAAGAAAGCGGCCAAAGACGCCATGAAGAAGAAACAAAAGGAGTTTACTGCTAAACTGGCGGCTTACGCCGACTGTTATGTGAACGACGCTTTCGGAACTGCTCATCGCGCACACGCTTCCACGGCTCTTGTTGCTGACCTGTTTCCCGATGAGAAAAAAATGTTCGGTTACCTTATTGTTGCTGAGCTGGACGCCATGGATAAAGTCCTGAAAGCCGCCCAAAAACCCTTTACGGCCATCATGGGCGGGGCCAAGGTTTCCGATAAGATTCTGGTCATTGAGAACCTTCTTCCGCGGATCGATAACCTTATTATCGGTGGCGGAATGACCTATACATTCATTAAAGCGCAGGGAGGAAAGATCGGGAATTCATTGTGTGAAGCTGATAAACTGGATATAGCACTTGATGTTCTTGAAAAAGCAAAAAAGAACAATGTGAAAGTTTATCTTCCGGTAGATGCTGTGAACGCCGATAAATTCGATGCAGAAGCAGCGACGGGTAAATCAAGGACAGACCAGACCCCCGACGGCTGGATGGGTTTGGATATCGGAGAAGAGAGCATTAAAATCTTTTCTGAAGTAATTCAAAATTCGCAAACCATTCTCTGGAACGGCCCCATGGGTGTTTTTGAAATGCCGAAATTCGCAGCCGGAACCACGGCAATTGCCAAAGCCATTGCGGATGCTACAGCAAAGGGCGCTTTCAGCCTTATCGGCGGAGGAGATTCCGTAGCCGCCATTAACAAAAACAAACTGGCAGATAAGGTCAGCTATGTTTCAACAGGTGGCGGAGCCATGCTTGAGTATATCGAGGGCAAGGAACTCCCGGGAATAAAAGCCATACGCAAGTAGGACTTTTTTCCTAACACCATCGCTTATTAAGTGCCCGTTCTGGCCCCGAAATGAGCCACTGCGGGCATTTTCATTGTTAAATCATTGAATCACCCCATAAGCAACTGTTTATAATCCTGTTATCATGAAAAACCTGAAGCTCGCCGTCCTGGGGGGAGGTAACCTCGGAACCTCCCTGGCAAAAGGATTGATTGCCTCCAAACAATTCAGTTTCCGGGATATTATCATTACCGATAAACGGGATTCCCGGATTGATTACCTGAAAAGCCTCGGCTTTCAGGCAACCGGTGATAACCGTAATGCTGTCAGCAAATCCAATATAATCATTATGTCGGTGAAGCCGCAACAGTTCGGCAGTCTCACCCAGGAGATAAAGCAATCGCTGAATTCCGGGCATATACTGATTTCTACGGTCACCGGCGTTACACATAAGGAAATCGAATCATCGCTGGGTAAACTACCCGCTTTCAGGATTATGCCCAACACTGCCCTTGAAATCTGTGAATCAATGACCTGTATTTCCTTTCATAATGCCACGGCCGGGCATGAAAAACTGGTGTTGAACCTGTTTGAAAAAATGGGTAAAACGCTGGTAATACCTGAAGAGCTAATGGGAGCTGCCACTGTGGTAGGGGCTTGCGGTATTGCATTTGCATTGCGTTTTATGCGGGCCATGTCGCAGGGAGGTATCGAAATAGGCTTTAATTCTGAAATGTCGCAACTGATCGTAGCCCAGACCGTCAAAGGAGCAGCCCAGCTTATAGTTGAAACCAGCAATCATCCTGAAAGAGAAATTGATAAGGTGACCACTCCACAGGGAATAACCATTTCAGGGCTGAATGAAATGGAACACCAGGGACTGAGTTCTGCCGTGATCAGGGGACTGATCACCTCTTATAACAAACTGGAGAACCTGGATACAGGAAAACACAAAGCCGGTAAATGACGCTCCGCCCGGATATCAGATTGACATAATTTGTTAACTGAAAATATTTTATCATGATCCAAATTGAGAATTTCCCGCAGTATCTGTTTGATCAGTACAACAGTTTCAGGAAAGAGGTGCCTTCCATGACCAAATCGCACCGTTTTATCGATAACCTCATCTACTTTCTCTTCCCCTTTAAAATCGATAAAAAATGCTCACTGCCTCTGATTGACCTTAACCTGGCACAGCTTCAGCTCGATTTCAAGGACCTTCTGACACCTTTGGAACCGATTCTTGAAGAGCCTGTCAATGACCTTAACAAAAAGTTCTTCTCGGTAATTCCTGAAATTTACGAAAGCCTGATCAAGGATGCACAACTCTTTGTTGATTTTGATCCTGCCGCCCGCTCCCGTGAAAGCGTTATCCTGTATTATCCCGGGTTCTATGCAATAGCGGTGTACAGGCTGTCTCATGTATTGTTTACCCTCCGGATCCCTTATCTTCCGCGAATGATTTCCGAGTTTGCCCACAGCAAGACCGGAATTGATATACACCCCGGAGCAATCATCGGGGACCATTTCTTTATTGATCACGGCACCGGTATCGTTGTTGGGGAGACCACCATCATCGGCAACAATGTTAAAATATACCAGGGTGTAACGCTGGGCGCTGCATCGGTTGATAAAAGCATGAAGGGAAAGAAACGCCACCCTACTCTCGAGGACAATGTCATTGTTTATTCAGGAAGCACCATATTGGGCGGGGATACTATCATCGGTCACGATACGGTCATCGGTGGGAACGTATGGCTAACAAAAAGTGTTCCTCCTTTTTCGGTTGTTTTTCACGAGAGTAAGGTAGTGATCAGGGAAAGCAAAGATCATTCCGATACTGTAAATTTTGTAATTTAATTCACAGGCCATGAAAGCAAATACTATTCTTGATACGATAGGAAATACCCCTCATGTTAGAATCAACCACCTCTTCAGCAGTGCGTATGAGGTGTGGTATAAACTTGAACGTTTTAATCCGGGCGGAAGCATAAAAGACAGAATTGCCCTGGCCATGGTTGAAGATGCCGAGAAAAAAGGACTTTTAAAGACCGGTTCAGTCATTGTTGAACCCACATCGGGCAATACCGGAATTGGTTTGGCCATGGTGGCATCCGTGAAGAAGTACCGGCTCCTCCTGGTAATGCCTGAATCGTTTTCCATCGAACGCCGCAAAATTATGGCTTCCTATGGCGCTGAATTTGAACTCACACCCCGTGAATTGGGAATGAAAGGGGCGATCGAAAAAGCGAGGGAAATCGTTGCATCGGATCCAAATGCCTGGATGCCCATGCAGTTTGAGAATGAAGCCAATGTAGAAATGCATCGCCTGACAACAGCCCGCGAAATCTTAAATGATTTTCCTGAAGGTATCGATTATTTGATAGCAGGCGTCGGTACGGGCGGACATCTTTCCGGGGTAGCTTCCGAACTCAAGAAAAAAATGCCGCATGTAAAGGTGTTTGCTGTTGAACCGGAACTGTCGCCGGTGATCAGCGGAGGAAAACCCGGTCCTCATCCCATCCAGGGAATCGGGGCAGGATTCATACCAAAAAACTTGCATGTACAGTTCATCGACGAAGTGATTACCATCTCCAAAGAAGAAGCTTATGATTATACCCGCAGGGTTGCCAAAGAAGAAGGCATATTTGTGGGTGTATCTTCAGGCGCTTCCCTGGCAGCCATTGCCAGGAAACTTCCCGACATGCCGGCAGGTTCCAGGATCCTGGCATTCAACTATGACACCGGGGAACGGTATCTTTCAGTGGAAGGACTTTTTTGAGTTCCTTTTTAATAATCTCTGTCCAGACTTCATATCCCTTTGCATTCAAATGCAGCCGATCCGGTAAAAAGAGCTCCTCTTTGGGTTGGGATGAGCCGTTTAAAAAGGCAAAATCCGTCCGGATGAAATAGGTATTGGCATTTTTCAGACAGGTTTCCTCAATAAGCCTGTTGGCTTCTTCAATCTGTGGCCATACTTCCCACCTTAAGGCGGTTGGCGTGACAGCTATCCAGAATACAGGTGTTACAGGGTATTGATCCCGAATTGTTTTTAGAACGGTCCGGAAAAGCCTGTCGACCTCACCGGGACTTTTGTCATCCCCGGTCCCCGCAATATCATTGGCAATAAACATTACAATTGCCCGGCATCTGTGGGGATAAAAAATACGCTTTGCATATACGGCAAGATCACTCAATTTGGCTCCGCCATAACCTCTTTGAATAACAGGGTAAGGCGACATGTCCCGCGCCAGCGTCTCCCACAACCTTATACTTGAACTTCCTGCAAAAAGAATTGCGTCATCGGGGTACGTTTCCGTGCTGTCAAGGTGTTCAAATCTTTGGATGTCAGCTTCCCACGCCAGTACGTCCGGATCCTGCTGGTAAATACGGAGCGGGGAACAGGATAATGCGGCAAATATCACCAACGGAAGCAACAGGTTTCTCATCATACAGGATTTGAGCTGTAAAGATATAAATTGCTTTAACTTTTATTTAACAGTGACATGCCTAACAAAAGATATCGGCGAATGTTTTTACTTCTGCTTAGGATATAGAATCATGAAAACGCGACGTTTTATCATTTTTGCCTTTTTTCTGCTGATCACCGGGGGAATATCAGCACAGGATAAGGATATTCCCATGCTTAAGTTTTCTGATCTTGAGAAACTCCTGCATCAAAAATCAGACAGCGTGTTCGTGATCAATTTCTGGGCTACCTGGTGCGGACCTTGCCGCAGAGAACTTCCCGAATTTGAAAAAATACATCAGGAATATACCCGGGAAAAAGTGAAAGTGCTTCTGGTAAGTCTTGACTTCCCGTCCAGGCTGGATAGCGGATTAAATCCATTTTTAAAAAGCAACCGGATCACTGCTCCTGTGGTACTGCTGAATGAACCGGATGCCAACGCCTGGATCGATAAGGTTGATCCGGGATGGACAGGATCTTTACCGGCAACGCTGATATATAAAGGATCCAACAGGCTTTTTTATGAGCGCGAATTACACTACCAGGATATTTACGGATCTATAGAATCATTAATTAACCTTTAATATTTTTATCATGAAAACAATTCTGTCAATTGTATATCTGTTCGCGGCTGCTCACCTGCTGGCCGGTGAAGGGCTTAAAGTAGGAGATAAAGCTGCAGATTTTAAACTCAAAAATGTGGATGGCAAGTATGTCAGTCTTGTTGATTTTCCACAGGCCAAAGGATTCGTCATAGTTTTTACCTGCAATACCTGTCCGTACGCAAAAGCCTACCAGAATCGGTTTATTGCACTCGACAAGGAATACAAGGCAAAAGGATTCCCTGTAATTGCCATTAATGCCAACGATCCTGCTGTTGAACCCGGGGATTCCTATGAGGCCATGGTTACGCGTTACAATGAAAAAAAGTATTCCTTCCCCTACCTTTTTGATCAGAAACAGGAAGTTTTCAGGATCTATGGTGCTACGAAAACCCCACACACTTTTCTTCTTGAAAAAAATGAAAAGGAAGAACTGATCGTTAAATACATTGGCGCCGTGGATGACAATTACCAGGATGCGTCTGCCGTGAAACAGGCTTACCTGAAAAACGCCATTAATGCTCTTCTGAGCAACAGGGAACCTGACCCGAACTCTACCAAAGCGATCGGTTGCGGTGTAAAACAGAAAACTTAATAAGAAAAAGTTGGCAGCGGCAGGAGCAGTAGGCAGTTTACTGCTGCTGCCAACTGCCACTGCCTACTGCTCCTGCCTACTCTTTCACAAGTTCCGTCTCCCGGAAATACTTCTCAAAATCCGGGTAAGACACGAGAAGATATACCACAACCTGTTTAGAAGTGAATGATCCAAAGAATCCTTTGGTGAGAATATCGTTTTCCACTTCCGGCATGGATGTATTCAATAACAGAATACCCTTCTGGGTATCAAGCTTCACAGAATCACTGATGTATTTAATTTCACAAATATTTCCCTTGTATTCATGCTGAAATTTCAACATGGCCGCCTTTCTGGACATCTTTTCACCACTTCCTTTATCCAGAACGAGATACTGCAGACTATCTCCCGGAATTACTGAATTATACCTGCTTCCCTTGCGGTATTTGCAGGCCGGTAGCATTACCGTAAGCAGTAAAACCATGAAAAACAATAGATAATGATTAATTCGGTTGCTCATTTACGGTATTCTTTCTGATACTTCTTTTAAATATCCCAGGGCTGTCTCTTCATCGTTTGTATTGAGAACACCCACCAGGGAGCCGGCTTTCTGCATCAGGAAAACGGTTCCGTTATAAGGGTCCTGGATGACATAGTATCCCTCCTTTTGTTGAATTTTGTCCTCTTTCACCAGGGCTTTGTACTGATCCAGCATTTTCTGAATCTCTTCCGGCGTCAGGCGGATAAGAAAAAGCTGAATTTCTCCCTGATTGCCATATCTGGCTGAAAAAGCCGACCTGAAAAAACTATATCCCAAAAAGTTCTGGGCTATATAACTATCCGACAATGAAACCATGCCTTCAGCGGGCAATAATTTGATCTCATCCGGTAAACCTTTCGGTTGTGCAAGCTGGGCGTCTACCTTTTCTGCAACCAGTGCGAGCGTATTCTCATCCACTTCTTTTGCTCCGGCCGACATAATCTTAACATAATAATTGCCGGTCATGAAGTTGACTACTCCCTGGCTTTTGTAGCCCTGGGAACCAACGGGTACCTGGGGATAATCCGGCATCCTTTCAGCTGTATAAATTCCGTAGGTGTTCGCAAGTGAGTTGTGCCTGTATAATTCCACCCTGATAATCAGGTCCTTTTTGGTATATTCGGCAATATGAAGGTCCTGAAAATAATAACTGAGGAAAATATCCGCAGCACCATTTATCAGTTCCCACAGATCTCCGGATGTGTAAACCTTTTCATCCTCATGAACCTTCCATCCGGTTATCTCCGGAAATAATCCGGTGTCAGCCGCAAACAGGGGAAGTGTTGCGGCGAACAAAAGCGCTCCAAGAAGCAGTCTTTTAATCATATAATTCTGATTTTTAATGTTTTATCGCATTTGCAAAATTACTCAAACCATCAGATCTCTGGGTATGTCTGAAAGTCTTGAAACATCACCAATCCTTTCGGCCACATGGAATCCTTTGGGACATTTCACGGTACATGCATCGCAATCCCTGCAAGGATCAGAGGTTTCCGCAATAGTATCAAGCACGGCGTAGGCGTTTTCATAATTCCTGTATCCGTAGGTGTACATATAAGCGCGCATGTATTCATTCACAGGCAGATGTTTTTTGCATTCCTGAACGCAAAGCTTGCAGCCATCACAATATAAACCGGCAACGAGTTTGGCTTCTTCCAGATCCGCCTTTTCCTGTTCGTTTAACTCCAGGTTTTCCATGACCGAAAAGTTCTGGATCATTTGATCGTAAGTAAGAATTGCAGGAATGGCGGTAGTTATATTTGTATCCTGCAGCACCCATTTTAATGCTGCACTGCAATTGATCGGCTGTTGCCTTTCCTTGTCCATGAATGCCCCTGCCATAGTCTTCATGGCTACAATGCCAATGCCTTTTTCAGCCGCCAGGGCAATTTTTTCCTTCAGCAACTCTGCCTGGGAATGTTTGAAGTTAATGGCAGTAAGCACAACATCATAAAAATTGCTGTCAATGGCCGCCTGAATCACATCGGCTTCATTCTGATGGGTTGACATGCCCACGAATTTTACTTTGCCTTGCTTTTTCAGTTCAGACAAAGCCTCGAGAAACTGGGGTGCCAGGGCGACTTTCCTGGCTGAAACAGCGTGGAGATAGAGAATATCCACATATTCCAGCTGTAACCGCTGCATACTCAAATCAAACTTCGCAAGAATACTTTCTTTGGTTGCGCCGGGACCCATTTCACCTGTTCTGCGGTCAATATCATCCGGAGCAACCTTGGTTGCCAATACAAATGAACTGCGTGGGACAGTCTTGAAAAGCTCTCCCAACATGGTTTCATTCCGGCCTTCCTGGTAACCATGCGCCGTATCGAAATGCACAAAACCCATATCCATAGCTGCTTTTACCAGGGTGGTATTATCTGACCGCATCACCCCGAAGCTTACAATCGGAATTTCCACACCGGTTTTTCCAAGCTTACGGCGAATAATTAAAGGCTCCTTTTTAATATTCCGTATGCTGCTGCCGATGGCTTCTGTCCCGATTAGGGCCCCTGCTGTTCCAAGCAATGAGGATCTTAAAAATCCGCGTCTGTTTAAATTTTGCATTTTACCCATAGGATTTTTTTTAAATTTTCATAATGCAAGTTATTACATAATTTGTTTATAATAATCATCCATACACGTTTACACGGATATTTAAATTCATTTTAAACAGGACATACGAATGGGGTGCTTTTTTCAGTTTCTGTTTTATCTTTATAACTTTTTGCATTTGCATTTCGTAAATAAGGCAAATGTTCTACTTTTGAGTTTGGTTAATAAGGTTTTTCGAAGTAATGTTTTAATATTTTCAGGGAATCAGGTATGTTGAAAAGAATTATAATCGGGGTTTTCATTTTTACAATCTTCGCTTTTTCAACCCTCGATTTGGGCTCGGTAACCGATGGTCCTTTTAAATCTGCGAGTTCTTCGTTTGTTAAACGACCTAAACCTTATGGTTTAGACAGCCTGGTTTTTGCGTATGACAATTACCTGCAGAATGCCGTTGACAGCATGAAAAGTCCGGGTGCAGCAGTTGCACTGGTGTATAAAGGAGAAATCATGTTGCTCAAAGGCTATGGCGTCAGGAAATTCGGGGAGCAGGATACTGTGAATACACATACCGCTTTCAGACTTGGTTCGGTTTCCAAAGGTTTTGCTTCTGTACTCACGGGCATAATGGTTGAAGAAGGCTCCCTTGGATGGGATGACCGGATTCAAAGCTATTTGAACGACTTCAGCATGAAGGATACTTCTGCCGCTTCCCATATGACAGTCAGGAATATTTTAAGCCATACTACCGGATTTCCGGAACATACCTATACGGATATGCTTGATCATGGCTATGATTATGATAAAATCAAAGGAGCCCTGGCCGGTGTTTCTACCATAGCAAAGCCTGGACAAATATACGGTTATCAAAATGTTGCCTACAGTTTAATTGGGGATGTACTTTACAATGCTACCGGCCGGGATTACAACAATCTTCTCCAGGATAAAATTTTCGTGCCGTTGAACATGCGTGATGCTTCCACCGATTTTGTTTCTTTTTATTATAACCCGAACACGGCTGTGCCTCACCTCAGAACAGGAACCACCTGGAGACCCAAGCCCAAAAACAACCGTTATTATTCTGCGTCCCCGGCTTCCGGAATCAATGCCAGCGCATCGGATATGGCTAAATGGCTTTTGGCCCTTACAGGATACTATCCCGAAATAATCGACAACAAAACCATCCACGAAATAGCGGATCATACCATTGAGACGCCCAAAAAAGCCACTTACCGCAAAAACTGGCGGTCACTCGAAAAAACATATTACGGGCTGGGCTGGAGAGTATTTCATGTTTACGGACACGATATCGTATACCACGGTGGCTATGTTGAAGGTTTCCGTGCCGAGATTGCCTTTGATCCCGAAACCAAAATGGGAATAGCCGTGTTGTTTAATTCAAACACCCCTGTTGCTTCGGAATGCGTTCCGCGTTTTGTGAATTCCTTCTTTGATACCTGTCTTCCTGATTCAGGATCCCGCCTGTATGCAGATAAATAATTGAACAGCCTGAAAATAGGATAATTAGTTTAATTTTGCGGACGAATCCCTTGATCTGTCTCTGATGAACAAAACAGAATATCGCTATTTCGATGTGTTGGTCGCATTGTTTGTAGCTGTACTGCTTATCTCAAACATTGCATCCACCAAGATACTGACTATCTGGAAGTTTACTTTTGATGGCGGAACATTGCTCTTCCCCCTGAGTTATATATTTGGTGATATTCTTACTGAAGTTTACGGATTCCGGCGTTCACGCAGGGTCATCTGGCTTGGATTTTTATCAGCCCTGATCATGTCCCTGGTTTTATTTGTGGTACAAATATTGCCTCCGGCCGGGGACTGGACAAACCAGAAGGCTTATGAAGCAGTCCTGGGCTTTGTCCCCCGCATTGTTGCAGCCAGCCTGCTGGCTTATTTTGCAGGTGAATTTACCAATTCGATGATCCTTTCCCGTTTGAAGATCCTTACGAAAGGCAGATACCTCTGGACGCGCACCATTGGCTCCACACTTATCGGAGAAGGTTTTGATACTGTTATATTCTGCATGGTCGCTTTTTATGGTGTTCTTCCTGCTTCAGTTTTCATGGCTGTACTGATTTCAAATTACATCTTCAAGTGTGCAGTGGAAATTATTTTTACCCCGCTCACTTACCTGATTGTAAGGACTCTCAAAAGGAAAGAAAAGACAGATGTTTATGATTATGGGATAAATTACAATCCATTTCAGGTAAATTAACAATTCCTTTTACTTTCAGTATGCGTTTGATTTCTGCCATATTGTTGTTTCTGCTGGTTTTTAAAGCATCTGCCCAAAACGATTCGATGCACATTGCGACCATTGAGGAAGCAGTTGCTGTTGCCATTGAGAAAAATCCGGACATTCAAACGGAACCGGACAGGAAAGCGCTTGTAAGAGATATCAAATCAGCCTGGTACCGGTGGCTATTCCAAATCAATGAATTGCAGGTTTTTCAGGAATATATGGCGGAGCTTGATGATCTCGATCGGATAGCAGTTTTGCGCTATACTGAAGGAGATATTGAACTACTTGAAAAATCGTGGTTATTGAATCAACTGGCCGAAATACGGACAAAAAAGGCCCTGTTGAACAATGATATTGCTATTAGTAGAAATATCCTGCAGCAGCTTCTTAATACCAGGGATAGCATAGCCCCTGGCAGCTCAGGTTTATCTCTTTACCAGGTTATTAAGGGAACCCGGAAGGAACCTGATCCACCTGCTTCAGTCAACCTTCTCCTGGAAAACATGCACCTTGTACTTGAAAATTATTTTATCAGGCTTCAGTATTATGAATCTGTCGGCCTCGATCATGCCCGGCTTGTATTCAAAATCAACCGTGCAAAATACGAGGCTGAAGAAATGGATTACCTCGAGTTCACCCGTTCCCTGACTGAAGCTTTTACCCTCAAAATGGAATATCTTGAGACTTTGAACAACTATAACCAAACTGCCATTGAACTTGAGTACCATGCCTACTAAAACAGCTGTTGTGATTCTTCTGGTTACTGCTATTTCAGGATTGACCTGTTGTAATAAAACCAGCCCCGACCATCCGGTAATTACCGATTCTGCGAATCATGCTGTGGCAGTTCGCTTATCCCGCCAGGATGCCGAACTGTCAGGTGTAAAACTGGGCATTCTCACGGAAAAAAAAGTTGACCAATGGTCTTATTTCAAGGGCTCCCTGGTGCTGATCCGGGAAGGTCTTATGGTTGTTTCGACGCCTGCTCCTGGAATTGTAAGAATGGTGAACTGTTCAGCAGGTGATTATGTTGAAGAAGGATCTGTGCTGGCAGGCCTTGAAAGTATTGAATTTATTAAACTTCAGCAGGAATTCCTGGATGCCGAGAACCAGGTTGCGTATTTTCGTGAGGAATACAAGCGACAGGGGGAACTTACCGTTGAAAATGCCACATCGGTAAAGAAAATGCAATTGGCACAACGTGATTATCAATCCTTTGAAATAAAACAAAATGCCCTTCGGCTGCAGCTGAAAGCTTACGGAATTAATCCGGATAGCCTGAAACCCGATCAACTGTCATCCCTTTTTTTCATAAGAGCTCCCCAAGCCGGTTATGTTGCTAAAGTAAATTCAGCTTTGGGATCATATGCAAATCTGGGTGAAGAATTAATGGTTTTGGGTAAAAAGAACCGGCTTCTCCTGAAACTAACCGTTCCGGAGCAGTTACTGCCCCATCTGAAGAAAGGCCAGGTCATTGATTTCTCTTTGGTGCATGACAGCCTGTTTACCTGTCAGGCTGTTTTGTATGACCTGGCAAATCCCGTTGATCCCATCCGCCATACCACAGATATCTTCGGGAAAGTCATCCTGAAGAATGACCATTTCCTCCCGGGAATGTCAGTGCAAGCGAGGATCAGGACAAATACCGGCATTTCCTTTTATGCGCAAAGAGGAGCCGTTTTGCATGAACCTGAAGGTGATTACTTATTTTTCATGAACCAGGGAATTTTTGAAAAAGCTCCGGTTAAAACAGGGAATTCTCAAGGGGAACTGGTAGAAATTGTTGAGTTTCCCCTCGGACATGTTAAGGATTCCGTTGTCACCGAGGGCATGAATTACCTGAATATGCTGCTGAAAAAACGCTGATCTCAGTGTTTTGTATTTACCTGTCTGCTTAAATAAAAAATAGAACATTGCAATATTTATTCCCTGCAGTTGTTTTATATTTGTTAAAATTTTAAAGAACCAACATTATCACCATGGAAACATCAACCAACACTTACCAGAGACAACCTGAAAAGAAACCATCAACGGCATTAATAGTGCTTGTTGTACTACTGGCACTTGCAGTTATTATATTGGGTTATAAATACTTTACAAAATCCAATCAGCTGGGTCAAACCACAGAGGAAAAAGCCATACTTGAAGATGTGAAAAGCGATCTGGAAAAGCAGTTGCGTGATATGATCGTTGAATATGACTCGTTGAAAACGACGAACGATAGTGTAAACGGACTGCTGGTCAATGAGCAGGACAAAATAAAGAACCTTTTGAGAATGCAAGCCACTGATGCGGAAAAGATCAGAAAATACCAGGGAGAACTTGAGACTTTGCGGAAAGTGATGAGAAGCTATATCGTTCAGATCGACTCACTCAATACACGCAACCAGGAGCTTACTGCTGAAAATATTCAGGTTAAGGAAAAGCTGACAACTGCTGAGACCCAAAATGTTGAACTAACCAAGGAAAGAGAAATCCTGAATACACAGGTACAGCTTGCCAAGGTACTTTCTGCTAAAAATATCGTTGTTCAGCCCCTGAATAAATCTGATAAGTCCAATACCAAAGTCAATAAAGTCGCCAAGATTAAAGTATGTTTCACCGTCAGGGAGAATTCCGTTGCCGAAAGCGGAACAAAGGATGTTTACCTGAGGGTGATCCGGCCGGATGAAGTTGTACTTCCGTCGGGTAACGGAGAAACTTTCGAGTTTAACGGTGAACAGGTTATCTTCTCCGCCAAGCGTCAGCTTGAATATGAAAATAAAGACATCGACATGTGTATTTTCTGGGATAAAAATGCAGATCTGATTGCCGGCAACTATACTGCAATTCTATATGCCGAGAATTATGAGATTGGCTCTGCAACTTTCACCCTGAAATAAAATATTGAATTTCCCAATTGATTTAACCTCCGGGTCTCAACAACCCGGGGGTTTTTTTTCATTCTTACATCTTCAATCTTCAATCTTGAATCTTGAATCTTGAATCTTCATCTTTCATCAATCCCGAAATAATATAATCCGATATCAGCCATCCCTGCCGGGTTAACTTGCAGATCTGCCCTTGTTGCATCATGTGACCGGATGATTTTACCAATTCTGTGGCCCTGATAAAATCACGGTATACAGTCTCACCGAATTCGTGATAAATGACTTCCAGATCTGCCCCGCGAATCGTCCTTAGAGATACCATCAGATATTCATTGTACCGTTTAACGGCATTGAGATTTTCCATTTCGGAAAATTCACTTCCGGTGTTAATCGCCTGGATGTATTTTCTCACATGGGAAATATTCCATTGTCTTGACAGGATATTGTAGGAATGCGCCGAAGGTCCGATGCCCAGGTATTTCTTCTGTTGCCAGTAACCGGAATTGTGCCTGGAAAAATATCCTTCCCGGGCCAGGTTGGATATTTCATAATGAATAAACCCGTTTTTTTCTCCGGTCTCATTTAAAACAACAAATTGACGGGTACTCTCCTCCTCCTCCGTGATCTGCAAAAGGCCTTTTGCCACGCTGCGAGATAAGGCAGTTCCGGGTTCAATACTCAGGTGATAGGCGGAAAGATGCTGGATATCCAAAGAAAAAGCAAGATCCAGGTTTTTTTGCCATTCCTGTGTATCCATGCCCGGTAAACCATAGATCAGATCGATGCTGATATTCCTGAAACCGGCATTCCTGGCCTGTTTAATGCTGGCAAGAGCCTGAGCTGCGGTATGCCGGCGGTTCAACAACTGCAGGTCCTTGTTACAGAATGATTGAATCCCGATACTGATACGGTTCACGGGTGTGGTTTCACATATAGCCCTGAGATATTGTTGCGACAAATCATCGGGATTTGCTTCCAGTGTTATTTCACATCCGGGAGCAATGTAGTGCAACTGACTGATTTTATCAATTACCTGATTTACCTGGTTGGTGTTCAGCAGGGATGGTGTTCCTCCTCCCAGGTAAATAGATTCTATCCATTCATTTTGCAGGTAATCCCTTCTGATGTCAAGCTCTTTATGAATAGCAGCCATATAGTCAGGAATCAAGGTCAGAACTGCCGATTTATAAAAATCACAATAGCTGCAGATTCTTTTGCAAAACGGAACGTGGATATATATTCCTGCCATGACCTGTTATTCAGAGATTCTCCTGTAAAATTGCAAATTAATTTTACCAATTCTACAACACTTGCATTTAACCCATCTTCTCACTGAAAAAACAGTAAATTTACCCGTAAAATGCCCGTGCAGGAATAAACTGCCATGCAGAAAACGGAGGGTACATCCATGAAAAAAGATCACAACGGTAATTCCAGGATAGAGCGTATTTCCCGGGGAATAAAGGACAGAACTTACGAGATAAAGACACTGAATGAACAGCTTACCCTGGCGAATGAGGAGCTTAAAATCACCAATGAAGAGTTGAATGAGTATAAAAAGCAGCTTGAGGAACTTGTATCCATACGTACACACGAACTTCAAAAGAAAGAGCAATCGCTGAAGTACAAAAATACGCTCGAAAAATTGATTACCGAAATTTCAACGCGTTTTTTTGACCTGGCTCCTGAGCGGGTAAGCGAAAACATCGATATTGCCCTGGGCGAGATCTGTGGTTTTATCAAAGCGGATGCAGCTTTTCTGCTCGAAATGAGTCAGGTTGATAATCAATACAGCATGGTCAATTCCTGGAATAAAAAAACTGTTTCCTGGAATAAGGAATACTTCGACAATGCTCCTTTTGAGGATATTGCGCAATGGTATTCGAGCAAGAAGGATAAAGACCAGTTTATAATTCATTCCAAGGATGATCTGCCGGATAATTCGTTCATCAGGGCCGACTTTTCTCATTCGGGGAACAAGTCCATGATCATTATTCCGATTCTATTCCAGGAGAAACTGATCGGATTTGTCGGGTTTTCTTCTGTCAAAAGTAAACATGTATGGAATCCCGATGAAATTTCACTGATACGCATTACCGGTGAAATATTTGTCAATGCGCTTAAAAGGAAGGCTGCAGAAAAGATCCTGATTGAAAGTGAGCGGAATTACCGGGAAATTTTTAACGCCACCAATGAGGCCATTTTCATTTATGACATCCGGCAGGCCAAAATAATTGATGTGAATCCCGCTGCCCTCAGATTATATGGTATTACCCATGAAGAAGCAGTCAATCAATCCCTGTTCAGCTACAGTGAAAAAATTTCGGGTTTTAATTACGAAGGGGCCAAAGAAAAAATTCAACAGGCGATCCAGACAGGAACGGCTGAATTCGAATGGCTGATCTACACCAAATCCGGAGAAACCCGGTGGGTCGAAATTTCTCTCAAAAGCACTGAAATTGCAGGTGATTGGAGGATAATTGCCGTTATGCGTGATATTTCCGAGCGCAAAAAAAGTCAGACACTAATTGCACAAAGCGAGGAACGGTTTCGTTCCATCATTCAATACCTGACGGACATTATCTGGATCATTGACAAAAAAATAACCATATCCTATGAATCTCCTTCCAGCTGGCAGGTACTGGGATATCCTCCGGGTTATCTTATCGGCCGGAACGGTCTGGATATTATTCATCCCGATGACATGACGGTGGTGATGAAAGAGCTGAAAGAGGTATTTGATAAAGTAAACGATCATCTGCCCACTGAATTCAGGGTAAGGCATGCAAACGGAAGCTGGATTTCCCTGGAAGTCATTGCCAACAATATGCTCGAACATCCGGCAATAGAAGGCATTGTCATTACCGGAAGGGATGTCACGGAACGTAATCGCGTTGAAAAAGCTTTGAGAATAAGCGAATCCAAGTTCAGGAATATATTTAACAACAGTACGGATGCCATCGCCATTGTGGGGGCCAATTATTCCCTGCTTGAAGTCAATGAAGAGTTCATGAACCTTACAGGCTTTACCCCGGAAGAATCCAGGAAAATGAAACTGACAGAAATCATTACCGATTCATATCTTCCCATTGTTGTGGATAAAATGATGCGGATTTTTCAGAACGATTACCAGCCGGCCGTCGAATGTGAAATTGCTAGCAAATCAAAGGAGGTTTTCCCGGCAGAGATTAACTCTAAACTCATAGAATACGAAGGAGACCATGTTCTGATTTCCGTCATCAGAAATATTACCGAGAGAAGGTTTATGGAAAACAGGATCCTGGACACCATCATTTCCACTGAGGAGCAGGAAAGGGAAAAATTCGCGCGGAATCTGCACGATGATTTAGGTCCCTTGCTTTCAAGCATAAAAATGTATGTGAATTCTCTTGACTCGGCAATAGATAAGAAGAAACATGATTTTGTCATTGCCCAGCTCAAGAAAATCATCACAGAGGTAATTCAAAGCACCAAAGAGCTTTCTAATGACCTGAGTCCGCATGTTCTGATCAATTATGGACTCCTGGCTGCTTTGGAATGGTTTATTAACCAGCTAAAGCTACCTGTTTCCATCAGCCTTGAGTCAAATCTCAAGGAAGAACGATACCCGAGCAGTGTGGAACTTTCGATGTACCGGATAATTAAAGAGCTGATCAATAATACGCTTAAACACGCGCAGGCATCACACATCCACATCAAGCTGCACAGGATTCTTAAAAAGGTTCATCTGATCTATTCGGATGATGGCATCGGATTCAAAGAAAGCTGGAATGACAATATTGTTTCCATGGGAATGGGCATGTCGAATATAATCAGCAGATCCAGACTCATCAATGCCACCAGCAAATTCTTTAACAATGCTCCGCATGGTATGTCTTTTGAAATGGAGATACCGGTTGAACAGTGAGCTAACCTGTTTAAACTCTTTTTTATATCTTTAAACCATGGAGAAACCCGGTATAATAATCGCTGATGATCACCGGCTTTTCAGAAGCGGATTGAGATACATCATTGATGAATCCCGCAAATACCAGGTTATCGGGGAAGCCTCCAACGGAGCTGAATTGCTGGATCTGCTGGCCAACGTCACACCGCAACTTGTGATCATGGATATCAACATGCCTGTTATGGATGGCATTGAAGCCACCCGCAAGGTTCTTGAAAAATACCCGGCATTGAAAATACTTATTTTATCGATGTACGGAGAAAGTGAATATTACAATACGCTCTTGGATTTGGGGATTAAGGGCTTTATGCTGAAAGATGCCGAAAATGAAGAATTCTTTCTGGCCATTAACAAGATCTTATCCGGAGGTAGCTACTATTCGCAGGAATTATTGCTTAACATAATCCGTAAGAAGACGACAAGCCGTTCCATTAAGTTGTCGCGGCGTGAAATGGAAATCCTTGAGTTGATAAGCCACGGATTTTCCAACCTGGAGATTTCTGCTAAGCTGGCCATCAGTCAGAGAACTGTTGAACGACACCGGACAAACTTGCTGGAAAAAACCGGCTCTAAAAATTCTGTCAGGCTGATCATCTATGCCTTAAAAAATAACCTGATCTCTTTAAACGAGGAAAATCGTCGGTAAATACTCAATTGATTGACGGTATTCACGCACCATATAATAAGTAGAAACATGAAAATTTTAAGTAGATTCTACCGTATCTTGTATTGGAATACCAGTTATATTTGTTCTAATCATTTTTTCTACAGAAATATTATATCCATGCAAAATATATAAGATAGGGTTTGGTTGGATTTAGGTAGGAAAGCGGGGAGTTGGTTTTACTGGCTTCCCGCTGAATTTTTGGGGGGGCTGGGAAAATCAGGAATTTTATGACAGGCGATATCAACAATTTAGTATATTATTAATATATTTAAATTCAAAGATTAAGGAATGTATTGTTCAAATTGAACTTCCTGTCCGATTTGAATATCCAGATAAACCGGTCCCGGATGAAAAAACTGAAAATACTGATTGTAGACGATAACCCCCATTTTGTCAATGCCCTTCGGTTCATGTTGCTTGATTATTTCGAAGAAAGAATTGATTCCATATATACTGCCAGTGACGGTCAGGATTGTTTAAATCAATTAAAAAGCAAGGTGTGTGATTTCATATTCATGGATATTAATATGCCGACCATGAATGGCATAGAAGCCACCCGTCAGGCAACCATCCTTTACAGAAACCTCATCGTGATCGCCGTTTCTTTTCACTCCGAAATGAAGTTTGTAGTGCAGATGATTGAAGCAGGTGCCCGCAGTTATATTATTAAGGATGAAATCAGCCGGGAGTCTCTCGAAAAAGCGCTTGCCATTGAGTATACTTTTTAGTTTCTGATTGACTCCGGTTCCGGCTTGCCTCCTGAAACAACTTCCCGATTGCATTAACATACACCCTTCTGTTGTAAAACCGTTTTGAAACGGTTTATAATTAATTGCAAGAGTCATAAAATTGTATGGTAAAAAGCTGTATTTTTATATCAAAATGCAGGCAGATATGGGTGCCGGAATAAAAGAAACCCTTTTTACACCATCGGTGAAAATATTGGCTGATGAACACCGGATCGTGATTTCAGGACAATCTAAGCTGGAGGATCCGGCTCCTTTTTATGAAAAGTTGATCCTTGTTCTTGACGAGAATGTCAATGAATTTAAAACTCACGCTTCTATTGATTTTCTTTTGAATTATCTGAATTCAAGTTCTTCAAAGTGGTTGTTTCACATCCTCAAAGGAATTCAGGTTAAATTTCAGGGAAAAAAAATTATCACCATAAACTGGTATTATGATGAGGACGATGACAGTATGCTCGAAGCCGGTGAAGTTTTCCAGTCCCTGCTGAGTTTGCCGTTCAATTTGATTGAATCAGATCGTTAATTGAAATTTCAGTACAACCTGTTCTTTACCGGCTTATCGCTAAAGCACATACTTTTTCAATGAATTTCGGGTTATTATTCTAGGATGATGTAATTAAAACCTCGCAGCCTTATGTATGGAAAGATCTATTTATTCACGCTGTTATCCTTGTTTTTCAGCAGTCTTCTGGCACAGGAATCCGTTGATCGCAGTTTAAATTCCTTTACCCGGCTTGAAGTGGGCGACAGGGTGATTGTCAGACTGGTAAAAGGAACCCGGGAATCTGCCAATATCAGGGTCCAGGGAATTGATGCCTCCGCTGTCAAAACCGAAGTGGTTGGTAATACTCTCACCATCAGCATATATGGGGAACCCTTCACCAAAAAGAAGGTGACGGTTACACTTAATTATGTAAATATCAATGCAATAACTGTCACCGGAGGTGCCGATGTGAGTACAGGTTCACTTTTCAAGACAGATACCCTGGAAGTTGATTTAAAAAGCGGTGGCATGCTTTTTCTGGATTCAGATGTTGGTTACCTGACGGGGAAAATAATTGAGGGAGCCCTCCTTACTGCCGAAGGTTATGCCACTGAACAGGATATCGTTGTGGCAACTTCAGGTACGTTATCGGCCTATGATTTGGAGAGCGATAAAGCGAAAATCAAGGCATCTTCCGGGGGGAAGGCTAAAATTTATGTAGAAGAAGAGCTTGATGCCCAAGCCAGTTCAAAGGGATTTATTTCCTACAAGGGCAAGCCGTCAAAAATAAATAGCAATGCTACTTCCGGCGGAATTATTTCAGTGTACGAACCCTGATGATACAGCAAAATCATTCAAACGGTTTACTGTAAAAAGGCAGTAGCCACTTTCAGGTCGTGGGGGTACGTAATTTTAATATTTTCAGGATTTCCTTCAACCAGATTGATAGTATAGCCCAGACTTTCTACCACTCCGGCATCATCGGTGAATTGTTTCCGGTATTCCTGCGCGTAGGCTTTTTTCAAAACTTCGCTGTCAAATACCTGCGGAGTTTGAATTAACCTGTACCGATAACGGTCAACCTGTTCACTCCCCTTTCTGCTTAATTTTCTCATGGTTTCGGGAATCTCAATACAGGGTATGGCATTTCCGAATTTCAAGGCCGTCGCAAAACATCTGTCAATGGTAGATACACTTACAAGTGGCCTGACGCCATCATGCACAGCCACCAGGCATTGGTCGGGAATTTTAGCCAGGTTGCGTTTCACCGAGTGAAATCGCGTTTCTCCTCCGGCCACAATTTCATGTCCGATCTGGAATCCGTAATCTTCGCAGAGTCTTTTCCAGGCAGGTATCTCGGTTTCCGGCAATACGAGGATAATCCGCATACCCTGGTCATAACGGTAAAAAACATCCAGTGTATGCATCAACACCGGATATCCCTTTAAAAGCAGAAATTGCTTTGGAATACCGGTTTTCATACGGTTTCCGGCTCCTCCTGCAACAATTAAGGCGATTTTTTCCACAGGTCTTGTCACTTCTGTAATTATTGTCCTAAATTTACAAAAACCTCAGCGCTTTTCACCACAGCATGTTTAATTAATACATGAGTCATGATCAGTAAGGAGACCTTCCTGTTTCTAAAGGAATTAAAAGTGAATAATCACAAGGAATGGTTCGATGAAAATCGACCCCGCTATAAAGCACTGAGGAATGATTTTGAGCAGTTTATACATGCTGTAATAGGAGAGATAAGTCTGTTCGACCGCGAATCCGCGCAAACCACCGCCAAAGCATCCATTTTCAGAATAAACCGCGATATCCGGTTTTCGAATGATAAAATGCCCTATAAAAATAATTTTGGTGCGTTTATTGCTAATGGGGGTCGCAAAGGCATCCATGCAGGATATTATATTCATGTTGAACCCGGGGAATGTTTTCTGGCCGGTGGTATTTATATGCCTTCCGGGCCAATGCTGAAATCGATACGGGAGGAAATTTACGAAAACACAGAAGAGTTCAGGGCCATTCTTGCTGAACCTTCTTTTCAAAAGCATTTTGGAGGCAACCTGTGGGAAGAAAAGCTTAAAACAGCTCCCAAAGGGTTTCCAAAAGATTTTCCGGATATAGAATACCTGAAATACAAGCATTACACAGTTGCTAAATACGAACCCGATGCCATTTACTGGAAACCAACTTTCATGCAGGAAGTCCGTGAGGTATTCAAAGCCATGAAACCTTTCAACGCATTTCTGAATCGCGCTGTTGAAGAGGTAGAAAGATAATCCTGTATCCGCAGAAACCCAATTAGAAAAGTCTCTTAATCTCTGCCGCTTTTAAAATGATGTGCACTATTTCCTCGATCGTGAAAGCCATACAGTTAAAAGTCAGATCAAAGCGGGTGTAATCTGATTCTTTGCCCTGGAAGTATTCCCGAAATTCCTTTCTTTTTTTGTCTATTTCAAGGGCTGATTTTTTGGCTTCCTCCTGGGTCATGTGATAGTTTTCGGCAACACGCAATGTCCTCCATTCCAGCGGAGCTTCCAGCATAATATGCAAGGATTTGGGGATGTCATGCGTAAGGGCAACCCCACCCCGTCCGACAATGATTACATGCCCTTCATAGGCCATATTGCGTATTACTTTGGCAATGGTGTTCCGTATTTTTCTTTCGCTCTTGTAATATTTGTTGAACTGAGCTGAAATAATGTCATCAACCATGCTTTTCTGCTCATAGTTGAACACATACTTTATTTTTTCAGGATCCACTTCAAGAGCCCTGGCAGCTTCGGCCATGATTTCCTTGGTAACATATTTCCATTTGACTTCCTTGCCTTTCACAAACATTTTTCGGGTTAGTTCTTCGGAAAGTCTTGCTGCAATGATTTTTGAAGGACATCCATACTCTCTTGAAATCGTGATCACCGGACCCGGTTCTTTGTACCGGCCATCTTCCTCCTGGATCCGATCCGATGTATATTTTAGCAAGTCAATGTTCATGGTTAAGCTGATAAATGTCATCTATTCTATAAATATACGCAATTTTTTACATTTCAAAGCCAGAAATTTTAAACTCATGCCTTCTGTTTGTGGTACACTAAATTCATTTATTTTTACAAATAAATCCTTATTCATGATTTCCGAATCCGCCATTAAAACCATAAAAGAATCCATCCGGAATATTCCTGACTTTCCGGTGAAAGGCATCCAGTTTAAAGACATCACCACTGCCATCCAACAGCCCCTCCTTCTGCAAATGATCGTGGATCAGATGGCTGACCATTACCGGAAGAACAGGATTACTAAAGTTGTAGCCATTGAATCCCGGGGCTTTATAACCGGTGGCGCCCTTGCATACAGGCTTGGTGCTGGCTTTGTCCCTGTCCGAAAGCCGGGAAAGCTGCCTTCTCAAACCTATTCCAAAACATATGACCTTGAATACGGTCAGGATGCCCTTGAAATACACCAGGATGCTCTTCAACCGGACGATGTTGTTTTACTTCACGACGATCTCCTGGCTACAGGTGGAACCGCAATGGCTGCTCTCGATCTGATCGGGCGCTTTAACATCCGGCAGGCTTATTGCAGTTTCATCATTGAACTTGACTTTTTGAAAGGCCGGCAGAAACTTTCGCCCCCTTTTGATGTTACATCCATTGTACATTTCTAACCCTGAATTTTATCTGAAGGCATATGTTGATTCAGAGCAATATGAAAATGGCAGAGGTGATCCATCTGGATTATCATTTGTTGCCCATTGTATCACGTTTTGGAATAAGCCTTGGTTTTGGGGATAAAACCATTGAACAGGTGTGCAGGAAACAGGGAGTGGAGACCAATTTCTTTCTCGAAATTCTGAATTCTTATTACAATAAGGATTATTTCCCTCAAAAGCACCTGCAGGGATTTTCACTGGAATTGATCATTGAATATCTCCGTAAATCACATGATTACTATTTGCACACTAAAATTCCCCTTATCGAGGATTTGTTGCGTCAAATGATTGATTCCTTTCAGGGCATTGGTTCAGAAACGCTTCAACTGATAAACGGGTTTTTTGTTGAATACAAAAATGAACTGACCGTCCATATCGACCGTGAGGAAGAGAAAGTATACCCCTATGTTTTTACGGTTGAAGCAGCTTTCACATCACAAAAACCTACCAGGGAAATTGTCCGGCTAATCCATGCCTATTCCATGGAAGATTTTGAAAATGAACATGATAATGTTGAGGATAAGTTATTTGATTTAAAAAACATTCTGATCAAATACCTGCCTTTGCCTGTGGATCTGCAGCTTTGTCACGCTGTGCTGGTTGAACTTTTCCGGCTCGAAACTGACCTGAAGGATCACGCCAGAATTGAGGATAAAGTGTTGGTGCCCAAAGTAAAATATATGGAAAAATGGCTTATTGAACACGCAACTGTCTGATTGCCATGAAAAACGCCCACGTCATTATTGCTGAACCATCTCAACTGACCCGGTCAGGTATAATGGCCATACTGAAACAGACAGGCTTTTCTTTCGTTTTTCGTGAAGTTTTTCAGGCAGAAAAACTGATCCGACACCTGCAAAATGAACCTAAAAACCTGCTAATTATCAGCAATTTTTTTCTTAATTCCTGTTCCCCGGAAGTGACAGGGAAGATCTTTTCAAAAAGTGCGCAAATCCGGCGGGTATTAATTCAGGATACCGGTATGAATTCCAGGTTTTACAATGACTTCCATGAAATCCTTGAACCTGACGACAATGAAAAAGTCATTCTCAGGAAACTGGAAAAACAGGTTAGGGAGCTTGTAAAACCTGATCCTGCTTGCGATCAACCTGAAGTGATCAGTGAACGTGAGAAAGATGTTTTGAAGCTTGTGGCAATTGGCATGACCAACAAGGAAATTGCCGAAAAGCTCTACATAAGTTCCCATACGGTGATAACTCACCGGAAAAACATCACATCCAAGCTGGGTATTAAAACAATAGCCGGACTTACTGTATATGCCATTATTCACAAACTCATTTCATTTTAATTTAGCACCTTTGAATAGAAATTTTCCGTATTGCACGCATCATGATTGATAAAGCTACCATCGAAAGGATATTTGCCGCCGCTGATATTGTTGAGGTTATCGGAGAATTTGTCAGTTTAAAAAAAACAGGCCAGAACTTCCGGGGTTTAAGTCCGTTTAAAAATGAAAAAACCCCTTCTTTTTTTGTAAGTCCATCCAAAGGAATTTTTAAGTGCTTCAGTACCGGGAAAGGTGGTAATGTGGTTACCTTCCTGATGGAAAATGAAAAGTTATCCTACCCCGATGCCCTGCATTATCTTGCCAGAAAATACAACATTGAGATCGTTGAAAAAGAAGAGACGGCTGAAGAGAAAGAATTAAAGAACGAGCGGGAAAGCCTTCTTGCTGTGAATCAATTCGCATGTCAGTATTTTTCGGAAGTCTTATACAGTCAGGAGGGAAAGGCCATCGGATTGAGTTATTTCAATGAAAGAGGATTCCGGGAAGATACCATCCACAAGTTCCAGCTCGGGTATGCAAGGGAAGATAAAAACGCATTTACGCGAACTGCCCTGGATAAAAGTTATAAATCCGACTATCTAGTTAAAACGGGCCTTAGCATTCAACGTGAGAATCAATCGTATGACCGCTTTCATGGCAGGGTTATTTTCCCGATTCATGGCCTGAGCGGGCAGATTTTGGGTTTTGCAGGTCGCGTGATGCGAACTGACGATAAGGTGGCAAAATATATCAATTCTCCTGAATCGGAAATCTATCATAAAAGCGATGTCCTTTACGGCCTGTTCTTTGCCAGGCAGGCAGTGCTGAAAAATGACAAATGTTACCTGGTGGAAGGGTATACCGATGTAATATCCATGCACCAGGCCGGAATAGAAAATGTGGTTGCTTCCTCAGGAACATCACTCACGCTCAATCAAATCAGGCTTATCAAGCGTTTTACACACAATGTCACGATTCTGTACGACGGCGACGAAGCCGGCATAAAAGCATCCGTCCGTGGAATTGATCTCCTGCTGGAAGAAGGACTCAATGTAAGGGTTGTTCTGCTTCCCATGCAAGAAGACCCTGATTCTTTTGCCCGTAAGAACAATGCCCAGGCATTTGCCAATTTCATCCTGGCCAACGAAACCGATTTTATTACATTCAAAACAAACCTTCTTCGGGGTGATGCCGAAAAGGATCCACTGAAAAAAGCTTCCCTGATAACAGAAATTGTACGTTCGATATCTGTTATTCCCGAAAGTATCATGCGGTCGGTTTATATACGCGAATGCAGCAAATTGCTGGATGTGGATGAAAAATTGTTGTATTCCGAAACTGCCCGCTTTCGCAGGAACAGGTATGAGCAAAAGGTTAAACAGGCTGATGTCCGTGACTTTTCGGCACATGCTGACACTTCTCCAACCCCCAGAATTGAACATGTTCCGGACAAATATTCGGCCGAAAAAGAAGTCATCAGGCTGCTGATCCTGTATCCTGAAAAGCGATTTGTGATTGATGCCGGTGAAGGATCAGAAACCGAAACGACGGTTCTGGAATATATGCTGAACGAAATCAAACAGGATGAACTTGAATTTCATCATCCGGTATTCAACCGCCTTTTCCAGGAAATTATCACCTGCCGGGATCAGAACGGATTGATATCCGATCAGCTCTTTATCAAACACCCTGATGAGACGCTTGCACAGGCAGTGGTAGACCTCATCACTTCTGCGTATGACCTGAGTAAAATATGGAAAAGGCGCGAAAATTACTTCGAAACCGAAGAAATGCGCCTGAAAGAAATTGTACCTGAAGCCATCCTTGCGTTTAAAAACGAAAAGGTCATGAAACTTCTCAAAGAAACAGAAGCAGATCTCCGTCATGCGCAGGAACAAAAAAACGAAGAACGGATACAGGCGTTGCAGGTAAAATATATCGTGTTAAATAACCTAAAAATTAATTTATCAAAAGGATTAGGTGACAGAATCATTGTAACGCCATCCTGATTACTGATAGCATGAATTTTCACACCATGATACTTCGATATTGGAAATCCATAGCCATAGGCATATTTATTTATGTTTTATGCCTGATACCTTCATCGGAATTGCAAAAGCTTGACGTACTCGAAATACGTTTTACCGATCTTGTGGTTCATCTTTTAATGTTCCTTGTCTTTTCAGCAGTTCTCTCTCATGATCTGAAAAAATCTGCGGGAAAATCCCATGCGCTGAAATCACCCCTGGCACTGGCATTGGGTATAAGTCTGGCCCTCGCCCTGACAACCGAAATGCTTCAGTTCCTCCTGGCTTCATTAAACAGGAATGCCAATCTGATCGATTTAATTTTTGACACCTTAGGATCGGTGGCCGGAATAGCATTGGCAAAATTTACAATGCCAAAATATGGTTCTGACTCTTGATGTCATTTGCCAGATTGCCAATATCCTGCTGCTGGAACAATTTTTTAATTTCAAGCCGTAAGGGTTCATACATGTGATGGAGGGGACAGGGAATATTTTCTTCGTTGCAGGAGCGCAATGAAATGAGGCACTTATCAAAGATGTCACCGCCATCAATTACTGTAACAATCTCATACAGTGTTATCTTTTTCGGATCCCTGCCCAATCCGAAACCACCGTTTGGACCCTTTGTAGAGGACAGAAGTTTATGTTTTGCCAGTATTTGTAAAATCTTGGCAAGAAAAGGCGAAGGAATTTTCAAATCCCCGGAGATTTTTTTTATTCCGATTTTGTTTTCTTTATCCGCGTTTAAGGCCAGATAAATCATCGCACGAATTGCGTATTTGCTTGTATTCGACAACATAGGTGAATATTAAACTGGTATTTTTTTTATTCTTCTTTGGTGTCTTCCGCCTTCAAAATCGGAACTTAAAAATCTGTCTACAATTTTCACTGCCATCTCAAAGGTGATGAACCTGGCCGGTAATGCACAAATATTGGCATCATTATGCTTTCGGGCAAGTTCCGCTATTTCTTCATTCCAGCATAACGCTGAGCGAATTAAAGGATGCTTGTTGGCAGTCATGTTGATTCCATTTCCGCTTCCGCAAAGTGATATTCCGTAATCCGATTTTCTCGCTGAAACATGCAGCGCAATCTCATGCCCAAAATCAGGATAATCTACCGGCTCGGGCGTAAAACTACCCAAATCGCTAACCTCATAACCCTTTCCCCGAAGGTATCCGACCAAAGCAATCTTCATTTCATAACCGGCGTGATCGCAGGCAATCGCAATTTTCATAGCATTTTCAGGGTTTTCATTCAACAAATATATGAAATTATCAACCCTGAAAATATTGTTTTTCGATAAAAGGT
>JAFGGU010000039.1 GCA_016930375.1 Bacteroidales bacterium | reverse complement strand
TTTTCGTCAAGGGTGAGATCATAAAACTCGCGCATATGGTTTTTTTCATGGCTGAGCAGCTTGATCCACTTCCCGTTTTTCTCGCTGAGCACCCATCCTTCTTTATTCAGGCATTTATAGGGCAGCATGCCCAGAGGTCTGAATTTATCCGTGGCATCCAGGAGATATTCCTTTCCGTCAATGATTGCCAGGCAAACCATGTAATCCAGGTCGCCGGTGAGCGCCACAAAAGGATTCAGGCTTCCGTTCTCCCGTGTGCTCAGAACAACAGGATCGGCAGAAATCCCGGCCGTGCGAAGCATATTGATCAGGATGGTGTTGATGTCCGCATTATTCCCCGTTTTATCGCGGTAGGCTATCCTGATGGATTCATAGGGTATCCGGCGGTCAAATCCGTTCCACTTGATACGCTCCTTGACATGGTCATATAAGGCCTGCGCTTTTTCCATGGCCGTTGTTTTGCCTGCAGTGACCTGCAGAACATCCTTGCTGAACATAGCAGTGTTGTTCAGCTGGCTCCCGAAATCACTGTTGGTCAGAAGATCCGTGGTCAGTTTTTTGTAAGACGGGGCTACTTCAAAATACCTGCCCCCGGGGAAATCCACAGAACTCAGTGAAAAACTGACGCCCGGAAAATATTCACCGTTTTCTGGCATAAAGGGTTCAGGTTGCAGGGGAGGCAGGTGGTTGCCGATCCAGTGGTAAACATCAAAGGCCGTCGAATAGGTATCGTAGTAGCCCTTCTGTTTGTCGTGGGATTGAACCACTTTGTCGTATCCGCGGTAGTTCACCGAATATTTGAAAAACTCGGGAATAACCGCCCAGAATTCGACGTGACGGATAGGGACGGATCTCTGAAACCGGAAGGGCACAAACCTCCGGATCTCGTCCTGTGTAAGTTTGTAGGAATATTCGATAATGGATCCCTCCCTTACCTGGGGCAGTGCAAACCGCATGGTATTCTCCCACAGCGAAGTGCTTTCTTCATAGAATTGCTTTTTGCCAACAGGCATTTCTTCGGGTTTGTCATTCACCAGGTTATAGGTCGAAGCCTGAAGTTCAGACAGTTTATCTTCTTTGGAATATTCAATCATCACATTTCCGAGATCATACCCTGCAGGTTTGAAAATCTTGATGCGCACATGCCGGGTGACCTCCACCTTGAAACCATCGTTATAAATCAGCCTGGCAGATGCAAAATCACAAAGCACGACCGCTTCGGCGCCTTTTTCCTGCGGATAGGGTTGCATCTCTAGATCAGTGCGCGAAACTGCGCCAAAAGTGATGGGGGAGGTTTGGGGAAATACGCAGTTCCTAAATAATAAAACAACTATAAGAATTGAAAAAAAATACTTCATCATCATTGTTGACTTAAATGAGCAATTGCTTAAAAATTATTCATAAGAGGGATCATATTCAAAAATATTGCGGAATCCAAGCCAATTTAGAATGCAACCTCCACCAATATATCCCTTGAAACTATAACTGTAGCCAAATGCATTGGTGCGGTATCCATCAGGAATTGAAGTAAGCTTTTTCCAGGTATCAGTTGATGGATTATACTCCCACAGATCATTATAACAAGTCACATTATTATGATAATCAATTCTGTCTGATCCAGTACCATAGTAAACCTTACCTGAGATTGAAAATCCGGTGGCCAGTTTCCTGGGAGGCCCTGGAAAAGTGCTTTTAGATTCCCAAGTATTTAGTGTTGAATTGTATACCCACAGTTGATTCCCATCAATAACATAAGCATTATCATCAATTACAACCGCGGTGGCACCCGAAGTAGGGCCACCGGGATAATCAGAAAGCCTTGACCATGAAGCGGTTTCCAATGTATAGAGCCAAAAATCATTTAGTAGCCCATCTTCATTTTCCCCACCTAAAACGAAACCAAAAATTTCACTTATTGAAAAACCCAACGCATGAATTCTGCCGGGACCTGGAAAGTCGATTCCAAGATTATTCCAAGTGCCCTCTTTTGGATTATAGGTAAATATTGAATTCAGCTTATCCTTTAATGGATTAGATACTCCGTAGTAAGCCACTCCCGCAAAGGCAAATGAAAATCCACCAACTTCCTGAGTAGCAATTGGAAAGTCATAATTAACATTTATTGTATTTTTCGTCAAATTAAATGATTGCCAATGGTAGTGATTATAAAAACCGCCAAAAATAAACACTTCATTAATATCCTCGGAATAGTCAGAGTTTGGATGTTGTAAGCCTACGCTTGCTCCGTAATTCTGTTCCTCAGGCAACTGAATTTCAATTTCTTTCCAGGGACTTTGACAAAAGAAGTTGGATGTTGCAACGCATGTTTGATTAGATCTTTCCAATTGTATTTCGTAAAAATCTCTTGTCAAGGATGGGACATCAATTTGAATCATATTAGTACTACCAGATTTAATATTAGCATAATAAGCTTTACCTGAAGTAGTACTTCTCAGGTATACATGATTGTATTGGGGAACAGGATTAAAGTAACTGCCTGAAATTGTAATTGTTTCATCTACTTTTCCGCTTGCAGGTGCGAAAGAAGTGATTTCAGGTGGTAACAAATGAAAGTTAGTCGGACCATTTATAGTTGTTCCTCTAGTCGATAGTGTTAAACCGTTGTCTGCATAATTTAAATTATCCGGCACTATTATGCGTACTTTGGACTCCGTAGCCTCAACAATCTCAGCAGGCGAGTTCCCTATCCGAACTTCTAAATTTTCTGGATCAAATCCTTCACCGTTTATGGTAACTAAATCTCTGTATGTACCTGAAGTAGGAGAGAAATCATTGATTTTCGGATTGATGATTTTAAGTACACCATTTAACTGCACCTTTTTATTATAAACGCTGACTTCAACGGAAGCAGGCCCATTTGGATGAACATTTGAAATATAAACTACAATGTGATCTGAAGTTACTTCCACCACTGAAGATTCAATACTATTTACCTTGACAATTGTGCTGCCACCTTTAAAATACTTTCCTTTGATTGTTACATAATGCGAACTTGTTGTTTCCCTCGGGTCAATATCATTGATAATGGGTCCGCTAAGTTGAATATCATCAGGGTAATTCACATCAATAGATTGAATATTGGCGGTCAGTGACACAAGATGCGAATTGGTATAAGGTATGATACATTTTATTGAGTTGCTTTTTACTTCTAATAGCGTGGCCTGAAAACTGGAAAAAAAGATCCTGTTATTGTCAGCGACCGGATGAAAAATTCCACCAAGAATAATTGTATCCGACCAGCCCATTGCAGCTGGAGAAATTGAATTAATTCTAGGTTTAACCATATGAACCCTGTTGGGTGCGGCAAGCTTTTTGCCGTCAATCATGAGATAAACCGTAACGGAATCCGTATAGGCAATTGTATTTGGAACAATGATCTTAATGTTACTTTCATTGTTTCCTAAAACTACAGCATTGGTATTCTCAATTTTAAAACCAACAGCATGTGTGGAAAATGGGAAAATGCCTGTCAGTTCAACCGTATCACCCCAGGTTATGTCCGTTTTATCAATGGTGATGATCTTTCCTGGCACGATCAGGTTAAAAGCTTCCAAGGCTGTGCTCCTGTTCCCGAAAATCTCAATTGCGATATAAATGCTTAATTGGGTTAAGCCGCCAGGGATGATTACCTGCAAGGAGTCCTTTGTGCAGTTTGTAATTCTTCCTTCCAACTCCCCGAATAATACCCTGTTGGTACCTGCCTGATTGCTGAAATTCCGCCCGTAAATAGTTATCGTATCCCCCCAGTGGGCCAACTTGGGCTCAAAGTCCGTAATCTCAGGTGCCTGGCTGCCCAGGCTCATGAACTTCACCACTTCACCATAAACCGTATAGTTGCCCGATTTAACATAGGGCCTGACATAATATTCCTCCATGGCTTCCAGGGCAAAGGTCACTTCACAGGAAAAACTTGCCTGGCCGGGATTTCCATTTACCATGATCTTCTCAGAGTATTGGAGACTCAGGTTGTTGGTATTGTCCCATACAAAGCCGTATTCTGAAATGCTTTCAAGATCACCGCTGACGAGGGTTGCGTTGAACCGCGCGCCCTCCGTGGTGATGTTATTGACCGCCTGCGTCCGGAGGGCAGGATAATCCCGTTCACGGACTTCATCTTTATCACAACCGAATAAAATCAATATGCCGGGAAGAATGAGAAATAGGAAAGGCCTGATTTGCATTTTGCGTAACTAAATTTTATGGCTTCTAAAATATATATTATTTCGATAATTGATGCTGTACTTTATTAATATCATAATTTTTTGTATGTTTAAAACCGCAGATTTAACTGTTTTTATGAGAAAGACCCTTTTTGCAGTCCTCATCAGTTTTCTTTCAGGTATTGCGGTTCCCGCACAAACCGGGTTCAGGCCTGGTTTTGTAATCAAGAACAATGGGGATACCCTTAACGGCCTTGTGGAATACACGACGGATGCAAAATTTGGCAAATCATGCACTTTCAAACGTTTTGACATTGCACAGATTATTTCCTACAGACCTGATCAGATAAAGGCCTATGGTTTTGATCATGGCCGTTATTTTGAATCCAAAAGAAAGGGCCGGAAGCTGGCTTTCATGGAATGCCTGGTGAAGGGAAAAACAAGTGTATACATCGATCCGGGCAAGGATAAATCTACCGTTTACCTGGAGGAAGCCTCCTCCGGTTTTTATCAACTCAAAAGGGGAAACAACCAGTTTGCCGGTGTGGATTATGATGCCCGTGATATTGCGGAAAAAGTCAAGACCTCCGCCCTGGAATCCGTTGAGCCTTCACAATCATTTGCGCAAACTCCGGAAGTCACTTTATTTAAAGACTTTTCGGTAACCAACACCAAATCCACACAAATCGGCATCGCTGCCGGATATCAGTTTTTAACGGTTGGAATACCGGGAACAGTTTTCAGCAAGTATTTTACGGATGCGGAGTACAATGCCAGTTTTCGGCCGTCAATAGGTATCTTCTTGAATAAGAGATTATTGAAAAATTCAAACCTCTTATCCCTGGATCTCGCTGTTTTGTACTTGAAGGATACCTACTATGGTTATTCAACGTATGAGTACCTGGATGCTATTTACAACAATGATATCCTGATCGATCTGTCATCTGTGCAGGTGCCGCTGTCTTTGAAGTTCAGATTTGGTAAAGGCAAAATTCATCCATTTTTTAAAGCCGGGATTTACACATCGTTGGATATGGATGCCTCCTTCATCCGGTATGAAGACCGGCTGGAGGGTGGTACAGAGGTATACAGCGACCGGTACTCCGAATACAATCCCGGTCCGGAAAGAGGATTACAGGGTTCCCTGGGCCTGGAATGGCATATCGGATCAGCCCGTATCCTGTCATTGGAAGCAGGCTATCAGAGAGGCAAAAGCGAGCTTTATTCGTCTATTCCCAGGTACAATACTGTAATCCATACGAACTGCTTGTCATTTCAATTCAGAATTAATCTGTAATTCAATATATTACAGCGATATTTAAATTTAAGAACCACCCGATAAGATTTTCTTACTAATTTTGCATCTTTAATTGTAACTATTAATCAAGAAAAACATGAAGTTACTCGAAGGAAAAACCGCCATTGTTACCGGTGCCGCCAGGGGGATTGGCAGGGCCATTGCTTTTGCTTTTGCGAAAGAAGGAGCCATGGTTGCATTTACCGATTTGAGGATGGATGACAATGCACTGGAAACCGAAAAGGCCATTCAGGCATTGGGTGTAAAATGCAAAGTATATGCATCCGATGCCAGCAATTTTGCGGATACCGAAAAAATTGTCGAGCAAATACTGAATGATTTCGGAACCGTGGACATACTGGTAAACAATGCCGGAATAACCATGGATACCCTCTTGCTGAGGATGACGGAACAGCAGTGGGATACGGTAATTAACGTCAACCTGAAATCGGTGTTCAATTTTACCAAGGCCGTGCAGCGGATCATGATCAAGAAACAGGGTGGTTCCATAATCAATATGAGCTCTGTGGTAGGTGTTGGCGGCAATGCCGGACAGGCCAATTATTCCGCTTCCAAGGCCGGTATGATTGGTTTTACCAAATCCATCGCCCAGGAACTCGGTTCAAGGAATGTTCGCTGTAATGCTATTGCACCCGGTTTCATCATCAGTGAAATGACCAATAAACTTCCGGAGGATGTTAAAAAACAGTGGGAAGAAAAAATACCATTGAAACGTGGCGGTACCCCTGAGGAAGTAGCTAAGGTAGCATTGTTCCTGGCTTCCGATCTGTCATCGTATGTAAACGGTCAGGTTATCGGCGTATGCGGAGGCATGCGCACCTAAAAGTCACGATGTTCCGAATTCCGATCTATATTACAGCCACCCTGATTCTCCTATTCCTGATGAATTCCTGTTTTACAGGCAGGATCCTCATCAGTGTGCTCCAGCCTGCGGAAGTGACCATACCCGGTACCATAAGGAGCATATCGATCTTTCCCTCCGCCGGTATACCTGATCAACGCGGAATATTTGACAGCCTGGGCTTTGCCTCACTCGATACTGCCTATGATTACAATATAACCCGGAAGGGTTACTTATTTGGGCTGTACGATGCATTATCCAAATCTCCGCGTTTCAATAAGATTGTGTTTGCCGATTCTGTCAACAGTCTGAAAGTAACCTCCGGGATATTAACCTGGGCCGAACTGGATGAGATCTGCAGGCATGATTCCACCGATGCCGTATTGCTTTTAAAAAAGGCTGTCTCCTATGATTCCCTGGTACCTTGTTTTGATGAGCAGAAATACTATGATTTTGAAGGACGGGTGACCACCACCTGTAATTTGGATTACAGGGTTATTAATAAGACCCGGTGGACATTCTACCAGCCTGACCTGGGGATAATGTCCGAAACATTTTCGTATTGTGACACAGTGTATTTTTTTGAAGAAGGAGGTTATCACAAGATCCTTTCTCCACGTGTCATGCAAGGCATACTCTACAATGCCTGTTTCGTGCACGGAGAGCAGATGGCAAGGCTGTTGGTCCCTGTTTGGGATGATCATATCAAAAGGGTATATTATACCGGTCCCAATCAACCACTTGAACTTGCTGCCAGGTATGTATACAAGGACCATTGGGAGGAAGCAGGACGGATATGGGATTCACTTTCTGTAAGCACAAACAGGCATCTGGCGTCCAAGGCGGCCTTCAACACCGCCGTAGCCTGGGAACGTGATGATGATCTCGACCAGGCTTTATTGTGGATTAAATATGCCGACAGCCTTGCCGACAACAGGAATATAAAAACCTACAGGAAAATACTTGAAAAGAGGATTCAGACACGGACTGTTCTGGATCAGCAGATGGGAGGATATGGATTATGACTTATAATGTTGTTTTTATAATCATCGTTGTGATCATCCTGGTGGATTTTGCCCTTGAACGTTACCTCGATTACCTCAACAGCAGGAAATGGAGCACTGATTTGCCCGATGAACTCAGTGATGTATTCGACGCCGCGCAATACAAAAAACAGCAGGAATACAAACGGATAAATGACAGGTTCTCATTACTGACCAGTACTTTCAGTCTGGTTATTATCCTTCTCATGCTTTTTCTCGGCGGATTTCGGCTGGTTGACGGTTGGGCCCGGGATGTCTCACAGCATTACATCCTGGTTGTTCTTGTGTTCTTCGGTATCCTGGCTATTGTTTCCGACATGCTGCATACACCCTTCGACCTCTGGGATACCTTTGTCATTGAAGAAAAGTTCGGATTTAACAAAACCACACCCAGGACCTATGTTCTGGATAAAATCAAAGGGTGGTTGCTGGGCGCGCTTATCGGGGGAGGATTGCTGGCGCTGATCGTATGGTTTTACCGGCTCACCGATTCTTTGTTCTGGGTTTACGCCTGGGCGCTTGTCACGTTTTTCTCGGTTTTCATGGCCATGTTTTATTCATCTCTTATTGTGCCGTTGTTTAACAAACAAACTCCGCTCGAAGAAGGTGAGCTGCGCGATTCCATCAAAACCTTCAGTGACAAGGCTGGATTCCGGCTGGATAATATTTATGTGATAGATGGATCGAAAAGATCCACCAAAGCCAATGCTTATTTCACCGGACTGGGTCCAAAAAAAAGAATTGTGTTGTATGATACGCTCATGAAGGAACTGTCTGCGCAGGAGATTGTGGCTGTTCTGGCCCATGAGATCGGCCATTACAAGAAAAAGCACATGCTTACCGGCATGCTGGCGGGCATTGTGCAAACCGGGATAACGCTTTTTATTCTCTCGCTGCTTGTTGCCAATCCGGTCCTTTCAGAAGCATTGGGAGGAAAGGAGCCGAGCTTTCATCTGGGGCTCATTGCCTTTGCCATTCTGTACAGCCCGATTTCCATGATTGCCGGATTGCTGATGAACCAGGTTTCCCGGAAGCATGAATATGCTGCCGACCGGTTTGTAAAAGATACCTACGATGCAGAAGCCCTGGTTGGAGCTCTTAAGAAACTCTCCTCTAAGAACCTCAGCAATCTGACGCCACATCCGGTGTATGTTTTCTTTCATTATTCGCATCCGACGCTGTTGCAGAGGATCCAGGCTTTGAGAAAGTGATGGGTGAAGAGTGACGAGTAATGAGTGGGATTTGGGAAATGAGATTTGGGACGAGTATCCGGTATCTTTTTTATTGCTCTTCCATTGTTCAATAAACTATTATTTATATTTTTGTCACCCCTGAACGAAATGAGACGCCTCTTTAGCTCAGCTGGTCAGAGCGGCGGTTTCGTAAACCGCAGGTCGGGGGTTCAAATCCCCTGAGAGGCTCAGATTGATTTATGCGGCAGTAGCTCAGTTGGTAGAGCGTGAGCTTCCCAAGCTCAAGGTCGTGGGTTCGAGACCCATTTGCCGCTCAGTTTTATTTGTTGATTTGATGATTTGATGATTTGATGATTTGATGATTTGAATGCTGAACTAATCACCATAGGCGATGAGATTCTCATCGGGCAGGTTGTGGATACCAATTCCGCGTATCTTGCCACAGAGCTAAATAAACTTGGCATATCCGTAATTCAGATAACATCAGTTGCTGATAAGCGTGAAAGCATTATCAAGGCTTTTGACGATGCCGCATTGCGTGCCGAACTGATTATATCGACCGGTGGTTTGGGCCCTACAAGTGATGATATAACCAAACCAGCCCTAGCCGATTATTTCGGATCCAAATTGGTAACAGTCCCTGCTGTTATTGAGCAGATTGAATCGCTTCTGGCTTCGCGCGGCGTGGTGGTGAATGAACGGAATAAAAAACAGGCTGAGCTTCCCGACAATTGCGAGATCCTTCGCAACACTGCAGGTACAGCCCAGGGCATGTGGTTTAAGAAAGAGGGTAGGGTTTTCATTTCCTTGCCAGGTGTTCCTTATGAAATGAAAGCCATCTTCAGGGAGGAAATTGAACCCAGGCTCAGGCAAAGGTTTACTTTGCCGACCATCCGGCATACCACAGTGCTGACCCACGGAGTTCCGGAATCGGAAATGGCTACCGTGATAAACGACTGGGAAAACAGTCTGCCCGGCAACATAAAACTGGCTTATCTGCCATCACCCGGACTGCTCAGGTTAAGGTTGACCGGTAAAACCACCGGGGATGCTGAAGCATTGACAATTGCCATGGATGCTGAAGTGGTAAAGCTTAAAAGCATAATCGGTAAACACATTTTTGGGTATAATGATGATAAACTTGAAGTAATTATAGGTAAATTACTGAAAGAAAATAATTTATCATTGTCGTTGGCTGAAAGTTGCACGGGAGGAATGATCAGTTTGCTGATAACCTCGGTGCCTGGTTCTTCTGCTTACTATAAAGGAGGTATCGTGGCCTATTCCAACGATGTTAAAACAACAGATTTAAGTGTTAGTCCTTACACCATTTTAATGAATGGCGCAGTCAGCCAGGCTGTTGTGGAACAGATGGCAGAAGGTATAAGAAACCGGTACCAATCCGAATTTGCCATCGCTGTCAGCGGTATTGCTGGCCCCACAGGCGGTACCCCGGAAAAGCCCGTTGGAACAACCTGGATTGCGGTGGCTTCCAAAAAAAGAATCATCTCCCGTGTCCATAACTTTGGGGAAGAACGTGGCAGAAATATGCAAAAGGCTGCCATAGCAGCGCTTTTCATGTTAAGAGAAGAGATAATGGATTGTTTATAAATATTTTTAAGGGTATACTTGAATTTTTAAAAAAAAATAACGTTCTTTGCAACCTGTTTTTAGAAAGCGAAAAAACTGATTTAGAAATGTCAAGAATTTGTCAGATTACAGGAAAAACTGCAATGGTTGGAAATAATGTATCGCATTCCAAACGCAGGACCAAAAGAACTTTTGAAGTAAACCTGTTTGATAAGAAGCTTTTCCTGCAGGAAGAAAACCGTTGGATCAATCTGAGGGTTTCTGCTGCCGGGATCAGGTTTATCAATAAGGTCGGACTGAAAAAGGCTCTTGAAGATGCAAAGTCAAAAGGGTTCATAAAAAGTTTTTAACACAAAGCACATCAGGATATGGCAAAAAAAGGTAACAGAGTACAGGTAATACTTGAGTGCACGGAACACAAAACCAGTGGGAAACCTGGAATGTCACGTTACATCACCACCAAGAACAGAAAGAACACACCTGAAAGATTGGAATTGAAGAAGTACAACCCTGTTTTGAAGAAGGTCACTGTACATAAAGAAATAAAATAATACGTCATGGCAAAGAAAGTAATTGCAACATTAAAGACAGGAACCGGTAAGACGTTTGCCAAATGCATCAAGATGGTAAAATCGCCCAAATCGGGTGCTTACCTTTACAAGGAAGAAATGGTCCATGTAGATCATATCAAGGACTATTTCGGAGAAAAATAAGATCTTCAGGGATCCTGAAAAACTGGCTTTCTTTGGATAAAGAAAGCCATTTTTTTTCTGAACAATACACAACAAACCCCGACTATGGCAATTTTTGGTTTATTCGGCAAACAAAGCAAGGAAGATTTAAACCGCGGCCTGGAAAAAACCAAGGAGAATGTGATAAAAAGATTGTCCAGGGCCATCATGGGCAAATCACAGGTAGATGATGAGGTGCTTGATAATCTCGAAGAAGCCCTGATATCATCGGATGTAGGCGTTGATACTACCTTGCGCATTATTGAAAGGCTTCAGGCCAGAGTTTTGCGTGAACGCTATATGAATACGGAGGAGCTTAACCGGATCCTTCGGGAAGAGGTCAGTTCCCTGCTGGAAGAAAACAAAACGGAGGATGGCTCTGATTTCTCTTCGCCACTGGCTCAAAAACCCTATGTTATCATGGTGGTTGGCGTAAACGGAGTAGGAAAAACCACTACAATCGGCAAACTGGCCTGGCAATTCAAAAAAGCAGGCAAGCGGGTTATCCTGGGTGCAGCCGATACTTTCAGGGCTGCTGCTGCTGACCAGCTTTCCATTTGGGCGGAACGGGTGGGGGTCCCCATTATCAAACAGCAAATGGGAAGCGATCCTGCTTCGGTGGCTTTTGATACGGTTACCTCGGCCAAATCAAATCAGTATGATGTGGTGATTGTTGACACTGCAGGCCGGCTTCACAACAAGGCCAACCTGATGAATGAACTTACCAAAATAAAACGGGTGATCCAGAAAGTTATCCCCGATGCACCCCATGAGGTTTTGCTGATACTCGACGGTTCTACGGGACAAAATGCCTTTGAACAGGCCCGCCAGTTCACCGAGGCCACCCAGGTAAATGCCATGGCAGTAACCAAACTTGATGGAACTGCCAAAGGCGGGGTTGTAATCGGAATCTCCGATCAGTTTAAAATCCCGGTTCGTTATATTGGCATTGGTGAGAAACTGGAAGACTTGCAGTTGTTTGACAAAAAGGAATTTGTCGAGACACTTTTTTCCAGCAGTGATTCCTGATTATCCCCTGTCATCTCCTTGTTTTTTTCGTCAAAATATCCGATTTATCCCAAGAAAGAATATATTTGATGTGTTCATGTGACACATTAAAGCCATTTCTATGCAATTATTCAGGACAAAGCCCATCAATCAACTACTGGCAGATGCATCGGACAAGGAGCACGGATTAAAAAGAGCGCTTGGCGGCGCCAGTCTGGTTACCCTGGGCATCGGTGCCATTATCGGAACCGGAATTTTTGTTCTTACAGGAACTGTGGCCGCCAATTATGCAGGTCCGGCACTGGTACTTTCTTTTATAATATCTGCCGCCGGTTGTGTTTTCGCGGGTTTATGCTATGCCGAGTTTGCTTCCATGATACCTATTTCAGGAAGCGCTTACACTTATGCCTATGCCACGCTGGGTGAGTTTATAGCCTGGATTATAGGGTGGGACCTCATCCTTGAATACCTGTTCGCGTCCTCCACCGTTGCCGTTGGCTGGTCGGGATATATGGTCAGCTTCCTGCACGATTACAATATCAATATCCCCACGCAACTTTGCAATGCGCCGGTCGATTTCATCAAGGGACAGGGCTGGATCCTTACGGGAAGTATCATCAATTTCCCAGCCGTCTTCATTGTTGCCCTTCTATCGACATTGCTTGTCATCGGCATCAGGGAATCAGCCGGATTAAACAATATCATTGTCTTCATCAAAGTCATTGTTATTTTGCTGTTTATCGGTTTTGGCCTGTCGTTCATTGACACTTCCAACTGGCATCCTTTCATTCCTCCCAACACTGGTGAATTCGGTAAATTTGGTTTTTCAGGGGTATTACGCGGTGCCGCAGTTATCTTTTTCGCCTATATCGGATTTGATGCAGTTTCCACCGCGGCACAGGAGGCTAAAAACCCGCAGCGGGATATGCCGATCGGAATTCTCGGGTCGCTGCTCATATGCACCATACTCTATGTACTTGTATCGGGTGTACTAACCGGCATCGTACCCTATGCCGAACTGAATGTTCCGGCACCCCTGGCAATGGCCATTGATAAGACCGGCAATGCTTTGCTATGGCTTCGCCCGCTCATCAAGATCGGCGCTATTGCCGGATTGAGTTCCGTGATACTGGTGATGCTTCTCGGCCAACCCAGGATCTTTTATACCATGGCCAAGGACGGTTTGCTTCCGAAAAGCTTCGCCAAGGTTCACCCCCGTTTCAGAACCCCCTATGTGACCACCATACTCACAGGCATTGTTTCCTGCTTTATTGCCGGTGTACTTCCCATTAACATCCTCAGCGAACTGGTATCCATTGGCACTCTGCTGGCCTTTACCATAGTGTGCATCAGCATACTGGTGCTCAGAAAGACAAGGCCTGATGTGCCCCGGCCCTTCAAAACGCCGCTTGTACCTTTGGTGCCGATTGCGGGTGCCACCATCTGCCTGCTTCAAATGATCAGTCTGCCCTGGGAAACATGGGAACGACTGCTGATCTGGATGGCCATCGGACTTCTGATATATTTCTTTTACAGCAAACGCCACAGCAAGCTGGCGAAATAATTCCCGACATGCCAGGCAGACCAGTCAAAAAGAAAATTGTCAACGTAGTTACGCTGGGTTGCTCCAAGAATATCGTGGATTCGGAATACCTGCTGAAACAAATTGAATCAAACCGGCTTTTAATCAGGCACAATGATGAATCCTTTGATGCGGAAACTGTCATTATCAACACCTGCGGGTTCATCCAGGATGCCAAGCAGGAATCCATTGATACGATCCTGCGATATATCAGGGCCAGGGAGTCGGGACTGATCCACCGGGTTTATGTGATGGGCTGCCTGTCGGAACGTTACAAAAAGGATCTTGAGAAGGAAATCCCCGATGTGGATAAGTATTTTGGTGTTAATGATTTAGAATCGATCATTAAACATCTTGATTTAACTTATAAGCCTCCTTTGCCGGGAGAGCGCGTATTGACAACGCCGGGACATTATGCCTATCTGAAGATTTCCGAAGGATGCGACAGAAAGTGCTCATTTTGCGCTATTCCCCTGATCCGTGGCAGGCATAAATCCGTTCCCCATGAATATCTTGTGGACGAAGCACGCGCTTTGGCAGCTAAAGGCGTCAGGGAGCTCATACTGATCGCCCAGGATCTGACATCTTATGGGATAGATATTTATAAAAAGCAGGCATTACCTGACTTGCTGAGGGCACTGTGCGATATCAGCGGCATTGCATGGATCCGATTGCATTACGCTTATCCGGCCGGCTTTCCAAAGGAAGTCATCGGTATCATGAAGGATCATGAGAAGATCTGCAGGTACCTTGATATTCCTTTTCAGCACAACAGTGATGCTGTTCTGAAGAAGATGCGCAGGGGGCACAGCCGTAAACAGAACTATGAACTGATCGATTACATCAGGAAGGAATTGCCGGATATCGCTTTGAGAACTACCTTGATGACAGGACATCCCGGGGAGACCGAAAAAGATTTCAGAACGCTCAGGGACTTTGTGGAACAGGTTGAATTTGACCGCCTCGGAGTTTTTACGTATTCCGAAGAAGAGGACACCTGGGGTTCCCTGAACCTGAAAGACCGGATACCTGAAAAGGTCAAAAAAGAACGGGCCGATGCACTGATGCACCTTCAGCAATCAATATCTAAAAAATTGAATGTAAGCAAAATAGGGAGTTCATTTAAAGTATTGATTGACGGTAGGGAAGGGGAGTACTACATAGGCCGAACTTCCTCCGACTCTCCTGAGGTAGATAATGAAATCCTCATTCCCGCGCGGGGAATTGAGCTTAAACAGGGCAATTTCTACCAGGTAAGGATTACAGGCGCCGAGGATTTTGATTTATTCGCCGAGATAATTTAGCTATTGCTCTGTTTCTTCTGTATCAGTATATGTGGCATCTGCAGCTTCTTCCACGTGAACAACCTTCATGGCCACCTCTTCCTTCTTCTTGTTAAAGCTGATGGCAATGGTGTCACCTTCCTGCATATTTGACTTAATAATCACCTCAGCCATAGGATCTTCGAGGTATTTCTGAATGGCACGTTTCAGGGGTCTGGCGCCAAACTGAATATCATAACCCTTTTCAGCGATAAAGTCCTTTGCCGTATCGGTCATTTTTATGCGGAAGCCCATGGCCAGTATTCGTTTATAGAGCCCCTGCAGTTCAATATCAATGATTTTGTGAATATCTTCCCGGGTGAGGGTATTAAATATCACCACGTCGTCGATACGATTCAGAAACTCAGGTGAAAAGGCTTTCTTCAGGGCGTTTTGAATGACACTTCTCGTATATTCATTGGAGGTTTCCTGCTTTGTTTTGGTGGTGAAACCGACACCCTGTCCAAAATCCTTCAGCTGCCTTGTACCGATGTTGGATGTCATGATCACGATGGTATTCCTGAAATCCACGCGCCGGCCCAGGCTGTCGGTAAGCTGACCTTCATCCAGAACCTGCAGGAGGATGTTGTACACATCAGGGTGGGCTTTTTCGATTTCATCCAGCAGAACAACACAATAGGGACGTCTTCTGACCTTTTCTGTGAGTTGTCCGCCTTCTTCATACCCGATATATCCCGGAGGTGCGCCAACCAGTCGCGACACAGAGAATTTCTCCATGTACTCGCTCATGTCGATCCGGATCAGGTTGTTGTGCGAATCAAACAGGTATTGGGCAAGGACTTTGGCAAGCTGGGTTTTTCCAACCCCTGTGGGGCCCAGAAAAATAAACGTGCCGATGGGTTTATTCGGGTCCTTCAGTCCGGCCCGGTTTCGCTGGATTGATTTCACAACTTTTTCAATGGCCTCATCCTGTCCGATTACACTTCCTCTCAATTCCTGGCCCATTTTCAGCAGACGCTGGCCTTCCTCAAGTGCGATGCGCTGCACCGGAACGCCTGTCATCATGGCCACCACTTCAGCCACCTTATCCGCATCGACCACCTGGCGGTTGCGGGTCAATTCCTTTTCCCATTTCAGTTTTTCATCCTCCAGCATTTCCAGGAATTCTTTTTCCTTATCCCTGAAACTGGCGGCTTTTTCGAAATTCTGATTCTTAACCGCTTTTATTTTCTCCTTTTTGGTCTCTTCGATATGTTTCTCCAGCTCAATGATTTTTTCCGGGACATGGATATTGGAGATGTGCACCCTGGAACCGGATTCATCCAGGGCATCAATGGCCTTATCGGGAAGATGCCTGTCGGAAATGTACCTGTTTGTAAGCTTTACACAGGCATCAATCGCTTCCGGCGTATAAATCACGTTGTGGTGGTCTTCATATCTTTCCTTGACATTGTTCAGGATCTCAATGGTTTCTTCAGGAGAGGTAGGTTCAACCATGACCTTTTGAAAACGGCGTTCCAGCGCTCCGTCCTTTTCAATATGCTGCCGGTACTCATCGAGCGTTGTGGCACCGATGCACTGAATATCCCCGCGCGCAAGCGCAGGTTTAAGCATGTTGGCAGCATCGAGCGACCCGGTAGCGCCGCCAGCGCCGACAATGGTGTGGATCTCATCAATGAATAATACGATGCTGGAAGTTTTAGAAAGCTCATTGAGTATGGCTTTCATGCGCTCTTCAAACTGTCCCCGGTATTTTGTTCCGGCGACAATGGCAGCCAGGTCCAGTGTGACCACCCGTTTACCGAAAAGTACCCGGGAAACCTTCTTTTGAATGATCCTCAAAGCAAGGCCTTCAACGATAGCTGATTTACCAACGCCAGGTTCGCCGATCAGAATAGGATTGTTCTTCTTGCGGCGGCTCAGGATCTGGGCCAGCCTTTCAATCTCCTTTTCACGACCCACTATCGGATCAAGCCGGTCTTCCTCGGCAGCCTTGGTAAGGTCAACCCCGAAATTATCAAGAACCGGCGTGTCGGAATTCGATTTGGCACCCGATTCGGGATTGCTTCCCTTGCCGCCCTGGGAGCCGAATGTTCCCATGGGTTCATCATCTTCATGCGGGTAATCCGAACGGGGTTCATTATCCTCCGAATCGGCCATATGTTCATTCAGTAATTCCCTGCGGACTTTTTCGTAATCAATGCTGTGATCAAACATGACCCTTGAAACAGGAGCATTCTCATCTTTGATGATGGCCAGGAGGAGATGACCTGTATCGATCGTATTCTTTTTCATGGATTTGGCCTCCAGGTAAACCAGTTTCAGAATTCTTTCCGAGGTCTTCAGCAGCGGTATGTTTTCCGAATCTGTTACTTTGATGGGCCCGGCAGGTGTAATGATCACCTCGATATCCTTCTTAAGCTGATACAGATTAACTCCCAGGGAAACCAGAATATCAATAGCCACCCCTTCGCCTTCACGCAATATGCCAAGAAGAAGATGCTCCGGAGCTATTTCATTGTTTCCGAGTCGGATGGCTTCTTCTTTGCTAAAGGAAAGTACGTCTTTTATTCTTTGTGAGAACTTAGCATCCATAATTACCACGATTCTTTACTTGTTAACACTGTAATCCGTTGCACAAATATACGAATTAATTGGAAACCGTTTTTAACAGCTTTTGTTAATATAAACAGCCTAAAAAAAACGGTTAAACGGCAATAATTGCCTACTTTTGCTGCCACCTTACTTGAAGGCATTTTAGAAAACAAAACCGTTAAAAAATAACATGGCTGAAGGAGAAAAGATTATACAGGTCAATATTGAGGAGGAGATGAAGTCGGCTTACATCGATTATTCGATGTCGGTCATTGTTTCACGGGCCTTACCCGATGTCAGGGATGGCCTAAAACCCGTTCACCGGCGAGTTCTCTTCGGAATGCAGGATTTAGGTGTATTTGCCAACCGCTCGTATAAGAAATCCGCCCGTATCGTGGGAGAGGTGCTCGGTAAGTATCATCCGCACGGTGATACTTCCGTTTATGATGCCATGGTAAGAATGGCGCAGGATTGGTCACTCAGGTATCCGCTCGTAGAGGGCCAGGGAAATTTCGGATCCATGGACGGCGACAATCCTGCTGCCATGAGGTACACCGAAGCCAGGCTGCGAAAAATAGCGGAAGAGATGCTGGCTGATATCGATAAGAACACCGTGGATTTCCAGTTTAATTTTGATGACACCTTGCAGGAGCCGGTGGTACTGCCTTCACGTATACCCAATCTGCTCATCAACGGGGCATCGGGTATTGCCGTAGGTATGGCAACCAACATGCCACCGCACAACCTGACTGAAGTTTGCAAAGCCATTTCCGCTTATATCGACAATCCGGAAATCACCACCGAAGAGCTGATGGTTTATGTCAAAGGTCCGGATTTTCCCACGGGTGGCATCATTTATGGCCAGCTGGGCATCAAGGAGGCATTTGAAACCGGGAGGGGCCGGATCGTAATGCGCGCGGCCACTGAAATTGAAATCACTTCCAGTGGACGTGAGGTCATCATTATCAAGGAAATTCCCTACCAGGTGAACAAGGCTGAAATGATCCGCAAAATTGCCGAATTGATCAATGAAAAGAAATTGGAAGGAATTTCCTATATCAACGATGAATCGGACCGGACAGGCATGCGGATTGTGATCATCTGCAAGAAGGAAGCCCAGTCGAGCGTTGTGCTGAATAACCTCTTCAAAATGACGCAGCTGCAGACTGCTTTTAACGTTAACAACATCGCCCTTGTGCACGGAAGGCCCAAACTTCTTACACTGAAGCAAAGCATCAGGTATTTCGTTGAGCACAGGCATGAAGTGGTAGTAAGACGCACGCAGTTTGACCTTGAAGAATCAGAGAAGAAAGCGCACATCCTCGAAGGATTGCTGATCGCCCTGGATAACCTCGATGCCGTGATCAGCCTCATCCGGGGTTCAAAAACCCCCGATGAAGCCAAAGACGGTTTGGTGACGACTTTTAGCCTCACCGAAATCCAGGCCAAGGCCATACTTGAAATGCGGCTTCAAAGGCTTACCGGATTGGAAAGGGAAAAGATCAAGCAGGAATATGAAGAATTGCAAAAGCTGATTACTTATTTAAAGAGCCTTCTTGCTGATGAAAGCATGAGGATGCAGGTGATCAAGGATGAGCTTGCTGATCTTATTGAGAATTACGGCGACGAGCGGCGTACCGCAATTGTTCCCGATGAAGGAGAGTTCAACCCCGAAGATTTTTATGCAGATGATGACATGATCATCACCGTTTCCCACATGGGATATATCAAGCGTACGCCCTTAACCGAATTCCGGACTCAACAACGGGGTGGTAAAGGTTCCAAAGGCAGTGAGACGCGTGATGAAGATTATCTCGAACACATGTACCATGCTACCATGCATAATACCATGCTGTTCTTTACAGAGAGAGGCAGATGCTTCTGGCTTAAGGTCTATGAAATTCCGGAAGGGACCAAAACCTCAAAGGGCAGGGCAATTCAGAATCTTCTGAGCATTGACTCCGGCGACAAGGTGAAAGCCTTTATTAACCTGAAAAGCCTGGAGGATCAGGATTACATATCCAATAACTTCATTGTGCTGTGCACGCTGAAAGGAGTAATTAAAAAAACTTCCCTGGAAGCCTATTCACGGCCAAGGCAGAACGGTATCAATGCCATCAATATCCGGGAAGGGGATAGTTTGCTCGAAGCACAGCTGACTGACGGCAACAGCGAAATCATCCTGGCAGTCAGATCGGGCAAAGCCATCCGTTTTAATGAAAAGACCGTGAGACCCATGGGAAGAACTGCCTCCGGCGTCAGGGGTATCAAATTTGGCAAACCCATGGATGAGGTAGTTGGCATGATCTGTATTCAGGATCAGGCAACCACCATCCTGGTGGTATCTGAAAACGGCTATGGAAAGCGCACTGAACTTGAGGACTACAGAATTACCAACAGGGGAGGCAAGGGCGTTAAAACAATCAATATCACTGAAAAAACGGGTCCATTGATCGCCATCAAAGCGGTTTCCGACAAGGATGACCTAATGATCATCAACAAGTCGGGTCTCACCATCCGCCTCGCAATAGCCAATCTCAGGCTGATGGGCAGGGCAACGCAGGGTGTAAGGCTGATCAATATCTCGAGTGGTGATTCCATTGCCGCGGTAACGGATGTGGTTGGTTCAGCCGAATCAGCAGAAGAGAAAGACACTGAAGATTATTCAGATGAAAATGACAATTCAACTGCTTAATATTCTGTCATTTTTTGGACAATAGATAAATTGAAATTATATTTGGCAGTATTTTTGATAATAACCATTAAACATTACTTATAATAAATTTTTAAAAACGAATTACGATGAAGCGAATTAGTTTGTTTCTTATTGCGATGTTCCTCTTTGCCGGTTTCAGTTTGAAGGCCCAGGCCCCTGCAGCAGGTTCAGTGCTGAATTACACAGGTTTAGAGAACAAATTGAAGAAGAGTGATGCTGACATTCTGGATGCCAAGAAAAACCTCAAAGCCAAGACCTGGACCAGTCGCGCCCAGCTGTTAATAGATATTTTTAACATCAATAACGACTTGCTTCGTGTGGGTATGGATCAGACGAATGCCAAGATCTTTTACAAGGAGCCCAAGGAAGTCCAGACTTTACAGGAGGGTGGGGATCAGATTGAAATTCTTGTTTATGAGCGGGTTAATTTAAAATTCAGGAACGGCGCTCTTGAGAGCTGGACTGAAACCAAAAAGATCCATGAAACTCCCCTGGAAGAAGCAAAAAAGGCTATTGATGAAGCCATTAAACTGAATGGTGACGGAAAAGCTAATGCTGACATTGTTGCAACGATCGATAATCTGAAGATCGCCTTTGAAACCAATGCTGTAAGTGCTTATGAAAGAAAGGAATTCAAGACTTCCTATGACAACTTCATGGAGTTACTGAATCTGAATAAACTTCCCCTGATGAACAACAGGATTGACACTGTTGATATTTATTTTGCCGGAAGGGCAGCGCTTGAAAACAAAGACTATCCGGAAGCAGTCAGACTTTTTGGGGAAGCAGCTTCCTATAACTACAATGATCCATTCCTTTATGTATTCCGCAAACAGGCTTTGTTTGCCAATGGTGATACTGCAACCGGTGTTCAAGTGATCAATGAGGGTTTCAACAAGTTTCCCAATCATCAGTCTATCATGATTGAACTTATCAATTACTACCTGACCAGCAATCAAAGCGAGGAAGCCCTGCGTTTACTCGGAGTTGCCAAAGCCAATGATCCTCAGAATGTTTCCTATACCTTTGCGGAAGGATCTCTGTACGATAAAATGGGTAAATTCGAGGATGCTGAAAAAGCTTATAAGACCTGTATTGAAATGGATCCCAACTTTTATAACGGATATTACAACCTGGGTGTAATTTATTTCAACAGGGCAGTGAAGATCTATGAAGATGCATCCAGGATATCGGATAATTCAGAATTTGAAAAAATGCAGGTACAGGGAGACGATGCGCTGAAAGCAGCTATTCCTTACATGCAAAAAGCGAGTCAGATTGATCCGACCGACAGATATTCGCTGGAAACCTTAAAAACCATTTTCTACCGTTTGAAAATGAATGATGAATACCAGGTTGTTGTGGACAAACTTAACGCTCTCTAACATACCAAAAAGGGAAGTGATGATCGCTTCCCTTTATTTCTAAATATTCTATTTAACATAATATTAATTATGGGACATTTGAAATGAAGAAAATTTGCGTATATCCGGTTAACGAAGCTACAGCAGAGTTAACCGGATATTTAACATAAAATCAGATATAGCGACTTCGGATTCCTGCCGAAGTCCTATATCGGCAGATTTTATGTTAAAGCAAATTTTCGGATAAGGAAAGATCTTTATTCTCATCACAATCACAGGCCGCAGCTATGCCGCTTCAGTTCATTTCGTTATAATGGAACTATGAACAGGTCAGCCCTCCGGGCTTACAAAATAATCGCCAGAAGAAATAATAAGTTGTCCGAAACCAATTATCAAACGCAATTGAGTTTAATTGTCTGTTTTACCGGAATATTTCAATAGCCCCGGCCTTCAGGCCGGGGTTCCGTGAATATGTGTGATTTTTTTTGATTAACAAGGGCTTGAGCCCTTGCAAACAGGTATATTTCGGTTCATAAAAAAGGGCTGAAGCCCTTATTAATTCTATATAATTGTTATCTAAAACCCCGGCCTGAAGGCCGGGGCTATTGAATGCTCTTCGCTAGAGGATGCGTCATTGCAATACACTAAGCGTTACAAACAGGTCAGCCCTCCGAGCTTACAAAATAATCGCCAGAAGAAATAATAAGTTGTCCGAAACCAATTAACAGGCAAAGCCTGGCAGCGAAACTTTATCTTTTTTTAACTATAGATAACCAACCGAAATTGATAGTTTTAGGAAATCATCCCGTGATAACTTGTCAATTCATTTTAGAACCATATTTTATATAGTTTTTTACTGTGCTGTATTCCTGAAATTACCGGCACAGATCATTTCTCCATTCAGAAAGGAAATTAAAGAACCTTCAAGCCAGGACAGCATAACAAAGCCCTTTCAATGGAAACAAGACACTGTTGTACTTGGTGAAGCAGTTATTCTTCCTTACAATAATTATGAAAGTTTCAAACAGGCTTTTATCAGTCTGGAAACTGACAGACAGTCAGAATTTAATATGATCCATAATTGGAAGCTGCTCAGCAAACAGATAGAAGTGGGTGTAAATCCGGATATGGATGCTTTTGCCAATTACCGAAACAAGTTTACATACAATCTGATCCGGTCCGATGGATTTATTTTGTTTTCCTCTGTGCCTGGTAAAGGAATACCAATAATTCCATGGATAAAAAAAGTAATAGATTAACGCATCATGATCCGAGGGTTGCACCCACGGTTATTCATATTCGGCCCCTCCGGGGCCGCTCCTGAGGCCTGAAAGGCCGGTATGTAAAAGCGCAGGGCAACGCCCTGTGTTAAAACACAGGCCGCAGCTACGCCGCTTCAGTCCTACACATCATCATAATATTCTATTAAAAGGGCAGCCCTCCGGGCTCACTGTTACCAGGAATAAAAAAATACAGTGAATTTGGCAATGCGAATGCAGCAAAAATGGGAACAAGATTACAGCAAATTATTATGGTGCATGAAGAGAATTACCTGGTTCAGTCAATCCTGCAATAAACCTGACAAAATCTGCAATGTCCTGTTCAACGCTTGCTCTTTCAAGAGCTGCAAAATATTCATCTCGTTTTTCCATTGGAATGACTGTCCAGGAATAACCGCCGGATGCTAACATGACATTCATTAAAAAGCGAGCAATTCGTCCATTGCCATCCATATAGGGATGAATGTAAACAAACATAAAATGACCAAGAACAGCACGAACACCAGGTTCAGTTTCGTCTTTCAACAGATCGAATAATACAGGCACAACATCACGAACAGCAATCGAATTGAGAGGTGTATGCATCGATCCCTTAATATAAACCTGCTCATTTCTATAACCTGCAAGATCTGATGGTTTTATAATACCGGCAGTAACACTGGGGGCAAATAATTCCCGATACCATATCCCGTGGTCATTATTGGTTACCTCTCCTGTATTTTTCCCCTCAAGAACGACTTTGATACTTTCTTTGACTTTCTGAAAGGCTTGATAATACCCACGAGCGGCCATGGCATCCCGTTGCTCTTTATCGGCCTTATTGCCATCAGGATTCCAGTTACCGCTTCGTACTTGTTCAATAAGTTCTGCCGTTACACGATACCCTTCAATCGATAATGAATTATAGGCATCCGTTGCATACATATCTTCTACTTGTTTCAGATACAGTTCTTTATCTTTCGGCAGCCCTTTTCCTTTAGGAAAATTTTCTATTACATTTTGCCTCATGGAATGCCACATCAGTTTTATTCGATTGGCATAGGGGGAAGTTTCGCGACTGCTTAGTGTTACTGAAAGTTTTGTTTGGAAGGGGTCATCCTCGCGAACATCATACCCTGCGCTTTTCATGGTGGTAATAATCTCATCGGCAATTTTATCCCTTCCGATATTTCGGAATGCTCCTGCAAGCCTCCCTGCCTTTACACTATGCCCACCATCCAATAGTAAAGATAAAATCTCAGATGAATCTTTAACGGTTGCTAAACAAGTTCTTGCATCAGTAGCATTTCCTGAAAAAAACTCAGGAGAGCATGATAAAAGACCTGCGGCTAATGAATATATTTGAATACCATCTTTTTCCTCTCGTTCACTTGCTGGCGGTAAGGTCAAACTAAAATCAAGAAATGATGTTCCGTGCAGAAGTTGTATGATATTATTTTGAGCATTTGGTGAACGAACCAAGAGTTGTTTTGGTACTGTCATATTTCCACCATGGATGGAAAGGGATTGTTCAGGTGATAAGCACCAGTTTTTACCAAAACGGGCATTGAAATACACGGATGCGAAATACCAAAAGGATGTGTACCATGATGTTGTATTGCCCTCTCTTTCATCAGGTCTGGTCGAGATGTACCAACCTTTAATGACTCGACGTAAAAATCCCCTTGCAACTAGCCGGTCCCTATGTGTACGTGTCATATCCGTAGTCTTTATAACCGCAATTCCCTTGTAATTTTGCAGTTTTCTAAGCACTTCAAGTGATTGGGCAAGTTTTTCTGATGGTGATGCCATAGCTAATTTTATTGTACCAAAGATAGTTTATCACATTGTACTATATTTAGTATATTAAGTTGTGTTAATATTAGTATATTATGACGTACTATATTAAGTATATATTGAAGTACTATTTTTAGTTTATTATGCAAATATATTTAATTTCAATAATATAAATTCTAAAAAATAAAAGAAATCCTAAATCCAACTGGAATTATTTTGTTTTCCTCCGATCCTGGCAAAGGAATACCATGATCCGTGGGTTGCACCCACGGTTATTCATATTCGGCCCCTCCGGGGCCATTCCTGAGGCCTGAAAGGCCGGTATGTGACAGCGCAGGGCAACGCCCTGCGTTTAATAAGCAACTTGCTCCCCCACTCTCTTTTGGAGAACGAAAGTGAGAGGTACAATTTAATTGAACCATCACTTTTAATGTATGTTTATATTTTAGAGTTAACCATCCAAATGTATAAACAAGATGAAAAGCCATAAAAAGGAGTTGTCACCGGAACAACATGAAGAAATACTCAAAACATTGAAAGCCCGTTTTGAGAAAAACATGAACCGCCATAAAGGTCTTGAATGGGCTAAAGTACAAGCAAAGCTGGACTCCGCCAAGGCGGGGGAAAAACTGTGGTCACTCCATGAAATGGAAAGAACCGGCGGTGAACCCGATGTTGTTGGTCATAATAAAAATACCGGCGAATACATTTTTTACGATTGTTCAGCGGAAAGCCCTAAAGGTCGCAGAAGCGTCTGTTACGACCGCGAAGGTCAGGAATCAAGGAAAGCCTTTAAACCGGAAAACAACGCCGTTGATATGGCATCTGCCATGGGCGTTGAGCTTTTAACAGAAGAAGAATACCGGGAATTGCAGAAACTTGGAGATTTCGATTCGAAAACATCGAGCTGGGTAAAAACACCTTCTGGTATTCGTAAACTTGGCGGCGCCCTCTTTGCTGATCGGCGCTACGGTAATGTCTTCGTGTATCACAACAGTGCACCCTCCTACTATGACGCCAGGGGGTTCCGCGGCTTATTAAGGGTCTGAATTTCGTAGTTCTAAAATCGGTGTTCCTTGTTCGATGTTGGTTTTCTTTTAACACCGAACAAGGAACACCGAATAATGAATAATGAAGACTAAGATTTGTTTTCAGCTAAAATCTGCTGAATTCAAGCGGCATTGTTGATATCCGAATCATGAATGCAGCTGGTGTTGAGGTTGCGAACATTCTTAGAGAATCACAAAATCCTGGGCAATACAGGAATACTTATTCTTTGAATAATGATTTGGCCTCTGGTGTTTATTATGTCAGTTTTAATTCTTCCAACCAGTCCTTTATAAACAAGATGATCATAAAATAGAATAGATCATTTAATTTTTTTGCCCGTGATCTTTTGCCCATTCTGAAATAAAGTAAGGCTTTCAACCACTGCCTGATCGTCAACATTAAAGACGATCTGTGCGTTCACCACCTTAAGGTAAAATTCCCTTGCATTCTTTGCAAAAAGTTCAAACCTACCCTGTCCGGTTGCCTGTCCGTACAATTGCTTTCCCTCATGTGTAATTACCATATTAAAATTGGTCATCAATTCGTATGTTCCTGTATAAGTATCCAATGTTGATTCCGGCACTTCCACTTTTTCAGTCGGCATTGTCACTCCCATTTTCTCCAGTACCTGTATGCCATTGTCATTGCCCGGATTCAACACAACGGATTTCTTATAATTTTCAATCGCTGCCTCTTTATTCCCATTTTTCAGGAGCGCTTCACCGTAACTGTCATACACATTGGAAGAAGCAGGAAACATTTCCACGTTCAGTTTAAAAACAGCAAGAGCCGCTTCTAAATTATTATCCAGGTAAGAATAACCCAGCAAATTCAGATCATCTTCTTTAAAATCATAATCATCCGGTTTATTGTTTTTAAGATTCCTGTATTGGGCTATTGCTGCTTCTATTCCGTCTGTATCAATTGTTTTTCTAAGTTCATAAACGATACTTGGTTTAATGTTGCGTAAGGCTGATTCCGGATTAAGCAAATGAAACCCGATATCATCGACACTTTCTGTGGAATTCGTCAGAACTACAACTCCTGTCCCGGATTCTTTTACAAACCCGGCAAATGCCCTGTAACCGCCTGTTCCTCCGTTGTGCCAGATAACATCCCCATCCCTGCCGTTTGCAATGTGCCAGCCGAGACCCACACGCATTCCGCCTTTATTATGACGGACTTCATGTGTCCTTTTCATAGCAGCCAGAAGAGGTGTTTCTGAGAGTCCTGAATTTGCAGCTAAAAACTTCAGCATATCGAAAGCTGAGCTTCGGATTGCACCTGCTCCTGCCAGTGTGGTGAGGTCCCAATTCTCAACCTCGCGTCCCATGGAATGACCTTTGGCAAGGTTATTTTTCATGTTTTCATCCAGCGTAACTTTCGTCTCTTTCATTTCAAGCGGTATGGCTATTGTCCCCAAAATCAATGATTCATAGGTGGTGCCTGCATTTAGTGAAAGCAAATGGCCCAGTAGTCCCTGTGCCAGGTTAGAGTACTCATAGCTGGAACCAACATCCCTTGTTAGCTGATGCCCGGAGAGAAATGAATAAAGTTGATCTACGGTATAATCGGCATATGGATTTCTGGGATTGGCGGGCACCATATTGTCTGGCAGGCGGGGAAGTCCTGAAGTGTGATCAGACAGGTTCCCAAACGTGATTTTATGGTCTCCGTATTGGGGAATCTTAACCTGTTGTTGAAGATAATTCTCAATGGGATCATCCAGCTTAAGTTTCCCATCAATAACCTGCTGCGCAAGGAGGATGGCTGTAAACACCTTTGTGATGGAACCTATCTCATAAATAGTGTGCTCATTTACGGTTTCACCATTGTTCGATTTTTTGCCAAAACTGAAATAGTGCGGTCCTGCTTTATCAATAATGCCAATAACAATGCTTGGATTGATCCCGTATGCAATTCTCTTTTCAATGCTGCCGACCACGTCGTCTGGAAGTAATGAACCGGTCTGACAAGTTGAAAATACCGATACCAGTGAAAAAACAAAGCAAATAAAGTATTTCATATCGAATAAGATTTTAATTGAATATTATGGAACATAAACCCATTTTTAATAAACTTCAGGTATGATCGTCTGATCCGTGAACGGAGGTCTTACATACTTATGGCTTTCCTGACGGGGTTTGAGTTTGATCTTCTTCTGTGGTAATTCCTCATAGGGAATCACACCTAGCAAATGTTTAATGCAATTCAGCCTGGCACGCTTTTTATTGTCGGCAGGAACTACAAACCAGGGTGATAGCCTGGTATCGGTATACCTGAACATTTCATCCTTGGCCTTTGAGTATTCAATCCATTTCTCCCGTGACGCAAGGTCCATTTCACTGAGTTTCCACCGTTTGGTCGGGTCCTCGATCCGTGCCCGGAAGCGGTTTTCCTGCTCCTCATCAGAAACCGAGAACCAGTATTTGACAAGTGTGATCCCCGACCGGATCAGCATATTCTCGAATTCGGGACAGGAACGCATGAATTCCTGGTATTCCTCTTCGGTGCAAAATCCCATCACCCGCTCCACACCGGCCCGGTTGTACCAGCTACGGTCAAAAAGCACCATTTCGCCCGATGCCGGCAAATGAGCTACATACCGCTGAAAATACCATTGCGCCTTTTCACGCTCAGTAGGCGTACCCAGTGCAACCACCCTGCAGATCCTGGGATTCAGGCTTTGTGAGATACACTTGATCACGCCGCCCTTACCGGCTGCATCCCTGCCCTCAAAGATCACAACCATCTTCAATCCCTTGCTTTTTATCCATTCCTGCAGCTTCACAAGCTCAACCTGCAGTTTCTGCAATTTTCTGGCGTATTCTTTATCCGGTATTTTCCGGTCATCCCGTTTTTCCGGTTCAATGCTTTTGTGTTTGCCCATGATGATTATAAATTGTGAAAATAGGGAATTCTGAGCGAACCACAAAAAAAAAGCCCCGCCAAAGGCGGGGCTAGCAATGCATTTCAGTATATTGATTTTACAATTATACCAATTTCACGTTTACAGCATTCATTCCTTTACGACCCTGTTGCAGGTCAAATGTTACTTCATCGTCTTCGTTAATGGTATCAACCAAACCGCTGACATGAACAAAAAACTCTTCGCTTGTTGCATTGTCTTTAATGAAACCAAAACCTTTTGATTCATTGAAGAATTTTACTTTTCCTTCTTTCATAATATGATTTAAAAAAATTTGATCCGCAAAAATAGCTTAAATAATTAACATATATAGAGATTTTCACAATTATTATTATTTTCCCCCGGTTTATCCCGGGTACTGAAGTCAAAGTGATACTTTTGGTAAACAATAGGTTTTAAGGTGAAACTATTCCGGACAGATAAAACGGCTTACTTCGAACTGGCGGCTGTAAGCCTGACCGTAATACTGAAGTTCATCCTAATGGACTGGCTAAGCATGCGAGCTTTTTACATTGGAGGAATCTGCCTCTTTTGGGCACTTTACTTTTACTACAGGTACTCCCGCAATACGGCAATACTGAAACAATGGGGTTTTAAAAGGTTTAATTTCAGGAAGTCGGGATTGGAATTGCTCCCTTTCTTATTGATATGTATATGCATCAGTGTGATTTACGGAGTTATCCGAAAGGTTTCCGTTCCGCTGAACCATATTCTGCCCGTACTGGTTCTTTATCCGGTTTGGGGTATCGTTCAGCAATTCATGCTGGTAAATATACTGGCTGAAAATCTGCGGAATCTGAGAACTTCCCTGTCCGGAAAATTCACCGTGATTCTGCTGACATCCGTTATTTTCAGTCTGGTTCATTACCCTGTATATCTGCTGATGGTGTTCACCCTTGTTATGGAAGTGCTGTTTCTGAAGGTTTATTTTAAATGGCGGAATTTATGGGCCATTGGTATCGCCCATGGCTGGGCTGCCACCTTCATCATATGCTATATACTGGAACGGGACTTATGGGTTGAACTGTTTGCGTGGTTTTAAATATGAAAAAACCGCCTCAGGTCCATGCCCCTGTTAAGCCTGTAATGGAGGAAGAAAAGGATGAGAGCAATGGGAACCATACAGGCAAACACAATCAGACTCCACCCAAGCGTAATATCCTTCAGAAAATACCAGGACACAATTACTTCAATGCACATCGACATGATGCCGGCCGCCAGGAAACAATAGCCCAGAATATTAAATCCTTTGTGCTCGGTGGATCTGGTTAACATGGTGAGCAATAAAATGATAATGTAAAATGCGAGAAGCAGTGGTATGCCCAGTTGTGTTCCCCACCCGATCCTTTTATTGTACATGTCGAGCAAAACCAGTAAGGCCGAAGTGGACAAAAAGCTTCCCCCAAGCAGGAAAAGCAATCTGTGCCGCCAGAAAGAAAGAAGGGTAATATTGACAAACAACACGAGAAACACGGTCACGGTATATCTCGACCAGGTAATGCTTTTGGTTGTCACAAAGTCAATGATCAGTGTCACCAGTATACCCGAAAACAAGATGATTCCTGACAATTCCCAAAAAAGTTTTCTTTTCTGTTGAAACGTAAGTCTGAAATAATCAATATAAAATTTCCGGCCAGGCCGATCATCAGGTGAACTGCTATCTTCTATCAGGGAAGACGGACTATCCAGAGCTGATTTGCAAAGAGGACAAACCGCCATTTGTTCATCAAGCTCAACACCACATTGTGGACATATTTTCATAATTCATTCATTAATAGACCGTTAATTTAACATGAATCCCCTGGTCTGCCAGAAAACGGAAAAATTTCTTTTCCAGATCAAGAGAAGTGGTTATATTGCCAAAACTCACGACCAGTTTTTCCTGGAAACCAATAACCCCGCAATTTACTTTTAATTTCTGGTTGGGAGGCGGTGGAATGAAAACCAACCGGCTGATATGCCCGGCCATTTCATCAGGAAGTTCAACCTTTCCCAGATTGGTCACCACACCACTGTACTGGTTGGGTCCCTTAGAATAAAATTTCCATCTGAGTATCAGGTTTTTTATAAACAACGGTATGCCCCGCACAATTAAATTCCTTTCACTTCCAACATTTCGGGCAATTATTTTATTGATGACTTTCTCATCTGTTTCAAGCTGCATTTTGTGATAGACAATTTTAACAATTTCTTCAAAGGTATAGTCACCTAACCGCAAGTCAATTTCAGGCAATACAAACAGTGAAAAATTCCGCATGGAGCGTGTCGGATAAATTTTGCGCAGGTTCACCGGAACCTGAATGCGTATAATTTTGCTTCTTTTGTGCCGGCTGAAAAGAGGCAATTCATGATATATTTCCTGAAGGACAAACAGGTATACAGACACAAGGTATTCGGTAACGCTCAGTCCCTTTTCCCTGGATTTTGACAATATATCACATAAATCCAAAACGCCGGACAAAACGTGAAAACGTTTCTTTCTGTTGAGTTCAAAGGGCAGGTGAAAAGCCTTGGTATAATTTACCACCCGTGGAATTTCGGAATTAAAATACCGGTTATAGGCATCTTCAAATTCCTCAACAGACATGGGTTCATCCGGTTTGAATCCTGGAATGGCGGGTACTTCAGGACTTTTTTCAGAGAAATAGGCTGCCAGCAAAGCTGTGAGAAAGGCCATAGCTCCGGCGCCGTCTGTTAGAATATGTGAAAATTCAACACTCAGCTTGTTCCGCACAACAGTTATCCTTAATAAAAATGGATTTTCTGTACGCGGAAAAAAGAACGACCGGCAGCAGCCGTGTATATCGGCAGAAAGCGACAAAGGTCTGTCGACATGCTCAAGATAATACCAGAAAAAGCCCTTTTTCAGCGTCACCTTAAAATACGGAAATCTTAATTCGGCTTTTTGGATGGCACGTACCAGGCAGGAATAATTCACCGGATCATTGAGAATGGCGGAAATTCTGAAAACAATCGTGAATTCTCTGGACTGAACCGCCGGATAAATCTTGGCTGCATTGTCGAGTGGCATCCAGGCATAATTTTCCTGTTTGTCATGTATACTATTGACTTTCAATAAGGTTACGTATATTTACTTTTGCTAAGGTACGCAAAAAGGAATGCAATTTGCAATAAAGAATGGTTCAAAAAAAAAGCTGCTTCTCTTGATGGAAGCAGCTTTTCTTTATACAGGTAAAACTATCGGTATGGTTCGTTTTGTACCAGGTTTGGATTGGCATCCATTTCTTCCTGCGGAATGGGAAAAACATAATGCTTTTCAGTCGGTATAAATCCCAAAGGAGTGATCCTCTCTATAATTTTATCCATTCGTTTAAGGTCGAAATAAGCCTGTCCTTCTTCGCAAAATTCCCAGGTTCGTTCCTGAATTATGGAATCCCTCAATGCATCCTTTGTAAAATCGGCAGGATCGAATAATGATAGACCTGCCCTTTCCCTTACAACGTTGATACCTATCAGGGCAGTTTCACTGGGGCCATTGGCTTCGTTTTCCGCTTCCGATTGCATCATAAGCACATCGGAAAAGCGGGCTATGGGAAGATTCATGGCGTAGTCAGCCGTACCAGTAGCTTTAATATCCGTCATGTCAATAAACTTGTTAAAATGTGGCAGCGTTATGTTACCGGGGTACGTATAAAGGTTTGCAGGATTTGCATAGCCGTTGTAGGATAATACAAAAGTCTTTTCTCTTCGTTTATCCGCTGAATTCATTGTATTAAAAAAATACACCGAAGAAATCAGCGATGACCAACCTCCCAATTTTATCTGGTCACCGTTACGAATTCCGGTAAATGTCGGATAATCTCTCCCACAGCCGATTGTACTTTCACATTCCAGACTAAAAATATATTCAGGCCCATGCTCATGGGAAAGAAGAAAAACATTTCCGTAATCATCCTCCAGATCATAGCCATATTCACTGTTGTTCATAATGGCGGTCGCTTCAGTAGCAGCCAAAGACCAGTATTCCGATCTGTACCAGGGTTTACCACCCAGTGTTGTATAAGCTTTCACCAGCATGGTATGAGCGGCTCCTGCTGTGGCACGGCCGTTATCAGCACCTGTGTTTTTGGGTTTTAAGACCGATTTGGCATAGGTAAAATCATCAATAATCAGATCCCATACCAGATCATCAGTTCCCGCGTTGGACGGGTACAGTTCATCCAAATTTTCTTCGGTCATGTAGGGCACATGGTCGAAAAAGCGGATCAGGTAAAGGTACGCAAGACCCCTTAAAAACCTGGTTTCTCCGGTGATTTGTTCTTTGAGGTCTGCTGTGGAAAAATTTACCTGATCGATATAAAAAAGAAGCGTATTGGCCCGGTTGATCATAATGTATAACTGACCCCATACCTGGGAAAAACCGGTAGAGCTTGTTGTCCACGTGTACCGATCAAGTTCCGTACGCCAGGCCTCGCCTGAATTATTCGGCCAGGAAGCTTCGCCAGGATATTCGGCGGCCAACCAAACCTGACGTCCCCAGCCATTTTGAGCGAGCATGGTATTGTATACCGACGTGAGTGCGGCCTTGGCGTCCGCTTCTGTCTTGTAGAAATTTAAGGGTGTCAGGTTACTGAAGGCTTCTTCTGTAAGAAAGTCTTCATGACATCCGCCCAGAAAAAGCAAAGCACATATAATTACAATATATTTTTTCATGTTTTTCGGTATTTGCTGTTAAAATGTAATACTCACCCCAACCATTACTGATTTTGATGCCGGGTATGCATTATAATCCACTCCCAACTGGAGGTTACTGTTGCCCTGTGAATTTACTTCCGGATCAAATCCCGTGTATTTGGTAAAAGTGAGTAAATTCTGACCGGTTACATATAACCGGCATGAATTCATGAATTTGAATTCAGGCAAGGTATAACCGAATGTAATGGTTTTAACACGCAGATATGATCCGTCTTCGATCAGCCAGGATGACTGGAGAAGCAAGGGATCTACAGTTACGCGAGCTCTTGGTATGTCTGTGTTGGTATGCGTTGGTGTCCAGCGGTCCAGAATTTCTCGGCGTTGATTTCCCCAGGGTCCGGAAACATTGGTTTCTGCACGTTGCACATTCAGGATATCGTTACCAAAGGACCCCTGGATATAAACTGAAAGGTCAAGTCCCTTATACTTGAAATTGTTGGACCATCCGTAAATGAAACTGGGATTTGGATCTCCCACGATCATCCGGTCGTCGGTGTAATTGATGGATCCGTCACCACTTTTATCAATAAACCTTGCATCTCCCAGCTTGGCACCTGATGAAGTGGGGCCGTCATCCAATTGTGCCTGGTCCTGAAATACGCCATCGTATTGCAGCAAGTTCCATACACCCACCGGTAAACCGGGTTCAAGCCAACTTCCGTTTACTTTCAGGTGTCCCGATAATGAACCCTGGGTAGATGGTGTAAATCCGGGTATTTCCAATACTTTGTTCCTGTTTCTTGACCAGTTCAGTTGAGAATTCCATTGAAACTGACCTGTGAAAATATCCGCACCAAGACTAATTTCAAGGCCTTTATTTTCAAGACTGCCGACATTTTTGAAAATTGAAGAAAAGCCCGTAGTTCTAGGGATACTGATATTCCACAATAAATCGGTGGTTTTCTTATAGTAATAATCCACAACGAGGTTTAACCGGTTGTTGAATATTCCCAGGTCAATACCGACGTCAGTTGTAGAAGTTGTTTCCCATTTAAGGTCAGGGTTGGGGATGTTATTGGGGCCGATGCCGGAACTTAGTGTACTGTTGAATGGATAATTCATTACTCCTAAACGGGCCAGCGACTGGTAGCTTGCAATATCCTGGTTCCCGGTTTGACCATAACTGGCCCTTAATTTCAGATTACTGATCAGGTTCAATGATTTAAAGAAATTCTCCTGTGAAATTCGCCATGCTACAGCCACGGATGGGAAGAATGCCCACTTGTTGTTTGCCCCGAATTTGGAACTTCCGTCAGCACGCGCGGTAAACGTGAATAAATATTTTTCCTTAAAAATATAATTCACGCGACCGAGATAGGAAGCCAGCTGACTTTTACTTCTGTTGGAATTGGGTTGCGAGTATACTGTACCTCCATCCAGATTATTTGCATCCCAAAGGTCTGTTGGGAAATTGGTCGCTGCGGCATCGAAACTACGGTCATTAAACACCTGCCTGGTATATCCGCCAACAACATTCAGCGAATGATCACCAAAAGTTTTATTATAGGTAAGGATGTTTTCATTCAGATACGAAGTCATCTTGCGACTGGCTTGCGAACCGGAACCCTTGGCGTTAAATCCGTTTACAGTTTCTTTGGGCCAGTATACCTGTCTGTCAGCAATGGACATATCCGTGCCGAATGTCACTTTCAATGACAGACCTTCCATGATATTCCAGTTGGCATCAACAGATCCCAGCACCCGGTCTATTTCCTGGTAATCGGTTGCAAATTTCACAATAGGAACCGGATTTTGAATGGTGGAACCCCCCGGTGTCGGATTCATCTGGGTATAGGATCCGTCTTCCATTTTAATGGGAACTGTAGGTGGCATAAGAATAGCCGCATTCACCGCACCGGCATTATTACCGCCATCTCCCTCCGATTTACCGTTATTGCCCCAAACATGGCTGGCTGTGATGTTCGTGGCCAAAGAGAGATTCTTGGCCAGTTTGGTATCAATATTGGCACGGAATGAGGCTCGCTGAAAATCAGAACCTCTCAAAACACCGGTTTGTCCGAAGTAACTGCCTCCTACCGCATACCGGGTAATTTCATTTCCACCGGATATTCCCAGGTTATAACTGCTGACCGGTGCCTCGTGGAATACTTCATCCTGATAATCCACACCTTCACCCAAAGTATTGGGATCAGGAAAATAATACAGATTGGTAGGATTGGGGAATGCTGCTCCTAATCCGTCATTTGCTCTGGCTTCATTTACCAGTAAGGCAAATTCACGGGCATTCATCATGTCGAGCTTTTTGGCAATTTTTTGTGTTCCCCAGTAACCGTCGAATGTAATCATGGTCTTCCCGATCTGTCCCCTTTTGGTTGTAATAAGCACGACACCATTGGCGCCCCTGGCACCATAAATGGCAGTTGCTGAAGCGTCTTTCAGAATTTCGATCGAAGCAATGTCGGCAGGATTTATCGTTGCCAGAGGGTTTTGTCCAGCTCCGTTTCCTCCTGCCGTGTTTCCGGCTGAAATCGGATATCCGTCGACAATATACAGGGGTTCGTTACTGCTGCTCAATGAATTTCCTCCGCGGACACGGATCATAACACGGCCACCGGGTGCCGAAGATGCCTGGGTTACTTGAACACCGGCGGCCCTGCCCTGGATGGCCTGATCAAAGGATGATAACGAACTTTTTTTAAAGTCCTCGTACTTGATGGAAGATACCGAACCGGTCAAATCACTCTTTTTGACGGCGCCATAACCTACCACAACTATTTCCTCAAGCGCTTTGATATCGGGTGTCAGCGAAACATTGATCTCCTGCTGGTTTTGAAGGGTCACTTCCTCCGTATTGTAACCAACAAATGAAAAAACAAGAACTGTCCCCGGTTCAGAAACATCAATTGAATACCGGCCATTAACATCCGATATCACACCCTGGGTTGTTCCCTTGATCATAATATAAACTCCCGGTAAAGGATCTCCTGAGGACGCATCGATAACTCTTCCGGTAATTTTCTGTTGCTGTAATTCTGATACAAGTCCAATCACTACCAGATTATTTTCGAGAATTTTATACGAAACCTTCGATCCCTTAAACAGGTTGTCCAAAACTTCAGTAATGGGTTTATTACTGGTGCTATAGGTGATTATCCTGTTGAGATCAGCAAAAGATTCGTTATAAAAGAACCTGTAATTACTCTGATCTTCAATCGTCTTAAAGACATCTTTCAGAGGCTGGCCACAAACATCGATAGAAACGTTTTGACCATGGATAGTGACAGAAGCTGAAACCTGGACCAGACATACACATGCGATTAAGATAGTTAACTTCATACGTAGTAGTCTTTTTTTGTGTAATAGAGCATTGCACAGTTTTTTTTTCATAATTTTACGTGGTTAGTTTTAACAATATTCCCATTCCGCAGCATCGAAATCTATGGACGGGGAAAAAAATTAACTGAATGACAGACCGGGCTAAGCTTACTGGACATAAGCTTACCCGGTTTTTTTGAAAGTCTTACTTGGTTTTGATCATGGGCATAATAGTTTTAGTTAGTTATCCTATTTTGTAGTTAGTTATGAATTATATCCAGGTAATTTTCCTTGCGCTTTTTATCCTGTTTTATGGTAACAATGCCTTTATCGATTTTGTATTCGATGGGTGCCGTGAGGCGGAAAGCATTTAAAATCTGCTCCAGTGTTTCGTTGGTGAAAGTACCGCTGAATCTATAATCCAAAAGTCCTTCGGATTCGATCTGAACAGTTACACTGAATTTGCGTTCCATTAATGTGGCTACTTCCGACAAGGTTTCCGATTCAATGATCCATTGACCATCTTTCCAGGAGGTATAGATCTGGGTATTTACATCGGTCAGTAAATCAAATTTTGGTTTTCTGGCAATTGGATCCGGTGTTTTTGGTTTATTTGTCCCGTAGGTATTATCCGCTGTGCTGTCGCTTTTAATAAATTCCCTTCTCTGGTAGGTAACGTTTTGTTTAGGTTTTAAGATAATATTAATGCCCCTGCCCTGGATGCTCACTTTCCCTTCTTCCAGTGTGGTAGTTATGACTTTTTCATCAGGATATGCCTTCACATTAAAGGCTGTTCCCCAGGCTTTGATTTTTAACTCTGATGTAAATACGGTAAAAGGCATTTCAGGATCCGTGGTCACTTTAAAATAGGCTTCACCTTCCAGTTCCACATCACGGTTCTGAATTCCGTACTTGTTCGAATATTTCAGGGTAGTACCGGCATTCAACCACACTTTAGTGCCATCGGGCAGAATGGAAATGGTGTTACTCCCTTTGGGAGACATTACCAGGTGGGTAAGATTACCGGATTCGAAACGTTGATTACTGACAGAAATTGTCCTGTATGTAATAAGAGAGCCCAGACCAATGCCAATGATAACAAGGGCTGCAATTTTAAAAATGAGTTTGAGATCAATTTTTGAAGGTTTCAGGAACCGGGTATCAGATCTCTCCTGTTTTCTCAATCCGTCTATTTTGAGCATGTATTTCTCAAGTTCGGCTTCAATTTCTAGTGTTTGGGGAGGATCATTCCGAATGGTAACGGCTTGCCATTCCGCTTTCAAAGCTTCAAACTCATTTTTGATCTCCGGCACCAATTCAAACAGAATGGCTATTTCCAGTGATTCCTGTGCATCACATTCACCATGAAGGTATTTAATAAGAAGATTTTTGTCCATAACATATAGTATTACGAATGAGTGGCATCTGACCCCTAAATAAACTCCGGAATATTTTATGGATGAATGGTACTAAATCAACAAGATTATCCAAAGGAGACATTCGACCAGTAATTTTCTAAGTTTATCCAGGGCAATAGAAATCTGGTTTTCCACTGTTTTGACCGATATGCTCAACTTTGTGGCTATTTCTGCATATTTAAGATCATTATAGCGGCTGTATTCAAAAATTTGTCGGCATTTTACAGGAAGTTCTGCGACAGCTTTGTCAATTTTCATTTCCAGTTCCCTGGAAACAACCTGGTCAAAAGGCGTTTGCATATCCGTATCAACCGACGGATCATTGGGCATATAATTAATCTTGGTTTTTCTGGTCCTAATATAGTCAAGACAATTGTTTCTATGAATTGTGTACAATAGAGGTTCGATAGGCCTATCTTCCAGGAGATCCTTCCGTTTTTCCCATACTTTGATAAAAGTTGACTGTACCAGGTCTTTGGCATCTTCCTTATGGCACGTGTATTTAAAAGCCCTATGGTATAAATCCAGATAGAATGTTCTGAAAAGATATTTGTAGGCATCATTGTCATCATTTTTTAACTGACTGACAATATTATACCCTGAGACCTTCATGTTGCGCGTTAATTATCCAATTGGTACTAAATTTAACTATTTTTACCAAAAATATAGAGAAATGAGAAATCTGGTACAATTTTCTGTCCTGGCGCTGTTTTTTGCCATAATGCTTTCCTGCGCAAATACCACGTTGCTTTCCGATGTATCCAAAGCGCTGGGTACATCCGGTAGTATCACCGAAAGCGAAGCTGCTGAAGGCATTAAGGAAGCCCTGGTGAAAGGCACGGGTGAAAGCGTTAACCTGGTTTCGGTTATAGACGGGTATTTTGGCAATTCCGAAATTAAGATCCCATTCCCGCCTGAAGCAGAAAACATTGAATCAAAACTCAGGGCTGTTGGGCTGGGAAACCAGGTCGACAAAGCCATCCTTTCCATTAACCGTGCCGCCGAAGATGCGGCCAAAGAAGCCAAACCGATATTCGTCGCAGCCATTAAAGGCATGACAATCCGCGATGCCATCAGCATCGTAAGGGGGGAAAACAATGCCGCCACTCTGTACCTGCAGAGAACTACCACACCGGAGCTTCAGGCCAAATTTCAGCCGGTGATCAAAACCTCCCTCGATAAGGTGGATGCCACCAAATACTGGACCGACCTGATCACTGCTTACAACAAGATACCGTTCGTACAGAAAATGAATCCCAATCTTTCAGCCTATGTGACTGATCAGGCTATCAAGGGCCTCTTTACAATGATTGCCAAGGAGGAACTGAAGATCCGAAAGGATCCCCTGGCCAGAACAACGGAACTGCTTAAAAAGGTGTTTGGAAACTGATAAAAGCCACACACTGCAGTAACCTTTGAATACCATTTCCTGTATAAGTATTCAAAGAATATCGCCTATGAAGTTCTGGTTGTTCCTTCTCATTTTATCAGCCTCCTGGGCGGGTTATGCGCAAAATGCTTCCGAAAAAATCGATATGTCACGTATTCCTCAAAAAAAGGTGCGAACGCTGATCAGGGATCAGTTTGCGGGCAACCAGCTGCAGGACTTTAAGGAAGTCAGGTCCACTTATCGCCAAGGACAGGATATGCAGGGTTATCGTATCCTGGAATCGGCTTATTACATCCGGGAAAATCCTGAACTTGTATGGCAAACCTACCAGATCACCAGTCCTGCCGAATCATGGAACGGTAATATGGTTTCCTTTGGATTGCTCATCTCAAAATGGGAAAATACCGTGATGTACCGGAATGATTTGCATTATGCCGGGATTGATACCGGGCATGTTTTATATGTAAACCTGAAGATTTTAAAGGGCCTGTACAACCTGGCCGTGGGATTGGAAATAGTCAATATTGACAGCGTTCAAAGATCCATTACTTTCAGCTATTTAAAAGGAGGAAAATCCCGTGGTGAACAGACGATCTACTTCATTCCCACACGTAAAGGTTATACCGAAATTATTCATCACACTGCTTTCAGAAGCAATTCTTTCCTGCGGGACCGTTATCTCTATCCCTATTTTCACCGCATTGCCATCAATGAATTTCACCGGAACATGAAGAGATGCCTCTCGGAACAAAACAAATTGCTGGTTCAGAGATGAACTATGAATTTTAGCGTGGACCTCTGATCTCCTTTACGCAGCACCACCAGATAAATATTCCCGGAGGTAAGTTCCCCGACCTTCATATCCGTTATATTCACAACTCTTTCACCCGGTTTGCTTTTACAGCATCCTATCATAACACCGTTCATGGAATACAGCTCCATCCGGTAGCTATCAGTCATATCGTATTCATTGTCAATAATATAAATCTTTCTATTAAAGTATCGCATTTCCAGGTTCAGATTTTCAGCTTCTTTTTCTCCGGATCCTGAAAAAATATCAGGATCAGTCCCGGTATAACCGAAAGGAACCTTTTGGGCTGCAGCGAAATAGAGCCATGAAGTGGCATCCAGACTGGACCAGTCCACGGCCCATATCCCTGCCATGGAACCCAGGTTTTCATTATAGGCCGGAACGCTTCCATCCGCATTGATATGGTCCACTATTCCTGTAAACAACATATTGCTGCCCGGACCTCCCGCAGCAATATATGACAGGGTTCCCTCATACCACATGGCTATCGGACCTATGCCGTCAAATCCCCAGGGTTCGTCAGGGCCCCTCGTATAAAGGAGCTTCCCTACCATTGAAAGTGCATCAAGGGCCTGTTTTTTGTAATCGAGGGTAACAGCTATGGCTGCCAGCCATGTATTCACAAGGAGTACCGGTCGTGATGAACCCGGTCCCTCCTTCCACATCAGTAATTGATCATCCCAACCGGCAGACATCACATAATCCATTACCTGTTTGGCTTTTATTGTATCGCCAAGTTCCAGAAGGCAATACAGAGTTGCTGCATAACCCTCGTAGTTGGAAACCTCATATTTCATGCGTGTTGTTATATCCACTGTATTGACTTTTCCTGTTTCTTCGACCAGATTATACAGGAATGTTTTTGCCTTCAGGATTGCTGGGAGTACCTGGCTGTCCCCTGATTTCCGAAAATAATTAGCCAGGCTGCCCGGTATCCAGGGAAAATCGCCCATCCAAACCGTGTTGTTTCCCTCGAGTTCCACAAGGACATTTCCCGTGGCAGCATCCCAGGCCCTTGGCCAGTAGCCCTCACCTGCCTGATTTGCAGCAAGGAAGCGTGCCAGCTTTTCAGCAGCAAAGGCATCATCATTGACGGCAACTGCACCATTCCATTCACCTTCTTCGGTTAATGCCCTGAGCGCAAGACCCTGTCCGTAAAGCCACGATGAACCATCCTGCAACCAGGTAGTAAGCAATCCGTTCGGATTCTGCCTGCCTCTTATCGCCTGTGCAGCATTTAGCCTGATGGTCTCCCGTTCATCGACACTTATTTCAGTGACAGGTTCATGATCGACAGCCCTTATGAATTCATCGGATGATGCAGCCATCAGGTTGTTGAATGCAATAATGCCTGAATCAGCCTCGTTGTCCATGGTACTTTCGGTGTTCATGGTAACGGCAAATGAAATGATGGTAATGGAATCCCACCTGAAAGCCGGGCTGTTGGAAAACTGACTTTTTAAAATTACCAGATTTTCGCACCAGCGGTTTAAACTGGCCAGGTTTTCCCAGGTGTAGGAAACCTGTGCGCTTCCCGATTCGAATTTGAGTTCAACATGGCGCATCCGGCTTTTCCCCTCCATTCCGTGTATGTCGATGCCAATAACCTGTTTGTCAGATAAATTCAACGGGGAAACCAAAAGCTGATAACATTGGGAAAATTTTCCCCGTATTCCGCCGCCGAATCTCCAGTGCAGATTCAGAGAGGTATCGGCAGTAACATAGCAGGAATCCCCCGCGTCAAGATCCGATTGATTGCATTTCCATGCTGATGCATTCAGGAAAGAAGCATCCTGAATCAGCTTTTCCCCTTCCCAGCCCAGCGTATAATCCTGTGCAGGAAGAAGCAAAACGCACCATATACACCCAATGAGGCATGATAGTTTTTTCATAACAGGTGAGTTATTTGGTTTGGTAAACCGTATCATGGAATTTCTTTTATGTTATCTTTAAATCCATGCAATTTACGAATATTCGGGAATGAATAAGCGAAGTTTATGGCGGACCAAGCCGCTTCACAGCATACTCAGCGAGTCAGCAGAAAATGAGACCTCCGGACCTTTATTAAAAAGATCGCTGAGTGTAAGAGACCTGACTGCATTCGGGATTGCCGCAGTAGTAGGAGCCGGGATTTTCTCAACAATAGGTAATGCTGCCGCCAGCGGCGGACCTGCCATCAGCGTGCTTTTTATCTTCACCGCAGTTGCCTGCGGCTTTTCAGCATTATGTTATGCGGAATTTGCATCGATGGTTCCCGTTGCCGGAAGTGCCTATACCTATGCCTACTATTCACTGGGCGAACTGATAGCCTGGATCATTGGCTGGGATCTGCTGCTGGAATATGCCATAGGCAACATTGCAGTGGCCATATCGTGGTCTGATTATTTTACCGAATTTATAAGGGGTTTTGGCTGGCATATTCCGGAATACCTGACCATGGATTATTTCAGTGCGTTGCGCGCGCACAGGGTTGTTGCCGACACCCTGGCAGGCGGAGGTGATGTTTCCATGCTTTCTTCGGCAGTACGGTCCGCCAGTGAAGCCTGGAATAGTGCGCCTTCCCTGTGGAATATCAGGATTATTGCCGACTTCCCCGCCCTGCTGATCGTAGTGGTTATCACTTACATCGTTTTTATAGGCATCAGGGAATCCCGAACGGTTAATAACATCATGGTAGTCATCAAACTATTGGTGATATTCGGGGTTATTGTCGCCGGCTCGTTCTATGTGCATCCCGATAACTGGCACCCATTTGCCCCGGAAGGAATTGCAGGCGTGCTTAAAGGTGTCTCAGCAGTATTTTTTGCCTTCATTGGCTTTGATGCCATATCCACCACTGCGGAAGAATGCAAAAATCCATCACGCGATCTGCCCAGGGCGATCTTTTATTCACTGGCGATCTGCACGGTCCTTTATGTGCTCATCTCGCTGGTACTGACCGGTATGGTGGATTATCGCGAACTGGGTGTTGGTGATCCCCTGGCATTCGTATTTAAAAAGGTGGGGCTCGACTGGATCAGCGGCATTGTGGCTTTTACCGCCTTAATAGCCATGGCAGGCGTTCTGCTGATTTTTCAACTCGGGCAGCCCAGGATATGGATGAGCATGAGCCGTGATGGTCTTCTCCCTAAAGCCTTCTCACGGATACATCCCCGGTTTAAGACCCCGTCATTTGCAACCATTGTGACTGGCATTGTCGTAGCAGTTCCGGCCCTGTTCATGAACCTCACCGAAGTCACGGACCTGACCAGCATCGGAACATTGTTTGCGTTTGTGGTGGTATGCACCGGCGTTCTCGTGCTTCAGAACAAAGAATCAATGCCGCAGGGACGGTTCAAGGTTCCTTACCTGAATGGCAAATTCATCATTCCTGCATTGATTACAGCCATTATCCTGGTTAATCTGGTATATAACCAGGTCTACTGGAGTGACTTCTTCTCGTTTGATCCAAATGATTATTTCGGGGATATCATCGAAAATCTGCCCATGCTGATTTTCATCATTACCTGTCCGGTAATTGCCTGGATGAGCTACAAAAGAAAATTGTCGGTGATTCCGGTACTGGGATTGTTAAGTTGTTTATTTCTGATGACCAAACTTGGACATACCAATTGGCTAAGGTTCTTAATCTGGCTGGGAGCCGGACTGGTGATTTATTTTACTTTCAGCAGGAAAAACAGCAGGCTGAACGGGTAATGTTCCTAGTATTCCCTGTATTCAGGAGCTGTAAGGACAAGATAACCAAGGATGAAGAGCGATACAGCGGGAACAAGAACAAGAATGAAAGTGCCCATGACAATATGTATTTAACCGTTTCAAATTACTTTGTCCCAAATATACGTATTTTCGTCAATGAAAGTTGCACTTTCGTCAAATATTTTTGCAAAAGTCAAATTACTCTGGTGTAATTACTTATGTATAACTGGCTGAAAGAGGATTAATTGCTGGGTTGTAGAACCGGTTCTGGTTCAGCCATGCTTTTAATCAACCTGAAGAGCTTGTCAAAATTCTTTTTCGTTTCGTCATCGAATTCCTTGAATACAGTGCCGTCTTTCTGAAGCTTGGAGCAAAAATCAGTGGCGAGGATCAGTCTGGATATGCCGTTGCTTATGATGAATTCACTATTTCTCACGGTAATTCCGATTCGTTGCTGCAGAATAAAACGTTTAAAATCAATGGTCGAAAAAAGATCTTCAATACCCGTGAATCCCTGGTAACTTCTTATTTTCCTGTTGGCCGCATCGTCATTCCGAAAAAACGTGGTATTTCTCAGAAATTCCAGAACCTGCGCATTGACCGGATTGTCCATCGTCAGTACCCCAAAATCGATCTTCCAGCCAAAGAGTATATTGGCCAACATGGGAATATTCTCTGGACCTGATGCGGGAATGAAATGGATATAATCTTCGAAACCGTACAACCTGCTCAGAGAATCGAGGTAATAATAGGTCACATTATCTTCAACGATGATATTATTCTTGGGAAAAATAAACTGCTTGTCGTTCAGCCTGGTACCCATAAGTGAATAGATTGGAGAAAGGGTGTCGGTTGAAGCTTCATGAAGGCTTCTGGCATCCAGCACAACGGTCTCGCTTTTTTCATCGTTATCCTTTGCCCTTTGCACCGCTATAATCCGGTACAACTTCTGAATGTCAATCAGACTGGGAGAATGGGTGCAATATATAATTTGCAGGTTTTCCCGAAGATCTTCAAATACCTTAAGAACATCTTCCTGCGCCCGGGCATGGAGACTTAAACCCGGTTCGTCGATCAGCATAACACGATTCCTCGTATTTTCCTTGGCGGTTGCCTTCAGTTCGAGGTAAAACGACAGGAACCACCTTACTCCCCTGCTCCGTTGCTTGGGATAAAGTCTTTCCTGCTTGTCTTTGATCCAGAATTCCAGGTAAGGCTTGCCGCTTTTCTCCGGCTGTGTATAATCGTAATGCTCCAGTTCAAAATTGATCCTGATTTTATCATTCTTGCCCACGTTCTGACGCCAGTAATCCTGAAAATCAATGGTTATTTCACTGTTCAGGTTCTCAATTTTCTGCTTCAGGATGCGATGGTTTTTCTCCCTGAAGAAATCAGCGTTCAAACCGGCGACACAAAGAAAGTTACGGGCTGCCTTGTAACCTTCGGCGTGCGTATTTTCGTTCAACAGGTCTTCCAGGTCAATTTTATTGGGGAGAAGACTGCTGAAATCTTCGAAAAACTCAAACAGGGGAACATGATTAAAAAGCTTTTGCCCCATCTCTTCCAGGCTGGCAAGACCACTTTCCTGTTCATATTCTTTAACTGCCTCGATTTCGGATTCTTTCAGATCCTTTCCGTCCAGTACCCTGGAAGTGATCTTTCTCCTGAGAGAGAGATTTGCTGTCTGATTTCTTAATTCTTCCTGAACATAATTATAAGAAGTCCGGAGTTGTTCAAGCCTTTTGATAATAAGGCGATTTTCTTTTTCTGACGAGCAAAGCTCATACTGATGCTCTGCATCATGAATGAGGCCTGCCTTTACCTTTGCTTCTTCAACAAGATCCTTGACACGACCTGAAATTTCATGGTATAGCTTACAGGTATTCAGTTTTTCAGCCAGATCCTTCAGTTTTGCTTTACCATGTTCTATCTGGATGAGCTTTTCCTTAAGATTCGTCTCATTATCGGATTGTTGCTGTTGTGTTGTTTCCAATTCCTGCTCTGCGGTGATGCGTTCATCAGGTCTTTTGGATCTTGAAATAATATGTTTCAAATCTTCCAGCCGGTTATGACGGGTATTCACTTCTTTTCTGGCGCTGTCAACCAAAGTTTCGAGCAGATGCAAATCCCTGGCAGAGTTCTCAGTCTGCTTTATCAATTCAAGAAATGAACGTGCGATGAGTTGATCGGTCTCGATAACAGTCTTCTCCAGCGCTTCAAAATGTGTAAGCAGCTCAGGTTCGGCAACTGAAATGACATTTTTTCGTGAATTGAGCCATTTGCGGTTAAGTGTAATTTCCGTTTTTTGTCTGAATGCATCATGAAGCTCGGCCGGCAGGCGGGAAAAATCGATCATTTCATCCAGCCTGTCATTTTCCTCCAGGAGAAAAGTACAAGTGATTTCAGGAAAAGTCTGGTCACTGCGCAGCACATCATCCGTAATCCGGCTCTCATAAAAACTCCTCAAAGCTTCAAGGACTGAAGTCTTGCCGGATTCATTCTGGCCAATAAGTGCGGTGATGTTGTCAGGTGAAAGATAACACTTGCCTGAATCAATGATTGAGCGGTAATTTCTGATGTGAAAAGCACTGATTTTCATCGACTAATGAGATTTATCACTTTATCAGGGCGTAGTTAGGCAGGGTGAAAACGGAAACCACATACTAATACGTCATCCAGCTGTCTTTGGTTTCCTTTCCAGGTATTAAAAGTTGTCATGATCCGTTGTTTCTGCTCAGGCATACACAGATGACTTCCGCTAACCAACAGCTCCCTGAAAGCTTTGTATTTGAATTTTTTTCCATCGGGACCTCCGAATTGATCAGCAAAACCATCCGAGAAAAGATAGAGCATATCTTGATTCTCAAGATCGAAAGAATGGCCGGTAAATGGCATTTCTTCTTCTGCCCCGATTCCCACCGGCATATTATCGCCTTCAATTTCAATCAATTGCTGATTGCGAACCACGTAAACCGGATTAAAAGCACCGGCAAAATCCATAGTTTTCTTTCGTGCATCGAGTATGCACAAGGCAAGGTCAATCCCGTCCTTTTGCTCATTGTCTTCCCCGGTCTGGCACAATGCCTTCATAACATGTTCCCGCATTTGGTTCAGGATGGAAGCAGCGCCGCTAAACCTGCCCTGCGCTATGATCTCATTCAGAAAAGTGATGCCCAGCATACTCATAAAGGCTCCGGGTACACCGTGACCCGTGCAGTCTCCGACAGCCAGGTAAAGAAGTTCACTATGCCTGGATACATAATAGAAGTCTCCACTTACAACTTCCCTGGGTTGATGAAATATGAAGTACTCGGGTAACAACCTGCCCATAAAGGATTCGGAAGGATACATGGCCTGTTGTATATAACTTGCATATTTCAGACTTTCTGCAATTTCACGTTGCTGTCTTAAATAATCATAGTACTGTCTGGATTCTTCCCGGTTGTGGTCCTGTTTTTTTCCGCCTTTCATGACATTTATGGTCCTGTTATGAAGAAACGCGCGCGAACGCGAATATATTGTTGCCCTAAAAAGTACTTCCGTTGTTCCGAAAAACCAATATTTCACCCATGCAGGCCACCAGCAAAAGGTTGTTCTTCCTGTCAGTTTTAATCTGATCGATCTTTATGCCATCAGGTATCCTTGCTGAGTGAAGGATATCCCCGCTTGATGCACTGATCCAGTTTATCGTTTGGTATTGTTCCATGGTGAATACGACAACCAGTTGATTCTGAGTCCCGGGGATCAGCTCAGTTGCACCTTTGGGTAATTCCGGAAGTTTAATCTCCTTTTCGGTAATGGGTTTATTATCAGGTCCGGTTTTGATAAACATCATTTTCTCCCGGTTCCGGAAACCCAGGTAACAAATTTCTCCTTTGGGCATAACCTGGGCTGCAATGATGCTGTCCGATGCACCAAACGGAGATTCCCAGATCAGATAACCCCTTGGATCGGTTTTGGCATGCCAGTGATTCCCTACAATCAGCATCCGCTGATCGGAAAACTGACCCACGTGAAATATCTCGCCATTACCGGTATACGTCCTTCCCCACAGTCTTTTCCCGTTTTCATTCAACACAATAACTGAATACTTTTTTTGGAGGGAATCATTCACCAGGTACCCTCCCAGAAAAATCGTGCCATCAGTGTTTACCTTCATGGTCCTGATGTTCATTTTTCCCAGTTTCCTGCTCCACAATTTTTGCCCTTCCGGCCCGAGTTTAAAAAGCCAGGATTCACGGGATGCAGAATCTGTCCCTATCCAGGTATAACCTGCGCCCAGGATCTCGTTTTTGGGGTTTACGCTGATCAGGTTGACTTCATCGTTGTATCCCTCGCTGATGTATTTATTCCAGGTCATTTTGCCATCCTGGGCGAGCTTAATGATCCAGGCCTCGGTGGATCCGGTATCCGATTTAAAAACAGTACCCCCAATCACATAATTGTTCATGGTGTCTGCGGTAATACAGGCGCTGAGTTCATAATTTCCTTCTTCATCGAAACTGCGGGCCCACAGCATGTTACTGGACGGAAAAGGATGCTGGTTTAAAAACCGCATGCCATTGTCCAGAGCCTTTAGATTGAAAATATCAATATATTGCTGGCCTTCAGGATATTTTCTTATAAACTCATTATAGGCTTCCAGGGTATGTATTTTTTTTGCGTACTCGTACAGCAATTGTTTCTGGATGGTACGGGCTTCAGAAATCTCCAGCGCATCGGGGTAATGCGCTATAAAATCATCAAAGGCGGCAATGGTGTTCATCTGCTTTGCCCTGTCAAATGCTACTGCATGAAGTCGTTTAACAGCCTGGTTGATTTCAGCAGCCTGGGGATATTGTTTCATAAAGTCATTGTAGGCCTCAACCGTATTAACCTCGCAGACCTTTTCGAAAGACAGTTTATTCCGGTATTTAATGGCCTTATCAATCTGCGAGGCGTCCGGAAACTTCTGAATGAATTCGAGGTAACCTTCCAGGGTGTTCTGTTTTTCATATTTTCTGAATTCCAGCTGATTCCGGATATGAAGGATGTTGTCATGGTGCCTGAAATCAGGAAACTTATCAAGAACCCGGTAAACTACCTCCAGGTTGTTTTCCTCCCGGATATATTTGATCAGCTTGGCTTCCATGGTTTCAATGGCATAATCCATTTTCTTCCTGACGGGACGGCTGATATGACGGACTTCCGTATTGTAGAAGTATTCCCCTATAAATTCGCTCTCCTCCGTTGAGAGTTTGTCCATGTTCTGCTGCAGTTTTCGGGCGTAGTCCCAGGCTCCGATGACGTCATACCGGGGTGATTTTTCATCGGCGAATACCAGAGCCATTCCAAAAAGGGCAGCAGGATTCTGGTCAGGCCCGGACAGTGCGTCCCCGAAAACTTCGTAAGCCTTTTCATAATCCGCTTTTTCGAGCAGTTTATATCCCTTTTTCAAATTTTGTGCAGACAGCCCAACAGGTATGATGGCAAGGATCCACAGGGCGATATAGAAGAGGTTCAGTGTCTTTTTCAGCATAAATCAGTGTTTTATTATTCTTTATTTCTTCAATAATGTGAATTCAACCCGGCGGTTTTGCGCTCTGCCTTCCTCGGTCTGGTTGGTATCAACAGGCCTGCTTTCACCGTGACCCACCGATTGCATCCTTTCCGGCTTAATACCCTGGGAAGCCAGGTAAGTGACAACGGCAGCCGCCCTGCCGTCCGAAAGCTTCTTGTTGTATGCGTCGGAGCCTTCACTGTCGGTATGCCCCGAGATTTCAATGAGTTTGATATCCTCTTCCAGCATGAACTGTACAACCTTATTCAGCTCTGCAAAAGATGCCGGTAGCAGGACAGTCTTGTCAAAATCAAAGAAGATATTCTCCAAAACCACGGCCGATCCTTCTTCAATGGCTTTCAGTCCCTCGAGGAATTCATCCCTGACAATTTCAGGTTCCGTGAAGATAACGGTATCGGAAGACCTGCAGTTGTATAAATCACTGGCCATGTATATGTACTTGCCGGCAGGCAGGTTTCGCAGTTCGGTACCGGTCATTTTGTTATTCCAGGTTACTGTATAGGGAGGAGTTCCGCCCAATAAACCGATCCGGATGCTCCCGTCATGGATGATCCTGTTCACTTTGCCTGTCATTGGATCCAGACCACCGGTATAATCTGCTTCCAGTATACGGCTTTCAAAATCATGCACCACGCAGGGGCAGTCCTTGCAATTGGCAAGCGGGGCAATGATGAAATCATCGAAATAATAATAGGCATATGCCTTATTGCGCAAATTCACAACGTTTTTATCGGTCACCACATAATTGGTGTTATCATAATTCCTGAAATTCCCGATTGTAAAAAAACGCTCGGAACCTGTAGCAGTATATACTGTACAGAATTCCTCCCATTCATCGATATTGTCCAGGAAGAGCCCTATTTTATTAGTGATCTGCGGGGTATAGGAAAGATTGACATTGATATCGTTCTTTATTTCGACATCACTGAAATACAGGCTCATCTGATCAACCGCAAACCGGGAATACGAGGCCAGTTTATAATAAAATCTCACGCAATATCGCTGACCCTTTATCATGGATACTGCGAGCCGGCCCTGTATATATTCACGGTAGCTTTCTTCGGTGCCGCTCAGGATGGCACCCACATAACCGTTTCCGCCATGGGGTTCGCTTTCTCCGGCGAAATTTTTGGGCACACTGACATTTCTGGGACTGCACCTGTTGAAATAATCAGGCGTAGCCCTGGTCGGATAGGACCATCCCGGCACAAGTTTATGCGTAAGATTTTCAGGTGTATAATCCTCGGGGCACTTTTCATATTCTTCAAAGCCGGGATTGGCGACCAGGTTTTGCTGTTGTGCTGTGATAACCTGGGGACAAGTAACCCATACAAACAGCAGCAAAACAAATGCACGGGCAGGAAATTTCCAAATCTCGAATTTCATGGATTGATTCAGTTAAGATTCTTTATAATAACTCTCAATAGCTTTATTGATCCTTTTAACCACCCAGGGTCCTTCATAAACGAATCCCGTATAAACCTGTACCAGCGATGCGCCAGCTTTGATCATTTCCAAGGCATCTTCGGGTGTAAGTATCCCTCCGGTTGCAATCACGGGAAGGGTATTTTCAGTTTGTTTACATATGTAACTTATGATTTCCAGGGCCTTATTCCTGAGGGGTGCCCCGCTTAAACCTCCGGATCCTATTTCAGCTAATCTTTCTTCCGGGGTGTTTAATCCTTTTCTGAGTTTGGTTGTATTGGTGGCAATGATGCCATCGAGGCCGGATTCATGACACAGGGCAATGGTCTCGTCGATTTGCCGGAATGTAAGGTCCGGTGAAATTTTCAGAAAAACTGGCTTGCGTAAGGTCCTGCTTTTTCTCGCATTCATAAGGATGTCAAGAATCTCCCGGAGAGAATCCTGGTCCTGCAGTTTATCCAGACCTGCAATATTGGGACAGCTGACATTGACAACCAGGTAATCCACTACATCATACAATGCATTAAAGCAGGTCAAATAATCGTCCGGGGCCCTTTCATTGGGCGTTGTGGTGTTTTTGCCGATATTTCCGCCAATGATGATGGATTTGTCGCGTTTCCGCAGATTATTGGCAGCACATTCAACGCCTTTGTTGTTAAATCCCATTCTGTTTATCAGGGCTTTATCAGCGGGAAGCCTGAAAAGACGAGGTTTTGGATTACCGCTCTGTGCCAGGGGGGTAACCGTTCCTATTTCGATGAAAGAAAAGCCGAATATGGAGAAATTATCGTAAAAATCGGCATTCTTGTCAAATCCGGCTGCCATGCCAACCCTACTTTTGAAATGAAGTCCTGCGACTGTTACGGCGAGTTTATTGCCGGAATATGAAAACCAGTACTTACTGAGCCTTTTCATGCCGGGTATGAAAACAAGGCATTTTATGAGAAACACGACAAGATGATGTACTGTTTCGGGGCTGAGAAGGAACAATAGAGGACGAATCAGACTTTTGTACATGTATTTTTCGACAAAGATAATGATTAAAAATCAATCTTTCCTTGCCGGATCATAATGGTCAAACGTACCGTCTTTATGGAGAATAATTACCTTTTCAATGAAGTTTACATTTGTAACTTCCTTGGATTTCCTGACCGGTGTGACAGGATCCTGGATCGGTTCAATGCTTTTTAGCGGATTACCATTGCTTATGTCCGATTTCAGCATATTTCCCCTTCCCGTAAGCAACCAGTCACTGTCAATATCAGGGAATTTAAGCAGGGTTTTGAGTATAAAATCATAACCTGGCTGGTTTCTGCCGCTGAGGATATGGGATATCCCTGAGCGCTGAACCCCTATTTCATCTGCGAACCTGGCGGCTGTCAGACCAAGATGACTCATCAATTGCACCAATCGTTCCTTCATACCACAAATGTAATTTATTTGAAGGTTACATATGTATTTTTGATGTTTATATTTGTAACTTTTGTATTTAATGTATGTTTTTTATAGGGTTTTCTGCCATACCGAAGCATACGTTGTCCTTTTTTGGGGTACTAATCTACTGTAACTAACTTCAATTAGTAATTTGAATAAACTTTATATATTATTGGTTATTAACGCTATATTGATTCAAATGATTGATATTCTTTAAAATTCACGGTCAGATTCCCGATTTATTTAAACTATTACTTCTTTAATAATTTATAAAGATCTGGTTATTAGTTAATAATAATCTAATATTTGTCCTGTACATATGTATGAAATGGTCCTGAATACCGGATTTTGCAACCAATCAGGGTAATCTCAGTCAGGATATTGACTGTAAATGATATTGATGCTTTTGGGTAGGATGCCAAATTCAATCGGAGAATGACCCAGGGACTCACCATCTGCTTCCACATGGATCAATGGATCGGAGTCAATTAATATGTTTTTACCCGTAAAACCTTCAATCTTGGGGTGTTCAAGAATAGAGCCATCATAAAGCATCTTAAGACTCATGATAACTTCACCTTTCCTTATTTTCTTGATGATGGTTATATCAAAGAGACCATCATCCGGAATCGCATGGGGAGTTTGTCTCATCCCCCCTCCCGAATACCTGCCGATTCCTATGCTAATGGTGAATACGTCGTTGATAATTTTCATGCCGTCAATTTCAACCGTCACGTGTGTGTGCCTGTACAATAGAAGGCTTTTCAAAAGATTAATAAAATAAAGGGCTTTCCCCTTATGTCCTCTTTCCTTGGACAGATTCGTACGTTTTACTACAACAGCATCAAATCCCAGTCCGGCAATATTGATGAAATACCTTTTCTGGCGTGACGTGCCATGGTAGTAATGAACAATTCCCGCATCCTGAAGCCTGGTTTTGTCCCCTTTGATAATCCGGATGGCTCCTTCATAATCAAGCGGAATGCCGAACATCTTTCCCCAGTCGTTTCCGGTGCCTACTGTAATCATGCCGAGCGTAATATCGGAAGCAGGACAAACCCTTTGCGCAAGCGCCCCGTTCAAAGCTTCGTTCATGGTTCCGTCACCCCCAACCACTATGATTTTTCTGTAACCTTCTTTTATTCCTTCATTGGCCAGCAGGATAGCATGCCTTCTTGCTTCAGTAAACCTTGCCACATAAGGAATATCATATTTCGCCAACAGGGCGGATATAATATTCCAGTCCTTCTTCCCCTTTTCATGACCTGCATTCGGATTGATGATGAAAAAATAATCCCCATGAATTGCCGCCTGGTCCATAAGTCGTAGTATTAATATTCCCGTATTTCCCAGTAAATATATAAAATAAAAAACCCCCCCGCTAAAGCGGGAGGGTTAAGGATTAAAATTTCCTCATGTAGTATTCGAATTATTATATTCGTTTCACATTTACCGCATTCAATCCTTTTTTGCCCTGTTGGAGTTCAAAAGAAACGTTGTCATCTTCCTTGATTTTATCAATCAACCCAGAAACATGAACAAAATATTCGTTGCCCGTTTCTGCATCTTTAATAAATCCAAAACCTTTGTTCTCATTAAAGAATTTTACTTTACCTTCTTTCATAGTATTATATTAAAAAATTGTTATGCAAATTTATAATTAAATAACAAATTAATTTATACCAATTCTAAAAAAAACCAAGAAAGTTATCAATATTCCGACTTTAAAGCCGGGAACAGATTTTGCCTGCATTATCAACGACGGTTTGAAGTGATTCAGATTTTCTGCTATTTTTGTATAAAAGCAAAAATGTGAAGAACAGGATTTTATATATTCTTTACCAACCCTATAAATGGCTGTTCTTCCTGCCTTTTGTTTTCCTCAATACCATTTTTTTTGGTGTTATTGCAGTCCTGATCTCAACGCTCGTCAATCAGCGCATAGGAAGCTACTTCGGCGGAGTGATATGGTCGAGACTGAATGCTTTTCTCACTCCAATGTTTGTTCAGGTCACCGGAAAAGAAAACATCCAGCCAGGAAGATCCTATGTTATCGTTTCCAATCATCAGAGTCTTTATGACATTTTTCTGATTTACGGCTGGCTGGGTATTGATATCAAATGGATCATGAAAAAGGAACTGGCCAGGATGCCGGGAGTAGGTATTGGCAGCAAGAAGGTCGGACATATTTTCCTGGACCGCTCAAATCCCCGCGTGGCACTTGAATCACTCAACGAGGCCAAGAGAAAACTGGTAAACGGTACATCGGTGGTTATATTTCCGGAAGGAACCCGTAGTAAAACCGGAGAAATAGGAACCTTTAAAAAGGGAGCATTCAAGCTGGCCCTGGACCTGGCATTGCCTCTTCTTCCCATCACTTTGTCAGGAACAAAAGATATCCTGCCTACCGGAACTCTCGATGTGCAACCCGGCAAAGCCCTCATGGTGATTCATGAACCCATTGAAATACACCAACATACTGAAGAATCCCTCAAAGACCTCGTGGCCCATGCCCGGGATATCATTGCCAACTCCTACGCACATCTTCAGCATCCGCAGTAATCATTTTACTTCGCACCGGAAGGTATATTTTCGTAAATTTGATGGCAGTCTGCACAGGCAGTAAACTGAACTGGAATTATTATGGACGCATCCCATGAAGCTCTGGTAAACAGGGAACCGGCTGTTGCGGGACAATTTTATCCCGGAAATCCAGCCGCGTTAAAAGGTGAACTTCAGCGATTGTTCTCTGATGTTGAAGCAAAACCGTTGAAGGGCAACACCCTGGCGGTAATTTCTCCTCATGCCGGATATGTTTATTCTGGCGCAGTGGCTGCTGCCGCATTCATGGAGATTGATGCCGAAAAACAATATGAAAACGTTTTTATCATCGGTTCAAGCCATCGGTATGCGTTTGATGGCGCTTCGGTGTATACCCGGGGTGACTACAAGACTCCCCTGGGCATTGTACCTGTAAATATTAAACTTTCACGTGAGTTGATGTCTGTAAATAGTTTCTATACAGATCGTTCCGATGTACATAACAATGAACACAGCCTTGAGGTGCAGCTTCCTTTTTTACAATACAGGTTAAAGAAGCCTTTTCAGATTGTTCCAGTTGTCATTTCCACACAGGAGGCGCAAACCTGCCAAAAAATAGCAGGCTCGCTCCTTTCCTATTTTACACCGGCCAACCTGTTTATTTTCAGCACTGATTTTTCTCATTATCCCGGTTATGAAGATGCCTGCAGGGTGGATAGGTTAACAGCAGATGCCATTCTTACAGGGGAGCCCGACACACTGGTGAAGGTCCTGGATAAAAACGAGCATGCCGGAATACCCGGACTTTCCACCTGCCTTTGCGGCTGGACGTCAGTCCTCACACTGTTGTACATGACCTGGAAAATGAAAGACATAACCTATCACCTGGTAGATTATAAAAACTCGGGTGATGCCGCCGGGATGGCAAACAAATCGCGCGTCGTCGGTTATCACGCGATTTCAATCCGGCAGGGCAACGCACTGACTCCGGCTGAGGATGAAAATAACCGGGAAATATTGACAACAAGGGACAAAAATGTTCTGATCACCCTGGTTCATGATGCCATACAAGCCAAGCTGACAGGGGCTCAGAAGACCAGGATTGAGCAAGATGAGCTTACTCCTGGTTTGCTGCAGAATGCAGGTGTATTTGTGTCATTGTACAAACAGGGAAAACTGCGTGGCTGTGTCGGGCGGTTCACGCCCGATAAGCCTTTGCATGAGCTTGTTCAGGAAATGGCAGTTGCATCTGCCTTTCACGATCACAGGTTCTCACCTGTGAAAGCAGATGAAATGCCTGAGTTGAAAACTGAAATATCCATCCTTACACCATTGAAAAAGATTGACTCCATCGATGAGATCGAACTTGGCAGACATGGCATTTATATGAAGAAAGGATACGCCTCGGGAACCTATCTTCCCCAGGTATCAGTCAGCACCGGGTGGTCAAAGATCGAGTTTCTGGAGCACTGTGCTTCCGATAAAGCCGGATTGGGACGCAACGGCTGGAAAGATGCTGACCTGTATACGTATGAGGCTATAATTATCAAAGAAGACCATTGACTGATTTTTCAGGCTATTCCGAACCCCGGTTCAGTCTTCGGTTGTTGAAATAAGCCATCAGGGCCACACAAAAAATAATTAACAGGGTATAGTAAACAAAGGCGGGTACCGGCAACGGATCGCCCTGGGCATAGGAATGCAATCCCGAAAGGTAGTAGTTCACTCCGAAATAAGTCATCAGGATGGTACCAATCCCAAGCAGGGAACCCAGGTTAAATGCGTAAGTTCCCTTTAATCCCGGTATCATCCGCATGTGCAGTATGAAAGCGTAAATGAGAATACTGACCAAAGCCCAGGTTTCCTTCGGGTCCCAGCCCCAATAACGTCCCCACGATTCATTGGCCCACACTGCGCCCAGAAAACAACCAATTGTAAGCAGGTAAAGGCCTATTATCAGGGTCATTTCGATGGTATTGGTTAGTTCCCTAACAGTCAGGTACAGATATTCCCTGGTTTTTGTTGTTTGCAGGCTCATCAGCAACAGATTGATAAATGCAAGCAAAGAACCCAGGGCAAGAAAACCATAGCTGGCAGTGATGGTGGCAACGTGAATAACCAACCAGTATGATTTCAGAACAGGCACCAGGTTTGTAATCTGTGGATCCATCCAGCTCAGATGGGCTGTATTCAGCACCAGAAAAGCCAGAATGGATGTCGCGCTCAATGTGATGGACGATTTTGAAGCGAATGCCAATCCCGCCAGCACCGTTGCCCAGGCAATGTATATCAATGCTTCGTAACCGTTGCTCCAGGGAGCATGTCCCGATACATACCACCGCAGACCCAATCCAGTTGAATGGACAGCAAATAGTATGATAATAAATACTGTAGCAATAATTACCGGAACCTTTAGTTTAAGTTTTGTAAAGAATAATCCGGTAAACTGCAGCAGGAGTAAAACAAAACCGGTCAATCCATAATATTTGGATATCCGCGAAAAGACATCCGCCTTATTCAGGAGAATCTCAAGTTTTACCTTAACCGGAGGCGGTATGATTTCCTGCGCGAATTTTTGCTGATAGCTGGAAATGGATCTGATGATTTCATCAGAACTCTTCCAGTCACCCCGCTTCAGACTTTGCTGAACATCCTGAATATAATAACTGATGATGTGGTTGGTGAATACAGAATCCTGGGTGTGGACCTTACCCGTAATTCCTGGCTGACTGTACCAGGTATGTGTACTGTCCCCGGGAACCGGCAAAATCCTCAGTATTTCTCCGGTAAAAACGAGATAGGCAATATTCACACGTTCATCCAGACGGATGACTTCATTATCAAATTTACTCCTGTATACGGGCTTCTTCCTGAAAGCGCTTTCAACATGGTCATGCAGGATATAATTGTTGTCCCTGAAGAATGACGCAAATGAATAATACCTCCCTTTGGATCCCAGCATTTTTTGTATCCTGGAATTGGTGGTGCGAATGATGGGTTCATATTGCCATGTGGCAGGATCGGCGAACATACCCAGAAAGACCTGGTCCGGCGTCATACCCTTATAATCGCTTTTCCTGTAAAGTTTCCGCAATACTTCTGAAGAAAGGGTATTCACGGGTTCGATCCGGCCCCCGTTGTCCTGGATGAGCAGTTTCCCAAAGCGTGCGGCATGCTCTTTATTCACAGCGACGGCTGATGGAGCAGGCATAGATTCCTGGGCCCGGGAATAGTCCGTAATCAAAAAAAGAAAAAGCAATGCAGCCAGGCCTTTTTTTGCCAGTTTGAGGGAAGCCGTTTCACCGGCCAGTTTTCTGAAGCGGCTGTTTTTATTCAACAGGCTTAACAGCATACCCAGTGTCATAAGCAAGTACCCGATATAGGTAACCAGGGTCCCGGCCAGGTCATAATTCACCGACAGAATACTACCCTTTTCATCCGGATCATAAGAAGACTGGTAGAATCTATAGCCCCTGTATTTAAGCACATTGTTCATGTAAACGCGACTGGATTCAATAATGTTCCTGGGCAAATCTGATAAGGTAATATCACTTTCAAAAGAGGACGGACTTTGAGAACCAGGGTATCTCTCCACCTTAAAATCATTAAGTTTTAATTTAAATGGCAGTACCTTATAATCAGAACCATAAGTAAGTGTGAGTTGAGTATTATTCAGGATTATCGTTTCGGGCTCACCCACAAGTCCATTCTTACCCCAGAGAATCATTTCCTTCACAAAACGGTCCGATGTCAATTTCAGCAATACTGCATCCAGGGACTGTCCATTCTGTGCCGGCAAGGGTTTGGGCGTTACTTTGCCCTGTTTGTGGTATTTATTCAGGACGAGAACCTGTTCCTGAACAGTATAAAGTTGCATGACTTCAAGGCGGTGTGGTATATTTTCCGCGAGCAGGGTCATGGACTGATCAGACATGCCTGCCCGGGATACCGGATAAGGAGATGCAAACAGGAGGCTGTCGCCGGATGAAATCAGGATCAAAGCATTGGTATCAGGGTTGCTCACATCAAATGCAAGCCGGAGATTTCCAAAAATTTTTATTTCTCCTGAGGTGATCACCTGGCTTTTCCTGCCCTCCCTGTCGGAATAAATAAACTCAGCTACCGGTTTTCCGTCCATGGACGGTTCAATAGCAGGATAGGCATTGGGAACAAATGACCTGACAGATAAATGAAAGGTCTTATCCTGATACTGGAAATTCTTTTTTAGTGTCCTCCGGCCAAGAGCACTGAAGGACACCGGAAAGGACTTCCTCTCAGTTTTACCGCCCTGACCTGTAACAACATCAATCGCAGTACCTGCCGCCAATACAGATTGCGATTCTTCACCCTCCCTGATCGCCATGGTACCTTCGAATCCGGTGTACCGGGTAATGGCTGCCCCTAAGAGGATCAGCAGAAAGGCGATGTGGAAAAGAAAAACTGTAAATTTGGATTTACGGTAAAGCTTTTGGGTAAATATATGACCGGCGAGGTTGATCATCCCCAGCAGGAGAAGCAGTTCAAACCAGTGGGCGTTGTATACCAGCATGCGCGCCGAAGCACTTCCGAAATCATTTTCAATAAACGTCGCAGAAGCAATGGAAACTGCAAACAATGCCAGGACAATACCCATCAGTCGGGTTGAAAAAAGAAAATCTACTATATTTTTCATATACAGGCTAAGGGATGTTGAAAGCATGGAAGGGGAAAGATAACACAAAAAGCTATTCCTTCAGTTTGTCGGCAAATACTTTCCTGAATTTTTCGAGTTTCGGAGTAATAACCAATGAACAATAAGGCTGGGATGCATTCTGAGAGTAATATTCCTGATGATATGCCTCCGCCTTGTAGAACTCAACAAAGGGAACAATTTCGGTAACCAGGGGATCATTCCAGATTTTTGCCGCATCCAGTTTTTCTTTCATTTCTTCTGCCAGCAGTTGCTGATCCTTACTATGAAAAAAAATTGCTGAGCGGTACTGGGTTCCGACGTCACCTCCCTGGCGGTTAAGGGTTGTGGGATCATGTGTTTTCCAGAAAACCTCAAGCAGTTCGGTAAAGGATATGACCGAGGGATCATAGGTTATCTGACAGACTTCTGCATGTCCCGTCATACCGGTACATACCTCTTTGTAGGTGGGATTTTGGGTATGACCGCCGGAATAGCCTGATTCAACGGTTTGAACACCTCTGAGCTGCTGAAAAACGGCTTCAACGCACCAGAAACAACCTGCGCCAAAGGTTGCTGTGTCCAGTTTACTATGGGTTGTCATAATGTCTTGAAGTTTAGGTTTAAGTTCATGGCTGTTGGGTGCACAGGACAACTGCAACAAGGCCATAAATATAAGATATGTTCCGGTCATTTTATGCATGTTCTTTCTTTTATACTCAACAACCGGGGAAGCAATTGGTTTACTAAATCTGGTTGTCTGCCGAATCCATTTCATCTTCAAAAAAGAGAGGGGGCATGAATTTACTTACCTGCTGGGTGTAATTCGGACTCACAATCAGTGTATAACAGGCGATATACTGCCACTTTTTATTGGCTGTATTGTAATAGAAGGATGTATTTTTAGCGTTGGATTTATACGGAATAATAAATGCATATCCGAATTTAAGGTCCTTTACCGATGCGCACAACTTGTTTTTCTGAAGGTAAGCCGCCAACATTTTATCAGCGTGCATGATCGCCTCACCTTTCTTCACATTTTCAATGCCGGAGGTCGGTATAAATTCGTCAATTACGATTACCTGGTCATGCCATTTGAAAACGCCACGGGGATTGAGCGTATCAAACTTTGCCGTAACAGCCTGGTTGGTATACCTCGCCAGTTCTTTTTCCCTGCCTTCTTTTTCCAGCTTATCAGAGAGTGCTGCGGAAACCAGCAGTTCCTGCCTCCTGAAAAATTCTTCCTTTAACGCAGAATTGGTCAGTCGGCCATAATTCGTGCAATGCGCAAGCAGGCCTTCGGCTTCCTTGATTCTATCCAGGGTATCGCTGGCAATGAGCGGCTGAAACACCTTCTGGAATTCTTTTTCGTTGTTGGTAAGCGAGGCAAGGTCATAAACCGATTCATGATCGAAAATCAGGGCTTTGGCATAAGCCTGGTATACTTCAAGGTATTTGACGGTTTCCGCAAGATTGTTTTCACGTGCGTATTTCAGGGCCAGATCAACCATTCTTTGCGCTTTTTGGTAGTCTTCCAGCACACCGGATTCGGAAAAGCGCTCAAATTCCCTTTTAAAGTTTTTCTCCTTTTGAAACAGGTCCTGATAATACATGCGCTGGCTTTTTATCAGGGCATAGGCATCGTCCCTGTACTTATGGTAAAACTTCAGGGAATACTGGTCTTTTCTGAATTCAGCCCTTTCAAGACGCTGTTCTACCATTTCCCTGGCCATTTCAAATTCCTCATCAACAACATATTCCTCGTAAGCCTTGACAAAAATGGTCAGGTCCAGTTCACGCTGCATATTGTAATAGGATACATCACGGCTTTGTTTGAGTCGAGCCACCTGATTCTGCAGGTTGTCAATGCGACGGTTAATGCTGTCGAAATAAGCTACCGAACCGCGTTGAAGGGGGGCTTGCTGCGCAAAGGCAAAATTATCAGAAAGTGATGAAAAAGAGAAGAACAGAATACTATGTAAAATAATCCGGTACCCCATGATCGTATAGCTAGCTGGAATACCGGGTATACG
>JAFGGU010000038.1 GCA_016930375.1 Bacteroidales bacterium | reverse complement strand
TCTTTTGAATGTCTGGTCTTATTACGTCCTTACGGGACTTTAAAAGCTAAATGGGTTATTTTCTATTTCTACCGATATTTGGTTTCCCGCCGAAGCGGGACCGGCTCTAACGGAACCGTCCCGGAGGGACAATATATTGGTAGAAAGAAGATTAAGTAATAAAATAAAGTCCCGGATGGGACGGGATAGAGTTTAATCGGGCAATAGTGATTTTTAATTTAATTGTACTGATTTTTAAGTGTTCTGTTGTGGGTTGTGACGATTGTTCAATTTGCATTATAAATGCAGAGAAATACCAATAACAACATCATTGCTGTGGAACATGTATCTCATTTTTTTGGAGACGGATTCATACGGGTCCACCCCCTGACCCTGCCTACCGGCAGGCAGGGGCGTAAGCAATTGATTAAATCCTTAGCTCGACGGCTATGCGCTGGCCTTGCTCTGCCGAAGCGGCTACGCGAAGGCGCAGCGGGGACATCGCTAAGGCAGGCCTGAGCTAATTATATATTGATGCGAATATGTGTAAGTGAATGGGTACAATTAAAACTTAAAATTGACAGCTATAGCAAATCCACTACGCTATTTTTTTCTATACCGGTATCAGTGAAAAACCGCATCCAGCTGCTGGTAAGCGGTATGCATCACTTCAATGGCTTCGTTATTCTTTTGGGCATCATTCGCTTTCAATACTTCTTTTAAGGCCACTGTTTTTGACAGCAATTCCTTAGCTGCAGCATCAAATTGGGGAATCCGGTCGCCCAGTCGCCTTTTCAGTTTTTCCTGTGGAAAAGCGGCAACGGCTGCAGCTTTAACAATCAGGTTTTCGGTTAATCCGGCAATCTCATCATATTTCTTTTCCGGAAGGAGCTTGTGATAAATGATATAGAGTGTCTGGTGGTATTCATCCAGCTCCCTGATTGCAGGCCTGATCACGCGCATCATCATTTCGAATTCATGGTGAAGCTTTTCTGCTGCCTCCAGCAGGGCTTCCTGGTTGTTTTCTTCAGCAGCAGCGTAATAGGATGCTGCAACTGTGTTCAGTTCATTCAGTCGGGTTTTCCAATCGCCTTCACGTTCCCTGAGGATACCGGGCAGCTTTGCGCTATTGATGGCTTCCACCGATGTTTTGATCTGTGGCACAAATCCTTTGAGCGCTTCATAATCCTTTGCAGGATAAGCGTCGTGCCACATCGGGTAAATCACCTCGTGAAAGGCGAATAATTCGGGTACTTCGGAGGTGATCTCCGAGGAATCAATTTTTTCCTGGGAATAGGATACGCAGGTTAATGATAACAAAATCAACGTGAACAGGAACGTAGCTGGCTTTTTCATATGAGTAGGTTTATCAGATACATCTCTTTGGTGAGCATCTTATTTTATTAACAATAATAAGAAAATAGTCGCAAAAATGAAATGATTATTGAATCAGGTTTATTTAAGTTTAAACACATGAATTCAATATTTTGGACAACCAAAAAATGCCCGGAGAATCAGTAAATATTGATTAATTTTATTTAAAAACGTAAAACCTATGCTTGTAAGAAAACCCACCCCTGAAGAAATAGTAACGGCCCATGCCTGGGACACCTGGAGCAAGGAGCCATCTGAGTTTCCCTGGTCGTACGAAAACAAAGAAACCTGTTACATTCTCGAAGGAGAAGCTGTGGTTACAGGGAAAGACGGGAAAACCATCAGCTTTGGGTCGGGCGACTGGGTGGAGTTTGAAGAAGGACTGGAATGTACCTGGAAAATAAGTAAGGCCATCCATAAAAGGTATTTGATGGAATAATTGCAGAGGTATTCTTATTTGCTGAATAACTCCAATTTTGCTTCCTGCAACCCGTCGGATGTTGCCCTTACAATGATTCGCCCCGGCTTACCTTTCTCTGCCTGCACAATGACCAGTGCCAGTCCGTTGAATGCTTTACGAACAGCTGAAGGGAATGGCGTCATGTCGGTAGGATCACCGTTATCTGTGGCTATTATTTTCCCGGGACCTTCAATGGAAAATGCAACCGGGTTATCCGACCGGGGAACGGTCAATCCGTTTTGGTCTGTGATACGAACCGTTATAAACGACAGGTCTTTGCCGTCAGCGCTGATTTCGCTTCTGTCGGCTGCTGCTTCAAGCCGGGCAGGTGCTCCGGCAGTTTTCACAACATCCTCAGCCCATTCTTTGCCATTTTTATAGGCAACTACTTTCAATTCACCCGGTTCGAAAATAACATCATCCCAGCGCAGGCGGTATTCATACTGGCCTTTTTTCTTACGGCCCAGTGATTTGCCGTTCAGGAAAAGCTCCGCTTCATCACCCGAGGTAAATACATGAACCGGGGTAATTTCACCTTTGCGTTCCGGCCAGTTCCAGTGGGGCAGTATGTGTGCCATGGGCAGGTTGGGGCGCCATTGCGACTGGTACAGGTAGAACCGCTCTTTTCTGAATCCGGCCAAATCAATGATGCCACAGTAGGAACTTCGGGCGTCGTAATAAGGTGTTGGTTCTCCCAAATGATCCCATCCGGTCCATACGAATTCACCTGCCACAAAAGGGTTCCTTTCCAGCGAGCCAAAGACTTTATCTGTCGAAGCGCCAAAATCCACCGCATACAACTCATACGAGCTCACCTGATGATTCTTTGAATCTCCGCCACGTCCATCCCTTAAAGGAGAACTGATATCAGGCGTCACCGGGAACAGGTAAATGCCGCGACTGCTGAATGCCGAGGCAGTCTCACTGCTCAAAATTACCTTACCGGGAAATGCAGCATGAAAGGCAGCATATTGAGGTGCCGTGCGGATGCGGTCGGTTCCCTCAAATTCCGGCGCCTGACGGATGCCTTCTCCCTGGTAGTTCAAACTGATCACATCAAGAGCTGCGGGGAAGGGCATGTGTGGTTTGGCAAAATTCATGGAAGCAGTTGCAGGGCGTGTAGGATCTTCTTCACCGATGATGTCATTCAGTTTTTGCGCAATAATTGCTCCTTCTTTATCGGTGTATTGCTCGCCAACCTCGTTACCAAAGCTCCACATGATCACCGAGGGATGGTTGCGGTCGCGCCGGATGAAGGCCCGTGTATCCTGTTCGTACCAATCATCAAAAATCAAATGAAAATCAAGTGGGGTTTTCTTTCGTTCCCAAACGTCGAAAATCTCATTCATCACCAGGAATCCAATGCGGTCAGTAAGTTCCAGCAACTCAGGAGCCGGAGGATTATGCGACATCCGGATGGCATTGCACCCCATCTCCTGCAGCAGCTGCAACTGCCGTTCGGCTGCACGCAGGTTAAAAGCAGCTCCCAGGGCGCCCAGATCGTGATGCTGGTTAACACCTTTGATTTTTATGAATTCTCCGTTTACGGCAACGCCCTTATCCGGATTGAATTCCAATGAACGGATCCCAAATCGGGTTTCGTACCGGTCTATTTCTACCTCATTCTGCCACAACGTAGTGACAGCCAGGTAAAGATTTGGTATTTGGGTTGGCGAAGGTCCCCATAATTCCGGATTTGCAAGCGTAACGGAACTTTCAGTTTCGTTTTTCATTCCGGCTTTTACATAAAGGTCCGCCGGTTTGAAGACGGCAACAGCTTCACCTGTTCTGTTTCCGTTTGCATCAAGTGCGTAGATCTGTGTAATTGCTTTTATTTCGGCATCATTGACTGAATTGTTGTTAAAGGTTAATTTCAGATCAACAGTTGCGGCATCATTCGAAATACTGCGTGTTGATATAAAAGTTCCCCACTGGCCAATATGAACCGGATTGGTTTTAATCAGCCATACATTCCGGTAAATGCCTCCTCCGGGATACCATCGTGCAGAGTTGGCAGGATTATCAAGCCTTATGGCCAACTGGTTCACTCCGCCGGGGACCAAATAGGGTGTCAGGTCAACCTGCCACGAGTTATAGCCATAGGGCCATCCGCCAACAAGTTGACCATTGAGCCAAACCATGGCATAAGACATGGCGCCCTCTATTTCAAGAAAAATGGATTTGCCTTTATCCGATACCGGAATATCCAGTTTCCGCCGGTACCAGGCAACACCGTGAACCGGCAGCCGGCCCATACCACCCCCGACAACTGCGTCGGCTCCTTCCATAAAGGGTTCTTTGATGGCCCAGTCGTGTGGAAGGTTAACCAATTCCCAGGCGTTGTCGTCGAAATCATTTTGTACAAAAGGGAAGTTGCTGCCGGGATTTCCGTCGGGCCGGGAGTATCGTTTGCCGGGGTCTTTAACAAATGCATTTCCTGTAGGTAGAATCCATGCTTTAAGAGTTTTGCCGCTAGTTTCAACAGCTGCTTGTTCCGTAGGTTTGGTGTCGGCAGGCTGAAAATCAGCAAATGTGGCAACCTCGGGCCGCAGGTCATAGATGAGATCATCGGCAACAGTGGTACTGTCATACCTGAAAAAGCGCCAGTCCTGGTTAATCGAAATACGTTCGCGTGTTGTGTTGGTAATTCCGGACAACTTGTATTGATAAGAACCAGGCGTTCCGGCAACCAGGGTAATGCATACAGCAAAAAGCAAATTTACTGTTGCGATTGGTTTTGAGTTTTCTGCTATATGCAAAAGACGCTTCATGGTCAGGGTTAAAAACTACTGATAAGCTGAACTCAATGGCTTTTGGTTTTATCTCTGATACAAATTATTTAGAAATTCAATCACGCTGTTTTTGAGCCAATCTTTTCTGAGATCCACATTTTAATAATGGATTGCCTGGTTATACCAAGTCGCATCGCTTCTTTGTCCAGCTGATACACCATCCAGGCAGGAAAATCCACCGTTATCCTCCTTTGTTCCAGGCCGGGCCTTTTCAGTTGCGATTTATCCAGGTATTCAACAGTGCTTTCTCCGGCTTCGAAAAGTCTGTCAAATTCCGAGGCTTTCATATATTTCTTTTTCATCTTTCCTTGCTTTTCTTACAGAAATAATTCTGATGTTGTGGTTACGAATTGTATAGATACCAGTCCAAATTGCCTGATTGATTCTGCCAATGATCATAATCCGTGGCTCATCAGAAGTCCTGGCAGGTATCTCAACCCTTTCAGGATCTTCCCACAGTTGTTGTGCTTCAATAAAATCAATTCCATGTTTGAATTGATTCGATACATTTTTTTGTTCATCAAATTCAAAATTCATGAAAGCAATTTGCATGCTAAATTACATAAAAAATATGTAAATAATATGTATTTATTACTTATTTATTTTCTTACAATATAGAACTATGGCATATGGGCACAGCCCAAAGGCGCCAATCTATGGACTTGCTCAATTGCTTATGCCCTTTTTCAGGGCTTAAATAGGTAAATAAATTCATATCCTGAACCAGTGTAAGAGATTCATCAAAGATAAAGTGTATACTCTACACCGCAGGATTCATGCCCTGAAAGGGCATCAGCAAATAGCACAGGGTGAAGCCCTGTGTAAATGTAGACACGTTGAATATAAGCCCTGTATGGGCGTAAGCTCCTCTTAGCTTGACGGAAAAAGAGCACAGCCTAAACAGAACCAGAGTATTCCATTTCCGCAGGTTTTCCTTAAGGCTCTATTTAAATATCCTTTGTGCAAAATCATGAAGCGATTTTCTCCATACCTGCCATTCATGATCGCCGGGGAAGGAATTGAATTGCACATTGAGGCCGTTATCCCGGAATGTCTGAACTGCTTTTTTTGTATGTTCAAAGCGTGGATCCTGCTCACCAACAGATATGTATAAAGCTTTCAATGATTTGTTAAAGGCGGATGAATTGGTCAGAATTCCCGGAATGGCTGCCTCGGCATCAAATTGCTTTCCCTGCGGATTGGCTATGCCACCGAAAATGCCACTGCTGAATATGCCCACATGACTGAAAACATTTGTATTCCTGAGGCCTGTATAAAACGACTGTCCACCTCCCATCGAAAGGCCAGCAAGCGCCCTGCTTTCAACATTTGCAATTACCCTGTAATGCTTTTCAACAAAGGGAACAATATTACCAATCATCTCTTCCTTAAAAATGGCCATGGCCTCGTCGGTATACCCACCCAGTCCTTTGACCTGCGTGGCATTCCCGTTTGCCATAACCACAATCATGGGTTTTGCTTTTCCTTCGGCAATGAGGTTGTCCATAACGACATCCGTTTTTCCCTGAACAGCCCAGCCTCGTTCATCTTCACCTCCGCCATGCTGCAGATACATTACCGGATAACTTGTTTCAACATCCCTGTCATATCCCGGAGGTGTATAAATGTTCAGCTTTCGCCATGAATTGGTGGTATATGAAAAGTAGGTAACCGACCGTATTTCACCGTGAGGAACATCTTTCACGGTGTAAAAGTCAACACCCGCTTCAGGTATGTCAATCCCGCTTGCCATTCGCCCCATTCCGTAAAATGATTCACTGGCCGGATCGGCAAATTTTAGTCCGCCTATTACCAGCGAGTAATAATGAAAGCCGGGTACCTGCGGATCGGTTTTCACTGTCCATATGCCGTTTTCATCTTGCTTCATTTCATATAACCTGCCCAGGTCAAGCTGAACTTTGGTGGCATCGGGAGCGTGTATCCTGAAAATCACACTCAGGTCGGGCAGGATGCAAGGGCACTGATCGGCCCTGATATTCGTAGAGGCGGGAAGGGAACCTTCCGGTATTTGTCCGTTTAAGCAGTTTGCAAAAAGAATAAAAAAGACAACAATAAGCGACAGGATAGGGAACTTTTTCATTTTAGTAATTTCTTTTATGGTGAATGATGGTTAAAATTAATCAAGTGTATTCATTCCGTCAAATTTTTATCGAAATGAAGGAAACAAATAATTGCCATCCTTTGCGAATACCTGACTCACTTTTTTCTTACCTTTAGGACAATGGAATTGGCAGTTGATTGCCTGTCCTTTTCATTTGGTGAAAAAACAGGTTCAAAAATTGGACTGATCATATGAAACCACTGGATCATCATAAAAGACACCTGCGCGGGAGCTTGTTGTTCCTGATTCTTTTCTTATCCGCAAATATCTGTTCTGCGCAATTCCTGTCTCCGGTTTTCGAAAATATTTCAACTAAAGATGGATTATCACATTCCTCTGTCAACTATATGCTGCAGGATCACAATGGATTCATGTGGTTTGCCACCTACAACGGGTTGAATAAATATGATGGTAAAGCATTTAAAGTATACCAAAAAAACGATCAAGACAAAACAAGTATCAGCAGTAATGATATCTTCTTCATATATGAGGATACCTCGGGAAACATTTGGATAGTCAACAGTGTCACCGGACTTGACCGTTTTGATCCGATAACAGAAACTTTTGAAAATTACCGCCACAATCCGGATGATCCTGAAAGCATCAGCAGCAATGAACTTTTCCAGGTTACACAGGACAGCAACGGTAATGTGTGGGTTTGTGCCGGAGATGCCCTGAATCTGTATGTTCCGCCGGCCAAAAATGACCATAGGCCTGGCCGTTTTGAGAAATTCAGGCTTCAGGGATCAACAGCCTCAATAACATACGCATTTGAAGAAAGTAAAGAGGACCTCCTTCTTTTTTCTGATTACTTGTATTCTTTTAATCATAAGGAAAGAAAGATAACCAATACAGGAATTCGCCTTGAGAATACGCTGGTGACATCGGTTGTGAAAGACATGCATGGCGATTTGTTGTTAGGTACAGTACTGCATGGTGTCCTGAAACTGGAATATGATGAAGCAACCAGGTCATACAAAAGGGTAGATCCAGGCAAAATCAACGTGGCTCCGGGTAAGCGAAGCCGGCTTTTCATGGATCATAACAAACATATTTGGATCGGAACTGAAGGGGGGTTGTTCAGGTATCAACCTGAAACGGATATGCTGGAGCATTTTTTGCCTGATGATTTGGATGATAAGTCAATCAGTGACAATACAATATATTCGTTATATGAGGATAACACAGGGGTGATTTGGATAGGGACCTTCAGTAAGGGAGTGGATAAATATGATTTTTACCGGAAGCAGTTTCTTCATTTTAAAAAAATACCTTATAGAACGAATTCGCTCAGTGGTAATGTAGTTTCTTCCATTCATGGTCTTGAACCTAATGAAGTTTGGGTAGGCCTGGATGTTGGAGGGGGCATTAACCGCATTTTGTTTTCAGGTGCTCAGGAACCAAAAATCATACATTACCAGAATGATCCTTTAGATCAGGGAACCATTGGAGGTAACAGCATTCTCTGCCTGTTACAGCGTAAAAACGGTGAAGTATGGGCTGGCATCGGAGGAGGAACGGTTGCAAAAATTAAACCGGAAATACCTTTTTCAGGGAATAAGCCGGTAATTAAAAATTACATTTTCGACAGGTGGACATTTTCAATTTATGAAGACAGCGATGGCATATTATGGGGAGGAACCTGGGATGCCGGTTTGTGGCGATACAATGAAAAAACCGATCAGTTTGATTTCTTCCTTCCCGATTCAGGAAATATGCACAGCCTTTGCGATAAGGTAATTTGGGCTATTGGCGAAGACAGTCACAAAAACATCTGGATAGGAGGACATGGAAATGGATTAAGCATACTTACGGCCGATGAAAAAAGAAAGGATGACCCCAAATTTATCAATTACAGCAATGCAGAAAATGACTCGCTCAGCCTCAGCAACAATACCATCAATGCTTTTTGCCAGGCCCGTGATGGCAATTTTTGGATCTGTACAGCCGGAGGATTGAACAAGGTACATAATCCCACCGGGATCACCGGCAGTTATGCAGATTTTCCTGATTTACTCTTTATTTCCTATCATATTGCAGATGGTCTGCCTTCTGAAGGTATCGTTGGAATTGTGGAGGATAATCAGGGTTATATATGGACCAGCACCAACTTCGGGATATCCCGGATGGATCCTCAGAAAGAAGAATTTACAAATTATAATGTAGCTCATGGATTGCAAAGCAATGAATTCTGGCACAACGCCTACTTCAAAAATACCCATGGCGTGATTTTTTTCGGAGGTGAGAATGGATTCAATGCTTTCCATCCTGAAAAAATAATCCCAAATCCTTTCCTTCCCAAGGTTGTGGTAACGGAATTGTTATTGTTCAACAAAAAAGTGAAAGTTGGGGATGTCATCAATAAGCAGGAAGTACTTAAGGAACCTGTCTATAAAGCAAAGGAGATTAGGTTTTCTTATAAAAACAACATCATTACATTTCAGTTTGCAGCACTTCACTATGCTCAACCATCACTGAACCAATATGCCTATTACCTGGAAGGGTTTGAAGACGAATGGAATTATTCCGGAAATCAAAGTGTTGCCACCTATACCAACCTGGATCCCGGAACATATACATTCAGGGTTAAAGCTACAAATAGCGACGGCATCTGGTCGGACAAGGAAGTTGCTTTAAAAGTTGTTGTCAGACCTCCCTGGTGGAATACGCTATTCATGAAGATTGCCATTCCATTGATGCTGATTCTGCTCGTTCTGGGTGTTTTCAGAATACGCCTCAGTATATTAAAACGTCAGAAAGAATTGTTGCAGGATACTGTTAACAAGCGAACAGAGGAGTTGCAGGAAGTAAATTCCCTGTTGGAGGAAAAACAGGAAGAAATTCTGATGCAGAATGAAGAATTGCTCAGGCATCGCAACAACCTTGAGGAACTTATCCGGGAACGCACGCATCAACTTGAAAATGCCAAACAAAAGGCTGAAGAATCCGATCAACTGAAGTCATCTTTCCTTGCCAATATGAGTCACGAAATCCGTACTCCCATGAATGCCATCCTGGGTTTCTCTTCACTGCTTAAGGAAAGAGAGTTCAGTGAAGAAGAGAAGGAAGGATTCATCCGGACTATCAATCAGAACGGAGAAACCCTCATGTACCTGATTGATGATATCCTGGATATTTCCCTGATTGAATCGAACCAGTTGGTAATGAAACCACAGTCTTTCAATGCACATACCGTGCTTACCGAAATGGAAGAATTCTGGCGGTTGAAAAATGAAAAAGGATTGGCTGTTGAATTTGTTAACAAGAAAGAAAAGGAACTGATCCTCCATATCGATCCGGTACGCTTTAAGCAGGTTATGAATAATCTGCTCAGTAATGCCATGAAGTATACACAGAAAGGATTTATCAGGTTTGGCTATGAAATAATTGAGAATAATATCCGCTTTTTTGTTGCTGATTCGGGAATTGGGATTGAACCGAAACATAAAGAGCGCGTTTTTGAACACTTTTTCAAGATTGAATCCGATTCTGAAAAGGTATACAGAGGTACCGGTATCGGACTGGCCATTTGCAAAAAAATTGTCGGGCTATTGAACGGGAAAATCTGGGTGGAATCCACACCCGAAACCGGTTCAACCTTTTACTTTACAATTCCCTTTATAGACCTTCCGGGGCAGGATAGGGGGAGTAAAACTATAAGTAAGATAGTACCACCCCTGTCTTTAGAGAGATTCTTTTATGTAATTGCCGAGGACGAGCCGGCCAATTATGAGATTCTGGTGAAAATGCTGCGTATTCCTAAAGAAAAGCACTTTTGGGGTAAAAATGGCAAAGAAGCGGTTGCGTATATTGAAAAACAAAAAAATCACGATAACATATTGGTTCTCATGGATATTAAGATGCCGGTTATGAACGGATATGACGCATTGCAGGCAATCAAGAAAATAAACTGGAAAATTCCGGTTATTGCAGTAACAGCTTATGCGCTTAAGCACGAAGAAAAGGAAATACTCGCAAAAGGATTTGATGGTTACCTATCCAAGCCAATAAATGCTGAAAAGCTAAAAGAGATCATTGGCAGGATGGGTGCATTTCAGAAATAGTGTTTTCGCTTTTGAATCCGCATTACTAAGGTTAGCCTGAATACTTATTTTGTTATATCCTGGTGTACTTCGTATTAAACCTGATTTTACTTCTGTTGGTAAAACCAACAATTAGAAGTTACTTTGCAGAAATATTACAACGGTTTCTAAATAAATAATATTAATGATAACGGTATCAAATCTGGGAATTCAATTCGGCAAAAGAGTTTTGTTTCAGGATGTAAATTTAAAGTTTACACCCGGAAACTGCTATGGAATAATTGGTGCCAACGGCGCAGGAAAATCAACTTTCCTGAAAATGTTGTGCGGTGAAGTTGAAAACATAAAAGGGCACGTTTCATTCGGTCAGGATGAAAGACTATCGGTTCTGAGGCAAAGCCATTTCGAATTTGATAATTACCCCGTGCTCACAACGGTTTTAATGGGTCATTCAGAACTCTGGAAAATTATGAATGAGAAAGATGCCCTTTATGCTAAAGAAAACTTTACTGAAGAAGACGGAATTAAGGCTTCCGATCTGGAAGAAAAATTCGCCCGGTTAGACGGATGGAATGCCGATAGCAATGCTTCCATTTTATTGAGCGGATTGGGCATTAAAGACGAACTGCATTTTAAAATGATGCGGGAATTAAATGGCAAAGAAAAGGTAAAAGTACTTCTGGCCCAGGCCCTTTTCGGCAAGCCCGATAATCTTTTGCTGGATGAGCCTACAAACGACCTCGACCTGGAATCGGTAAACTGGCTTGAAAATTACCTGTCGAACTTTGAAAATACTGTTTTGGTGGTATCACACGACAGGCATTTCCTGGATTCGATATGCACTCACATAGTCGACATTGATTTTAATAAAGTTCAATTGTTTGCCGGTAATTACACTTTTTGGTATGAATCGAGCCAGTTGGCTTTAAGGCAG